>NZ_JAWOTH010000004.1:0-326171 GCF_033338745.1 Vibrio sp. Vb1026
AGCCACTCATCGCTTATCTTGAGTGCGTCACCTTGAATCGTGACACTAGGAACTTCAAACTGGTTTTCGTATCCATCGCCGCCATCAAGAATATCCACCGTTAATATAGCATCGGGATTCAACCGCTCAGGAGCCTGAGTCTCAGAAGTTGGGTTCTCTCTTTCTTGCACTGCTGGCCTAGTAACATAGCCATTAGAAACGAGTTGCTCAGGTAAAACAGCGCGAATATAGGCAACAAAACTTAACCCACCAGAAGACTCACTAAAATCTCGAACGCTCTGATTAAAAGTGGATTCAATACCGTTTTGAGATGCAATTAAAAGATCATTCGAACTCGATTCATCCTCACTTGTTGTATCTTCATTAAATGCAATATCGAGAATGTCAGTATTAAGAACAACCACCTCTACTTCTGGAACTAATTGTTCGTTGGGCAACATTTGGATCCAAGAACCGTCACTTAAAACCGCCCAAAGAACATTACCGATTTGAATGTAGAGTATTGGCTGCATAATTCGCCCCATATGAAACAACGAACTTTAAGTATGGTCGACGAATATGACTGTTCAAATGAAACTAGAAAAAACATGGCCCTAAATGGCTCTAATGAGATATTGAACCAAAAACATACCTCATGTATGCGAGAAAGAGCCATTGGGATAAACTACTTCTGGCGTAACCCATCCACTGGAAATTGATTGAAATTCCCCTTGCTACAATCGGGCTCATATCCAAATGGAGCAGGGAAAGGAATCGTATCGCAGCTTGTTGAAACGGAAGATTCAAACTTTACTCTCTTTCCTATCATGATAGGAAATAACCATGTGGCATTATTTCTTAAATCAAACTCCTCTTTAGGGTCATCAATCAAATTGTATATTTCAGGGATCTGTAATGGGCGCCCTTTCTCCGGCATGATATCTTGATCAATAAAGTGCATCTTGTAATTTTCCCACTTATAAGCGTAGGTTTCAGATCCATTGTTAACGATGAAACCATCTCGATTAGACTTTTCACTATCTCCCTTTAAAAAGGCCCACTGATCAATACTATCTATTGTTCTATCGCTTGGTAATTTGTATCCACCGACATGAGAAAGTGAGGCAAATAGATCCACAACATGGATAATTTCATCACTCACTCTGCCCGGTTTGATGTGGTTAGGCCAAGAGGCAATAAATGGTGTTCGGAGAGAGCCTTCAAGAGCCGTAAAGTACGCACCACGCCATGGCCCGCTAGAGCCTTGGTATGGCATATGCCACTCTGGACCGTTGTCAGAAAACCAAATCACTAGTGTATTGTCTTTAATTCCTGCTTTTTCTATTGCACCAATAACTTGCCCAGCTCGAAAATCTATCTCAGCTAACACATCTGAGTAATTTCCTTTGCCTGTTTTACCAATAAAATCAGGATGAGGTAGCGTCGGTAAATGTGGTTGAGTAAAAGTAATTACAGAGAAAAATGGCTTATTCTCTTTCACATTTCGATTTATAAAATCTGTGGCATGTTCAACTAGCTCACTGTCAATCGTTCTACGTGAGTCCAAATTATATTCTTTGACCCCTTTAGGATCCTGCCCTGCTCTAGCTGAAAGGATTTGAGGTTTAGGTAATATAGCTTTATAACCGGGTTGAGAGCTATATTCTGACTCATCCGTCGTATTTGCAATGCCATACCATTCATCAAAGCCTTGATCCGTTGGAAAGCGCCCTTTTTGGTCTCCCAAATGCCATTTCCCGTAAAGGCTCGTGTTATATCCTTGTTCCTTAAACTTCTCTGCAATGGTTATCTCCCAGTTCACCATACCGTAAGGCACTCCCCAAACAACCTTATCTGTCCCAGACCTAAGCGCTCGCCTCCCCGTCATGAATGAGGAGCGAGTTGGCGTGCATTGCGGTTCCACATTAAAATTAGTAAGGCGTACACCTTCTCTAGCAAGTTGATCTAAGTTTTTAGTTTCAACACCTCTGGTACTCCCATAGGAACTTAGTTCTCCCCACCCAAGGTTATCAACCAACATTACCACGACATTTGGTGTCTCTTCCGCAACCACTTCTAACGGGATACATAGAAACAGGATAGTTGCTAGTTTATTTTTCATAGTGTCGCCTTTCATTGAAATTCAATCCTGTAAGTGCGTCTTATCACACTTAAAACACACTAAAGTCTAGTTCATGTTAATTAACATTTTTGAAAAACAGGGATTACTTGGAAGCAACAAAAAACCTCTACTATATTCAACTAACTACATTGTCTCATTTGGTGTCATCTCACTCGACTTCGCCATGATGAACACAATTAGTAACGTTATATAACGATAATGGATTCATTTATCGCGGAGGATTTTCATGCGAAACTCGATTAAAAAGGTAATGGCATTGGTCGGTACATTAGCTGCGTCCACAGCCTTTGCTGCCGATAAGCCCAACATCCTTGTGTTCTGGGGTGACGATGTAGGTGTATACAACATTAGTGCGTATCACAATGGTATGATGGGAGGGAAGACTCCTAACATTGATAAAATCGCCAATGAAGGTGCCATTTTCACAGACGCTTACGCACAACAGAGTTGTACTGCCGGACGAGCCTCATTTATTCTGGGTCAACATCCGTTTCGTACCGGTCTATTGACTATTGGTATGCCCGGCGCAAAAGAGGGTATTCAATCGAAAGATCCTACTATCGCAGAGTTACTTAAAAATCACGGCTATGTGTCTGGTCAGTTTGGTAAAAACCACCTTGGTGATCAAGATGAGCACCTACCAACTAACCATGGGTTTGATGAGTTCTTTGGTAACCTATACCATTTAAACGCGGAAGAAGAGCCTGAGTCTGAGTTTTATCCAAAAGATCCAGAGTTTCGTAAAAAATTCGGACCTCGAGGCGTGTTGAAGGCGACTGCGGATGGCAAAATCGAGGACACAGGTCCCCTTACTCGTAAGCGTATGGAAAACGTAGACCGAGAGTTCATGGATGCTAGCTTGGCATTTATGGAAAAAGCAGTAAAAGAAGACAAACCATTCTTTATTTGGCATAACTCAACCCGTATGCACGTCTGGACACATTTGAGTGAAGAATATCAAGGGAAGTCAGGTTACGGCTTATACGCCGATGGCATGATGGACCTAGATGATCAAGTAGGTGTCATGCTTGATAAACTTGAAGAGCTAGGCGTAGCAGATAACACCATTGTTGTTTTTAGTACTGATAATGGCGCTGAGAAATTTACCTGGCCAGATGGTGGTACTACACCGTTCAAGGGCGAAAAAGGTACGACTTGGGAAGGCGGATTCCGCGTTCCGATGATGGTACGCTGGCCTGGAAACATTAAACCAGGAACGGTTATCAACGATATCTTTTCACAAGAAGACTGGATGCCAACTCTACTAGCAGCTGTGGGCGAACCTGATGTGAAAGAAAAACTATTGAAGGGTCATAAAGCAGCGGGCAAAACCTTTAAAGCACATTTAGATGGCTACAACCAACTTGATCTGCTGACTGGTAAAGCTGATGAAGGCGCACGCAAAGAAATCTTTTACTTCGATGCTGGTGGTAATTTAAACGCCGTTCGTTATAAAGACTGGAAGATCCACTTCAGTGTTATGGAGGGTGCCATTAATGAGGCATACCGCAAAACACCTAGTTGGCCTTTGATTGTAAACCTTCGTATGGATCCATTTGAGGTCGGTCCAGATGCAGCACTTTACGTCAGACATTTTTACGCTGATCAAATGTGGATGTTCGTTCCTGCTCAAGCTATCGTGCGTAAGTTCCTAGAGACATTTAAGGAGTTCCCTGCAACGAAAGGTAGCTCGTTAAGTATTGAAAAAGTGGTAGAAACAATGACACAGCAACCTAGAAACTAGACCCTAGGTATCGAAGCTATTGTGGAATTAACTAAGGCCTCAATTGTGAGGCCTTTTATTTCGTTGCAATTGTTTGGTTGCAGCAAGTTATGGTCAAACAAAGATTATCATTTAGTGCTCTCTTTAAACACTTGATTCCAATCTTGTTTCATATCGACAAATAGCCAACCTTGCTCTTCACCTACTTTAAACGATTTATCTAACTTACCAACATGAGAATCTTTATCATACGCCCATTCACGCTTGTCATCCGTGTGATGGATAATCGCAGAAAATCTTGGACCTGAACCTGCTTTCGTCCACTCTAACATCTGTAAATCACCATCAGAATTACCAAACGCCATGACCGGACGTTTGCCAATGAAGTTTTGAATCGTCACAGGCTTTATTGCTTTGTCATTGACAAAGTCTATTTCCGGCATGCGTTGGATGGTAGGTTTTCCATCAACACTTTGATATTCCGCCTTTAACGTCGTCCCCACGATGTTTTGCGTTGGAATGCCGTATACTTCCGGCGCCCAAACGCGCATAAATTCAATTCCGCCTCCAGAAACGATGTAGGTCTGATAGTCGTTCGCTCTTAAATAGTCGAGCAGTTCGAGCATAGGTTGATAGACCATTTCAGTGTATGGTCTACCCGTTGTTGGATGGACAGCCGTTTTCAACCATTCCTTAACTTCTTGATGAAACTGTTCAGTAGACATTCCAGAATGGGTTGCCATAACAAGCTTCATTACACCTTCGAGTCCTTGTTTACCAATCCCCTCCATGTCACCTTTTAATGCGGAAGCAAAGGGTTCGGTTGTCTTCCAATCAGGATGCTCAGAGGCCATTTCTTTTACTCTATCGATCGCAAAAAACAACTGTAGATAAACAGGCTTTTCTGCCCAAAGTGTTCCATCATTATCAAACGTCGCGATTCGTTGGCTTTCAGGCACATAGGAATCCGAACCTTGGGTCGTTGTTTTCGTAACAAACGCCATAATAGCTTGCTTAGCGTCAGTGTTGTTCCATGACGGAAGTGGATCTTGCATATCAGCAGCAACAGCGTAACTAGACAGAGCAAAACCTGTTGCTAAGACAATCGCCTTTAACTTTATAGCCATCTTAATTCCTTATATTGAGGTGCTAGGTGCGAATCCAATCAAAAGTATAGTTCAAGTGAAACAGGCGCATATTGAACTGAAATATCCAACGACCACCAAAGAGTGACGCTGTCACTAAATTGGTTCACTATTTTATTGAAATAGGAACATGGAATTTAACGATTAGAGTTTAAATTCATTGGCTTCAACTGATGTAGAGGCACTTTTACGTCCCTTTTTCTGATTGAGCTCTTCAATAACATAGTCGGGAGCGACCTTCGTTAGCTCTGTTAAGCAGTCATCCGTTTTAGGGTTGCCGTATCTAACATAGATGTCACACACGGCATACAATTGTTCTGGAGCACCGGATATCAAATACGCTTGCTCAAAAGCGTTGACAGACTTCTTCAAGTCTAACTCTTCTTGCAGAACACCATTTAAGTACCAAAAGTAACTGTTCGTCTTTGCCATCGTCGCAGCTTTGTCTATTTCAAACGCCGCTTCTTTCTTTTTGTCTAATCTAACCAAAGCGAGAGATTTAGAATAATGCAGCGAGGCATCTTCTGAATTTAGCTTGATACCCTCGTCAAGCACGTTGATAGCTTTTTGGTCTAGCTGTTGCGTTCGGAAGTTGTCTGCGTAGCTTAACCAAACTTGAGGGTTGTTTGGCTCAAGCTTAGTTAACTCTGGGTATATCAGCGCCGCTTTATCCCAATCACGATGCCAACGGTAAACGTCTGCAAGTAATAACTTGGAAACATTATCGTTCTTACTGGACAAGTGTGCTGTCAGCTCTGAAACAGGCCCCTCAAGTGACTGCTGTTGCTCCGAACTCAAATTGGCGTAATCTCGAACGAGGTTAATCGCTGCTGTAATTCGCACCATGGCGGCGTCATCACTCAATAATGGTGAAATCAAACGCCAACGGTGCTCAATCATATATGGCTGTGCTCCCACAATCGCAGCTTCGCGAATACCTGCATCTTCATCCTGCAACCCACGCGCAACTGCAACCAATGCATTTTGGCTTGGATAGTTGGCTAACTCACGTAAAGCATCAATACGTTTTTCTGAAGACAACTTTTTATTTTGCACATCATAAGACAGCTTTTCGACTCGTTGCGCCGGTGTCATTTGAGCTTCTTGTGGAGTGACAACCGTTGTCGGCGATACTTGATCTGGGTCTAGCAATGTTGTTTCTTGTGCCACTGCTGCTTGACTCGCAGCAATGCCGATCGAGATCACGAGTAATGATTTAGAGAGCAGCTTAATTTTTTGCATTCAATAACCTATATTCTTTCATTTCCGGGCCTGTAGCAGGCGTAGTGACTATCTTAAAACTTCGTTTCAAACACAGTCTGTGTTTGAGTAGCTTGCTGGCGTAGAATCTGGTCACTGTATTTACCGTGAACCACTGGGTTACCTGTCGCTCGTAAGATGTACGCCATCGACTGATCAACATGGGTAAAAAACTTCTTCCAACCCGCGCAGAGATAATTAAGACCAGGCTCACCTTGCCTAGTACGGATAAAACGGTTTTTCGGACATTCTCCAAAACATGCAAATTGATAATCACATTGAAGGCACTGTTGGGGCAGCGTACGACTTTTAGCAAACCCAAATTTCTGCTGCTTAGAGCTATAAGCGAGCGTATCGAGCTTTTCGTGATGAATGTTTCCAACCTTATATTCTGGGTACACGTAATGATCACACGCAAACACATCACCATTAGGCTCCATTGCTAAGCCCTTCCCGCAGATTTCACCTAACGTACACAGTGGGTTTTTTCTGCCCATCCAGGTTTCGATACTGGCTTCAAAGTACTGCACAAACACGTTGCCGATATCGTGTAAAACCCATTCATTGAAAATCGCGATCAGAAAATTTCCCCATGCTTCATCCGCAACGCAAAAAGGCTCAACAACGGCATCTTTATGACCTGGGATCAACCGTTTATCTCCTTGCTTTAGTTGCTCGTTTGGCTCCCAAGTTTGAGGGGCGGTTGTTCTGAATGTTTTCTGCTCAACTATTGGAATAAACTGCATTTGAGGGGAGCGTACTTCATCTCGCAAGAATCGGTACACTTCAAGTGGGTTACGGCTGGTCAAGTTGTTAACACAAGTGAGCGTAGCAAACTTTACTTCGTGCTTATGTAATAGTTCAACCGCATTCATGACTTGCCGGAATGTGCCTCTACCAGCTCGGTTTGTTCGATAAGCGTTATGCATCATTTCTGGGCCATCAATGCTTAAACCGACGAGAAAGTTGTTCGCCTTTAAAAACTCACACCATTCATCGTTAAGCAGTGTGCCATTAGTCTGGAGATCATTGGAGATCGTAATGCCATCGGGACGGTATTTATTCTGTAGCTCAACAATTGTCTTGAAATAATCCAAACCTAGCATTGTCGGCTCACCACCCTGCCAAG
Source organism: Vibrio sp. Vb1026 (assembly GCF_033338745.1). Classification (NCBI taxonomy): domain Bacteria; kingdom Pseudomonadati; phylum Pseudomonadota; class Gammaproteobacteria; order Vibrionales; family Vibrionaceae; genus Vibrio; species Vibrio sp. Vb1026. The sequence continues at coordinate 7,380 of NZ_JAWOTH010000004.1, forward strand.
AGAAAATAATTTCAGGTGTATTTTGTCCCGCTATATATTGACGGATATAGGTCTCGAGCGTTTCCTCATCCATGACTGGTGAGCAGCCTGGCTTGTACTCAAGTAAATCTTGTTTGCTTAGGTAGTAACAATAGGTGCAATCGATATTGCACACTGCACCGATAGGTTTCGCCATGACATGTAATCGCTTGGATGCTTTTCCATTGAACTGCGGACCTTGAGTTATGTGCATTCATCACCTTCTTAGTTGCTAGCCTGTGCCCAACGGCGTTAAGACTAATTATTAAGTTAATCGCCTAGTGTGATGATAATGTTCAATTATTCGTGGCGCTTGTTATAGTGTGTATAACTGTTTTTCATAGACTTGCCTGATAAAATTCTTTGATCATAAATGTTGATGGAGCTCCCCTATGAAGCATTCCAAAAGTAATACTCTTTACCTTGGTGCCGCTATTTCGATTTCGCTAATTATGACTGGATGTGCAACAACACAACCTAGCCCTCTTGCTCAAAAAATCGATCAAGATATGGTTCTTATTGAAGGCGGACAATTTACGATGGGCTCGGATAATCCATCAGCAAATAAATCCGAGCGCCCGGCCCGCACCGTTCGCGTGGAAGATTTCTATTTGGCAAAATTTGAGGTAACCCAAGAGTTATTCGAATCGGTTACAGGCTCTTCTCTGAGTTATTTTAGAAACCCAAATACGCCCGTGAATAACATTAGCTGGCAACAAGCCAATTATTTTATAAAGAAATTGAATGAAAAAACGGGAGAGCACTATCGTTTACCCACCGAAGCAGAATGGGAGTTTGCAGCGAAAGGGGGGAATCTAAGTCAAGGATTCACTTACGCGGGGTCTGATGATATTAACGACGTTGCCTGGTATGCCAGTAACTCAAACAATAAAGCACACAAGGTAGGTCAGAAAAAACCGAATGAGCTTGGCTTATACGATATGACGGGTAATGTTGGTGAGTTTGTTATTGATGCCTTTGATGAAGGCTATTACAAATCGGCACCAAGTGATAATCCGGTAAACGCAAAAGATGAAAAAGAAAGCCTGGCACACAAGTCTGTACGAGGTGGTAGCTTTGCCTATGATGCTGACGAATCCGAAAACTATCGTCGCGATTTTGCTAGCCAGTCAGTCATCATGTCCGACATGGGGCTGAGATTAGCGAAAGACGCTGATTACACTAAGTAAGAAAAAAGTGGAGCGATAAAAGCTCCACTTTTGGTAATTAGCTCCTATTGACCCCGACAATAGAGGCTTTAAGCTGATCAATAGCTTGTTTAGGTGCATAGTGACTAAGCTCTTGTATGCACCTATCGAAAGCAAAAGCGACAGCACCTTTTTTATGATTTCTCGCTAGAACCTCGCATTGAGCAAACAAGTGTTGTGGATTGCCACCGACTTCAAATGCTGTATGCAACGCTTTACTGGCTTCTAGAACATCGCTTTTTTCTAAAGCTAGACCGTACACGTACCAATAATGCGCATTAGTTTCACCAACTTCTGCGGCGCGTCTAAGTAGCTTTTTCGCATCATCGGCTTTGCCTTGACGTAACAAAGAAAGACCTGCGCTGTATGGTAATGTGCTGGATTTAGGTTGAGCTTTCATCCCTTGTTGTAGCACCGTGAGCGCAGCTTCTTCTTTACCTAGGTGACGATACAAATCTGCTAGGTTAACGTAGCTATTTTCGAAATAGGGTTCGATGCTGATCGCTTGTTTATACAGCTCGGCCGCTTTGTCGATTTCACCTAAGCTGCGGTACACATTCGCCAAATTGGTTCTTCCGAAACCACGATCGGCATTAAACTCTTGAATTTCCATGTACTCTTCTAAAGGCGATTTAATGATATCTTTTTGTAAAGGGGTCATTTGTGCGTAGTTCGCTACCAGCACCGAGGCAGCTTCCGCTCTCACTGAAAGCACCGGGTCACCAAGCAATGGCTCTAGAATCCGCCACCGATCATGAAATTCATAACCAGACGAGCCTGAAATTGCCCCTAATCGAACCATTTCATTCTCATTCTTAACGGCCCTAGCCAAAGATACTGTTGTATTTTGGTCAGTGTTGCCCCCCATTCTCTCCAGGGCTGAGGCGCGAATAATGTCTTTTAAAGACGAATCCTGAGCAGAGTATGCCAACGCATTTGCTGCTCCTTGATGACCAATTGAATCCGCATAAAATGCGACAGCAAAATGTTGTTGATTACGATACTTCGAATTCGGGTACCATTCTGCTATCTGTTCATCGGCCCATTGATTGCTTTTATCTTCATGGCATGACATGCAAACATTGGGCGTTCCAATGTGTTTGCTCAAATCCGGTCGTGGAATATGCCAACTGTGGTCTCTACGAGGATCGACTTGCATGTAAGTCGTTTCTGGCATGTGACAAGTCGTACATTGCGATGCTTCAGATCCAGCCTTATGAAAGGTATGCTTTTCAGGTGTATATTCCGATGCAATATGGCATTGCGAACATACTGCCTCTTCTGGGATCGTTAACTCTGCCGTGTGTGGATCATGGCAATTAGTGCACGTGACCCCCTTCTCTGCCATTTCAGATTGAAGAAACGAACCATAAACATAATCTTCGTCGTAAATCTGTCCATCATGATAGTAGAGTTCAGGTGTTATAAGGCTTAAGCGATATTTATCAAAAAAAGAACCTTTAACATGATCACCTGTTTCATTTAACTGGGTTCGGCGACTATGGCATTGAGCGCATGTTTGCACTTGATTGGTTGCTTCAATTGATTTCGGCTGTAACGTACTATGGCCTTCCTCAAACACCCAATCCGACACTGCTTTAGACAAATTTCGATCAAAGCCATAATGGCTGTCATGCTCAAAAGAAGTGCCAGCATTTTTGTATTTCTTGGCCAGTTCTATGTGCTGACTAGCGGGACCATGGCATGCTTCGCATCCCACATTAATCTCTGACCATGAGCTGTTGTAAGTGTTTTTGTCAGCGTCGTAATTCTTCTTTAGGTTCGTTGAATGGCAATCAGCACACATGAAGTTCCAATTTTGCCCGGTATTGGTCCAATAGAATTCATCCGTTGTTGTCGTTTCTGGATAAAGATGAAACCAACGCTGTCCCCCTTCAACTTTAGCTCGTGTGTCCCAAGCAAAAGGAATAAGCTGCACGCGGCCATCTTCAAACTCGACCATGTACTGCTGTAATGGCTCCCAGCCAAATGTATAGCTGATCTTATAGTCACGCCATTGCCCGTCAGCACCTTGAATATTGACCCAAAATTCGTCGCCTTTTTTAAAAAAACGATTAGGCATTCCTTTGTGCGTTACAACATGGTTATCAAAATCACCACGCACAGAGGTTGTACTTGCATGCTTCATGGCCATATCGTGATGTGACCCTTTCCAGGCCTCCACCTCTTTTTGGTGGCAATCTATACAAGCTTGTGTGCCAGCATATTCTGGATTTAAGCCTGAAGGAATATTTGGTTTCTCTGTTAATAACTCTTGAGAAAAAGCCATAAAACTGACAACAACGTTGACCAGCAATAAAATGCGAAACCGGCCTGCCCACTGACTCATAGATATCCTTATATTTATAATGTACAACCTAAATCAATATAGACACTAAATCACTGGTTATACAAATAATTACAAGCAATACATAACGACTTTAGTATTGCTTTAGGACCGTAAAACAAGCGAGCATCCTATTGTTTTTCATTTCCATCCCCTCTTCTACTACGCAATAAAAATAAGGCTCTTAAGTGATCTAAATCTACTTTACGAATCTCTACAAACTAACAGAACAATCCTATTTCTTTTTAATTAACAAATGGTTACAACCTAGCAATAACTTATGGTTATATCGAGTATAAGAGGATTTTTCTATATACATCATTAACTTATGCAGCAACTAAGCATAAGGCTCACTTGTGCTTATCTTTACTCTCAACAATCTGGAGTTTTTATGGCAAATCAATTGAGCAAAATCGCTGTAGGCGCAGGACTGTTAGCGGCGTCCAGTGCCGCTATGGCAGCCGACAAACCGAATATTCTGGCAATTTTTGGTGACGATATCGGCTACTGGAATATCAGCGCATACAACCAAGGTATGATGAGTTACAAAACGCCAAACATCGACCGTATAGCGAATGAAGGCGCGTTGTTCACAGATCACTACGGACAACAGTCTTGTACTGCTGGTCGCGCGGCCTTTATTACAGGTGAAGAGCCATTTCGTACGGGTTTGTTAACAATTGGTATGCCAGGCTCTGACCACGGTATACCTGATTGGGCGCCAACCATTGCAGATCTGTTAAAAGAACAAGGTTACATGACGGGTCAATTTGGTAAAAACCACTTAGGTGACCAAGATAAGCACTTACCGACCAAACACGGCTTTGACGAATTCTTCGGTAACTTATATCACCTAAACGCAGAAGAAGAGCCTGAAACTTATTACTACCCTAAAGACCCAGAGTTTCGTAAAAACTATGGCCCTCGTGGTGTCATTAAGTCTTATGCCGACGGTAAGATTGAAGACACTGGCCCGATGACACGAAAACGTATGGAGCACGCAGATGAAGAGTTCCTAGAGAGCTCTTTGGCATTTATGGAAAAAGCAGTTAAGGCGGATAAACCCTTCTTTATTTGGCATAACGCCACTCGTATGCACGTTTGGACTCGCTTGCAGGAAAAATACCAAGGTAAATCAGGTGTAAGCATTTATGCCGATGGTATGCTGGAACATGATGATCATGTAGGTGTTTTACTCGACAAGCTGGATGAGCTAGGTGTTGCAGACAACACTATCGTTATCTACTCAACGGACAACGGCGCAGAAACCATGACTTGGCCAGATGGTGGGGCAACACCATTCCATGGTGAAAAAGGTACAACTTGGGAAGGCGGTATGCGTGTTCCTCAACTGGTTCGTTGGCCAGGCGTCATTAAACCAGGAACCAAGATCAATGAAATGATGGCGCACCAAGACTGGTTGCCTACATTATTGGCAGCTGCTGGCGTACCTGATGTAAAAGAAAAACTGGCAGAAGGCTACAAAGCAAATGGCAAAGAATGGCGTGTACATTTAGATGGTTATAACTTCATGCCATACTTTGAAGGTAAGGAAGAAAAAGGCCCTCGTGAGTCGCTGCTTTACTTTACGTCTAATGGTGAATTAAACGCTGTCCGCTGGAATGACTGGAAACTTCACTTTGCAACGCTTGAAGGGAACCTAAGTAACGCAGTTCGTTTTGCTCCGAACTGGCCTAAAATCATCCACCTACGCGCTGACCCATTCGAAAAAGGCCCAAGCGAATCACAAATGTACTTGCGTTGGATGGCTGACAACATGTGGCTATTTGTACCTGTACAAGACGTTGTGGGAGAGTTCTTTAAAACACTTCCAGAATACCCAATGCAACGTGGCACAGCGATGAACCCTGCTTCACTAAACTACGACTCTCTAAAAATGCAAGAGAAGCTGCAGCAACTAGACAAAGTTGAACAAGAAATCAGCAAGTTTAAGTAAACTAAGTTAACGTTAGTTAATCAGTAACATTAAGCCAGCAGACCATTCTGCTGGCTTATGTGTATCGCCACATAGGAACTTACTTAAATCGTCTGTTTAGCCTATAAAAAGCGGGCATTGTGAGTACAAACTGAAAAACAAAAAAGGAGAGCTAACCTGCTCTCCTTTGTATTTTAACCGTGGATAAACTAAGCCACATTAACCGATTTAGCTAAACTGCTACTTTGGAAAAACTCATCATGCAATGCGCAAATCGCGTGCTGGTATTCCTTATCACCGACAACAAATTGAACATTTACATTTCTCAACGATGAGTGCAGTGCAACTGGCGTAACGCCATTATTCATCAATGCAAGTACACCTTTTGCCAACGTCTTGTTGGTATCAATTTGAGAACCAATGGCTGAGATAAGCGCGACCATACGGCCTTTAATCGAGGCATTCGGATAACGTTTCTCGGCTTTATACAATACTTTGTTTAAGCTATCAGAACTGCCACCTAGATAGTAAGTAATAGAGTTAGCGTTCATCTCTTTACCAACCAAACTTACACGAGCATCTGAGATGATTTCCATCAATTCGTAACTAACGTTATCGGCTTTTCCCACCATTGCTTGGTCAAACAAATGCAGTGCAAATACTTTTTCTTTACCTGCGATGATCTCGACTTTGTCTTCTTCTGGGCGGTAGCTTGAAGAGATCAAAGTACCTTCGTGTTCAGGTTCGAATGTATTTTTAATCTGTAGCTCAATACCACTTTCACGTAAACCCGCAGCGGCATTGGGGTGAATCGCTTCCATGCCAAGGTTGGCAAGTTGGTCTGCTACGTCATAGTTTGTACTACCAATTGGTAATACTTTTTCAGGGCCAACAACGCGTGGATCTGCTGAGCTCAAGTGGTACTCTTTGTGAATTACTGCTAAATCCGCTTTTGTTATTGCTGCAATTCGGCTAAATGTCATCTCACTATAACCTCGGTCATAAGTGTGCATTAGGCCCTCTTTACAGTAAGCATAACCTGTCACGATTGGCAGTTCTTTTGATACATCGATATCAGCAAACGCGTCACTGATCGACTCATCAAGGCTTCTTGGCGCTTGATTATCCCAACCAGACAGGTCAACGAACTTAGCGTTAATACCCATATTTTTTAGTTTTAGTGCTGTGTTGTAAGCACTATGTGCCTCACCGATAGACGAGAGAAACTCTCGAATTTGAGGCAAGTACTGGCGCAACGAAAATTGACCGTACTGACAGGTTTCTAAAATATTCGCGATACAGTTTTTCGCTTCAGCAATGCGGGAGCGAATGAATTTATCCGCACGGATACGATTCATTGGGTCCGCAAAAATATTTTCATTGGTCAGCAACATACGGCTTTCAACGTACGCTAACGCTTCTTCCCATTTGTCGTCGCGTTTCGCGATAAGCTGATAAACGCCTGGTTTACTGGTTTTTTTACACTCGAGCAGCGCATCGGTCATACCACCGTATGCAGATACGACAAAAATACGATTGTATGGTGTTTTGGGACGAAGAATAATATTGTCGAGAACAGCATCAAATGCTGTCATTGATGTACCGCCGATTTTTTCTACGGTAAATGTCATGATAAGCCTTTTTTGATTGGTAACTTTAAAAAGAAAAAAGAAGAGATAGTAAAGTGTGGGGTGGCAAAGCACCCCACCATCATCTTTTAGTCAACGAGAGGATAAACACCGTTTTCATCGTGCACTTCAGCGCCAGTAATCGGTGGGTTAAACACACACGCCATTACCATTTCTTTATTCTTATAAGCTCTCAAGTAGTGCTCATCGTGTTTATCAAGGATGTATAATGTACCTGGTTTGATTGGGTACGTTTCTCCACCTACAACTTCAATCTCACCTTCACCACTCATACAAAACACCGATTCAAGGTGGTTTTGATAGTGAATATGAGTTTCTGTATCTTCATAAATCGTTGTGATATGGAAAGAGAAACCCATGTTGTCGTCTTTCAACAACATGCGGACACTTTCCCAGTTATCTGAAACAACACGTCGTTCGCTGTTGCGGCATTCATCTAGAGTTCTGACGATCATAATTAAAATCCTTATTAAGATGCTTGTTTGAAATGTTTCGCAGCGATAGTCTCTACTGCATTTTCAAAGATGCTTAGTCCTTGATCTAGCTCTGATTCGCTGATGGTTAGTGGACAGAAGAACTTCACAACTTCATCGTCTGGACCCGCTGTCTCTATCACCATTCCATTCTCGAAACAGTTTTTCGCAATTTCAGATGCCATGTCACCATTGATACATTCAATACCAACCATCATGCCGCGGCCTTTTTTCTGCACAAACATTTGTGGAAAGCGACGAACACAACGGTCAATCACTGCACTTACCTTGTCTGAACACTGCTTGATGTGTGTTTCAAAATCATCGTTTGCCCAGTAAATTTCTAGTGCTTTTGCAGCAGTAATAAAGGCGTGATTATTGCCACGGAACGTACCGTTATGCTCGCCTGGCTTCCACTGGTCAAGCTCAGGCTTAAGTAATACGACAGCCATCGGCAAACCGTAACCACCGATCGACTTCGATAGCGTCACGATATCCGGTTGGATACCAGACGGCTCGAAACTAAAGAAAGTACCGGTACGTCCACAACCTGCTTGAATGTCATCGACAATCACAAGAATGTCATTGGCTTTACAGATTTTGCTCAAACGTTGTAACCACTCGTTTGAAGCAGCATTTAAACCACCTTCACCCTGCACAGTTTCAAGAAGTACAGCGGCTGGTTTATCCATACCTGCAGAGTTATCATTTAGCATGGTTTCGAACAGCGCGAGACCATCTACGCCAGCGTAACCTTCAAATGGAATACGAGTGACGTTACTTAGACTAGAACCGTTACCTTGTCTGTGATGCTGGTTACCCGTTGCAGCCAGTGCGCCAGCAGTACAACCATGGAAACCGTTAGTAAACGCAACGACGCTGTCGCGGCCTTTTACTTTTTTAGCCAGCTTCAATGCCGCCTCAACAGCGTTAGTACCTGTTGGGCCCGTAAACTGAACCTTGTAATCCAAGTTTCTTGGTTTAAGGATGTAAGTATCCAACGCTTCCAGAAACGATGCTTTCGCTTCTGAGTGCATATCCAAACCGTGAGTAATACCGTCCATTTCAATGTACTCAAGCAACGCTTGTTTTAGTACTGGATTGTTATGGCCGTAATTTAGAGATCCCGCTCCAGCAAGGAAGTCTAAGTATCGTTCACCTTGTTCTGTTTCTAGCCAGCAGCCTTTCGCTTTACGAAAAACGACCGGGAAATTGTTTGAATATGAGCGTACGTTGGATTCCTGCTTTTTGAAAATATCCATGATGAGACCGTTTTTAATTCCTATTGTTTGAGGATTATTTGAGAGGAATGCGATACAAATATTCTGTATCGTGTTTGCCTTTAAAGTGGGCTTCTTCATCCAAAAATGTGCTTACTTGGCCAGAATTGCCGTTCATCGCATCTAACTTTTTGAACAGTGCCCAAGAGGCTTTATTATCTTCCGTGATGGTAGTTTCTACCGATTTAACACCGCCTAATTCCTCTCGGGTGAGAAGTTCTTTCAACATGCGGAATGCTAAACCATGACCTCTAAAGCGAGGTGAGACTGCAACTTGCCAGACAAATAAAACGTCTTGCTCGTCTGGTTTCTGATAACCGGAAATGAAACCTGCGATTTCGCCTTTTTGCTCAACCAAAATACTGGTTTTGCTGAAATGCGTAGACTGTAGGAAATTGCAATAAGATGAGTTCATGTCCAATGGAGGACAGTCTGCAATCAAGCTGTAAATGTCGTCACCATCAGAGATTTTAGGCTCACGAAAAATCCATTTTTTACTTGAGTCTTCTCCAATCTCTGGATAAAGGACCCAAGGTGCTGATGTGATCATGTGAAAATACATATCCTTTGAGGTCTAATTAAATTTCCTTTTTATTATGGGCATCCCTCGCGACTAAAAATCAAATAATCCGCCTTTTTATCGGTATTTTTGTGATCTAGATCACAAAAATAAACCTATTAACCAAAAGTTAAAATAGTTTGAGGTCTAATTTATTAAATAGTCACCCAAATGCGCAGTACAAAAAACAACCAGAATAAGACCATTTTCCATGCTGTTCATTTCTCAGAGAAAAATAGAAATCCAAAAAAAAGCGGCATGCTTTCGCATACCGCTTTTATCAATAATTTAACTGCTGATACTAGTTATTTTGATTTCTTAGAAACCGCCTTTGGACGAGGTTCATCCATCAAACCTTTTATCAAAGATACCGTTGCAACAAGCAAAACAATAGTAAATGGTAAACCAGTCGTCACCGCCATTGCTTGAGCAGCAGCTAGACCACCACCCAACATCAATGCAATCGCAACCAAACCTTCAAACGTACACCAGAACACGCGTTGTGGCGTTGGTGCATCGACCTTACCGCCCGCAGCAATAGTATCAATAACCAGTGATCCTGAGTCAGAAGAGGTAATGAAGAACACCACGACTAAGATAATGCCGACAAAAGATGTTATCTCAGCCAATGGCATAACATCTAACATGGCAAAAAGTTTTAAAGGCAGTTCTGCGTTAAACACCGCCTCGTAGCCATCATTAACGTATTGGCTAATTGCGTTACCGCCAAAAGCCGTCATCCATAACACACAAACTGAAGATGGGATAAGAATAACGCAAATAATAAACTCACGAACTGAACGACCGCGAGACACACGTGCGATGAACATACCCACAAATGGTGACCAAGAAATCCACCACGCCCAGTAAAACGCCGTCCAGCCTTGAGAGTAATTCACATCCTCTCGTCCAAATGGCATAGATAAGGCAGGGATATTAGCTACATAGGAAACGATGTTCTCGAAGAAACCAGTTAAAATCGCAATCGTCGGGCCAACAACAATAACAAATAGCAATAGCAGCGCTGCAAGACCCATGTTGATTTCAGATAAGATTTTCACGCCCTTATCGAGTCCAGCCACAACAGAGATTAAAGCGAGCGCAGTAATACCAATAATCAATATAACCTGCGTGGTATTGGTCATTGGGACATCAAACAGGAAGTTCAAACCCGTTGCGGCTTGAGACGCACCGTAGCCTAACGATGTTGCTAAACCAAAAACCGTCGCTACAACTGCAAGAATATCGATAATATGACCAGTCCAACCCCATACACGCTCACCAAACAAAGGGTAAAAAATTGAGCGCATGGTGAGTGGCAAACCTTTGTTAAATGAAAAGATAGCCAGCCCAAGAGCCAAGAGCGCGTATATTGACCACGGATGAAGTGCCCAGTGGTAAATCGTCGCAGCCATCCCTAATGCCGAAGCTGCAGTTGCATCGCCCTCTGCACCACCTAGCGGTGCCCAGTCAGTACGTACACCATTCTCAACGCTCACGCCACCAATCGCAGAACTAAAATGGGACATCGGTTCTGATACACCGAAGAATACGAGACCAATGCCCATACCCGCAGCAAATAGCATTGCCAACCATCCAGCATAGGAGTAATCCGGTGTTGCTTCAGTACCACCGATTCGTACACGGCCTAATGGTGTGAAGATCAATCCGACACAGACAATGACAAAAATATTACCTGAAGCGAGAAAAAACCAGTCTAAATTGTGCAACAAACCCGCTCGTAGGTCTGCAAAAAACGGCTCTACCTGTTCTCGGAATAATAGTGTTATCACAACAAACATGACGATTGCTAAGCCAGAAATTGCAAAAACACGGTTATGAATATCAAGGCCAAATGGGCCTACCTTTAGCGCAACGTTATCCTGACCAATTTGATAGTCAGTATCTATTGCGTTTACTTTTCCATCGGGGCGTTGAATGCCACCGTTATTATCGGTGCTCACGGATAATCTCCTTAAAAATACGTGACCAAGTTTAAATTACTTTCGTCGGAGTTCGAGTAATGAAACGTCTTCATCACTACCAAGCACATGTTCATAAAACATTGTTCTTATAAGCGGTTACTCAATCCGCCATCATAATCTTAAAGCCCCCTATCTCTCATTGCATTTTATTGTTTTCACCATAAATAACGCCTATTGCCAAACCGAAGATATTGGCATGTTTCGATTAAAGTGATACTGCAGTTGTGCTTGAAACAGCTCCGCAGTTGCTAACGCATCCGTCAGGGCATGGTGAGGTTGATAAGCAGGGAGGCCATATCTTTCACGAGCGTGCCCTAATCGTACAGAACCGGGTTTCTTGCCTTTCAACTTATTGATAAAACCTCTGCATTCACGGCGTTGTATCGCATACTCAATATCTAACGTATCAACAACAGGAAACTGTATCCCCTCTCCGATGCTATTTAGCAAGGCGTTATTAAAGAACTGCCTTTCAATGTTCTTGTAGTGAACAAGTACCACTTTGCCTGACAACGCATCCAATATTTCACCCAAGATCTGAGACAGCTGCGGCGCGTTTTTAACCTCAGAGTCAGTGATACCGTGAATAATGACAGACTCGTGGTTTAACTCTCTGTTTGGGTTAACGACCCAATGAGCAGAGCCATTACATTGAACACGATCAATAGTAAACGGGACAAGTCCGATCGTGAGAATGACATCCTCTTCCGAGTTCAATCCTGTTGTCTCAAAGTCTACCGAGACAAATGGCACTTGTTCAATTGGTGTTTCCCCATTAACCATCGGTGCCGAATAGTAGCGTTTGAGCCTCTCGTCTTTCGCTTCTTTAGCGAGTTGTTTGAACAACATTGACCACTCTGGCGTCTGGGATGTATCCAACAACGGCTGTTCTTTTTCTACTTTTTTTGAGAACCACATTATTTGCTACTTCTCTGGTATCGAAACTTAATGAAGTTCTGAGCGTTACTTAGAATTTGAAATGCTGCTTTTAAGTTTCGACGTTCAAATTCAGACATGTTCTCCGGCTCAATATTGTTGTCTGGCTCTTCTCCATTTTCTATATCAAGGGCTTGGTGACGAATTCGAACCATGTAGATTAGCTCCATCGCATCCCTTAAATCCAAACCTCGACCTTTCGGTAAAATGCCAGCATCATTAATGTCATCTAAACGGTCGAAAGAGTTTTGCGATCGGGAACCGATTGCCAGAGAATGCACCCGTATTAAATCGGCCAACGGAGCCGTCCCCCTTCGCTTCAAGTTAATCGAGTTGCGATGACGACCATCTTTCTCCATCACAAAGTCTTTGAAAAAGCCCAGTGGAGGCGTCCTACGTATTGCGTTGTACGCCATACAAGCAAGAAAGCGGTTATTTCTTTTCGCTCGTCTCACAATAAAGCTGCTTAATTGCTCCGCCCATTTCACTCGCCCATGCACACCGAGGAGATCAAAAAAGATATTACTATTTAACAACCTCTCAGGGGTTGGATTGTCTATCCAGTTTCCAAAGCATTCTTCCCATTCTGCACGAGTTTTTCGCCATTCTGGGTTGGTAGCCATAATGTCTCCAGTACAATAAGCATAGCCGCATGCCGCTAAACCATCACAAACAAATTTAGCAAACTTTTCAAAGTACTCTCCGTGAATCTCAACGTCATAACTGTTATCGAGAATAAGCGCGTTATCTTGATCCGTTACAATTAGCTGCTCATCCCTCGCCATTGAACCCATTGCGACTAAACAATAAGGAATGGGCGCTGGGCCGAACTCTTGCTCAGCTAATTCAGCGAGGCGTTGTTTGAAACTACTGCCTATAACCGACATGGCTCGACCAATCATGTGCGCGTTGGCATCTTCATTGACCATTCTTACGAAACAGTCTTTTACTTGTTCAGAAACCTGCTTGAGATCCTCGACACTGGTTTGCTGAAAAATAGAGCTCACTAGCAATAGGCTGTTCTGAGATTCGTAACGAACGATGTCCGTCATGCCAATAATTCCTATCGGCTTTTTATCTTTTAAAATTGGTAAATGATGCACGTTGTAACGCAACATGGTTAACATGGCCTCAAACACATAGGCGTTATAATCCAATGAAACCACGTCATAACTCATGACCTCACTCACTGGAATATTGGTATCAATACCTTGAGCTAGTACGCGAATGCAAAGATCGCGATCAGTCAAAATTCCAAGCAGCTGTTCGTCATCTTCTTCTGTGAGCTCCTCTGTCGGGCGAATAATGAGCAGAGAGGTGACATTTTCCTCTGCCATTAGTATCGCAGCTTCCTGAATTGAAGCCGTTGCCTCCAGAGTTACTGGATCTCTTGCTAAGATTTTACGTGCCTTAGCGGTGGTAAAGTCATTGCTTTCGGAGCGGCTAGATATTGCGCTTCGCAAACGCGCGCTATCTTCCAGTTCCATGTAGTCCGCAAAGTTTTCAAACTCATCACAAAGTTCATTGAAGATGTTTTCCGGAATACAGTAAACGAGAGTGTCTTCTATCGCTTTGGCTGGCATACGTACGCGGTTGTTCATCAACAACCCCATCTGACCAAACAGTCCACCAGCATCAATCCTGTTGTAAAGTTCACCTTTACGTCGATAAATCTCTACCGCCCCACTTCTCACCATATACAAGTCGCGGATCGTATCTCCGAAGTTAAGGATTTTTGTTCCTTGCCGAAAGTATGCAACCTCGGCATTGAGAGCAATTTTTCTAAGCTGCTCTTCAGGTAGGTCATCAAAAGGTGGGTACTGGCTAATGAAATTGAGCACTTCTAACTGTTCGGCTTCCATTTTTTATTCCATACGTTGCCTAAACTACAGCGATAAATATCACCCTGAGTGAAATCAAGCAATAAATAAATCTAAGGATAACAGTACCTAACCGATTTCACAGGACCAAGCCTTAACCAAAAATTAGAGCTCTAACCTTTTTATATGTAGAGCTCTAAGCTATCACAGCTTATATCTATGCAAGCGAGTTGAGTTGAAATGTACAAAAAAATTCAAAATAAATTCAACCCTACGTCAGGGCAACGTTATGGCGGATAAAAACACATCACAAGCAATTGTTTTAAATATAAAAAACAAGAATTGAACATACCTTGCTCAACGAATTCTCTATGCACGGCAGAACTAGTTAACCAACCCCCTTTCGTTGAAAGTTGAACTAAAATTAATTAGAGTACAAATCGTTAAACAGTTATAAACACACGAAAAAGGACAGATAACATGGATCCCATACTGGAAGTTAAGGGACTGTATAAAGTGTTTGGAGAAGACCCAGAGAGAGCCTTCTCGCTTATCGACAAAGGCGTCGATAAAGACGGTATTTTTGAACAGACAGGTTTAACAGTCGGCGTAAACGATGTATCTCTCACCATAAATGAAGGGGAAATTTTCGTAATCATGGGCCTTTCTGGCTCCGGGAAATCCACCCTTGTTCGACTTCTTAACCGGCTCATTGAGCCGACTAAAGGTAGTGTTTATCTCAAAGGAAGAGATATCGCCCACATCTCCGAGAATGAACTTCGAGAAGTTCGTCGTAATAATATCTCAATGGTGTTTCAAAGTTTCGCACTCATGCCACACATGACGGTGATTGAAAATGCCGCCTTTGGTTTAGAACTTGCCGGCATCGATGTTAATGAGCGTCAGAAAAGTGCCCTTTCCGCCTTAGAAAGAGTGGGTTTAGACCCTTATGCAGAATCTTTCCCTGACGAATTATCCGGTGGTATGAAACAGCGCGTTGGTTTAGCGAGAGCGTTAGCCTGTGATCCTGACATCCTATTAATGGACGAGGCGTTTTCCGCTTTAGACCCATTGATCCGTTCTGAGATGCAAGATGAGCTTATTCGTCTACAGAACGATGACAAACGCACAATTGTCTTCATTTCTCATGATTTGGATGAAGCAATGCGCATTGGCGACCGTATCGCCATCATGCAAAACGGTGAGGTTGTTCAGGTTGGTACACCTGATGAAATATTACACAGTCCAGCAAATGATTATGTCGAAGCCTTTTTCCGCGGCGTAAACATCGCAAGTGTCTTGACAGCAAAAGATATCGCGCGCAAGAAGCCAGCGGCTGTTTTTAAGAAATCGGAAAATGACGGTCCAGGCTCTGCGATGCAGATTCTGATGGATCACGACCGTGATTACGGTATTGTCGTCGATAAATCTAGCCGATATTCCGGCATCGTATCTCTTGATTCACTACGTTTGGCTCATAAAGAAAACCGTTCGTTAGCCAGTGCTCAATTACCGGATGAAGTTACTCTTCAGCCTGATCAGTCAATTAATGACATTTTGGGTCTGGTTGCTGGTGTTCCTTATGCCGTGCCTGTCGTAGATGAGCAAGGAACTTACTTTGGTGTCGTGACTAAATCACGTCTTCTACAAACACTAGATAAGGATTAACACGATGTCTTCAGAGCAAACTAACAATGATCCCTGGTCAAATACTGCTCCTGCGCAAGATGATCCTTGGTCGCAAGGTACAGAGGCCGCGCCAAGTAATGATTGGCTCAACTCAGAAACTGTAGAGCAAGCGCCATTCGATATTATGAACCCATTCCAAGATGCGGTTTTACCCCTCGATAGCTGGGTAGAATCCGGTTTGAACTGGCTGGTGGAACATGGTCGACCTGTTTTCCAAGCAATACGAGTTCCAATCGACTTTATTCTAACGTCGTTTGAAACTGCTTTGGTGTCTACACCTGCGCCTATAATGGTACTCATTTTATTTTTGCTAGCGTGGCAGTTTTCCAATGTAAAACTTGGTTTTTCTACTCTTGTATCCCTTGTTTTCATCGGCCTAATTGGTGCGTGGTCACAAGCGATGACAACGCTAGCACTGGTGTTAACCGCCGTTTTCTTCTGTTTGCTTATAGGGCTACCAATGGGGATATGGTTGGCAAGGAGCCAAACCGCTGCCAAATTTGTTAGGCCAATATTAGATGCAATGCAAACGACTCCCGCGTTCGTTTACCTTGTGCCAATTGTTATGTTGTTTGGTATTGGTAACGTTCCTGGCGTAGTAGTAACGATCATTTTCGCCCTGCCTCCCGTTGTGCGCCTGACTATTTTAGGTATTCAGCAAGTACCTGAAGAGCTTATCGAAGCTGGCCACTCTTTCGGGGCAAACAAAAAACAGATGCTTTATCGCATCCAGTTACCGTTGGCGTTACCAACTATCATGGCAGGTGTAAACCAAACCTTAATGCTGTCACTTTCTATGGTAGTGATTGCTTCAATGATTGCTGTTGGCGGCTTAGGCCAAATGGTACTTCGTGGTATTGGCCGACTTGATATGGGTCTTGCTGCCGTTGGTGGCTTAGGCATCGTTATTCTTGCGATTTTGTTAGACCGTATCACCCAGGTGTTAGGGGTTAATGCGGGCAACACTAAACTTCGCTGGTATCACACAGGTCCTGTTTCATACCTATTAAAACTGAAAACAAAGACGAACCAAGACGATCTAAAACTTAGGAGAAACATCAATGAATAATTCATGGAAGAAAGCGCTCTCTGTTGGAGCTCTAAGTACTATCGCATTTTCAACTTATGGTGTGGCAAGTGAACTACCGGGTGAAGGTGTCACTGTTCAGCCTGTTCAATCAACCGTTGCAGAAGAAACATTTCAAACGTTGATCGTAAACCGCGCACTTGAAGAGCTTGGTTACGATGTTAAACCGACCAAAGAAGTGGACTACAACGTAGGCTACACCTCTATTGCTAAAGGTGATGCTACTTTCTTAGCGGTTGGTTGGTTCCCTCTTCACGCCGATAAGTACACGATGTCGGGCGGTGATGATAAGTTCTTCCGTAAAGGCCAATACGTAAGTGGTGCTGCGCAAGGTTATTTGATCGATAAGAAAACCGCGGAAAAATATAACATCACTAACATTGGTCAGTTAAAAGATCCAAAATTGGCGAAGCTATTCGATGCAAACGGCGATGGCAAAGCGGACTTAACTGGTTGTAACCCAGGTTGGGGGTGTGAAATGGTTGTTGAGCATCAGTTGGATGCTTTCAAACTTCGTGGCACAGTAACACACAACCAAGGTAACTACGCGGCGATTATCGCTGATACGATCTCACGTTACAAAAAAGGCGATCCGATTCTTTACTACACTTGGACACCGTACTGGGTAAGTGGCGTTTTAGTTCCAGGGAAAGATGTTGTGTGGTTAGAAGTGCCATTCTCTTCACTTCCTGGTGAGCGTAAGGACATTGATACGACACTAGAGAACGGTAAGAACTACGGCTTCGAGATGAACTCTATGCGCATCGTTGCCAATAAAGAGTTTACGGAAAAAAACCCTGCTGCTGCGAAGCTATTTGAAATCATCAAACTAAATATCAATGATGTTAGTGCTCAGAATATGATGATGAGCCAAGGTAAGAACAGCTCAGCGGACATCGAGTCTCATGTAAATGGTTGGATCAAAGCGAACCAGAAAAAGTTCGACGCATGGGTCGAAGAAGCGAAGAAAGCCGCAATGTAATCATGCCTTTATCAACCTCTAGAGCCAGTTGGTGTTATCAACTGGCTCTTTTTTTACACAAACGCCCCTCCCCCTTACATAGACATACCAACACTTACACTACTCGACCATAAACCCACATTATAATTCACGTTTATTTCACGCTTGCTTTGCTAAAAACAACACAACATAACAATTAAACTATTCGAATAAATATGAAAAACTTATCAAAGAGCTCTGTGTGGGGGCCTTTGCAGCCAATTGCTGCCTTTTCTTTGTTTTCGCTTCTATTTCTGTCTATCTCAAGAGTTTTGCTAGCTTTTTGGCAGATTGACCGTATTGACTCTCTAAACGACTTAATTTACATCCTAGGTCAAGGTTTGCGCGTAGATATTGCAACGCTTTGCTGGTTATTTATTCTTCCAGCACTGTTTTCAACCTTCATGCCATTAACCGGTAAGATGGGAGAGTGTTGGAAGCGAATATTACGCATATGGATGGTTTTAGGGCTTTGGGTGCTTGTATACATGGAGCTAGCAACAGCGCCATTCATTCAGGAATACGACCTACGTCCAAACCGCCTGTTTGTGGAATACTTAATCTACCCAAAAGAAGTCTTGAGTATGCTCTGGACTGGCTACAAATTAGAACTGTTTATTGGTGCGTTAGGTACAGTTTTAACCATCACTTTAGGTTGGAAGTGGAGTAAGAAACTGACCGATAAGGCGCAGCAGGTCAACTGGAAATGGCGACCACTATTGGCACTTTTCGTTGTTCTTTTTGGGGTTGCAGGTGCTCGCTCATCTTTAGGGCACCGCCCGCTAAATCCTGCTATGGTCGCCTTTTCTAACGATCCACTGCTTAACGACTTAGCACTGAACTCATCTTACTCATTGTTGTTTGCGGTTAATAGCATGAAGTCAGAAAAGAGTGCTGAGCAGTTCTACGGAAAAATGGACACTCAAAAGATGTTGGAATTAGTTCGCACTTCATCAACAAAGTCCGACTTCACCCCTTCATTACTCCCAACCATGAACAGTAACCCCGCGACTTACCAGGGTAAACATAAAAACTTAGTGATTTTGCTACAAGAAAGCTTAGGCGCCCAATTTGTCGGTGCTTTGGGTGGTTTACCTCTAACACCAAACCTTGATGAACTCATGAAGGAAGGTTGGCAGTTCACACAAATGTACGCCACTGGTACTCGTTCTGTTCGTGGAATTGAAGCCGTAACCACGGGCTTTCCTCCATCTCCGTCTCGCGCGGTAGTGAAGCTGAGTAAAAGCCAAACGGGTTTCTTTACCATCGCGGACTTACTGAAAGCTCAAGGCTATCACACGCAATTTATTTACGGCGGTGAAGCCAACTTTGACAACATGAAAACTTTCTTCTTTGGTAACGGTTTTGATCAAATAGTAGAAGAAGACGATTATAACAACCCAAGCTTTGTTGGCTCTTGGGGTGTTAGTGATGAAGATCTATATAACAAAGCAAACGAAGAGTTTGAACGCCTTTCAAAAAGCGACAAACCTTTTTTTAGCTTAGTTTTTACGTCAAGTAATCATAGCCCTTATGAGTATCCAAAAGGCAAAATTGAGCCATACGATTCAGAATATATGACGCGTAACAACGCCGTTAAATATTCCGATTACGCTTTGGGTACTTTCTTTGAAAAGGCGAAAAAGTCATCTTATTGGGATGATACCATTTTCATTGTAATTGCAGATCATGATGCACGTGTTTCTGGCGCTAACCTTGTTCCAGTTAAGCACTTTCACATTCCAGCATTGATCCTTGGTAAAGGCATTCAACCACGTAAAGATGACCGCATAGCAAACAACATAGACATGCCGCCTACACTGTTATCTCTGATTGGGGTAGATGCTAAAACACCGATGATTGGTCGTGATTTAACGAAGCCACTGGCTCGCGAAGATGAACGCGCAATGATGCAATACGACAAAAACTTTGGTTATTTAACGCGCGACAATCTCGTTGTGCTTTCCCCTGGTGAAAAGATATCGACCCTGGCGTACGACTTTAAAGACCAAACCATGAAGCCGCTAGAGGTGGACGAGTCTATTATCGAGCGTGCAAAAGCAAACGCATTATTTGCATCTAAAGCGTATCAAAACAACTGGTATTCTTCCAAACACACTCATTAATACCAATGATTCCGCTGATAAAAAGGAGCTAAACGGCTCCTTTTTCTTATTCTGTCACTTACCTTCGAGAATGTTCTACTGACAACTCCTGTCGTTCCTTTCCGTTAGATTGCCCCTACTATTTCTAATTGATTAAGGAACAAACCATGCTGACTATCAATTCATTCGTTCTCTACGTTGAGGACATCCACATAAGCCAAGTTTTTTATTCGAAACTGTTCGAACGCAAAGTCACGCAGTTGTCTCCAACCTTCGCCGCTATTCCACTGACCGAAGGCTTAACGTTGACACTCAAGCAAAGAGATAATCTTTCACCCTACAGCGGAATTAGAGGTGGTGGCACCGAGTTGTCTTTATCGGTGCCCAATAGTCATATGCTAGAGCGCATTTACAAGCGCTGGAAAGACCTAGGTGTTGAGTTTGTTCAACCACCAGCGACATCAGTGTATGGGTTAAATTTTATGGCTATCGATCCAGATAAGCATCGCATTCGTGTTTTCATAAATGAATAAAAATGCGTTAAAAATGCTTTTTACCCATTCCCAATGTGACTTCAATAAATTAGACTCAAGGAAACATCAAAAGCGGCGTAGTAATAAGAAGGAATGCCCATGAGCTCAAGTATGATCCTTAGCGAATCCCTAATCGAGAGCGGAAGAGATATCCCCCTCAAAGAACTGCTTTATGCAAAGCGCGTGCTGGATAACTACATGGCAGTAGCCAAAGAAAGTAGCCCGCTTGAGCTATTAACTGAGATGAAATCGGCAGCAAAGCAAGTAGAATACTTTACAACGACGAGTAACCCGTGTGAGGCTCGTAATGTCATCAGTCAGATGATTGATAAAATCGACACCGCGGAATCTTTTGCTTCGTTCAAAGCATTAGCAGGTAAGCCATCTCAAGCACTCAATGAACTAATTGAAGATCGAGCTCAGCTGATTAAACACGAACGAGAGCTCCTGCTCGCCTCAGGCTATGACGCCTCACGAATCTAATATACGCGACAGGCTAAAAGTCATAGCTAACAACGAAAAAGGAGCTCTTAAAGAGCTCCTTTTGCTTTTCAAAACCGGATACAAAAGACTTAAAGGCCGATATCTTCCGTTATTGCTTTGATTTGTTTGAGGTCCATTTTATAGACTTCAATCATTTGATCGACCTGACTTAGTCGTGAATTAGCTTCATCATGTTTATCACACGCGTCCGACTTCACGTCCCAAGATTTGCCTTCTAAAAATACGTCACACTCTTTCTTGAGTTTCTCAATCTTAGGTAATAATTTCGACCGTTCTTTCTCGAGAGACTCTAATTCTTGCGAAATTTTCAGCTCTTTCTGGAATACTTCGCGGGACCGCTCAAACATAGTCGCTTGCATATCCGCTTGACGACTCAACTTCTCATTTTCTGACTTCGTCGTGTTGATCTTATCTGCCTGCTGCTTCAATTGAGACTCTAGTGACAAGTTAACCTTCTCGACCTCAGTCAATTGCTTTTGCAACTTCTTAAGTGCTTTCTGGTGCGCTTCGTCTTTCGCGGCAAGTAACTCACTAACTTGGTTTTGTATTTCTTGGTCAAGCGCCTCTTCACGCACTTTTACTTGAGATTCCAACTGGGTTTTATCTTGCGTTAGTGCTTGATACTTTTCTTCTAATACGTGGTAAGTCGATTCCCACTTGTTCGCAGTGACAACCGATCCAACAAGGCCACCAAATGCCAAGCCTAACACCGCAGCGATTGCGATATAGATATGCGTACGTTTGTCACGCTCTTCAATGACAACTACGTCGTCTTGCTCTTCCATTTTGTTCTGAGAACTCACCGTATACTACTCCAAGGACTCTTTTACTTTGCTAGCGGATCAATTCCGCAAACATAATTGATGCTGTATAAATCAGAAATGCGCCAATTAATGTTATAACGGTCGCTTTTTGGACTTTTTCATTGGTTCGATAACGAAACAGCACAAATGCTACTGCAATCAACACCGCAATGGCTAATAATCTGGTCATACCGCCTCCTTGTCCACTCATGAAAAACTGCCTAGGTCCGTAGACTGTTTCACAAAGATTCATTGTAACCCATTTATACGTACCATAAGGTCAACTTAGCGTAGATTTTAAAATAAGTGCTCCGATTTTAATCAATTTTGTGTCCTTAATTGAATAACTTATGTCGTAACGATCGAAACACATTTATCGTTCTGAAGTGTTTTTGGGTTCCATTCCCTAACCCAATAAATTTTATTTATGCCGTGACTCGCACAAAAAGATTGGCAAACATACCTTCATGAAAATAGATAAGGTTATTTCATTGAAAATAAATTGACATAGGGTGTTGAAATGGACCAAAAACATGATAGAGTTCACACGTTAATGATGACCAGCATCATTAACTAACCTTTACTCATTTAATTGAGTAATTGTTCCGATGAAGACTGCAGGAGAGTGGTTATTAATCAAATTTTAACATTTGATTAGCATAACTCGCCGAAGAATTAACTATTTCAGGTGCTACCTAGGTAGCGGGGACTGTAGTTGGAGGAACCTCTGGAGAGAACCGTTAAATCGGTCGCCGAAGGAGCAAGTCTTGCACTCACGCAAGGTGAAACTCTCAGGCAAAAGGACAGAGGAGTGGAAAGTTACAACCTAACTATTTTGCTTGGCCTTCCCGCCTACAGCCAATAGCTTAGTTCTTTTAGAGATCGTTGATCTCGTCCTTTCCCTCTTCTCCTTATTAGTTGTTTTATTAAGGGGAAATCATGAACAACCTACAATCTTTACTACAAACCATCGATAATTTTGTCTGGGGTCCACCGCTGCTTATTTTGCTAGTGGGTACAGGTGTTTACTTCACTTTTAGCCTTGGCTTGATCCAGTTTAAACACCTCCCAACAGCGCTAGCGATGGTATTCAGTAAAGATAAGTCATCTAATACTCAAGGTGACGTTTCTAGCTTTGCAGCTCTTTGTACTGCACTCTCAGCAACAATTGGTACTGGTAACATTGTTGGTGTTGCCACAGCAATCAAACTCGGTGGACCAGGCGCTCTATTCTGGATGTGGCTCGCTGCCCTTTTCGGAATGGCGACTAAATACGCCGAATGTTTGTTGGCGGTTAAGTACCGAAGAGTCGATGATAAAGGCCAAATGATTGGTGGCCCAATGTATTACTTGCAATACGGTGTTGGCTCAAAAGCTCTCGCGATCATGTTTGCAGTGTTTGCTTTAGGTGTTGCTTGTTTTGGTATCGGTACGTTTCCACAAGTAAACGCGATTCTGGATGCAAGTGAGATATCTCTTGGTGTTAACCGTGAGCTATCTGCCTTTGTACTAACTCTTTTGGTTGCTTTCGTAACTTTGGGTGGCATCAAATCCATTGCTAACGTTGCAGGAAAAGTGGTTCCTACCATGGCTGTATTTTATGTGTTGGCGTGTTTAAGCGTGATCATCATGAATGCAGACCAATTGTTCAATGCCGTTGAATTAGTGCTGGTTTCAGCCTTTACATCAACAGCAGCGACTGGTGGTTTTCTAGGTGCAAGCATCATGTTGGCAATCCAATCAGGTATCGCTCGCGGTGTGTTCTCAAATGAATCAGGTTTGGGTAGCGCGCCTATGGCAGCAGCAGCAGCGAAGACAGACTCTTGTGTTAAACAAGGCCTAATTTCAATGACGGGTACCTTTTTCGATACCATCATTATTTGTACCATGACAGGCCTTGCTCTAATCCTGACCGGTGCATGGCAAAGTGACCTAGCAGGCGCCGCGATGACGACTCATGCTTTTGCGGTGGGTTTAAATGCAGATACATTTGGCCCTATGCTCGTCTCAATCGGTTTGATGTTCTTCGCTTTTACCACCATTCTTGGTTGGAACTACTACGGTGAGCGTTGCGTTGTGTTCCTGTTCGGAACTAAAGCTGTGCTTCCATACAAACTGATTTTCGTTGGCTTGGTGGCATCTGGTGCATTCCTTCACCTCGATATGATTTGGCTACTGGCTGATATCGTAAACGGTCTGATGGCAATTCCTAACCTAATTGGTTTGATCGCACTGCGTCACGTCGTACTGGCAGAAACCAAACTGTTCTTTAGCTCAACATCGCAATCAGGTGAAGTTGAAGCAGTGAAAGCTTAGTGAAACGGCAGGTTTGCGGTCACAAACTACCAGTAACGGAGAGCAAAGCACATTAGAAATGGTAAAAACATAAAGCCCGCTATTATTTAGCGGGCTTTATTTATCTTCGGTTAAATGGTTAATCTCTCAACCATTGATGCTCAACGTTTTCTCCACGTTCTTCAAAAAACTTCGCATTTTTTTGCTTGAATTGATCCGCTTTCAACTCTGATAGCGGCCAGTCTAAAAATGCTTCTGTTACAAACGAGTCGCCGACACCAACCTCAATCGATTCCAGATGTTTCCCGATGTAGCGATAAAAGTAGCCTTGCCCAAACGCATCGCACACCATAGGTACATGCCTGACACGTTGATGATTGACAGAGACCGAAGCCCAAGTCGTCGTTTTAGGTTCACAGGTTTGCTCTTTTACAACGTCGACCTCAAATTTATTGTCCATAGTTGTCGAAACAAAAACGACAATAGCGTCATGCAAATACACACGCCTGAGCAATAACTGTTTAGTGTCTTGAGTTCGCGTTTGTTGTATTCCATTAGCAAAAGGCTCGAAGTAGCCCCAGTGCCAAGACCAGATCATGCCGCGTTGCGCAAACTGTACTTGTGGCCACGTATGCCAAGCAACAGCGGCACCTATCCCCACAATAAATACAGCGAGTAGTATCAACAATCGATAAATATTACGCATTAAACGGGTTTTTCAATTAATAACTTCACACCAAGTGCGACTAATACTGCGCCCGTCGCGCCTTCCATCCACTTCATAAAGCTTGCATTCTTTAGTAGATTTTTAGCCGAGTTAAGCGCGCCAGCTAAACCACACTGCCAAACCATCGCAATAGCAAAGTGTACAGATGCCATCATCATTGATTGAAGCAAGGGTGAACCTTCTGGATTCACAAACTGTGGCAAGAAAGCCAAATAGAAGACCGCCGTTTTCGGGTTCAAGACGTTAGAAAGAAAGCCCTCTCTAAAAGAGCGCTTACCATTAAACACTTCGTGAATCTGCTCGGTCACGGTCAATCCATCTTTCGACGACATTAGCGCTTTTAAACTGCTCAAACCAAGCCAGATAAGATAAGCTGCGCCAATCATTTTTACGATTTGGAACAACTCTGCTGATTGCGCAAGAATCGCCGAGATACCAACCGCAGAAAAAAAAGCATGTACGAATAAGCCAAAGCAAATCCCTAGACTGGTTGTACATCCATCTTTTAGGCCCGAGCGGCTAGTGTTACGGATAACAAGTGCAGTATCTAAACCTGGCGTTAACGTTAAAATCGTAATGGCAATAATAAATGCCTCGAAATTCAAAATATCCATATTATCGTGATAATTAATTGTCAATCCTTCATCAATACCGCCAATCCACAAGATTCGCAAGCTTCTTTTTTAAGAGAGCTATACAACTGGGTGAGTTTATGGACAATGGGTTGGAGTTAATTGTTAATTATTAGTAAATTAACGCAGGTTGCTTAGTGCAACACCATATGAAGGACCCGTTATCGGGTGTTTAGGGAAAGAACAAAAGAATAAGAGTAGTCACATGAACGCATTTACAAAACTCGTTGAACATTCCAAAAAAGTGGCAAATTTTGAGCATCTATCTGCCATCATAGATTGGGATCAAGCGGCGGTCATGCCACCTGGTGGCGCTGAAGCACGCTCGAATGCCACGGCAGAGCTTGATGTACATATCCATTCTTTAATGACTCAACCGCACTTGGGAGAGCTTTTCGCTCAGGCAGAAGAAGACACGCTGTCTACAAAAGAAAAATCTATCCTAAGAGAAATGAAGCGTGGGTGGCAGCAAGCTAACTTACTACCAGAATCATTAGTTCAAGCTCAATCTCTTGCTGGCTCCAAATGTGAACATGCATGGCGTACACAACGTGGAGAAAATGACTGGGCTGGTTTTGAAAAGAACTGGGCTGAAGTAGTAAAGCTATCGCAGGAAGAAGCGCAAATTAGAGCCGAAGCAAATGGCACGACTCCTTATGATGCCATGCTCGATGTTTATGAACCTGGCACAACGTCTGCGTCGTTAGACATTCTTTTTGCTGACGTGAAAACCTGGCTTCCTACTTTGATCGATGAAGCGCTTGAAAAACAACAATCAGACAACATCTTATTGCCAACTGCACACTACCCTGCGGAAAAGCAAAAAGCGCTCGGTTTGGAAGTCATGAAGCTACTTCAATTCGATTTTGAACACGGTCGACTTGATGAGAGTACCCACCCATTTTGTGGCGGTGTACCGACAGATGTACGTATTACGACACGTTATAATGAAAACGAGTTTGTCCAATCATTGATGGGGATTGTCCACGAAACTGGCCATGCTCGATACGAGCAAGGGCTACCAAAAGATTTATCAGGAACACCCGCGGGAGAAGCTCGCTCTATGGGTATTCATGAATCACAATCACTCTTCTTTGAAATGCAAATAGGACGAAGCAGCGCGTTTATCGATCACCTCGCTCGACTGGCTTCTAACCATTTTTCTGGTAGTGAATTCGAAAAAGACAATTTAGCCAAAATTTACACTCGCGTAGAAAAAGGCTTTATTCGCGTAGATGCTGACGAACTTACATATCCTGCTCACGTTATTCTTCGATATGAAATTGAGCGAGATCTCATGAACGGCGTCATCAAACATACAGATGTACCAGAACTCTGGAACGAAAAGATGAAAGCGTACTTGGGGCTATCAACCGAAGGAAACTTCAAAAATGGCTGTATGCAAGATATCCATTGGACAGACGGAAGTTTTGGCTATTTCCCGTCCTACACGCTCGGTGCGATGTACGCTGCACAATTTATGGCAGCAATGAAACAAACCGTCGATGTAGATGCGGTTATTCGTTCTGGCGACTTAGCTCCGATATTCAATTGGCTCTCGGAAAACATCTGGAGTAAAGGGAGCTTATTCACCACTGATGAGTTGGTGAAACAAGCCACGGGTGAAACACTGAATGCTAAACACTTTCAAGCTCACCTAAAAGATCGCTACTTATAAAGCGAAAAGAATAGAAAGTAAAAGCCCAAGGTTCGTATGTTCCTTGGGCTTTTTGTAGGCTATCTATGTGTTATGCCAAGCTAGGGATGAGCCTAGGCTTGTACAAACAGTCCTCACCCTCTGGTCTAGTTTTAAACCGACGATGAAGCCACATATACTGGCTCGGACTTGCCATGATTGATGTTTCAACTATTTGATTCACGAATGCGGCGGCGCGTTGATGATCCTCTTTCGGGAAACCGTCGACGGGCGCACTAATGGTTAGGGTATAGTGTCCGTCTTTTCCTCTTACCATCGTAAAAGGCACAATGGCGCAATCTGTAGAATCAACCAACAAACTTGTACCTGTCGTAGTACAAGCATTTTTAACGGCAAATAACGGTGCAAATGTCGAGCGTCGGTTACCATAATCGTGGTCCGGTGCATACCAAACCCGCTCACCCGTTTTAAGTGATTCAAGCATGGCTTTGACGTTTTTACGATCAATCAGTGTACGATTAGAGCGAGAGCGTCCCTTATACTGAAAATAATCAAAGCACGGATTATTGTTTGGGCGATAAACACCGGTTCCAGACTTTTTAATGCCAAAAGCTCGAGCACCTAACTCTAGATTCATTGAGTGTACGGCCAACATTAATGCACCTTTGCCTGACTTCTCTAAAGCCTCTAGATGCTCCATGCCTTTTATCGTGACGTGTTTGTTTACCCGTTTATCTGACCAAAACCATGCCATTGCGGTCTCAAAAAGTGCGATGCCAGTATTGTCGATGTTGTCTTTTAGAATTGCTTCGCGTTGGCATTCTTCCATATGAGGGAAGCAAAGCTCAAGATTGCGTCTGATAGTAACTTGACGTTTTCTCATGATTCGCATAGCTAAACGACCAATGTTGCGTCCCAAAGCTAGTTGAACTTTAAAAGGAAGGAGGCTAAGTAAGTACATCACGCTAATGATAATTAACGTTCCCCAGTAACGAGGCAAAAGAAATTCGGCCTTGAATGCAGGCTTTTTGTATTTGTTCATGTAAGTATTGTCAGATGTGCCCATCTATAAGTGATAAAAACAATGATAATGGACTGCACTTTTATCATTGATAACGCTAATAACATAAATTAAAGCGCGCGGATTCTATGGTTCTTCGACACACTACACAATAAGAACTTTGCAGAAATATGTAGGGAATGAAAAAGCAGTAAAGATGAGTCGCCACGTTAACATCTATCGGAGTGATTTATCTACTGCCCTTTCCTAAAGTTTGAAGAAACATAACTTTGTATTTTCAATGCGCTAAATAATGCCTGTTTTTCAATCACATAATGCGACCGTGATGAATACAACAATAAGACGTCATATCAATACTCGCCATTAGCGATTGAATTTGTACTAAAAAGCCGCAGCAATTTCTCGCTGCGGCTTCTTATTCACTTAACAAGTAGAGTGGCGTTATTCGTGCCCTACTGTTTTGGATAATAAATTTACGATCAACACACCAGCGATGATAAACCCAATACCAACTAGGGCTGGTAAGTCTAGACGCTGTCCGTAAACAAAGTAACCAACCGTCGCAACCAAAACGATCCCAGCACCACTCCATATGGCATAAACAACCCCGACAGGCATTGTTTGCACTGTGACGGAAAGCAAGAAGAAAGCGATGCCGTAACCAATCAAAACGACTGTGCTCGGCATTACTTTCGTAAATTGCTCTGTTTTGGGAATATAAGAAGTGGCAATCACTTCACATACAATCGCTATCGACAGCGCCAACATTGGTGGCATAGAGACAAGCATTTTGAACATAAGGCATTAACGCTCAACAGAAATGTAACCGACAACATGTCCGGATAATTAGGCCGCGCATTATACCCAACTCATCTCACGATGGAATACCACTAACGATGTTTACACACCATCACTTTCGCTTACTTTTTGATGACCAGGTGAAAGGCTGACGTTTTGGTGCTGACGAGAAATTTCAAAGTAGATATGCATATCAATCGGCTCAGGTGTATTGAGTAGCATCTTACCTACTTCACGTTGGAAATGACCATAATTACCTAGCTCATCCGTTAGTTCTAGGAGCTCGTAAGAGGCTTCATCGGCAAACATTCCATACGCATACTGATAATGACTGATATCCTTGCTCTTATCATAACCCAGCTTTTGAAGAGCTTGATCAATCTCTTCCGGCGTATAAATGTCTTTATCACCAAACGAATGCAGTAGCACGCAAGGAACTTCTTGAGCGATGCCCTGAATCTTTGTCTTTCTCTTGAAAATACCGAACATAATGTCCTCCACTGACGATGTTTCCAAATATGCACATTAATGCAAAATGGTGAGCTGATTGTTTTTAGTATGGCTCATTAATTTGAGACTTCCTTACTACGAAGTCACCTTCACATATTAACGTGATCGCATAATTACCAGCAAATAGTACACACTGCGTTTCAAACCTATCTCATCAGAAACTCTGCTTTAGTCACAATTGTGTGACAACCCCGAGTACGGTTTACCATAATGTAAAGAGTAGATTGAAAAGTCGGATTTCGTATCGACATCTAAACTTAATTAAGTTAGCTTTAGAAGTATAGACGTCTAGATTGACTATACTTAGGGAGAGAAAGTCGTGCCAATTAGAATTCCAGATCAATTACCAGCTACCGATGTATTAAGGACAGAAAACATCTTCGTGATGAGTGAAACGCGTGCAGCGAGTCAGGAAATACGTCCTTTAAGAGTGCTGATCCTTAATCTGATGCCAAAAAAAATAGAGACTGAAACTCAGTTTCTGCGTCTACTCTCAAACAGCCCACTACAGGTTAACGTCGAATTACTGCGCATTGATAACCGCCCGAGTAAAAATACGCCAACTGAACATTTAGACACGTTTTATCGCCAATTTGAAATGGTGAGAGATAAAAACTTCGATGGCATGATCATTACTGGAGCTCCATTAGGTTTGGTGCAATTTGAAGATGTCATTTATTGGGATCATCTCAAAACCATCATGGAGTGGGCAAAACATCATGTGACATCTACTCTTTATGTTTGCTGGGCTGCGCAAGCAGGGTTAAAGCTACTCTACGATCTACCTAAAAAAACGCGTAAAGAAAAACTTTCAGGTGTTTATCATCATCAAATCCATCATCAGTTTCACCCTATCTTACGCGGATTTGATGACACGTTTTTGGCTCCTCACTCGCGTTACGCAGATTTTTCGCCTCACTTTCTAGAAGAGCATACTGACTTAGACATTTTAGCGACATCGGATGTCGCAGGTGTGTACTTGGCCACCACAAAAGACAAACGCAATGTCTTTGTCACAGGACACCCTGAGTATGATTCTCACACCTTACATAATGAATATATCCGAGATTTAAGCGAAGGTATGGAGCCCGCTATTCCTGTCAACTATTACCCAAACAACAACCCAGATAACCCACCAATTGCAAGCTGGAGAAGCCATGGACACCTCCTCTTTTTAAACTGGCTGAACTACTGTGTTTATCAGCAAACACCGTACGATCTCGATCACTTCAGTGAAGATGCTTTCACTAAAGACGATTAGCTTCAAAATAAGCAAACAAAGCACTCATCATTACCGAAATGTAATATGTGAACCAAGCCGCCATATGGCGGCTTTTTCATAACAGTTTGCAAACCTGATCGCATAGTGTTTTTTCCTCAATAGGTTTTTGCTAAGTAATTCATATCATGCAGAAAGATTCAGGGATGTAGGGATAAAGAATGAAAACAGCAAAGCTCGGTGCACTAATATTATTGTCTCAGTTTGCACTCGTGGGTTGCGTGACGGTGAAAGAAGATGGAAGCCCTGTCGTTAAAGCCGATCCTGTGGCAATGGCAGAATCACGTATCGCACTTGGCTTAGGTTATTTAGACGGCGGTAACATGATTCGCGCGCATGATAACTTACAACAAGCCTTAAACCACGCACCTCAATACTATCGCGCGCAATTATCTATGGCTCACTACTACGAAACGGTTGGTGAAGATATTAAAGCCGAACAGATGTATAAACGCTCTCTACGCCAACACACTAAAAACGGAAATGTGCTCAATAACTACGGTACTTTTCTTTGCAAGCGAGGTGACTTCGAAAAAGCCGATCAGATGTTTAATCGAGCCATTGAGCAGCCTTATTACTACCTTATTCCAGCAAGCTATGAGAATGCAGCTTTTTGTGCGCTAAAATCACAAGATAAAGACAAAGCGAGATACTACTTTACTAGAGCTATCGATCATGACCCTCATAGACCAAAATCGATTTTGCAACTCGCTAAAATAGAAATTGATAGCGGTGATTATACTGAAGCTAGAATTCGATTAATGAGATTCAATCAAATGTATGGCGTGAAGAAGCCCTCTTTGCAACTCATGATTCAACTTGAACGTGCAGCAGGCAATGAAGCTCTCGAGAAAAAGTATCAAAAACAATTGGAAAAATTTTCTTAGTACAAAATAGCGATACATAAGGCGCATTAGCTCACAGCCAATACAGCGCTTGACCAAGAATCCAGTGAATTCAGACTCACGGTGATACATTCATCCTGTACATAAACGTCAAATTCGGTACTATTTGAACGGAATAAGTGACCAAGTCACATTATAAAAAGTGCGCACACAACGAAATTTGTACATCATACTGTTTTTAAGATTGATTTCGGCACATTGATAAATACTAAATATTACTGACATGCACCAGAAGGAAGTTGAAGCCGGATGAAACCTGCCTGCACTCTGTTATTACTCACTTTGCTGAGTTCACCTTTTGTTGTCAGTGCACAAGAAAATATTGAGAAAACATTCACATTTGGCATTGTGTCCAATAAAGCCCAAAGCAAAATCAAAAAAGCGACGCCCCTTACTCAGTATGTAACTGAAAATATGACTGAATATGGTTACGCAAAAGGGGCGGTAAAGGTATTTAAAAATTATCGTCAGCTCGCGGTTGCGCTTGAAAATGGCACCGTTCAAATTGCAACGGCGACCCCCTTTAATGCGATGACTTTAGAAAAGGAGTCTAATAGCCAAGTTCTTGCTATACGATGGAAAAAAGGCCTGCAAAAATATCATACGGTGTTCTTTACTAATAAAGAGAGTGGCATTGAGTCACTTTCTGACCTGCGCGGAAAAACGCTTGTTTTCGAAAAGCGCACGTCTACCAGCAGCTATTACCTACCTGCGATTACATTGCTGAACCACGGAGAAAAACTGCAATACCTTCCCTCTCCTGATGACAAACCGGCCAAAGACAGCATTGGTTATTTATTCCTTGATGAGCAACTCGCTCAGTCAAATGAAATCAACCTATCTGTATGGGTATATAAACAGAGAGTTGCAGCAGGAGCATTCAGTAACTTCAACTGGAACAATCCCAAAGATTTGCCAGAGAACATGAAAGACAAACTAGCGATTTTTTCTCGTTCTGTTGAAATACCCAGGGATTTGATTCTCGCTTCTCCAAGCATGAGCCTAGAGCAACAGCGTAAAATCACGTCCATACTGCTTGATATGGATACAACTCACGAAGGCTCTCTCGCACTTAAAAAGTTTCAGAACACCAAAAAATTCAGCGCGCTTACTCCAGAAATGCGAGCCTCCTTAAGTACAGTGCGCAAGTCAGTTCACTTGTTACCGAAGGTGGATTGATGTTTCAAAAGCTCTCACTCGAAACCAAATACATTTGCTCGACAATGTTCGTTGTCTTGTTTGTTGTGGTGATAAATCTTGCGTTATACATGCACGGTTACGATGCATATTCAAATAGCTTAACTCAACAAATCACGAACAACTCTCAAGAAAAAACAGAATCTTACGTTAAGCAAAAAGGGTTGGTTTATGCAGAGCTATTATCAAAACAGCTTTTTAATCCACTCTATACAGACAATATCAGTCAAGCGTATGAGCAAATTAAGGCAACATTGAGCCAGCCAGATGTCTCGAAAATACATGTTGTTGACAATGAAGGGCTAATCTTTCACGACGGCACTACTCAGCTAAGGATGTTTGCCCAACCTCATCACCGCTCTCCTTTTATTTTGAAAGCAATAGAAGAATCCAGAACTCTCGTTTCCTTTTCCAAGCATCAGTTGGAGATCGCAGCGCCGATTCAGCAATCAAATATTACTCTTGGGGCGGTATATCTTGAGCTTAACTTGATACATCTACTGGAAGAGCAAGAACAGAACATTGAACAAGTCCAAGCGATTACCTCAAACGATAAACAGAAGATGTTTAACTTGCTGCTAACGATCAGTGGGATATCCGTTCTATTCGGTAGCATCATCGCTTATGCTTTGGGGCGGTCGTTAACTAAGCCACTCAAGCAACTAAAAGATCAATTTTCAGAGTCAAATACCCAAGCGCTGCCAGTCACCGACATACAAAGCAAAGATGAAGTGGGAGAACTTATTTCGGCGTACAACAAAATGTCAAACAAAGTGAACCGATACACCAGCCGAGTTGAGTTCATGGCGTACCACGATATTCTGACTTCCCTGCCAAACCGAGAAAAGTTACTCATTGATATTCAAACGCAAATAACTGACCACAAATCTCCCTCACTTGCGGTTGTGTTTATTGACTTGGATGACTTTAAGCACATTAACGATAACTACGGACATAACATTGGGGATAAATTGCTAGGCCATCTTGCTTCAGAGCTTCAAGGCCGTTTGCCGAGTTATTTTAAGCCGCTTTACCGCCTTTCTACCATCGTAAGTCGAGTAGGTGCGGACGAATTTGTACTGGCCTTTCCGTGCTCGGACAATCATGAAGCTAGAGAAAAAGCGCACGCTATTCATCGCCAACTACTCTCTCCCTTTAGTTTGGAAGAGAACGATATTCAAATTACGGCAAGCCTCGGAGTTGCTGTGTATCCAGAATTTGGTTCAAACGCTGAGTCTCTTTTACAGCTTTCTTCTCTTGCGGCGCAGGAATCCAAAAGACGCGGTAAAGACATTATGACGATATACGATTCCACGTTTGATGAAACGGTTAAACAACGTTTATACATAGAACGAGAACTGCGTCGTTCAGTACGTAACTTGTCTCAATTCGAGCTGTGGTATCAACCACAATTTGATCTAAAAACCTATCGCCTAATTGGGGTCGAAGCATTGGTTAGGTGGAATCATCCCGAGAAAGGTTATATCAGTCCAGAATCGTTTATCCCGATCGCAGAGCAAAGTGATTTAATATTGGAGCTTGGAGAACATATCATTAAGACGGCAGTTGCTCAGCGGGCAATGTGGGCAGAACATTTCGGTACTGATTTTCACATTGCACTAAACTTGTCCCCAAGACAAATCTATCGCCAAGATTTAAGTCAATTATTTTCTAAGTATTTACGACGACATGATGTCGCCCCTCAAACCATTCATGTTGAAGTGACAGAGTCACTTTTTATTGATGATACAGAGAAAGCTCAATATGTGCTTAAAAAACTACAAAGTATCGGAGTGGAAGTTTGGCTAGATGACTTTGGTACGGGGTATTCAGCCCTTGCCTACCTACAACATATGGCTTTTGACGGTCTCAAGATTGATCGTTCATTTATCGCTCAAATCCGAAAAAGCGATCAAGACGATTCATTAGTTCGCGCGATTGTATCCATGGCTCACAACCTAAGAATGAAAGTAGTAGCCGAAGGCGTAGAAACTCAAACTCAACTCACACGAATGGAGTCTCTCCACTGTGACGTCGTACAAGGTTTTTTCTTAGGTAGACCTGTACCTGCCGAGGAATTGATTGCATTTGAATACCAACGAGGGAGTGGCGCTCAAAGCGTCAATCACTTTGCTTAGAACGCCGTTTTGTTAACTATTGCCGCTTAGCGCATTAGTACTCGTAATGCAATATCGGTCACACTTCCCCCACCTCATTAATATGAATTTTCTCTTAAAATCTAACATCTGAGATAAATAAACTACACTTTTCATATCAACTTCTTGGATATGGAAATGCGCGTGGTAGGAATCTTTTCTTGGAACAACCTGTCGGTAAAACAAAAGCTATTTGGGTTGGTTTTGCTGCCAATTTTATTGTTGCTTGTCCTCGCGGGTAAACATGTACAAAGCCTTTCTATCCAGGCTCAGGAACTACAAAAAGCACAGTTATTCTCTGTCTACATCGACCGCGTATCTTCGCTTTATCACCTACCGAATAACCCTGATGTAATAGATAAGCAACTAAAAACTCAGCAGATATCTCAATTGTTACGCGACACCGCTGCACCAGTATTCGGTGAAAACGCTGAGATACTAAACCAGTTGACAAGCTTTGAGGAAGCAACCCTCTCGATGCTCTATTCGCAAAATCAAGAAGAAAAGTTAGATGCGGCAGAGTGGCGCGCTGATACGTTCAAAGAAATCCTCATGAGCTTAGACAAAGTCTATTTTAGAAATGTGAGTTATGAAACAAACACTCACCTTTCTTCTTTGATGCAACTTGAATGGTTGATGTTTTGGTCCACTGAAGAGCATAGATTAAGCGAATATTTGATTCGATCTTCAGAGGAAAATAACGAGTATGACCTCACAACACAGGCTTCTATCCAATCTTTAATCCAGAACCAACAACTATTTCTAGAGCGTTTTGTGACGCTAAATGCCAATCAACAACAAGTAGATCTGCTCATTGAGACGTTTACGGGTGAAGTCTTTATCAAAAGCCAAGAGTTTCGTGCTTATTTATTGCAACCAGCTCAACTCAAATCATTAACCCCGGATGAGATTGATGCGGGGTTATCTGCACTCAACAAACGCTTATCGTTATTACAAAGTGTTGACGACAAAATGGAACAACAGCTGAGTGATGATATATCAAAGACAATCAACACGACGACACAGCACCGCTTTACCTTTATCGCAATGATGAGCCTTTTAACGCTGTTGGTCGTAAGTTTAACGCTAAGATTGGTGCGAAAAGTTACTGGAAACTTGAATCTAGTCCTCAAATTTCTCAGTAACGAAAGCAATGAACAAAGTAACACTGAAAATTCACCTCTTGCTCAACTAATAAAGGGTAAAGACGAGCTGAGTAAGTTTGCTCGAGAGGTAAAAAAGCTTAGTGATGAGCGGATGTTGTCCAGACTAAAGCTCACACAAGCTAAAGAAGATGCAGAACAAGCAAAAGATGATGCAATTAAGGCGAGTAAAGCCAAAAGTAGCTTTTTGGCCAACATGTCCCACGAGATCCGCACGCCGCTAAATGGCGTTATTGGCATCTCTGAAGTGTTATCCGATACTTCCCTGACTGCCACACAACGCGATTACGTCGACACGATTGAAACCTCCTCCCAACTGCTTTTGAGTTTAATTAATGACGTTCTAGACTTCTCAAAAATTGAATCTGGGATGTTGCTCATTAGCCCACATTCAACTTGTGTTCGAGAGTCTATCTATGACATTGCTTCTATCATTTCACCGAAAGCAAAGGAAAAAGGCATCGATGTGCAAGTCAACATTAGCCGTAACACGCCTTACCACGTAATGTTGGATGACCATCGTATACGCCAAGTTGTCATGAACTTCATGTCTAACGCGGTAAAATTTACCGAACAAGGCAGTGTAGAGCTATCGGTCATCACCCGCGAAATTAAAAATGGTGAAGCGGTCATCGAGTTTTCCGTTAAAGATTCTGGAATTGGTATTGATGCCCAGCAGCAAAAGAAAATATTTGCTCCATTTGCCCAAGAGGATAACTCTACTACCCGACAATTTGGGGGAACTGGACTTGGGCTTGCCATTAGCACGCAATTAGTTGAGCTAATGGGTGGAGAAATTCAACTTGAATCCGAGAAAGGTAAAGGCAGTCGCTTCTTCTTTGAACTAACTGCTCCTGTTGTGACGCAAGAGTTTAACGCTTATCACGCTCTGAATCACAACGATATATGGATTGTATGCAGCAGTACTCAACTAGAACAAAAACTGCGTAACGAGTTAAGTTTTTTCAACATCAATATAACGCAGTCAGTAGATACCTTAAGTGCGTTGCCAACGTGGATTGATAACGAGCGCGTTATCGTTATTCATGTAGAAGCATCACCAAATGCAGCGGCGATGCATATCGATGAGATAGAAAGCCTTTGTAAACGAAACATTCGTGTCTGCCTCATCAAGCACCTTCATAGCCCACAATTCGACTTTAGAAACAGTATCAGCGCCTTGGTCACTCAGCCACTACTAGGGCAGCGCTTAATTAAAGCACTTGAAAGTTGTGCGGCAAATTTCTCGCACGCACAACAAGAGAGCACTTCAGCGCAACATGTTAAATCTCTGCCGAAAATTTTGGTCGTTGATGACAATACGGTCAATCAAAAAATCGCGGGGCTACACGTCACAAAAGCTGGCTTCGACTTTGATGTCGCTGTAAACGGACAAGAAGCGGTTGAGAAATTTCAACAGAATCAATACAGCCTAATTTTAATGGACTGCATGATGCCCGTAATGGATGGATTTGAAGCCACCCAAATAATTCGTCAAATAGAAGTAAAAGAAAAACGCGCTTTCAGAATTCCGATTATTGCTCTAACGGCAAGTGTGGTCGATGACGATATACAAAAATGCTTTGACGTTGGAATGGATGACTATGTGCCCAAACCGTTTAAAGCAGGGTTGCTTAAAGAGAAGTTAGATAAGGCAATTGGGTTACGTGTTTCCAACACGACGCCTGCTGAACCACACCAAGAGAACACCACCCCCGATAAAACTCATGAACTACCTGCAAGTTCTGAGCAACCAGAAGCAACGGTAACGCCTATTCGCTCCGAACGCATCTTGCTTGTCGAAGATAATAGAGTGAACCAGAAAGTGGCTTCTCTATTGCTATCTAAAGCAGGCTATCAATTCGAAGTCGCAGAAAACGGACAAATTGCAGTCGAAATGTTCCAAAAAGATGGAAAGTTTGATGTTATTTTGATGGATTGCATGATGCCCATAATGGATGGGTTTGAAGCTTCTAGGCAAATTAGAGCTTATGAAGCGAGTAAAGGATTAGCTAAGACGCCCATTATCGCATTAACAGCAAGCGTCGTTGATGATGATATTCAACGCTGCTTTGATTCAGGAATGGATGCCTACGTACCAAAGCCTGTGCGCAAAGAAAAACTGTTGTATCAAATTGAACAAGCAATGTAGGTGGATTCTATGAGTAGAAATCATTCTCGCGTTGCTTTTCCTTTGCGTTACATAAAACGCTATCTGTTTATTCTGATTGCCCTTCTTTCATTAAATTGCCAAGCTCTCGCTGCAGAGAGCTACGCCGTTTTCTCATTTAATGACGAATTCTCTCCGCTCACTGTCAATAAAGCGCGAAAGTTGTACAGAGGGAAGACGCAACTTTTACAAGGCCAGCGAATTGAACTCTCTGACTGGCCTGCGACATCAACAGAAAGAGCTGAGTTCTATCGTTATCTTCTCAACAAAAATTTAGCGCAAATGAACGCGCATTGGGCAAGCTTGTCTTTTTCAGGTAAAGCTAGACCGCCAAAAGTGATTGCACGCTCCAGCATTGATGACCTCATAGCATGGATGCAAGAGAAGCCGAATAGAATTGGTTATGCCCCAACATCGAGCGTCCCTAGTAATGCTCATGTTTTATGTGTGGTTAGCTCGGAGAATTGATATGAAAAAATATTTAACCATGTTATCGCTGAGTATCGCGACCTTTCCGAGCTCAGCCACGATTGAACTAACAGAACAACTTTCTTTAAGTGGTTTTGGCTCTACTTCGTGGGCAAAATCCGATAACCCAACTACGTTACTAGTTAACCGCTTTATTGGCGATGAATCTTGTTTCGATTGCGATACCACTTTCGGCATGCAGCTCGATTATTTTCACAAGGCATTTCGGGCATCCGCACAAGTCGTAAAGCGCCCGCAAGACCATTGGAGCTCGCCTCAGCTCGAGTGGGCGTATTTGGCTTATACCTATCAAAACATAGAAATACGAGGAGGACGCTTAAGACTGCCACTGTTTTTGATGTCTGAGTACAACTATGTCGGCCACGCTTTTACCCAAGCCCGCCCACCGAATGAGGTATATGACAGCATTCTAGGTATCACGGCTTATAACGGCCTATCTGCACGCTGGATTCATGACCTCAATGAGCAAGTCGTACTTACCGCCATGCCGTTTGTCGGGTTTAAAGACAATAGTGACGTAACCATCAATGAACGTACTGAATTGGAAATTGAGTCAAACAATACTGCAGGGATGAACTTAACGCTAAGCGGAGAGAGCTATCGTTGGAATTTTTCCTACCTCCACGGCGATTATGATCAAACAACGACGCTCTCTAACATTGAGCAGTCCACTCCCGGTGGCGGAACCACAATCATTGACCGTCTAGTTGAAACAGAAAAAAACAACACGATCGATCTGTTTTCTCTAGGGTTAAGATACGAGCTCGATAACATTGTGATTATGGCAGAAGGACAGACCAGCAATCTTTCCTCATCTTGGTACGCGACAACAAGTTATAATGTAAACAAGCTGACTCCTTATATTGTTTACGGTCAGCAGTTTAATAGTCGGGATAAAAAAAGTGGAGACAGTTTCTTACTCGGGTTGAGATACGACCTAGATTACAACGTTTCCCTGAATGCAGAATGGCAAAGGTTCAACGCCTACAATAATAGCTCTGGCGCGTTTTCATCAGCCCCAAAGGATGACAGTGCGAGCCTTTATACGCTAATGCTCAACTTCGTTTTTTAATGTTTCTTACAGTACCAATTTCCACAACACTGGGGGCTGTTGTATTAAGAAGGCTTTTTGCAACACGTAACTAAACGCTAAACGACTGGAAGGGATAGAATCGATCAGATAGGTAAGTGGCAATCCAAACAGAGACAAAGGTTACTCTATTTCGGTTTGTTTTGATTGCCTTTTAACCGCTTTTCTTTGCGTCGCAGTGCCCGGAAAAACTTTGACTCTTCGTGGTACCAACCAAGGACACTAATTGGGAAGCCCACGAGCATCATAATAAAAACATCCGCAGGGAGTTGTTCCCAAATGTCGCTTAAAGAATGCAGCTCTCCAAAAATGAACAAACCGATGACTTTACCAAGCAGTAATGCACAACAAATCATAAAGAAGGACTTTAATATATAGTGCCATTTGCCTTTTTTACGCTCTTCTCTCCAATAGGCATATTTATATTGTCGGTCGTACATTCATCCCCCTAAAGTAAACTTGCCGTAAGTTTAAGTATCTCGATAGCGTAAAGTGCGTTGGCACCTCTTTAATCATAGTGCGTATCTAAAGTGAATGCTTGTCGTGGCAATAAGAAGGAGAGGTATTCTGTAGTAAGAGCTACATAATCTCTGAACGTTATATGTCTTGTGTCATTCGGATGATGCCTGATTTTGCTTATCGCTAGTGTTTTCTGAACACCCAAATCGGGCCGATGAGTAGAAACTGTAAATCCTCAAAAAACGACGGTTTTTTACCTTCAATCTTGTGACCGATAAATTGCAATATCCACAATACGCCAAACAAGAGCATAGAAATATGCAGAACGGGCAACATCAATACCTCTAGCGACCAAATAAGGCCAATGCACGCTAATGTGTAGCCGATCATCATCATGAATACACTCAGAGACAAACGAAAATAGAAAACCCAAGTGGGGATCACCGCTACCCAAACCCAATTAAGTTCGAAGCCTAATAATGAAATCTGGGGAATCGACCAAATAAGTCCAACCACAGAAAGGTAAATACCTGGAACTGCGATTGTGTGAATCTTTTGGTTGATAGGGTTTTGGTGACTCTCCCCGTATTCTTTTAGCCATTCAGATAATGCTCGCATATCATTCCCCTTTTCCACCTTCTTATTCTTATATAGCCCGAGGATGAAAAAGGTGCGAATTTTTCCGTAAAGGCTACGAGCAACGAGCGACAAAACAACAGAGGCCAGTGCGTTGCCGATTACTCACCAAGCAACGCTCGTTGTGCTTTCGGCAGCTTGGCAACGACAAGAGCATAAGAGCGTTCACACAAGTCTTGAATCAACCCATCCTCGACATCACCGTTAAAATAAACCGTTATCCAATGACGCTTATTTAAGTGATAACCCGGGATAATGTCCGTAAACTGCGACGTTAAGACTTCTCCATCTTCTGGTTTTACTTTTACGCTGACATACTCCCGACCGTTTCTCTCTGCAATGATGGCAAACATCTTGCCTTTGATTTTGTAAACAAGCGCTTCAGGCCCAAATGGGAAATCGCTTTCTGCACACATGAAGGTACTTAAGTATTGTTCTAGTTCTTTGCTTTTCATATCCCCTGCCTCCTTCTGCATTCTCACTCAAATTGTGGCAATAGCAATTTTAACGCCTGGTTAACCTGCTCTTTTTCATTGCCTTCTAAACCATGCAATAACGATTGCTGAACGTCTACATGCTCCAAAATTAGCTTGTCAATTAAGGTTAAGCCTTGCCCTGTTAGTTCAACGGTGACGCTACGTCGGTCTTCTTTACTATGGGTTCTGGTAATAAACCCTTTCTTCTCTAGTTTATCTAAGCGATTAGTCATCGCACCCGAAGTGAGCATCATCGACTCTATTAACGCTGAGGGAGTAAGACAATATGGTGAACCAGCTCGACGCAGTGTCGCTAACACATCAAATTCACCCATTTTCAGATCGTACTTCTTATGTAGCTCGGCGACCCTAGATTCCATGTGTTTTGCAATTCGCATTAGTCGACCCATTATTGCCATCGGTTCAGTGTCGAGGTCTGGCTTCTCCCTAGCCCACTGCTCTACCACTCTATCAATTGCATCCATTATTTCTCTCCAAACATCATATATTTTTTATTTTAACATAAAGATACTTTACAAAAAGTCACCTTGCCGATATCGTTACATTTAATTATCTCTACATAAAGATATTTAACATGAACATTTTACTTGCGATGATTCCTGCCTTTTTTTGGGGGACGACTTACGCTGTTACTCAGTTTACTCTACCGGACTGGCCTCCCGTTTTACTTGGTGCTCTAAGGGCACTGCCTGCGGGTCTTTTGTTGCTGGCAATAAAGCCCTCGTTTCCAAAAAGAAGTGAGTGGAAAGTGCTGCTTGTTTTAGGAACCATCAACATCGCTTGCTTCTTTGGTCTCATTTTTGTCATGGCGTTGACGCTTCCTTCTGCCATCTCTGGTGTTGGTATGGTTTCGGTCCCCGTTTTTGCGATGCTGTTTGGTTGGGCGGTCTACAAACGTCAGCCTAGTGGCATTCAAGCGATAAGCGGCGCAACTTTGATTGCTTTAGCTTGGTTCTTATTTGATCCTAGCTCTATTTCTCTCGAACCCGTGGGCTTACTTGCGATGATCTCCGCCATTATGTGCATCGTGATAGGAAGTAGCGTAACAAAGTCACTAGGTACAAAAATGCACTGGTGGACAGTGCTAACATGGCAGCTCATTTTGGGTGGCGTGATTATGTCTATCGCAACAAGTGTGCTGGCGATAAACAATCCAGAGCCATATGTTACGGTCGTTCAGGACGTATCCATGACGAATATTCTAGGGTTACTGTGGGTAGTTATTCTGAACACCGCATTAGGGTATGGCATGTATGTATGGTTATTACAGCGGATGTCGGTCGTAGATTTTACCTTTGGTGGTATTGCAAACCCAGTCGCAGGCATTGTTTCGGGCCTACTGCTATTGGGGGAAACGTTCACTCCTCTGCAATACAGCTTAATGCTAGGAATGATCGTAATGTCATTACTACCTCAGCTCATTACGTCAATCAAAACGAAAAGAGCCGCGCTAACCTAGGAAACTGGCACCTTTAAAGCGGGATGTTATGACGTTATGGCTGTTAAGCGCTTGCAAGGTTAGTCAGGGGCTCTGGTTTAGCGTAAACATAACCTTGAATAAGGTAAATCGCATGCTGAGCCAGATATTCGACTTGAGCCTGGCTCTCTACACCTTCTGCAATCATCTCACATTCCGCTTTGTTCGCTGCAGACACAATTGAGTCCAGCACTTTCAACTTTTGATCGTCAGATCCTATTGGATCAATGAACATCTTATCCACTTTTACACACCGGATGCCCAAATCTTGTAGGTAAGAAAAGCCACCATATCCGGTACCAAAATCGTCAATTTTGAACTTGTAGCCTTTATTCGTTAAATACAAAATCTCTTTTTTCGCGGCCTCAGTGTCTTTTACTGGTATTCTCTCGGTCAACTCAAAATGAATTCTATTCGAGATTGGCCAATTTAACTCCGACAGCAACTTCGTTAATACACCTGACTCTAAATGGGAGGAAACAATATTGATACTGACCCACGTATGCTCGGGTAAGTCACTTAAGTCTTGTATGATTTTACGAATAAGCTGATTCGTCATCGGAATAATCAGGCCACTTTCTTCTGCAGCACCAATAAACATATTTGGTGGCACCATTCCATCACGTCGCGACCATCGAATCAGAGCTTCATATCCTACTGTCTTACCATCGCGACTATCGACAATCGCCTGGTAGTAAGGAATAAATTCTGCATTACTAATCCCATTTTCAATTAGACCTGTAATGGATTTTCTCAAGCCTTTACCAGATATGTATGCAAAGGCAGTCACAAGACCTGCAAGCACACTTACAAGACCGCCCCACAAAAGTACTCTTTCCTGAGCATAATTTTTAAGTTTTTCACCGCTGTATATCTTGATGAGCATGTTGGCTTGAGACTCTCCTGAAAAGAAAAACTCTTTTGAGAGTGCGTTTTCTTCTCCTGCAATATTCGCTTTGCCACGGCTTATCGTTAAATCACCAAATATTGGTTCATCATACTTAAACTCTACAAATAGGCAGTCTTTGCAAGGCGTTTTTATTACCTCGTTAACCCAACTGTTATCAAGTACCCAGAAGACTTCAACGTGTTCATTATCATAAATGACCATCCACTCTATTTGGTCATTCTGTTGCGGCAAAATGAGTGATGCGAAAAAGTTCTCATCCATCTGAAATCGTTCACTACTAGATGGGCGAGACACTTCACTACCAACCGTGGAACACGTTTTTCCGCCTTCTGTGGTCATCGCAATAAAACGAATGTAACGGTTATAAAAACGTGGGTCGCGTAAAGTTCTTACATCACTATCACTACAAGTAAAATCTAACTGAGCAATCTGCTTCACTATTGCTCTGTCCAAATAGGCAGACCTTTGATTTAAATATTCTACGTAAGCATCTATTTTCGACGCTTTTACCGAGTTGACGTAAAAGTTGGTTATCGAATGAAAGGCCACTACAAATATGGCGATGGGAACTAAGCCGAGTAAAATGGCATACCTTGTATTCTTTGTTATCAAAGTTCGTCCTGCTAATCTGACAAGCAACCTAAGTGGGATATGAATACTATCTCATTTTTATAGTCCAAAAAGTGAGGAATGACGCTCAATAAAATGATAGACTCAAGTGGCTTTCAGATGTCGGGATTTAGAATGCGAGCACCAAACCACATTCGAGGAGAACAAAGTAGCGACTAAGTGGAAAGTAAGAACGAGCCCAATTGTTAAGTCATCCGTAATAAAAGTGACGACTTGGAGCTTGAGCAATACTTTTTAGATAGGCAGCAGATACGCTAAAAAATAAAAAGGAAACGATTGATGCCAACCGCTTCCTTGATTTGTTATTGCTATT
Source organism: Vibrio sp. Vb1026 (assembly GCF_033338745.1). NCBI lineage: Bacteria > Pseudomonadati > Pseudomonadota > Gammaproteobacteria > Vibrionales > Vibrionaceae > Vibrio > Vibrio sp. Vb1026. Next base: position 52,323 of record NZ_JAWOTH010000004.1, read on the forward strand.
TAAAAGCGCGTGAATTACGCCACTTCAAGAATCACTTTTTCCAACTTATCTAAGCCTTCGTTCAGTACGTCAGATTCGATGGTCAGTGGAGGTAACAGACGAATCACGTTCGCTTTTACTCCACAAGAAAGCAGAATAAGGCCGTTTTCTTGCGCTTTAGAAATCACCGCTTTGGTCATCTCTTGCAGTGGTTTGCCTGATTCTGGGTCAGTAAACTCAATCGCCATCATTGCACCCGTGGTACGGATTTCACCAATAGCAGGCACAGATTGTTGCAGTTTGGTCATACGTGCATTGACCACTTCACCAATGCCCATCGCTTTAGCACACAAATCTTCTTCTTCGATAATTTTCAGCACTTCAAGACCAGCAACACAACCAAGTGGCGAGCCCGCGTAAGTGCCACCTAAACCACCCGGCAGCGCAGAGTCCATCACATCCGCTTTCCCAACCACCGCTGAGATTGGGAAACCACCAGCAATGCCTTTCGCCATTGTCATTAGGTCTGGTTCAATGCCTAGGTACTCTGTTGCAAACATTTTACCGGTACGAGCAAAACCCGTTTGGATTTCATCGGCAATCAGCATAATACCGTGCTTATCACACAGCTGACGCAAGCCTTGTGCAAACGCTTCAGGTGCTTTGTAGAAGCCGCCCTCACCTTGCACTGGCTCGAAGATGATCGCCGCAACGCGTGAAGGTTCGATATCGCAAGCAAATAGATCGTCGATCGCTTGTAAGCTTTGCTCCACACTGATGCCGTGGAACGCATTTGGGTACGGCGCGTGGTAGATTTCGTTCGGGAAAGGACCAAAGCCCGCTTTGTACGGCGCAACTTTACCAGTTAACCCCATCGTCATGTTAGTACGACCGTGAAAGCCGCCTTTAAATGCTATCACGCCGCTACGACCCGTATGAGCGCGCGCTACTTTCACTGCGTTTTCGACCGCCTCGGCGCCAGTGGTTAGAAAGATCGCTTTCTTCTTAGTCTCACCTGGTACAAGTTCTGTCAGCTTTTCTGCCAGCTCAACGAATGACGCATACGGCGTAACCATCGCACACGTGTGCGAGAAGTTATCCAACTGAGCTTTTACCGCTTCACTGATACGTTTGTGAGAATGCCCGGTGTTAGTTACCGCGATGCCCGCTGCAAAGTCGATGTATTTGTTGCCTTCGATATCCCATACGTAAGCGTTTTCTGCTTTCTCGACGTAAAGTGGGTATAGTGCGCCCATGCCTTGAGCGATAACTTGGCTTCTTCTTTCGTGTAGTTGTTGGTTTGTCATTGTTTTGTCCTTAATTAGCTGCCGCCAAAGCAGAGATATTTCACGTCCATGTATTCATCGATACCTTGTTTTGCTCCTTCGCGTCCGATGCCGGACTGCTTAACACCACCGAAAGGAGCAACTTCAGTAGAGATCATACCTTCGTTAATGCCGACCATGCCGTATTCGAGCGCTTCTGCGATTTTCCAAACACGGTGGATGTTTTGGCTGTAGAAGTACGACGCAAGACCGTAAATGGTGTCGTTCGCCATTTCGATCAGCTGTGCGTCACTGTCAAAACGAATCACTGGCGCGACAGGGCCAAAGATTTCCTCAGAGACAATCTTCATGTCGTGAGTAACGTCTTTGAGTATCACTGGCTGCATAAATAGACCATCCAGCTTTTTGAGTTCTGAAACTGGCTTAGCACCTTGCTCGATAGCACCATCGATCAACGCTTGAATGCCTTGCTTTGCCGATTCGCTGATCACAGGACCGATGTTTACGCCCTCTTCTAAGCCGTTACCGACGTTGAGCTGCTGAACCGCAGCGTCGAACTTAGCAACGAACTCGTCATACACTTTGCTGTGTACGTAGAAACGGTTCGCACACACACACGTTTGACCTGCGTTACGGAATTTCGACGCCATCGCACCCGCCACGGCTGCATCAATGTCGGCATCATCGAATACGATAAACGGCGCGTTGCCACCGAGCTCCATTGAGGTACGTTTAATGTCCGCCGCGCTTTGCTGCATCAGCACACTACCAACTTGGGTCGAGCCAGTGAAAGACAACTTACGAATCAACGGATGCGAAGTAAAAATAGCGCCTACCTGACGTGAATTTTCACCCAGAACCACTTGCAGCACATCGCGAGGGATACCCGCTTGATAGGCAAGCTCTGCGACCGCAAACGCAGACAGCGGCGTAGATTCAGATGGTTTTACGACAAAGCTACAACCGGCCGCTAAAGCTGGCCCTGCTTTGCGCGTGATCATCGCAATTGGGAAGTTCCAAGGCGTAATCGCACAGGCGACACCAATTGGCTGTTTGATGGTCACCAAACGCTTGTCCGCACTTGGGGCAGGAATCGTCTCACCGTAGGTACGTTTCGCTTCTTCAGCAAACCATTCGATAAAACTCGCGCCGTAAAGCACTTCACCTTGAGCTTCAGCCAGCGGCTTACCTTGCTCTAACGTCATTAAGCGGCCAAGGTCGGCTTTGTTTTCTAACAGAAGTTGGAACCAACGATTGAGCATGCCAGCGCGCGTTTTTGCTGGCAGTGCCGCCCACTTTTTCTGCGCCACACTGGCACGTTCAATGCCATTTAAAATGTCGTTTTCGGTTGAGACTGGTGCGTACCCGAGGAGTTCTCCGGTCGCCGGATTAGTCACTGCAATGCCCTGTTGTGGATTCGCTACCATAAACGAAACAAGGCTTTGGTTTTGTATCTGTTGCATGGTCATTCCTTTTGACAACTCATCATCGCCGCTAAGCCAGCGGCGAGTTTATGTTTAAGCAGGGATCTGCTGCGTAATACAGTGAATGTTCCCTCCGCCGAGTAGAACCTCTCTCGACGGTATCGCGATGATTTGGTATTCCGGCATCGCGTTTTGCAAAATATCGATCGCCATAGCGTCGGTCTCTTCGTCCAGCATCGGCAAGAACACATGCTCGTTGACGATAAGAAAGTTCGCATAAGAGGCACTTAGGCGTTCGCCAGCTTGTCGACTCATTCCTGAACTGGCGTCAATGCCATTGGCTTCGCGCTCGCTGTAATGCAACGGACCCGGTAATGGCAAACGGACAATTTCAATCTCGCGTCCTTTCGCATCGTGCTGCGATTTCAGCACTTGCTCTGCTTGACGAGATAACGCGTATTGCGGGTCACTTGAGTCATCGGTCCAACTCAGTACCACCTTACCCGGTGCGATCACGTGCATCAGGTTGTCAACATGGCCGTCTGTTTCGTCATTGAATAAACCATTTGGCAACCAAATGACTTTTTCGATACCGAGATACGCCTTTAACTGCTCTTCGATTTGCGCTTTGCTCAATTGCGGATTTCGCCCCGGACTGAGTAAGCACTCTTCTGTGGTGTAAAGGGTGCCTTCACCATCGGTGTGAATCGCCCCTCCTTCAAGTACAAACGGAGCACGGTAATGATCAATACCGATGATGTCGCATACCGAGCCAGCGACAAGATCGTCCTGCTGCCAGTTATCGTAAAGCCCGTTGTATTCGCCGCCCCACGCGTTGAATTGCCAACTAATCCCACGGCGCTCGCCCGCCTGATTCACGAGCACGGTCGGTCCAATATCGCGCATCCACGCATCGTTAAATGGGATTTCCACCAAACGTACATCTGAGTGAAGCATTTGACGCGCTCGGTCAAAGTTGTGCGAGCACACCGCCACACACACTTTGGTCACTTCCGCGATTAAGTTCGCGATTCTGGCAAAGGTTTCTTGCGCGGGTAATGCGTCATCACGCCAATTGTCTTTCCTTTCTGGCCACGCTAGCCAAACTTCACTAACCGGCTGAAACTCAGCCGGAAAATAGAAGCCATCTTGCGCTGGTGTTGTCGATAACTTCATACTAACGCCTCTTTAAACAGCTAGCTTGCCAACGCTGGTGTAGAGGTCTGGACGACGGTCGCGGAACAAGCCCCACGCATGACGCGCTTTCGCTATCGCAGCGAGATCGATTTCTGCGTAAATGATGGTTTCACCTTCACGTGGTGCTTCGGCAATTTTTGCACCAGTGTGGTCAGTGATAAAAGAAGAGCCGTAGAACGTGGTCTCGATACCATCATCGACCTCAGTACCAACTCGGTTTGACGCGATGACTGGAACGAGGTTTGCTGCCGAGTGACCTTGCATTGTACGTTGCCAGTGATCACGTGAATCCAGTGTCGGATCTTGAGGCTCAGAACCGATTGCAGTTGGGTAAAAAATCGCTTCCGCGCCGTGCAGAGCCAAGCTGCGCGCAAGCTCTGGGAACCATTGGTCCCAACAAATGCCAGCACCGAACTTACCGAACTTGGTTTGCCACACTTTGAAACCGGTATCGCCAGGGCTAAAATAGTACTTTTCGCTGTAGCCCGGGCCATCAGGAATGTGTGACTTGCGGTAGTTATCTAGTACCGTACCATCGGCATCAATCATCACTAGCGAGTTAAAAAACGTATTGCCCGCTTTTTCAAAGTAGCTGACAGGAATCACCACGCCGAGCTCTTTAGCTAACGCACTCATCTCTTTAATAAGACGACAATTCTCCGTTTCTTCTGCAAGCTCGAAATACTTTGCTTCCTGTTTTTTGCAGAAGTAAGGCGCAGCGAACAGCTCTTGCGGAAGAATCACGTTCGCACCGTTTTGTGCTGCTTCACGAATCGCCTTTTTTGCTTTGGCTAGGTTATCTTCCAGATCCCAGCTTTTCGTCAGTTGAAGGGCTGCAAATTTCACCACTTTGCTCATTGGATATTCCTTATCTCTTAAATCGCCAGTTTGTCACGTAGGTTGTAGTAAGCCGCGCCCATTGCCGTAAACGGAATTTGGAAGTGGCGGCCACCTGGGAAGGAGTAATGTTTCAGTGCAGCAAACGCATCGAAACGTTCAGCGTGTCCGGTCAATGCTTCTGCCAGCAACTTGCCTGCGAGGTGAGTACACGTTACACCGTGACCGCTGTAGCCTTGTAGGTAGTAAATGTTGTCTGCAAACGAGCCAAATTGCGGCATGCGTGAGTAAGTCAGCAAGAAGTTACCCGTCCAGGTATAATCAATCTTGATGCCTTTCAATTGTGGGAAGACTTTCTCCATCTTCGGACGAATCAATGCTTCAATGTTTTCTGGGTCACGTGCGCCGTAAACCACGCCACCTCCGAATAACAAACGCTTGTCGGCGGTTAAGCGGAAGTAGTCAAGCAAGTAGTTACAGTCTTCAACGCAGTAGTCACTGGTCAGCACTTGTTTTAGCTGCTCATCACTCAAAGGCTGAGTCGCCACCACTTGTGTGCCACACGGAATCGCTTTGTTGCTGATGTTTGGTGCCAACCCACCAAGATACGCGTTACCTGCCAAAACCACGTACTTGCTCTTCACGCTACCTTGCGCCGTTTTGACTACTGGGTTAATCCCTTTGTCAATCGACACGACCGCCGACTGTTCGAAGATTTGGCCACCCAGAGAAATAAACGCAGCGGCTTCACCTAACGCGAGTTTAAGCGGGTGAATGTGACCACCGCGCATATCCAACAAGCCACCAGTGTACACTTTGGTCCCTACCGCTTGTTCTACTTCTCCTGCGTCAAGCAGAGTCAGTTGGTCGTTGCCGTAACGCTCCCAGTTCTTCTTATGCTCTTCTAGCCCTTTGAGTTGTTTACTATTCAGTGCCGTGAACAAGCCGCCTTGCTTGTAATCACAGTTGATGTCGTATTTGTCGATCAGACCACGGATGATATCGCCGCCTTCAAAAATCATATCGCACAGAGCTTTAGCTTGGTTTTGGTCGTAACGGCTTTCAATCACGTCAACATCTCGGCTGTAGCTATTAACGATTTGGCCGCCGTTACGACCAGTTGCCCCAAAGCCCACTTTTGCGCTTTCTAGCACAACAACTTTAAAACCTTTTTCCGCTAGGTGCAGTGCAGAAGAAAGACCAGAGAATCCCGCACCGACTACACACACATCGCACTCGATGTTGTCTTGTAATTGTGTGTATTCCGGCATGTTTGGCACAGAGTGCGCGTAGAACGAATCCGTATGCTTGTTCATAGAACTATTCCTTTATTTATCGTAATCGTCAGCAGGCTTAAGGATGGAGGCGAATCCAAGTGGTTTTGGTTTCGGTGAATTTTTCAATCGCGTGGAGAGACTTGTCTCGACCGTTTCCGCTCATTTTGAATCCACCAAATGGAACCGTCATGTCACCTTCGTTGTAGTTGTTAACCCAAACCGAGCCGGCTTGCAGTCGTTTTGCTACGCGATGAACGCGGTTGATATTGCTACTCCAGAGTGCCGCGCCTAAGCCGTACTTCGAATCGTTAGCGATCTCGATTGCTTGCGCTTCGTCTTTGAATGGAATGACACACAGCACCGGACCAAAAATTTCCTCTTGGGCGACACGCATCTTGTTGTCGACGTTGTCTAAAATGGTTGGGGAAACAAATGCGCCCTGCCCATCGACATCGCCGCCACAACGTACGTTTGCACCTTCTGATTCACCTAACGAGATGTATTCCAATACTTTTGATTTATGATCTTGGTCGATGAGCGCACCCATTGATGAACTTGGGTCCATTGGGTCTTTTGGCGTGAACGCTTTCGACGCTTGAATAACTTTTTCTATAAACTGCTCTTTGATGCTTTCGTGAACAAGCAGGCGGGTTGCCGCGACGCACACCTCACCTTGGTTGTAAAAACACCCTGCAGCGGTATCTGCTGCTGCGCGGTCTAAATCATCACAATCTTCAAACACGATGTTCGCGTTCTTGCCGCCCGCTTCTGCAAACACACGCTTTAGGTTGCTCTCACCCGATCTGACCATCAGTTGACCTGCAATGCGCGTCGAGCCTGTGAAGGCGATGCAGTCTACGTCTTGGTGTTTCGCCAGCGCGTCGCCAGCTTCATGACCAAAACCCGTAACGACTTGGAAAACGCCTGTTGGCAAGCCCGCTCGAGAAGCAAGTTGACCTAGGAATATCGCGGTGAGAGAAGATTTTTCTGACGGTTTTAGAATCACGCTGTTACCAGCGGCTAAAGCAGGGCCAAGCTTCCAGCACGCAAGCCAAAGGGGGAAGTTCCACGGCACAACCGCAGCGACCACGCCAATTGGCTGATGGGAAATAAAGGCATGTACATCTTTTTCGGTTGGGGCAACTTCGCCGTATACTTTGTCGATTGCTTCTGCGTACCAGCGTAATGCACTCGCCGCGCCAGGAATATCGGTAGAGAAGCTGTGAGAGATAGGCTTACCGGTATCAAGCGTTTCTAGCAGAGCCAATTCTTCTTGGTTTTGATCAATCAAGTCAGCAAACTGTTTAAGCACTGCTTTGCGATGAGCTGGGCTGCTCTCGCTCCACTGACCGGATTGAAATGCTTGGCGAGCGTATGAAACCACGAGATCAACATCTTCATTTTGGCAACGGGCGATTTCGGTGAATATCTCATCTGTTGCTGGGTTAACTACCGGGATGGTTTGCCCTGTTAAAGCGGCACTGTATTCACCGTTAATGTACGCCCTGTTTTCGATGTTTAGATTGTTTTTTAGTTCAATCCATTGCTCTTGGGTTTTCATACGCTCTCCTTGTGATCACACAAGGCAAGCCCCCACTAAAATGTGGTTGGCGTATGCGCACTTATCATTCGACAAGCCTTGTCTGTGTGATTTGTAAATCGATGGGGCTTCGTCGTATCAATAATGTACGACTCTCCCGCTGTTATGACATGAGATTGCCCTTTATATTCCAGAGTGATTTCACCCTCTAATACGGTGCCAATCTCTTCGCCTTCGTGTTTGATTTCTGCCGCACCAGTGGTTCCATAAGGTGCGTATTCCTCGATCAAGAATCCGATGACTTGATCTTTGTCGCCATTCGTTACCAGTTTCATGGACACCGTCTCGCTCCCGATTTCCACAAGATCTGACGGCTTGATGACTACTTTCACTTCCTCGTTCGAAGGTTGTTCAAAAGTGAAAAACTCTGATAACGATAAAGAAAATACATTAACGATTTTTTGTAGTGAGCTGACCGACGGGCTCACTTTTCCATTTTCAATGGATGAGATTGCACTGTGGGTAATACCAGCGCGCTCGGCTAGTTCCCTTTGTGACAATCCATGTTTTTTTCGTAACTGAACAATATTTTTACCAATCTCTTGATTGTCCATTCATACAGCTCCAAACGTTTAACGAGAGGTAGCCATCATAAATTCATTGAACAAAATTTGAGAGAAATGATTGGTTTTTGCTTCCCATTCTGGGTGCCACTGCACGCCAACGAAAAATTTTTGATTAGGAAGACTAAATGCTTCTACCAAGCCATCCGGGGCTTTAGCTTCTACTTGTAATAGAGGAGCAAGCTGATCGACGCCTTGGTTGTGTAGTGTGTTCACTTCAAAGAAGGTGGTATTTTCCCAATGATTTTGCACCAGCCATTGTTCAAATAAGCTCTGCTTTTGAACTAGCACAGCGTGTGCTGGCGCGTATTTTTGTTCGAAATCTTCAACAGGCGCTTCACGATGGTCATTGAAGCCGGAGTCATGAACGGCTGGGTTTAACGAGCCACCAAGTGCGACATTCATCTCTTGAAAGCCGCGGCAAATACCAAGGCACGGAATGTTTTGGTCAACCGCATGACGAATTAACGTGAATGAGAGCTCATCACGAGCTTCATCTTTGTAGCTCTCTTCGTGCGTTGCATTGTATCGATGTGGCGCAACGTTAGAGTGGCTGCCAGGAAAAAGAAAACCATCACATATGTCTAGGATGGTGGTTACGTCATCGCCCGACATGTCGGGAGCCAACATAATCGGTAGTCCTCCAAAATCCTTTATGGCGCGAAGGTAAAAGTCGTTGACCGCTTGTATCTGATAGCCACCCAACTCTTTAGCGCAGCTAACCACACCAATGATGGGTTTGTGTGTATCTGCCATGATATGTCCGTGTTCAATTTATTTAACACAAACCCTACAAACCATGTACAAAATTATCAACACAGATGACCATTATTATCGTCGCAACGTGATCTGGCGCACTTTTTAGGCTTCAAAACTGAATATTTATGCTCATTATATTGAACAAAACAAAACCAACTGTTACAAAATAGTTAACAGAAAGACATAAAAACAAGCCGTTAAACATCAAAGGCACAGTATAAGTGCATGTTTAAATTAAAAATAACCTGAAAAACAAACAACTCGTTCAGAGTTCTGTAATTTATTTGTTAATTTGGTTATTTCTAATTTCTACTCGTCAGGCTATTTGGAGAAGAAAATGGAATCGTATCTACAGGAAGTACAAAATTTTAAACAAAAATGGCCCGATATTGAATTTATCGATCTCATCTTTACCGATATAAATGCCACCCCAAGAGGAAAACGCATCCCGATAGATGCTCTAGAAAAACTGAATAAAGGTGTTGCCCTCCCCCTTTCGACCATCACCCTAGATACCAAAGGTAACGTCGTTGAAACGGCCGGGTTGGGAGAAGATCTCGGAGAACCAGATAACCTCTGCTATCCAATCAGCGGCACCTTAATGCCGACGGCAAAAGAACAAGTTGGTCAGCTACTGCTTAGTATGATGGATGAAACCGGGCAGCACCCTAACCCACTGTTCATCCGAAACATTCTCGCTTCTATATTGCAAACACTGCATGCTAAAGACCAATATCCTTGTGTCGCGCTCGAGCTGGAGTTCTATTTAATAGACAAAACCCGCGGCGAAAATGGCGAACCATTAACGGCAATTAACCCCACGAAAAAAACTCGAGAAAAAGATACCGAGGTTTACGACCTTGATGGACTAGATGACTACGCTGATTTCTTGGCCGACCTTAATCGAATTGCATTAGAACAAGGTTTAAACACTTCCGGAGCCCTATCTGAATCGGCACCAGGGCAGTTCGAAATCAACTTCAACCATTCTAAAGATGTACTTCGAGCATGTGATGAAATCATCATCGCAAAACGCTTGATTCGCCAGGTCGCTCATCAGCACGGATTTGACGCCACATTTATGGCGAAACCTTTTAGTGAGCAAGCGGGTAATGGCATGCACATTCATCTCAGCTTGGTTGATACAGATGGTAACAACCACTTTAGCCAATCAGACGGTCAAGCGAGCGCCTTCTTCTATCAAACCATGGCAGCGATGCTGTCACAAACATCCGATGCCATGGCCCTAATCTGTCCTAACGTTAACTCTTACCGTCGCTTTGTTCCTGGCGCTTACGTCCCAACCAAAGCCGATTGGGGAGAAAACCACCGCGGTGTTGCGTTGCGTGTGCCTATCAGCGATAGCAAAAATCGCCGTATAGAGCATCGTATAGCAGGCGCTGACGTTAACCCATACATTCTCGCTGCAGTAGTACTTTCCGCAGTATTAGCGAGTGAAAGCTACACCAAAGATCAATGTCCACCGACTCTCAGTGATGATGCAATTGAGTTACCTCTGCGTATGTCAGAAGCTCTAGAGCGACTGGAGCACAGTGAGCTAGCTCAATACATCTCAAGAGACTTTATCGATTTGTATCTAGCTTGCAAACAGAGTGAACTCGCAGAATTTGAGCGAGCGATTACTCCATTGGAAATCGACTGGATGTTGCACTCGGCATAAACAAAGGAAATGAACTTTATGACTACGCAGACCAAGGCGCTGGATGCGCCTCTTAAAATCAACTCTCAACACATTATTGTTTCTTTAATCTCGGTTGCGACGTTTGTCTTTTTTACCACAATCGGTTTGAACCATGAGGAAGGCGAAGCCTACGGATGGATGAGTCTTTTACCAACGGCGTTGGTATTGGTCTTTGCGCTGACAACACACCGAACTGTGGAAGCCCTCTTTAGCGGCGCTATTGCCGGTGTTCTTCTGCTTAACCCAACTGAAGCGGTGGAACAGATTGTTGATATTTCCATGAGTGTAATGATGGATGAAACTATCGCCTGGATCATCCTCGTTTGTGGTTTGATGGGCGGCCTAATTGCTATTTTGGAGAAAGGCGGCAGTATCTTAAGCTTCTCCGACATGCTGGTCACGAAAGTAAAAAGCCGTAAGCAATCGATGCTGATGACCTTTGCGTTAGGTATTCTGATCTTTATCGACGATTATTTGAATGCGATTGCAATTTCTTCCTCAATGAAAAAAGTTACGGACGGCTACCAAATCTCGCGTGAAAAGCTCTCATATCTTGTGGATTCAACCGCCGCACCTATCTGTATCCTCGTACCAATTTCCACTTGGGCAATTTTCTTCAGTTCTTTGCTAGAAGCAAACGGAGTAGCAGAAGCGGGAGATGGTATCAAAGCATACATTGAAGCTATTCCATACATGGCTTACGGCTGGGTAACGCTGGTGATTGTTTTGCTGGTTGCAATGGAAAAGGTCCCAGATCTAGGCGCGATGAAAAAGGCAGAAAAGCGTGCGAAGAATGGTCAAGTTCGTCCAGACGGTGCAACAGATGTCGACTTTGGTCCCGATGTATCTGCACATACCAACCCAACCATGGGCCTTGTCAACTTCTTGTTACCAATGATCGTACTTGTTGCCGCAAGTTGGTATTTTGGTATCGATCTACTTGCTGGTGTTTTCGTCGCGTTAATCTTTACTATTAGCTTTTACGGCGCACAAAAACTGCTCTCGATGAACGACATGTTCGAAGCTGTTTATGATGGCATTAAAGTTATGCTACTGCCGCTTGCGACCGTTATTGGTGGTTTCATGTTGAAATCGGTCAACGACTCATTGGGCGTCACGCAGTATGTCATTGAGACCGTCAGCCCTTACCTGTCAGCGTCTTACTTCCCTGCGATTATCTTTATGATTACGGGCGCGTTGGTATTTGCAACGGCATCGTCTTGGGGAACGTTTGCAGTAGCGATGCCAATTGTTCTACCTTTGGGCGAACAGCTTGGTGTGCCTCTACACTTAACCGTTGCAGCGCTGCTTTCAGCATCAGCGGCAGGGAGCCACTCTTGTTTCTTTAGTGACTCAACCGTGTTATCTGCACAAGGCTCAGGCTGTACAGCAATGCAACACGCAACCACACAGTTTCCTTATGCGTTGATTGGTATTGTTGCAACCGCGATTTTCTTCTTCATTATCGGTTAGCCCCTTTATCTAATTGCAAAGCCCTGCTCAAAAATAGCGGGGTTTTGTTCTATCAAGTCAAATGATCCTCTTAAAACTACTTTACGCCGTTCAGTATAAAAATACTCAAAGACATACAGCTGCACTCAATAAGGGTTTGGTAAACCTAATATTTTTGGTTTACGCTTAGCGAAGCGTTTATTGTGCAGCAAGGCAGCTTTTGAGTAACTTAAATGCCGCCTTAATACAGTGTTAACGGTTGGAGAGACATGAAAAAGTTAGCCCATGAGATATGGATATTTGACGGAGATCCCGTCCAATTCTTAGGACTCCCATACACCACTCGTATGACTATTGTTAGGCTTTCTGATGGTGGCCTTTGGGTTCATAGTCCAATTCAGTTATCAAATTCGATTAAAGAGCAAATCAACAATCTAGGCCAAGTGAAATACTTAATCGCTCCTAATCATTTACACCACTTGTTCTTATCTGAATGGGTATTTGCCTATCCTAGCGCAGAAATTTATGGCACAGATGAAGTCATTAAGAAGTGCCGTGATATACACTTTCACGCTTCACTTAACCAAGGCGGTAATGCTTGGAACTCTGAGATTGAACAAGAACTATTTTCTGGCTCTCCATTAATGGAAGAGTGTGTGTTTTATCATCGACTTTCAAAGACCTTAATTGTTACTGACCTCGTCGAGAATTTTTCTGGCCAGGACTTTAACTACTGGCAGCGGTTTGTGGCTAAAGGGGCCGGTATTCTTGCTCCGAATGGAAAAATGCCTTTGGATTGGCGCCTAAGTTTTATGTTTAGCAAACAAGAGGCTCGAAAACACTTAAATAAATTGCTGTCTTGGAAACCTAATATATTGGTTATGGCTCACGGTGAAATCGTCCTTGATAATGCAGACGAGTTCTTACAGCGCTCTTTTAAGTGGCTAGTATGAGACAACATTGAAAACTCACACAGCAGAATAGACAAGAAGCTATTTTAAAACATTAGGCCCTTTTAGCTTAGTCTTAGGGACCAATTTACAGCACTACACGTTATGTTTAACGATAAGCTCCCCTATTCCTCTTAATTGAGCATTATGCAGCAATTTAAAATTCCGTTAGAATTGCACTTCAAAAACTTCAATGCGAAGAATTCTGGACATTGATACGGACATAAGTTCAAGAGTTAACATAACGCAATAGCAATCTCTTACTAATTATTTTGCATCGAGACATTGGCATACTCCCGAAACAAACCCTTCTACTCTAAAGGTTTTGTTAATAACAGTTGCCATGCTTGTTAGTTATTCTCGTTGAACTCAGTATCTTGAAGTTGTTTGAATATATAAATTTAAAAAAAAAGAGACATAAGATGCACAAAAAACTCATCATTCTAAGCTTGCCTATTCTATTAGCTGCATGTGCGGCACCAAAGTATACGGTAGAAACAATCTCGAAAGAAAATCAGAGCAAGGAAATCACCATCGTAAAAGACAACGCCACGCGAGATGTTTTCTTAGATTCGATGCAAGACTGGTGTTTGGATACCGCCCACAAATGCACAGTCGTAAGCGATGGCACTCCTCCTGTTAGCTCTGAGCTGACACTTACTTACGTATCACGCTGGAGCTGGGATTTTAGAACATTTATCGCTGATGCTCAGATCAAAGCCTACAAAAATAACGAAAAAGTAGGACAAGTTGAATTTAAAGCACCAAACAGCGCGAATCCAGATAAATGGGGTAAAGACAACAAACGAATCATTTCGATGATGGATTTGTTATTCGGTAAACAAACCGTGAGTGAGGCTCAATCCAAGATTAAGCTGGGCGAAATGTAATGAGCCGAGCAATTGCCCATTTAACCAGCCTCATATATTTGTAGAAAAAGATAGGAATGTTTAAGTGACTGAAGTCAAAACCATTGGGCTTTTCTTTATAACCGCCATTGCAGAAATATTAGGCTGCTACTTACCTTATCTCTGGTTAAAGGAAGATAAGTCAGTTTGGCTTTTGGTACCAGCAGCGCTATGCCTTGCTATGTTTGCTTGGCTTCTATCTTTACATCCTACCGCAACTGGCAGAGTTTATGCCGCTTACGGTGGTGTCTATATTTTTGTCGCAATTCTATGGTTGTGGTGTATCGACGGCGTTCGACCAACGCTCTGGGACATAGTGGGGGTTTCTGTCGCTATGCTTGGCATGTCAATCATCATGTTTTCACCCAGAGCATCCTAAACGTAACCGAGGGAAACCCTTACGCTTAGTATTTTGGCTATGTGCTAGATTTATTGATTAATAACATTATGACGTAATTGCTACATAGCCAAAGTATGCTTGGGCTTCACCCCAAAACAGCGCTATTTATAGGAGATACCAATGAATCATGCAGTGAAGGCAAGATTTGATGAGTATCCAAAACATGTGCGTATTCGGATAGAAGAGCTACGAAATATCGTCTTAACTATCGCTTCTGAATTAAAACTGGGGGAAGTTGAAGAATCTCTAAAATGGGGAGAGCCAAGCTACAGTGTGAAAACAGGTAGCCCGGTAAGGATGGATTGGAAACAGAAAACGCCTAGTCGTTATTATCTGTTCTTTAATTGCCAAACTAAGCTCGTCGACACATTCCGCGAACTGTATAGTGACTCACTTGAGTTTCAGGGTAATCGAGCAATAATTCTATCTTTATCAGCACCTTTGCCAGAAGCTTCAATCAAGACCTGTTTAGAATTAGCATTAACCTATCAAAAGCGAAAGAACTTACCTCTTTTAGGTATGTAAAATCGCTTAATAAAACTATTTACGGCCGATTAACCATATTCAACTACTCTACCTTTGTATCCTTTTTAATGCTTACGCAGTAAAGTTTTAGATTAAGTGGTCACGTTAATAGCGCCGTAACCAAACTAGTAATATCGAAATAAAGAAGAGTTTATGAAATCAAAAATCTTGTTCTTACTTATGCTTGGAGCTCATTTCAATGCTTTTTCAGCGACGTACTATCAAGTAAATGTGGTAGTAACAGAGCCTCAATCAACATTCATTTTTCCGACTTTTGAAATATCCTCTAAAGGAAAAAGTAAAACCAGTTTTGTCGACGGCTGCACGTACTTAGGAACCCTTTCAGAACCGAGCAAAAATAGCATACAGCTTGAAGCTACCATGTCATGCAACCAAGATGGCGCTACGTCAAGGATGGAAATGCCGGTATTTGTACTCAACTCCGAGGGTGAAAGCGCGAGTTATGATCTTGTAGAAAACGGGATCGTGATGTGGAAATATTCTGTAGAAGTTAAGCCGTCACTTAAAAAGTGATATATCAGAAATACCAAAGTAACAATCGGCACTATTAACCGCCGTTTAAGTGTAATAGGTATATTCTTTACGACTTAATGACGTTACTTGTTGCCGCAAGTCTCCAACTCATGTACAAAACAGCCCTAATTTTAATAGGAGCTAAGTGGCATGAATTTAATTGTACGTCAGGTAACTTTAGGTGATGCTGAAGGCATTACAAACGTCCTCAACCCCATCATTATTGAAGGTTTATACACTGTATTAGATACGCCTTTCACACCTGAAGAAGAAAAAGAGTTCATTACTCATTTCCCAGAACGGGGCGTGTTTACAGTCGCTTTATCCGAAAATAGCTCACAAGTCATTGGTTTCCAAAATATCGAGCCCTTTGCACAATATACAAAAGCTTTTGACCATGTTGGCATAATTGGTACGTTTGTTAGTGACGGTGCTCGTGGCCAAGGTGTGTCTAAACAGCTTTTCAAATCGACATTCGAAGTAGCCAAACAAAAGGGTTACGAAAAACTATTTGCGTACGTTCGCAGCGATAATGAGCGAGCGTTATCAGCCTATCTCAAACAAGGCTTTGAAATCGTAGGGACCGCGAAGAAGCATGCAAAAGTTCGTGGGAGATACGTAGACGAAGTCCTCATTGAGAAGTTTTTGTAGGTGTTAAGTCGCTAAACACTAAGCACGCATATAAGAACATTTGAACCAAGACTCAATTTCCGTCGTAGAAACCTCTTTTCTAAAATAGGTTATTTGAAATGAAACTGACCTCGGAAACTGAGTCAAGAATAATAGAAATGGCATGGGAAGACCGCACCCCATTTGAGGCTATCGAATTCCAATTTGGTTTGAATGAATCCGACGTGATTCAGTTTATGCGTAGCCGGCTCAAATCAAGTAGCTTTAAATTGTGGCGTAAAAGGGTTTCGGGGCGCAATACAAAACACAACAAGCTACGAAACTCAGACATCATTAGAGGTTATTGCCCGACTCAATATAAGCCGCGATAGCGAACTGCACTTGGCATAAATTTTTATTACGAATCGCAACATTTATCGCCCTACCTTTGAACCAACTTCATGATTGGAGGGGAATAGTCACCACTTAATTCAACCTAGGTGTTTCAGGGCGATAATAAATTCAATGGGAGTCATATTAACATCCTCAGACGCCATCAAACTAATGATTCCACAGAAAAGATTGATACAAAACGCCCACTAAAAGTAACTCAGATTAAGGCGTCATTTAACCCGTGTATCAATCTCTTTTACCTTCTATTTAGGCACTAGAATCACTAACCTTCTATTTTATCTTTGAAGGCACAGACAAAAAGCTGCATGATTAAAAAGGAAAAATAGCTGATAACGGTTTAACAAGCACTCGGAGCTTGGAGGCAATTTTGAACAAATTACTTATGATATTTGCGTTGGTTTCTTTACCTTGCTTGGCTTCTGCTGATGTTGAAGATCCCTGCAAAGTAAAAGGCGGTGGCGTTATGGCTGGTTATCAGTGTGTAGAAAAGAAGATGGAATCTGCAGATAAAGAGCTTAACGAAAGTTACAAGGAAGCAATCGCTAGAATAGGTGAGGAAGAAAAAGCACTAAGGGAAACATGGTCTCAGACCGAACTGGTAGAGCCATTTCGAAAGGCCCAAAGAGCTTGGCTAAAATACAGAGACGCCGAATGTGAATTTACGGGCCTGTCTTCCACACCCTCACCCTGGCAAGGTGTCCAGATTGAAGAATGTAAGTTAAGAATGACGTTAGAACGCGTCGAATACTTCAATGGTGTATACGTAGGCTAAACGGATTACATCTAACAAGGCACTTCAATAAGATTCGCAACTCTTGGCAATTTCAGTTTAAATGTACTCTGTGTTTAAGATGCAAGCGTTCAGGTTGTGCGTAAAGCTTATATGGGTGTGAAATAATTATGGAAAAAGACGATTTAGTTGGGCTAGTAGTTAAGTATTTCGAGAAAATAGATGCCGGTGATCCTAGCTATCTGGATCTATTCTCAGAGGATGTTGATTTTTTCTTTCCTAAATTTGGGCAAGCGAAAGGAAAGAGTGCCTTAGTGGAGTTTGGCAATAGGATTGGTAGCTCGTTGATTAATATCTGGCACGACATAGACGGCTTTCAAATAACGACTGCTGGAAACAAGGTCATTGTTGAAGGACAGGAAGGCGGCGTAATGAGTGATGGTACCTCTTGGCCGGACAACAAAGTTTCCACAGGGCGTTTTTGTAGTGTATTTGAGTTTGAAGGAAAAATGATAAGTCGTATGTTTGTGTACGTAGATCCTGACTTCCCGAGTCGAGATTTTGAGAGAATTTCCGTGCTGGCAGGCGAGAACAACGTGCGACAAACTGTTCAAGCCTGAATACTACCGTTACCGCATAGCATCTTTGTTATGCGGTAGTATTCGTAGTTAAGGTGTGTTGAGGGCTTTGATATCGCTTTACTCACACCTTATCAGTGCGTTAGCCACATTCCCTTACTGATAGAAATGCTACTTTCTTCAATCGTCCTGTATTATGATAATGAAAAAGATTGCATTAATTTTAAGATTAAAATGAACCAAAAATTTTTTCTAAAACTACTCCCTGTCCCTTTTCTTCTAGCCGGTTGCCAGTCTACGCAAAGCCAGCTACAGCCTATACCTGAAAACGTATTATCAAACCTATCGACTCAATGGGCAGTGGTAGAGGCCTGTTTTCATTCCGATGCTTATAGCTTAGAGCAATCGGTAAACTATCGAGAGGCCATTAACTATTCTTTTTCTACTTGGCTAGTCGATCAGTCCGATATCGATCAGTCGGTAAATGAAGCTCGTGTAGCGTTATCAGAATATCAGTCTCAGAATGATGGTTTAGGAACAACATGTAAGGATTGGCACCTATCCCTAGAATCTGGATTGCGAGAAGTTAACAATCATAAGAATCAAGTGGCGATAGACCAACAGCGAGCACATGAAATACATAAAGCAAACGCTTCTAAACCTGTGACGTATTCAACACCAGCATCTACTTCGACTAGTAATGTTGTTCACTGTTACAAATTGGAAGACGTTAGCTTGAATAAGAACATTCAAACCTTTAATGGAATGATATGCCCTATAGGCTGGCTTAAATATTATGGCTATTAATGTATTTGATTAATACAGGACTTAAGGATGAACTCTAAGTTTAATTTTTAGTTCAAGATTGGGTTTCTTGTTTACAATGTTATGTTTCCAGTTGGATTACCGTATTCGAATAGATTGACGAAGTTAATCAATATATGCGTATTGATGCTTACTTTTTATCGAGTTATCTTTGTTTGATAGCCATTAAAACGAGTAAGGAAACAAAGTGACTGTGTTAACAAAAGGCATACACCACGTAGGTTTAACCGTATCTAACCTAGAAGCAAGCGCGAAGTTTTTCACTGAACAATTAGGTTGGAGTGAAGTAAAAAGAAATCCAGACTACCCGGCAATATTTGTGAGTGATGGGCATATCATGCTTACACTATGGGCGGCTAAGGCTGATGCCGCCACTCCATTTGACAGAAAAACGAATATTGGTTTGCATCACTTAGCTTTACTCGTAGAGACTGAGAAGCAACTCTATGAGTTGCGTGATCAATTTATGGCGTCGGGAATCGAAATTGAGTTTGGTCCCGAGCTTGTTAAAACAGGACCCGCAAAACATTTAATGTGTTACGACCCAAGTGGTATTAGGGTTGAGTTTTTCTGGGCGGGCTCATAAAACAAACATAACAAAGTTTTATAATAGGGATTTGGTACACATGGCATTGTTAGTTTGCACCGCCTTTGGTATTTAAGGTGCTTAGCAGAAGCTTGTGTATCGAATGCCCCTCCCCTCCTACTACAGATTTTGCGACTTACGAGTAAGTCCAAAAGGATAAATGTTATGTATAAAATCGGCGTTGTTTTATTTGATGATTTCACGGATGTCGATTTCTTTCTTATGTATGACTTGCTGGGGCGCACAACCGACAGTTGGACAGTAAGTATACTTGGAACTAAATCTGAACATCATTCCCACCTCGGTATGAAAGTTAAAACAGACGGACACCTTTCTGAGGTGACGAATCAAGATGTCGTTCTTATTACAAGCGGCAAACGGGGTATTCCAGCCGCTTTAAAAGATGCTGAATTTATGTCGGCGTTGAATCTTGATCCAAATAGGCAGCTAATAGGTTCGATTTGTGCGGGATCATTCATCCTCCATGAACTCGGTTTACTAAAAGGCAAGCGATTAACAACAAACCCAGATGCAAAGGACGTTCTACAAAGTATGGGAGGAGATGTTCAGGATCTGCCTCTCGTGATAGACGGTAATGTAGCGACGGCTGGTGGCTGTCTTTCACTGATGTATCTAATTGGTTGGTTAACAGAGCGGCTATTTGACTCAAACAAACGAAAAGCTATACAAAATCAATTGATACCTGCTGGGCAATTAGCTCTATTTGAAGAGCTTATTGCCACAACTATTCAATCAGCAGAGTTAGCAAGCTCGGATAACAAGGCGTTAAATAATCATTCATAACATGTGGTGTTTTACATTACGTTAGTTTTAGTGTTTAGGGTAAGTCACACATCAGTCTTGTGTGACTTACCCTTGAACATAACGCCACTTGGGGAAATTAACTTACAGGGAGTAAATCAATTGGTAAAAATGTACGGTTCTGAAGAGACAAGAGCGTTTTGCTGTAATTGTAAAGAAGTAACGCTACATCGGTACGAAAGCTTCTCTAAAGCGCAGGAAAAGACCGAGAAAAAAGCTAAAGGTTTCTTCTCAGGTCTATTTGCAGCAATAATTAGCTCATTAATGGAAGGCGAAGCGACTGGTGACTACAAATGTACAATATGCGGCACCAATCTTCACACGCCAGATAATTTAGATTAATAGTCAGTGTCTCTAATGCCACGGCTAGTGGCACGCAACATGATTTATAGACGGCTCTAGTGGGTTTGAAGCGTATGCACCTTATGCATTGCATTTAGGGTTTTGAGGTTGTGTTGCGGATCAAGTAGTGCGCTTTTATCTCTGACAAGGGGCTAAAGCAGAGCAAAAACAAGGGACAAGAAAAGAAGTAGTTTTACTTGAGTATCAATGAATTACAGACACAAAAAAGCCCACCAAAAGGTGGGCTTTTTTAAAATTTGGTGGGTCCGGGCGAACTCGAATCGCCGACCCCTACCATGTCAAGGTAGTACTCTAACCAACTGAGCTACGGACCCAAATTTTTATGTTCCTAACCATTCAATTCAGAATGGTGCGTCCGAGTGGACTCGAACCACCGACCCCCGCCATGTCAAGGCGATACTCTAACCAGCTGAGCTACGGACGCATTTCTCTGGAACGACGAGGATATTAGCTATAAGCGAACGACGGTGCAAGCACAAATTTACCAACTTTGAACCGTTTGGCGAAAATGTAAACTCAACACGCGTTTTCAGATGATTTTATCGACAAGGACTGAGCCTGCAGGGTTTAAAAGTGTGATCTATATAACTTTTATTATCTCACTTAATTGTCGTAAGGCACTTCACTGAGCATCCAAATCTGTAAGGTTTGCGATACCTTAGGGCAAGTGCCGAACAAAATCTGATATTTAGGTTTAAATGGTTCGCCGATATAGGTTGTACGAATCAACTCTCCTGTTTTGACGTCCACTTGAGTGCTCACCCTGCCTTTGAAGTTTTGAAATATGACAAACTGCTCACTGTGGTAAACCATTTGCTCTCGGTAAAACAAGAAATGATCTTGGGGTGTCTCTGTCAATTCACACTCCAGTGGTTTCAAATTAGGTATCGCACTAACATTCGATGCGATGAACAACGCCGATAAAATCCATCCGTATCGCATATGGCTGCCCTATTCTGCCCTCTTTTTCAAAGTATAGGCCCTGCCTTGATGACTGATACAAAAAAGGCTTTGATCATCTCTAATCAAAGCCCCTTGTTTCTGCTGGTTAATTGTCGTGTTTAGTCGTCCGCCTCAAACACAACGTTATAATTTTCGGTGTATGTACAATTCGGCTGACGGCTACAAGTAAAGAAACGTCTCCCTTTGAACTCACCTTGGCTTGCGGTTTTAATGATCATCGGACTGCCGCATTTTTTACAAAAACGCACTTCTTTATCGGGCTCAATCAAATCAATGTGTGCCGCAAGCAAACGACGTAATCGCCCAACTTGATAACTGTGCTTTATCGAAGCGCCAATTAAAGGCAGGTTGGCCGTCTTACAAACATGAATCAATAACTTTTGTCTTTCTATCTTACCCTTGTTTAGCTCCTGCCCATTATCCAATTCAACGATAACGCGCGGCTCTAGTGTCCTTGGGTCACAAATAACGTAATCAAAATAGCTTCGAGATATACGGTTGTTCGCGACAAAAAACTGCTTCTTATTTTTGATTTCTTTTGGCGTAACCAAACTGGACATGTTTACTTTCGCGAATACTACGGCATGCTCCCCTACCGCCGCTCTTAACGCATTATAGAACGCACCCTCTTGACCTCTGAGCAGAGGGCCTTTCGAGCGATAAGGATAATCACGCGTGTCATCGTGCTTAATCACGTACTTTTGAATAACAAAGAAGAATAAAACCAGAAGAACAACAATGATAAAAATGTTGGTCATAAATAAAGTGCATCCAAAACAACTCGTTGCTCAAAGCGTAAATGGAAATGTTATGCAGAGCAACAAAACCTCGCAATTTTGAGGCGCCACGACGATAGCGAGAAACAGAAAATTTTGCTCACCAATAAAAACGAGCCAATCACACACTTGGATTGGCTCGTTTAAATTTTGTTAATACATTATGTATGCTAAGAATCAACTATTAGCGTCTGGCTGATTCTCTGGCATCGCATCAATAAAAGCTGGCAGTTGATTGCATGACTGCACAACAGCGTTAATGGTTGGATAAAGAGAGGTATCTACACCAAAGCGTTGTGCGTTATAAAATTGTGGTACCAGACAAATATCGACAATAGATGGCGAGCTTGTCAGGCTAAACTTGCAATCACCATTTAGTTTACGATGCTTCTGAAGTTTCTCTTCTAATGCTGTAAAACCTTTGTGGATCCAGTGATGAATCCAAGCGACTTTGCGCTCTGGTTCGCAAGCTAACTCCCCCTCTAAATACTGTAGAACTCTTAAGTTATTCAGGGGATGAATCTCCATTGCAATATCCTGAGCCAAAGCTAGCGCTTGGTATCGAAGCGGCGTTTGCTCGGGGATCACAGTGACATCCGGGTAGTGTTCTTCTAAGTATTGAATGATCGCCAGTGACTGGGTTAACTGAACCTCCCCATCCACCAGCAAAGGAACCAGTTCAGAAGCGTTTAACTCATGGTACTCGTTACTGTGTTGTTCGCCACCATTGCGCACCAAGTGTACCGATTTTGAATCATACGGTAACTCTTTAAGATTCAAGCAAATACGCACACGATATGCCGCCGATGATCGCCAGTATCCGTATAAAATCATGCTATCGCTCATATCGTCTCCCAACCAGCACTGTTAGTGCCTGAGATATTGGCTAACTTGTTGGTCAATCGAACCGAATATGTTGTTGCCATCCGCATCGAACATTTCCAATCTGATTGAATCTCCAAACGACATGAAGTTAGTCGACGGCTTACCATCACGAATGGTTTCAATCATGCGAACTTCCGCGATACATGAATAGCCAACGCCACCTTCTTCAATAGAAGTGCCATGTTCCGTTCCCTGCTTGTTGGATACCGTACCTGAGCCTATAATCGCCCCAGCAGATAGCGGGCGCGTTTTAGTCGCGTGAACAATTAAGTCTGCGAAATCAAACGTCATATCGATACCTGCATTTGGGCGACCAAACGGCTTGTGGTTGTAGGTCGAGAGCAATGGTAAATGCACTTTGTTTTCGTACCACGCTTCGCCGAGTTCGTCAGGTGTTACTGCCACAGGAGAAAACGCAGAAGAAGGTTTAGATTGGAAAAAACCAAACCCTTTAGCTAACTCTGCCGGAATTAGGCCACGTAGTGAGACATCATTCACCAGCATGATCAAACGAATCGACTCCTGAGCCTCTGCAACACTCGCGCCCATTGGTACGTCACCAGTTACCACAGCAACTTCACCTTCGAAATCAATACCCCATTCATCACTCGCAAACTCGATGTTGTCACAAGGTCCAATAAAGGCATCAGAGCCTCCTTGGTACATCAACGGGTCCGTCCAAAAACTCTCTGGCATTTCAGCGCCGCGAGCTTTTCGAACCAACTCAACGTGGTTTACGTAAGCACTGCCATCAGCCCACTGATAAGCGCGAGGAAGCGGCGACTCACAGTAGTGCGCTTCAAACTCTTCATACCCTGCAACCGTGCCATTGTTCAGTGCAACGTATAGCTCTTCCAGTTGCGGTGCTAGCGTATCCCAGTTATCAAGCGCCACCTGCATCGTCGGTGCTAAGTTCATAGGGTGGAAAATTTCTGTCGCAGGTACGCAGCGCGTTAAGTCTTTGCTCACGACCATCAACAAACCGTCACGAGTGCCATTTTTCTTGGTTGCTAATTTCATCCTTGCCTCTTACTTCTCTTGCCAGCTATAGACGTATTCTTTGTTTTCTACTTTTTCCAGCTCATCCGAAAACTGAAGTGCGTGACGCGTATCAATCATGACCGCGACTTCGTCGGCAAAAGTCTTCTTATGCTCTCGCCCTGCTTTGAAAGCTTTCGGGTGAGGGCCATGTGTAAATCCTGCTGGATGGAATGTCACCATGCCCGCTTCAATGTTGTCACGGCTGAAAAAATCACCTGCATGGTAGAACAAGACTTCGTCATAATCGTCATTGTTGTGGTAGAACGGTACTTTGAGCGCTCCAGGATCACTTTCAATTGGACGAGGAACGAAGGTACACACCACAAATCCTGCTCCTACAAATGTAGTATGTGCAGAAGGCGGTAAATGGTAACGATGTGACATAAGTGGACGAATATCACGCCAGTTCACTTTTACTACCGCCAAATCACCATGCCACCCAATCGCATCCAACGGGTTGAATGGGTAAGTGATAACACTGACTTTATCGTGGCGTTTCACCTGAACCTGTGTTTGATTCTCAGAATATTGAGCACGGAACTGATCGTTGATCGACGGCGTTTCTAAAACCGCCGGATCAAACACCGCGTGGTTTCCAACCATGCCTTTTTCGGGCAATGTATAAGCCGCATCGGTGTTTTCGATCATCAGAATGAACATCGGCTCGCTTGGCTCTAAACGCCAGCTCGTTGAGCGAGGGATCATGACATAATCCCCTTCGCTCACTTTCAAATGACCATAATCACAGTAGAGATCTGCCGTACCTTGGTGGATGAATAGCAGTTCGTCGCCATCTGCATTTCTCACCAAGAAGTCCATTTTTTCATCCATACGCCAAACACGAACTTTACAATTCGCGTTGTGTAATAGATGCGGGACTGCCCAAGGGGTAATATGGCTGGCTTTTTCGACTAGATTAAAATCGAACGCTCGTGGACGTAGCTCGCCTTCCCACTCAGACCACCCCGTTGGGGCATGTTGATGATGAAAATGTGTTGCGGGGCCGAAGAAGCCACTTCGACCTGCCTCACGTTCATAAATTGCCTCTTCCGGGAAGTCAGCATGCGCTTGTTTAGAGCACACTCCCTCCCGGTGAGGGAATGTGATCCATTTATGCATCGCTCAATACTCCTCGGCGAATTTGGTCTTCTTCTATCGATTCAAACAACGCTTTGAAGTTACCCTCGCCAAAGCCTTCATTGCCTTTACGTTGGATGATTTCGAAGAACACAGGGCCGATAACGGTTTGAGTAAAGATTTGTAGCAAGATGCCATCTTTCGTTGGCGCACCATCAATAAGAATCTGCAAATCACGAAGCTTGCTTACATCTTCACCGTGGCCTTCAACACGCTGATCGACTTTCTCGTAATAAGTATCTGGTGTTGGCATAAAGTCCATGCCTCGCTCACGCAAGGTTTTGACCGTTTCGTAGATGTCGTCTGTGGTCAATGCGATGTGTTGAATACCTTCGCCATTGTATTCACGGATAAACTCTTCAATCTGTGATTTATCATCTGACGACTCATTGATAGGAATTCGGATTTTGCCGCAAGGTGCGGTCATCGCACGGCTGACAAGACCAGTCAGCTTACCTTCGATATCGAAATAACGAATTTCGCGGAAGTTACCAATGCGCTCATAGAAACCAGACCAGACATCCATGTTGCCTTGCTTAACGTTGTGCGTTAAGTGGTCGATTTCGTAAAGACCAACATTCGCTTTTGATAAACGCTCATCAGCATCATCATAAAAACGAAAATCGACATCATAAATGCTCTGCTTTCCATAACGATCGACAAAATAAAGCAAGCTTTCACCGATGCCATAAATAGCAGGAATGCTTAGCTCCATCGGCCCAATTTCCGTTTTATATTCTTTACCGCCATTCTCTAATGCATGCGCCAGAGCAACGGTGGCGTCTTTCACACGAAATGCCATGCCACAAACCGACGGACCGTGAACTTTGGCGAATCCCTCAGCTTGGCTATGCGGCTGCGCATTCACAATAAAGCTAATGTCACCTTGTCGATATAACCACGCTTCTTTTGAGCGATGCTTTGCAATCTCCGCAAAACCTAACGATATAAACAGATCTTTAAGCTGTTGAATGCCTTTGTTGTCAGCAGCGGTATATTCAACAAACTCAAATCCGTCTGTTCCTAGTGGGTTATATGCATCAACCATGACTTTCTCCTTGTCTCAGTAGCTTTTGTTTGGACTTATTTTTCTAACTTGGCGCAGGTCTTGAGAAATTGGAATAGGTGGTGAGAAATCTTTATCTTGGCGATTTTTACGCATAATTGTAAAACATATGTTACACATAGAGAGCACATCGAACCCACTTTCGTAAACATCAAACAAACTGCTTATTTTCAATATATTAGATTGATATTTTAGGCTTTACGCCACCACATAAAATGTAAACAAGTTGTTACTTTGGCATTTTATCTTGGCAACGTAGCTCAAAAAGCAAAAGGGGATGGAAAGTCTATTGCACCCTATCTCTATCCGATTTATTCATTTGATCCTGCAAAACATCAAAAGTAATGTTTCGTGACGCTTCATACAGTTCGAAAGGCTCATCGGTCAGAATCGTGTCATGGATACCCCTTTATTGATTCACCTCAGTTTTATTCAAAAGTAACTGTGCCATAAGTGGTGCTCTGTTCCCTATCGAGCCGAGCCACAAGGCTTCACGCTCGATCAGAAAAAGAGACATCTAATGACACACATCAATCAAGAACGCTTAGTTGAACACTTTTGCCAACTAGTACGTATCGACAGCGAATCAAAAAACGAAAAACAAATTGCAGAAACACTGGCAGAACAGCTAGGCGAGCTAGGCTTTACCGTACGCAAACTTCCAGTGCCTGAGCACATTTCTAACGGTTTTAACGTGTACGCCCGTTTAGACGGCAAAAAAGACGGCTCTATTCTAATGAGCTGTCATATGGATACGGTCACTCCAGGTATTGGCATTGAGCCAATCATCGAAGACGGCATTATCCGTTCAAAAGGCAATACGATTCTCGGTGGCGATGATAAATCTGGTATTGCTGCCATCATGGAAGCCGTTCGTTGTATTCAAGCGGAAAACCGTGAGCACAAAACGTTAGAACTTGCTTTCACCGTGTATGAAGAAGGCGGTTTATTCGGTTCACAATACTTCGATATGTCACACGTCACTTCAACGGAAGCAATCGTGTTAGATACGGGTGGCCCTATTGGCACCATTGTGACCGCAGCCCCAGGCCAGCAAAAGATCATGGCAAAAATCAAAGGTCGACCAGCACACGCTGGGCTTGCGCCAGGAGAAGGCATCAGTGCGATCATGGTGGCGGCAGATGCCATCAACCAAATGAAGCTGCTTCGCATCGACGAAGAAACGACAGCCAACATCGGTATGGTTAACGGCGGTCAGGCCACAAACATTGTTATGCCTGAATTAAAAATCGTGGCAGAAGCACGCTCCCTGAATGGCGATAAACTAGATGCTCAGGTCAATCATATGATCTCAACATTAGAGTCTGTCTGTGAAAAACACGGTGCAGAAGTCGAAATTGAATCTAGCCGAGCCTACGACGCTTTTGTTATTGAAGAAAACCACCCACACGTAAACGCTATAAAAGCAGCGTTTTCAGAGTTGGGAATTGACGCCTTCACAAAAGGCACTGGCGGCGGTAGCGATGCCAACAACTTTAACAAGAAAGGTCTCACAACTGTCAACCTTTCAACTGGCATGGCAAAAGTACACACGACAGAAGAGTTTATCGCGGTAAGTGATATGGTCAAAATCACTGAGTTCGTGAAACATTTCCTAGTCAGTTAACGTCATGCCTTTTGAAGAGCAGACTGACTATCTTCCCCTTCTAGCCTGTGCTTGAAGGGGATTTTAATTTGTATCGAAGCAAAATTACTTCCCGTCATGCCAACTTGATATCAGATCTTCAAAGAAATTCCCCTAGCTCACTTTTTGAGACCAGACAGCTCAACACCTGACACCCTGTTACAGTAATGTTAAAACTCGATTGTGTAGACAATTTATACAATATACATTTTTGGCATCTTTCAGGATGAAAAGAGTGAGACAAGGATGAAATTACCTAAGTTGCTTTTATTAGCGTCGATGATGAGTCCAATACTGGCAACATCAAGCTATGCCGTGCCGTATCCCGTAGGTGTGACCCTCGATGAGACACAAGAAATTACGCTAAACAATGGGGCTGAAGTTACTTCTATTGACCCAGCCAAGCAAGCCGCAGAGCCCGCTTTCAATCTCGGTCGAGACCTGTTTGAAGGTCTGGTCATTCAAGATAAGCAAGGTAAAACCATTCCTGGTGTTGCTGAATCTTGGTCAGTCAATGACAACAATACGGTTTATACCTTCCACTTACGTGATGCAAAATGGTCAAATGGCGAAACGGTCACTGCACAAGATTTTGTCTACAGCTGGCAACGCTTACTGAATCCAAGCACTGCTTCACCGTACGCTTGGTTTGCGGCCATTCCAAATATCGAAAACTCGCAAGCCATTATGAAGGGCGAAGCCGAGCCTGAGTCTTTGGGCGTGAAGGCGCTGGATGAAAAAACATTCCAGGTTACACTCGAAGAGCCTATTCCCTTCTTTACGAAACTATTAAGTCATCCCGTACTTGCACCCGTTCATAAAGCGACCGTTGAAAAACATGGCAACCGTTGGACCCAGCCTGAGCATATCGTTACAAATGGTGCGTTTACTGTCTCTGAATGGAAAGTTAACGAAAAACTGGTGATGGTTAAAAATCCACATTATTGGGACGCAAGCAATGTAGTGCTGGAAAAAGTCACTTGGCTACCAATTGGTGATGCAAACGTAGTGCTAAACCGCTACCTAGCTGGTGAGATAGACCAAGCGGTTTCCATTCCTGCCGCCCAGAAGAAAAAGTTAATTCAACAACGCCCACAAGAAGTGGCAAGCACCAGTGCTTCTCTTGGCTCCACATTCTATTACCTCAACACTCAACAAGGGCCAACAAAAGACGTGCGGGTTCGTAAAGCCCTCTCATATGCCATTGACCGTCAACTGTTAACGAGTGCTATTTTGAGAAACGGTGGGGTTCCAATGTATACCCTTGTGCCACCTCAAACAGATGGTTTTAAATCTCACACTCCTGAGTTCGCAACTTGGAACCGCCATAAACGTATCGAAAAAGCGCAGCAATTACTGTCAGAAGCTGGATACGATAAAAGCAATCCGCTTAAGTTAACGTTTACCGTACCAACTTTCTCGATGGACGTAAAAATGGCAACCACCATGGCAGGCATGTGGAAAAGCCGACTGGGTGCGCAAGTCACGATAAAACAGCTAGAACCGAAAGTGTTCTACGCACTTAAAGAGCCGACCGACATTACTCGCGGCGGCTGGACAGCCGACTACAATGAAGCCTCTACGTGGTTAGATATCTTTGTTTCTAATGGCGAGTACAACGATTCTCGTTATAACAACCCGCAATACGACGAGTTAATGGCTCGCTCAAAGACCATGAGCAACCCATCAGAACTGTATTTACAAGCAGAAAGCATGCTGATTGAAGACATGGCCATTATTCCTATTTATCGTCCGGGTAACGATCAATACCTCATCAAGCCTTACGTGGGCGGCTACGAACTGACAAACCCTGAGTCGTCGTACTACCGCAAGAATGTCTATGTAAAAGCCCACTAAAAGCATGTTTTCGGTCTGAGTCGGCAAGTTCAATGTTTACTTGCCGTTCCTCATATCTCTCGGTGGAGAAGGCAACCTGAGCTCAGACCATTTTTTATTCATAACCGTTCGAAGTGATTTCGGATGACCAAAGGATGATGGATCATGATTTGGTACATTGTTAAGCGATTAGCTATCGCTATCCCCACGCTTCTATTCATCGCACTCGTATCATTTTGGCTGATGCACATTGCACCAGGGGGACCATTTGATATGGAACGGCCTATGCCAGAAGTGGTACGTGCGAATATCGAAGCAAAATTCCATTTGGACCAGCCCTTCCTTACTCAGTTTTGGATTTACATTGGTAATTTCATACAAGGAGATCTCGGTCCGAGCTTCGTTTATCAAGACTTCAGTGTTACACAGCTCGTCGCACAATCATGGCCTGTTTCAGCAGTATTAGGCGTACTCTCCTTTTGTATCTCCGTTCCACTTGGCATGTTACTTGGCACCATTGCGGCATTGAACCGAAATAGCCGCCTAGATTACGGCCTGATGACACTTTCGATGACTGGAGTTGTGGTTCCGGCTTTCGTGCTTGCTCCAGTTTTAGTCATGATCTTCGCTATTCAGCTCGGCTGGTTCCCTGCTGGTGGTTGGGAAGGGGGAAAACTGGCTTTCCTTGTTCTTCCCGTGCTCAGCCTGGCGATTGGCTCCATTGCGAGTATTGCACGCGTCATGCGTGGCGCAATGATTGAAACACTCAACCAACCATACATTCGAACGGCAAAGGCCAAAGGTTTGTCCACAACCTACATTTTATTCCATCATGCTTTGCGACCATCCCTTATTCCCGTCGTTGCGATGCTCGGCCCTGCGTTTGTGTCTGTTGTGACAGGCTCGGTGATTATCGACATTTTCTTTGGTACAGGTGGCATGGGACAACACTTTGTGTCTGGTGCTCTCAACCGCGACTACGGCCTAGTAATGGGCATTACTCTGATTGTCGCTTCACTCACTATCTTCTTTAACCTTGTGGTCGACTTGCTATATACGATTATCGACCCTCGTATACGCGTTTAGGAGTCCGGCATGTTAACGATCAAAAAACTGGATACACAAGCTCTTCAAGATCAAGTCGTCGACAATATTGAAGCCGTCGAAGGTCGCAGTCTTTGGCAGGATGCATGGACTCGATTTCGTAAAAACAGAGCCGCGATGACATCAGTGTATGTTTTGGCGTTCATTACCTTATGCATCACCTTCGGCCCCTCTCTTGCCGCTTTTGGCCATGATGAAATTGACTGGGAAGTGCTCATCGATCCATACGAGCTAGGAAAACCTTCACTGAGCAGTGGTCATTACTTTGGTACCGATGATCTCGGGCAAGATGTTTTCGCTCGCACGATGCAAGGTGGCAGGCTCTCTATTTTGGTAGGTTTTGTTGGCGCCTTAGTCGCCGTTGTTATTGGTACGATTTGGGGAAGTATTTCCGGCTATCTTGGCGGCGTTGTCGATAGCGTAATGATGCGCATTATTGAGGTGCTCGATTCGGTGCCATTTATGTTTATGGTTATCCTGTTTGTTACCCTTTTTGGCAACAACATCTACCTGATTTTTATCGTGATCGGAATGGTATCTTGGCTGGGAATTGCCCGTGTTGTACGTGGCGTCACCTTCGGTCTAAAAAAGCGAGAGTTCATCGAAGCCGCACACTCTATTGGGGTTTCTAAATTGACAATTGTCCGACGCCATGTTCTGCCTAATGTTCTTGGGATCGTGATGGTTTATTCCTCCTTAATGGTACCGGGATTCATTATGTTCGAATCGTTTTTGAGCTTCTTAGGGCTTGGTGTTCAACCACCAGACACGAGCTGGGGAATCCTAATCTCCGAAGGCGCAAAAACGATTGACGTTGCATTGTGGATGCTGCTTTTTCCCTCTCTGTTTTTAGTTGCCACCCTCTTTTGTTTTAACTTCATCGGCGATGGCTTGCGTGATGCTCTTGACCCGAAAGACCGATAAGGACAAACCCATGCTATCTATTGAAAACATGAACGTGCGCTTCGATACGCCAGATGGGCAAGTGCAAGCGGTCAGTAATCTCTCCTACTCGATTAAAGCGGGCGAAACTCTTGGGATTGTTGGGGAATCAGGTTCGGGAAAAAGCCAATCTGTTTTCGCATTAATGGGGTTAACCGCGGACAACGGCGCTGTGTCTGGAAGCGCAATGTTCCACGGTGATGATTTACTCGCGATGTCTAAAAAGCAGCTCAACCGCATCCGTGCAGAGAAAATCGGAATGATCTTTCAAGATCCGATGACGTCACTTAATCCATTCATGAAAATTGGCAAGCAGCTTTGTGAAGTTCTCATGATTCATAAAGGAATGAGCCGAAAACAAGCAAAAATGGAGTCCATTCACATGTTGGATGCGGTGCGTATTCCCTCTCCCGAAACTCGGATGAATCAATACCCTCACGAGCTATCTGGCGGAATGCGTCAGCGAATCATGATAGCGATGGCGTTGTTGTGTAAGCCCGAGCTGCTAATTGCAGACGAACCAACCACCGCGTTAGATGTAACCGTTCAAGCTCAAATTTTGACGCTATTACGAGACTTACAACAAGAGTTCAACACCGCAATTTTACTGATCACTCACGATATGGGCGTCGTCGCCGAGATGTGTGATCGCGTATTGGTCATGTATGGTGGTCAAAAAATGGAGCAATCAGATACCGAGACATTGTTCGCTCAACCTGCGCACCCCTATACTCAAGGCCTGCTAAAGGCGATTCCTTCTATCACTGAAGATATGCCGCGTTTACCAACCATCCCAGGTAACCCACCAAGTGCGTTGATTAACCATAAAGGGTGTCCGTTTAGAGAGCGGTGTGAGCATCGAGAGACGCGTTGCCAATACGAAACCCCACGGTTTTCTCCATTAAACACGAGCCAGTCCATTGCCTGTCACGTTAACGTACCCAGTGTTATCACTCCTATTCAAATAAAAGCTTAAGGAGGCGTTATGAATAAAAAAGAAGTCCTCATGTCTGCTCGTGATTTAAACGTCCACTTTCCTGTGTCGCGTCACCTTATTCCAAGTCGACGTAAAATCGTGAAAGCGGTCAATGGTATCGACTTAGATGTTTACCGAGGTGAGACACTTGGCATTGTGGGGGAATCAGGCTGCGGAAAATCAACACTTGCACGCGCCTTACTTCGCTTAATTGAACCTACACATGGCGAGTTGACTTGGAAAGGTCAAGACATGCTCGGGTTTAGTAAAAAAGAGCTTTCCTCTCGACGCAGAGAATTTCAGATGGTGTTTCAAGACCCATCCGCTTGTTTGAATCCGAGGTTAACCATCTCAGAATGCATCGCCGAACCACTGCTCACCCATGAGCCGCAACTTAAACGGGCTGAGGTAGAAAAGCGTGTCATCGCTATGATGGATAAAGTGGGTCTCTTGGCGAGCCAGCGAAACCGCTATCCACATGAATTTTCCGGAGGTCAATGCCAGCGTGTGGGCATTGCTAGAGCGTTAATTCTCAATCCAGATTTGGTCGTGTGTGATGAACCCGTTAGTGCACTAGATGTCTCCATACAAGCTCAGGTCATCAATCTTCTAGATGATCTTAAACAAGAAATGGGGTTAACACTGGTGATGATTGCGCATGACTTAAGCGTGGTGCGCCATATCAGCGACCGCGTTATGGTGATGTATCTTGGTAAACCTATGGAAGTAGGACGTTACGATCAAGTATTTGATGATGCACAACACCCCTACACCAAAGCACTGTTATCTGCTGTCCCGATAGCTAATCCGCAATTAGCACGTGACCGTGAAATACAACTATTGCCCGGCGACCTTCCTTCTCCACTTAATCCACCGAGCGGTTGCGTTTTTCGTACTCGATGCCCAGAAGCCACAGAAGTATGCGAGCAACAGAACCCAATAAAAACAGGCTCGGAGCAGCATCATATCTATTGCTCAAATATGACTTTAGGAACCATTTAATGAACAATACTAACTCAGTAAACCAACGCCTTACGTTATTGCGTGAGGCAATGTCCTTTCACAACGTGTCTGCATATATCGTGACCAACAATGACCCACATAACAGTGAATACTCAGCGGATCATTGGTTAGCGCGAAGCTGGATTTCAGGTTTTACCGGCTCAGCAGGCGATGTCGTCATTACCCAACAAGGTGGTGGCCTGTGGACTGATGGTCGTTACTATATTCAAGCTGAAGAACAGTTACACGGCACAGGACTTGAACTGTTTAAAGCCAAACAACCAGAAACACCGACAATTGCCAAATGGCTGGCTACCACGCTCCCAGAAAACAGTATTGTCGCGGTTGACGGGCGCGCCATCAGTTACGCTTTTTATCAAGGCCTCAAACAAGCCTTTGAAGCGAAAAACATTAAGATCATTCTCGACCTAGATTTGCTCACACCGATTTGGCTTGAAAGACCACCTCGCCCAAGTGCACCCGTATTCGAGCACCCCACCGCTTTTGCTGGCGTTGACACAGAAAATAAGTTAGCGAGAATCCGTTCTTGGTTAACCGAGAACCAAGTAGATAGCTTATTAGTGTCAACGCTAGATGATGTCATGTGGACAATGAACATTCGAGGTGGTGATACGAATTACTGCCCAGTTTCTGAAGCCTATCTAATCGTAGAGCAATCACTTGCGACACTGTTTATTGATAAGGCCAAACTGCCTCAAGACGTTGAAAGAGCGCTGACCGAGCAGAGTGTACACATTCGCCATTACAACTACGTAAGTCAGTATTTGAATCAGCAATGTGAGGGATTATCGCTCGCTTTTAGCCCGACCCACACAGACAGCTTATTGGTGAGTTCGATTGAAGGGAATGTGAATCTAAAGCCAATGGCTTGCCCTGTAACGGCAATGAAGGCCATAAAAAATGCGACCGAGCTAACTAGCCTAGAACAGGCATTAACAGACGATGGTGTGGCAATCGTAAGGTTTATGAACTGGCTAGAAGAGCAAGTTCCAAGCGGACTCGTTACAGAATTATCTGCTGAGGCACAACTGAATCACTATCGCCGTCAAACCCGACATTATGTAAGTGACAGTTTCCGCACTATTGCAGGCTTCGCAGCTCACGGGGCAAAAATGCATTATGCCGCCGATGAAGAAAGCAATGCAGTAGTCAATGAAAGCAACTTCTTTCTCGTCGATTCTGGTGGCCAATACCTTGGCGGGACAACAGACATCACCCGTACTTTCCACTTCGGGTCACCGACCATTAAGCAGCGCAAAGATTATACCTTGGTGCTCAAAGCGGTCATCCGACTGACTCAGACTCGATTCATGAAAGGCTCTACGGGTGCCAATCTTGATATCATGGCGCGTGGCGTCTTATGGCAACATGGTATTGATTACAAGTGCGGCACTGGACACGGCGTGGGCATTTACTTGAATGTTCACGAAGGCCCACAAAATTTCTCGCAAAGCCACCACGAAGTTGAACTAAAACCGGGTATGGTCATTACTAATGAACCAGGCGTTTATCGCGAAGGTGAGTTCGGGGTAAGAATAGAGAACATTCTTAAAGTTGTAGAAGTAGAACAAAATGAGTTCGGCACGTTTTACGGTTTTGAGACCATCACTCTTGCTCCAATTGCGACCAACGCCCTTGACTTATCAATGCTAGATCAAGCAGAGCTAGACTGGCTCAATCATTACCATTCACGAGTCTATCAAGCGCTTAGCCCTTTTCTTGATGCGCAAGATAAAAACTGGCTTCAACGCACAACCCAACTTATTGAGAAATAGGATATCAGCAAGTTTTATAACGTTTTCATTTTCATCTCAAACTCCTTGTTTGCCAGCCTTCGGGCTGGTTTTTTTATAGAGATAACGGCGTGAAAAACAAAAACGCCCCGCAATGTTAGCGAGGCGATCAATTAAATTAAAATGATGCAGTTAAAATGCCCTACTGACGACACTTCTGAGCATCAAAATCAACGACGATGGCGGCATTCTCAAAGTCACCAGAGACTTTAACGTAGCCCCAGTAGTTACTCTGATTTGACAACGTAATACACTCTCCATTACCAATATTATCTGACCACCCGTGAAGATTAGCACCATCCGGCCAACCAGAGTTACTGTATTCAAGCTTTAGGTTACCCGTACCGTTCCCCGCCGTTATCGCCAGATTTGAGCTCTCATTCACCGCTGGCACGCTCAGCCAAATGGTTTGTTGATTTGCCAAGCAAACTGGTTCTCCTGCTGTTAAGCGCCCACCGCTTACTTTACTTTTCACCGCGCAGTCTTGTGGCAATGTGTCATTACCGCCCAACGTTGAGATAACAACACTATGAGTGGCGGTTGCCGTCAAGCCTTCACTGTCTGTCACACTTAGACTGACCGAATACTCCCCTTCACTCCCATATTGGTGCGTCGGCTTGGTTTGTGTGCTTGTCGAGCCATCACCGAAGTCCCATAAGACGCTGACGATCTTCCCGTTTGGGTCTGTACTGTTTTCACTGCTAAATGTAATGCTTTCACCGACTTTCCCCTTACTGTTTGCGGTTATGACTGCATTAGGTGCACCATTTGAGACAAGGGCTTGCTGCCACTGCTCAAACTCACTTTGATACAAGTTCGCCCATTGGGTGATCGTGGCCTTGTAATTGCTCCAATTCCCTTGGCGTGTTTCCACCAGCATTTGGTTTACGTCATCTTTATGATTTTCAAACATAAAACGTACAGCCAAGTACCCCCAACGATAAATTCGATCGACATCAAACCCATCATAAGTAGTCTCGAAAATCTCACTTAAGGTATACGTCGAGCCGTCTAAAATCGTCTCAAGTGCTGCTTGGTTGTCATTTTCTTGAGCGACATACTCTGCAATGCCTTCACTCCACCACACTATTTTTTCAGTTGGATGACTAAACCCTCCATAGAGATCAAATCGACCATCTAAGTAATGCACGTATTCGTGCTCTAAGTTCCAGACAAAGTGATCCGCGTTCGCATAAGAGGCTTCATAAGCAATAAAGTTGGGAATATTCCCCGGCTGGGAAGGGTCGCCCTCCAAGTACATACCGCCATTGTCAGTACTAATATCGAAAATTGGCCCTGCGTACTTACCATAATCAGTGCTTGAATCGAAGATATTGACTTGGAGCTGAGTATTGTGGTCATCTTTTACTGGCTGTTCACCAGTTTCTAATGACTGATGAAAGTAACCCTCTTCGTAACCCATTTTAGAACATGCGGCCGCGTGTTGCTCTTGCGTCATATTCTGGGACAATATTCGAATTGTTGGACTACAAGTATAAGTTTGCGATAGCACTAAGCCTTTTAGCTCAGTTTCGAAATTACAAATTCCGAACTCACTACAATCTGCGTAATATGAGGCAGTGTCCGCCGCCGCAAGCCAAACCTCGTCACCCCGACCATACATTTCATACTGTTCAAAGATTCGACTCAGCTGACTCTTCACAACAGAACTCGCGTTACCCGTATACTTGGTCAAACGCCCGAGCTCTCGCCCCGCATTCGCGGCCATGAACTCATCTTCAGCACCGATTGATGATGCCCTCAGAGCAAAATCGCCTAAAGCTTTGGCAAGGTCCGTTTGGTTGCCAATTATTTGCACAAATTGCTCGTTCCACTGCCCACCAAACAAAATAGTGAAAACACCGTTAACTGCATTGCGCATATACCAGTGCTGGGCGTATTGATCATTCCAACGTGTAAGCCACTGGGTCACTTGCGGTAAGTACGCGTGCTGCAAGCCCGCACTATCCATAGTGATGATGACTTCACTAAGCACTTTGCCGTGACGGTCGCTGTTCTCATAGAAGTTTGCGTTATTAACAAACGCATCCACGGATTCTTTCACCGCTGGGGTAACCCATTCAATAAATGAGATGTTGTCATTGTAAAACTCGGCGTAATAACCCGCGCGCAAGTATAAGAACAACGTTTCGAGTTCATCGCTCCCGCCACCTGTATACCCCTTCGCCAATGTCGTAGTGCGCTTCGCAATGTTGTACATATGATCGGAGCTAAATACCGACTCCTGAATCCGACTTTCAGCAGAGAATAACTGGTTCACGCACGTCGCGCCCTGACTTAAAATTTCGCTGATCAATTGGTTACTGCTTTCGGTAACCAATGCTTCCAAATCACAAGCAGTGCTCGACTCATCAAGGCTTTCAAGTGACTGTACTCGAGTTGCCTTGGAGGGCTGAATAGGGAGAGTTGCGGTTGGTTGGTATTCAACTCGATTGGATTCAACACCGTGTGTATGAGCCGAATGTGCATGTTGCTCTGTAACTTGAGAAACTGGCTCGCTTAACGCAAATACGCCAGTGCTGGTTAATGTTGTCGCAATCGCGACACTCAAAGTCTTCAGTTCCATCTAATTTCTTCTATATTGAGTTTTCCTTAAATGCATTACGTCTTTTGCATCGCCACTGCCCTTATTACTGCAAGAGCATCTCCATATAATCTACTCGCAAGACAAGATGAAACATTTTGTTAACAACTGAACGTGACGGTGTCAGTTTTTGGTACTCGAGTTGCCGTTGCACGAGCTTGCCAGAAATCGATTTGCTTTAGTAATATTGATCAACTAGTTGTTTATCTTTCCATTCAAATATCTTTTATTGCTCCTCACAAAAGCGATAAAATGGTTTCTTTTCTTTTTGCTAAACAACTCCTATGACCGACGCTGATATTGAGCTACAACATCTTTGGTTAGAAGTCCAAGCCGAACGCTGGCAAAACCTGCCACGCTTTTTATTCAGTTACTACTGCTACAAGCACAACCTTGTCAGTAAAACCAACAAAGTTTGTTGGGAGACGGCACGTGCAAGACTGCCCGCTTCAACCTCAATAAAAGAGCGAAAAAAGGCGGTGGTTGAACCGTTAGTCTCTGAGGAAACCGTCGTTGGGTTATTGAAATCCATCAGCAAAGATGGGGAAATGACGTTTAACGTGATGGTAACCACACTTAATGCGTTTTTGCACTATGTTGTGATTAGCAAGGAAGAGAAAGCCCGACTTAAACCAAACATGCCAGCTAGTTGGTATCAGCGATCAAACAAGTCGCCTTTGGCACGTTTCGAGCAGGCTGGCATTAATCTACAGGAGTGACATGTCAGTCATCGCTGATGATAAACACAAAAGACAAGCGCCTACAATGAGGCGCATTTGGTCAAAAATTGAGGAGCACCTAAACAAAAGTGCGTAGCGAGCAACAAAGAAAAAGTTTGGTTATTCTTGAATGCCTCGAATGCGTACATTACGCCTACGTAGAACTTCTAAAGTCACGAGCAAACACACCGACATAAAAATCAGCAACGTAGCGACCGCCAATATAGTCGGACTGATTTGCTCTCGAATTCCTGACCACATCTGCCTAGGAACGGTTTTTTGTTCTGCCCCAGTCAGGAATAACGCCACCACAACCTCGTCGAACGAAGTGCCAAAAGCAAACAAGCCGCCAGAAATCATCCCCGGACGAATCAGAGGAAAGGTAATGTGTCTGAAAGTATAAACAGGGTTTGCGCCTAAGCTAGCCGCCGCTTTTACCAAGCTATGGTCAAAGCCGCTTAACGTCGCAGTAACGGTAATGACGACAAAAGGCGTACCTAACGCAGCGTGTGCCAAAATGACGCCTAAATAAGTTTGTGATAAGCCAAGGCGTGTGTAGAAAAAGTACATCGCAGCAGCAGAGATAATGACTGGTACGATCATGGGTGAGATCAACAGCGCCATAATCGTATTGCGAAAAGGCAAGTTACTACTTGCTAAACCCAACGCCGCCAGAGTTCCTAGCCCTGTTGCAACGAGTGTCGCCATAAAAGCAATAAACGTGCTGTTTTTCAGCGCCAACAGCCACTGATCACTAGTAAACATTTCTTGATACCAGCGAGTAGAATACGCTTCCGAATCAAGGTTTAACATCCCCTCGGTAAAAGTAAAGTAAGGCGTTGCATTAAACGATAACGGGATG
This sequence comes from Vibrio sp. Vb1026, assembly GCF_033338745.1. NCBI lineage: Bacteria > Pseudomonadati > Pseudomonadota > Gammaproteobacteria > Vibrionales > Vibrionaceae > Vibrio > Vibrio sp. Vb1026. Next base: position 92,016 of record NZ_JAWOTH010000004.1, read on the forward strand.
ATGGTCAGAATTGGAGCGATTAAAAAGAACAGCACCACCCCACAAAAAGCTAAGTAACCTGCGTAAGCAACTCGCTCTACTTTTGATGCATAGTTTGGTAATGCCATGGTTATCCCCCTACCTTAAGGTTGTTAATGCCAACCACACGGTTGAACATATAAAACAGAACCAGTACAACGAACAAAAGCAGTCCACCCAATGCGCCAGCCATCCCCCAGTTCAGTGATGTCTGCATATGATAGGCAATCATATTGGAGATCATCTGTCCGCTTCTTCCACCAACCAAAGCGGGCGTAATGTAGAAACCAATAGAAAGAATGAAAGTAAGCAAAGCCCCCGCACCTATCCCCGGTAACGTAAGCGGCATATAAACTTTGATGAACGCAATGAAAGGCGTCGCGCCTAGAGAACGAGCGGCACGGAAATATGTTGGGCTAATTCCTTTCATTACGCTATACAGAGGCAGGATCATAAACGGCAACAGAATGTGAACCATAGACACCACCGTTCCGAAGGTATTGTGAATCATCTGAATTCGCTCAGAAGTAAAACCCGACCAAATAAGGAGATCATTAATGACCCCTTGGTTTTGCAGCAGAACAATCCAAGACGTGGTTCTGACTAATAATGATGTCCAAAATGGCAGCAGCACGATAATTAAAAGTAAGTTCGCGCGCTTATCAGGTAAATTGGCAAGCAGGTAAGCAACGGGGTACGCCATCACCAAACAAATTAAGGTGATTGAGATAGACATCCAAAAAGTTTTAAAGAAAAGGTCGACGTATATTTGGCGTTTTTCTGGTTGGGGCTCAATGTCTCCAAACTCATTCACTTGCAAGTCTAGCGCTGCAAGATAATGACTGAATGTTAATGCGCCACTAAGATTCTTAAACGCCGCCCAATATTTAGGATTAGTCCATCGCTTATCCTGCTTAGCCAACTGTGTCACCGAGCTCGGCAGCGACGTCAACCGAGACAACTTTCTGCCGGTTTTCATGAGTAAACTGCGCATACCAGACTCTTCAATATTCATCCGGTTGGCTATTTTCGGTAGCTCTTTGCTTTGATAAAGCGCAAGTACCTCAACAGAGAATGCCTCAATGACTTCTTGATGAGGCTGACCTTGATAATCCCAACTTTCTAAGGCTTGAATAGTTTGTGGTAGTGACAGGGATATTTCTCGGTTATCCACGCTTCGATAAAGCATGTCGAGGATAGGAAAAGCAAACGTAAGCAGAATAAAACACACCAATGGCGTTGTGAGCATAATGGAGCGAAGCTTTTTTCGGCGCTCCGCCTTTTGCAACTGCGCTTTCAGGTTGGTTTCTTGCTCATGAACTTGGCGTTCGATTTCCAATACAGAATCTAATGCGGTTAGCTCTCGACTCATGCTGCTACCTCGCTACTTTGAGTTTGTGTCCCATCAAGAGCATGGCAATCGTCACTTTGCCAACCAATACGACAAATTGAGCCAGGCGTTAACTGCAAGTGTTTACGATTATCGTTAGGTACTTTAACGATGAAGTGACCAACGCTCTCTACTTCGACGACCAGACGATAATGATCACCGTGATAAATCAATTCTCGTAGGACGCCCGAGACTTGGTTCTCACAAGACGCTTTCTCTGGTTGAATAACAATCTTTTCTGGTCGAATAGAAAGTGTTGTTCTCTGCCCTTGCTCAGAGACTCTGACAGGTTTCGCAGTAAATAACTCTTTCCCAACGAGCACTTGGCAATACTTTCCGTTCCACTCTTTGACTAAACCTAAGAGTTGGTTGTTTTCTCCGATAAACTGCGCAACAAACGTATTACTCGGAGATTCATAAAGCTCAGTTGGTGTCGCGAGTTGTTGCACTTCGCCGTGATTAAAAACCGCAATACGGTCGGACATAGTGAGAGCTTCGTCTTGATCGTGCGTCACATACAAAATGGTGATGCCAAGCTTTTCATGCAAATGTTTAATTTCCATCTGCATTTGCTCACGCAGCTGCTTATCTAACGCGCCTAGTGGTTCATCCATCAACACGAGTTTAGGCTCAAACACTAATGCTCGCGCTAACGCAACACGCTGTTGTTGACCACCTGATAACTGCTTCGGGTATCGAGTCGCAACATGCTCAAGCTCGACCATTTCTAATACACTCTGAACTTTGCTTTGAATCGTGTCACTGTCGAGTTTTCGCACCTTTAAAGGAAACGCAAGATTCTCAGCAATGGTCATATGTGGAAACAACGCATAGTTTTGAAACACCATACCGATATCGCGCTTGTGCGGCGCGAGATGATTAACAGGAACGCCATCAATATAAATGTCTCCACCGGTCGCAGTTTCAAAGCCTGCTAGCATCATCAAGCAAGTGGTCTTGCCCGATCCTGACGGCCCCAACATAGTAACAAACTCTCCAGGAGCAATATCTAAGTTGAAGTCTTTCACCACCAAATTTGTGCCATCGTAGGTTTTCTTAACGTGTTGAAAGCTGACATAGTCCTTGTTTTCCGTGCTCATGACTTCCCTCTTCTCATTTTTTGAATATTACGAATGAGTAGAGCGTCAGTTAACGCTCTACTAAACAGCACAATTACAGATTGTATTTGGATAGGTCTAAGCGGGTTTCTAACGCATGTTCAACCATTTGAATGACTTGTTGACGCTCTTCACCTTGTAAAAGTTGGCGTGGCGCACGAACTTGTTCAGAGCCACGTCCGCAGACTTGCTCGGCCAATTTTATGCACTGAACCAGCGTAGGAATGGTGTCTAAACGCAGTAGGGGTAAGAACCAACGGTAGATCTCTAACGCTTCAGCATAACGACCTTGGCTTGCCAGTTTATAAATCGCGACGGACTCTTCTGGGAATGCGTTGGTTAAACCAGAAATCCAGCCGGTCGCACCTAGCATCAATGATTCAAGAGCAATGTCATCAACACCACTGAACACGGTAAAGCGGTCATCAAATTTATTGTAAAGCTCAGTGATACGACGAGTATCAGTGGTCGACTCTTTGATAGCTACAATACTTTCAAACTCAGCCAGTTTCGCCATGATGTCGAGGTTTACATCTACACCATAAGCAACAGGGTTGTTGTAAATCATGATTGGCATTTCTGGCGTTGCCTCTGCTAGCGTGCGGTAATATTCGAACGTTTCGCTCTCAGACGTGCGGTAAACCATGGCAGGCATCACCATACAACCATCGATACCAATTTTGTACGCATCCTGCATGTAATCAACAGCTGCTGTGGTAATAGACTCTGCTGTACCAGCAATCAAAGGCACACGGCCATTTACGACTTCTTTTGCCGCTTGCAAGACCTGGCGTTTCTCCTTCGGGTACAACGCGCAGTTCTCACCGACAGTACCTAAGCAGATAATGCCATTCACACCATCTTTAATCTGGTTGTCTATAACGGTTTGCGTTGCGTCTAAGTCGATTGACTGATCTTGACGAAATTGCGTACTGACCGCCGGATAAACACCTTTCCAATCAATTTTCATGAACTACTTTCCTTATATGTATATTGTATGCAATTTAAATGAACGAGCGAAAATGCTCAGACATGGCTATCTATGCCATTTTCTAACAACACCGCCTTTACAGCGGCCAAATCAGCCAAAGCACTGCCAACTGATTTGTATAAAGTAATGACCTCATCGTTTTGACGTCCTGAGATTTGTTGGGCGCAAAGCTGCGGTAATTCCCCTTTGATATCGTCTGACGTGAATACGCCCTCTTGAATTGGAATGAGAAGATCGCCCGCTTCGGCTAATACATTAATACGGCTATCAACATACACCTGTGCTCGTTGCACTGCTTTAGAGTCGCATTCACGCTTGTCCAAGTCATGATTACCGACCAAATCAATATGGGTGCCCGGCTGCACGTCTGCGCCATTAAACAAAGGCTCTGCTGATGCAGTAATACAGCTGATGATGTCAACGTGTTTGATAACGTGGTCCACTTTTTCTACGACTGAAACGCGAAACCGACGCTCATCAGGAAGCGACTGATACTCTGAAGATGACACAATGGCATCTACCGTCGCCTCGGCTTTATCTGAGTTACGCCCCCAAATATAAACCTGCTTAAGTGGGCGAACCGCAGCGTATGCCCACGCAAAATAAGGCGCAAGATTGCCCGTTCCGCAGATCAACAGACGATCAGCATCGGGACGCGCCAAATAGTCCGCTGCCAACGCAGAAGCTGCGGCGGTGCGCCAAAACGTTAAAACTTTACCGTCCACGAGTGCGAGCGGCTCACCATCGTTTCGTCTAAAAACAAGCAGCTTAGATGCAAGCGTATCTTTGCCTTGCTCAGGGTTATGCGGGAAATACGTAAAGGCTTTCACCGCAATTAACTCCGGGTTCCAAGCTGGAAGTAGCGCAAACGCCTCGTATTCTCCCTCTTCTAAGGGCATGACTCGGCGTTGAGGTATTGTTGCTGGCCGCGAGTACATTTCACGCATCGTTTCAATAAGAGACTTCATTGTTAAACATTGCGCGACTTGCTGTGCTTCGATGACTTTCATCATTTCTCCGAAAACATAAATACAGTTGAGGAAAAGTACGGAACCTCACTTATGGATGAAAACTTGGCCCCATACACAAATTAACGCCTAGTTAAGCAGCCAGGTATTAAACTCTTCATTTAGTTCATCTGCGTAGTCTGACCACCATTCATCGTTAATCAGGAAGGCGGTTTGGAAGTTTTGAGGTGCGGTAGGAAGGTTCGCTAAAATGTCTGGGTTCACCTCCGCCGAAGACGACTTACGCGCAGGCCCATAGGCAACGTACTTAGCTTGATCAGCTAATGGTTTTGTTCCTGAAGAAAAAGCAATGAAGTCCAATGCAAGCTTTGTGTTCTCACTCCCTTTAGGTATCGCCCATCCATTCATGTAACCCATTTGACGGTCCCATATAATCCGAAATGGTTGACCTTCATCTTTACGGGCATTGTGAATTCGGCCGTTAAACGCCGAGGCGATCACCACTTCTTTGTCTGCAAGCATTTGAGGTGGCTGGGCTCCTGTTGTCCACCACAGCACTTCTGATTTGATCGTATCCAACTTAGCAAACGCACGCTCACGCCCGGCTTCGGTTTCGAGCAGGCTGTAGACCTCTTCTGGTTTTACACCATCAGCCAATAGTGCCCACTCAAGATTACCCTGAGGTTGTTTTTGCAATGCACGTCGACCTGGAAAAGTTTTTAGGTCAAAGAGATCGGTCAACTTGCTAGGCAAAGCCTTACCTTTAAATGCGTCTTCGTTCACCGCTAATACTGTGGACACAACGATGGTATTGATTGCGCATTCGTGAATCGCACCATCAATGAAATCCTCTTGTGCTGGTGTTCCATCTGCGCCCGGAGGCAAAATACTTGGGCTCACTGGTTCTAGTAACCCTTCGGCGCAACCACGAACAATGTCTGGCTTGTCGAGAGAAACCAAATCCCAGCGCACGTTGTTCGCTTCCACCTGCGCTTTAATTTCGGCTAATCCGCCGCTGAAATCCTCGGATACGATCTCGACACCTGTTTTTTTAATGAAAGGCTTGTGATATGCCTCCACTTGGCTCTTGGTGAATGCACCACCCCAAGATACGACCGTCAATTTGTCTTCAGCATAAGCAGAGGTCCCCAACAGCATTCCTGAAATCAACAGCGCCAATGGTGCTTTGGTCATTCGTGACATGTTTTACTCCTTTTGGTTGTTTTCTGGAGGCATCCGAATACGGCTGTTGGACACCAACTTTGTTAAAATTAAGTTAACATTAGCATTTAATATATTTTATACAATATTTAATATTAAATTTTTCAGGCGAATCGTTGTAGTGAAAAAGGTGAAAGATCAATCGATGTCGGCTTTCCTTCGATAAGCTCTAAAAGGAGATCTGCCGTAATCGCCGCTTGAGTTAATCCAAGGTGTTGGTGGCCAAATGCCAGTAATACATTTCCATCCCAAATGCTATCAATAACCGGTAACGAGTCGACTGTTGAAGGCCGATTACCCATCCACTTTTCTCCTTGCTTGAGTGAATGTAACCCCGATTCAAACATCTCATCACCTAACTGAAAAAGCATTTCTGAACGTTTCATATTGGGTGGTGATTCTACATCGGCATACTCCACAGTGCCTGCCAAGCGTAGCCCACCAGACATCGGAGTCATGATGAATTTTCTATCGGCAGAGCTAATAGGAAATGGCAGTACATCACGCTTGTCATCCACCATTAGGTGATAACCACGCTCGGCTTGAATAGGCACTTTGACTCCGGTTAGTTGCCGTATCAAAGGCTTAGAATGTACACCAGCGGCAACAATGATTCGGTCAAATGAATGTGTTTGAGACTCAACCAGCACCTCGCCATTTTTCGCCAACGCAGATACACCTTTTTGTAAAACCATACCGCCAAGAACTTCAAAAGCTTCACTTAGCTCAACACAGAGCTGATAAGGGTCTAGCGTATGACCTGTATCGGGAAAAAAGACGCCGACAAAAACCTTATGGCTGAGATCAGGTATCCTCTCTCGAATCGCCTCTTGTGTCCAAACTTGATACGCCACACCGTTTTTAGCCAGTGAGTTAAGCGTACTTTGGTAGTCTTTAAACAGTTTCTCGTTTTCAAAAGTGAGCAATGAACCATTCATTTTTATTAGATGCGCTTTTCCGATTGAATCAAGCATGCCACGCCAACTTGCCACTGACCGCTCGTTAAGAGTTTTAATCGCGTTTTTTGCCTGCTCCGCGGCTGATGGCTTTGTTTGTAATAGAAAACGAATCATCCACCCGATAGTGCTTGGAATATCTTGCCAACGGATCGAAACCGGACTTTTGGGATCTAGCAGCATTTTAGGTAATTGTGAAAGCAGCGCTGGCGTTGCAAGAGGGAAGATTTGCTCAGTCGCGATATGGCCTGCATTTCCCTTAGAGCATCCATTCCCCACGCCATTGGGATCAAAAATCGTGACTTGATAACCTTGCTGCTGCAACTTCAATCCAATTGATAAGCCGATAATTCCCGCACCTATCACGGCGATCCTTTCCTTTTTGGTTTCATCCTTGACCAACATAAATATGCTCCGAGTCACACTTGAAAACGTAGATTGTATACAATATATTTTACATTACGTTAACATCGTTATTGTTTAATTCAACCATTTTTTCAGCAAGGAGCGAAAAATGAGACAAGGAACTTTTTTCTGTATTGATGCCCACACCTGCGGCAACCCAGTTAGGCTGGTCGCAGGCGGTGTGCCTCCACTCGAAGGCAATACCATGAGCGAAAAGCGCCAATACTTTCTTGAGCATTATGATTGGATTCGTCAGGCACTCATGTTTGAGCCTCGCGGACACTCAATGATGTCGGGGTCAGTTGTCTTGCCTCCTTGCAGCGATAACGCAGACGCTTCAATTCTGTTTATTGAAACCAGTGGCTGCTTACCAATGTGTGGCCACGGCACCATTGGAACCGTCACTACCGCTATCGAGAATCGCCTTATCACTCCCAAAAAAGAAGGCCGTTTGATACTTGATGTCCCAGCAGGACAAATCGAAGTGCACTACCAAACAAAAGGTGACAAGGTCACGTCAGTGAGGATATTTAACGTACCAGCTTACCTTGCCCACCAAGACGTAACCGTGGACATAGAGGGCTTAGGTGAGCTCACTGTCGATGTTGCTTATGGCGGAAACTATTACGTAATCGTCGATCCTCAAGAAAACTATGCCGGACTTGAACACTACTCTCCAGATGAAATTTTGATGCTTTCACCAAAAGTTCGCGAAGCGGTATCTCGAGCGGTTGAGTGCGTACATCCAGAAGATCCAACAGTGTGCGGTGTTTCTCACGTGCTATGGACCGGAGAGCCCACTCAAGAAAACGCTACCGCTCGAAATGCTGTGTTTTACGGCGACAAAGCGTTGGATCGCTCGCCATGTGGTACGGGAACAAGTGCGCGCATGGCGCAATGGCATGCAAGAGGCAAACTCAATCAAGGAGAAGACTTTGTTCACGAAAGTATCATCGGCAGCCTATTTCAAGGACGTATAGAAGGCATTACCGAAGTGAATGGCAAAGCGGCTATTTTGCCAAGTATTGAAGGATGGGCACAAGTATACGGTCACAACACAATATGGGTAGACGATGAAGACCCATATGCGTACGGATTTGAAGTGAAGTAATAAGGATAGTAAGGAAGAATGATGAACCCACAAGAACCAACCACTTTTTACGCAGTCAACGCCTTTACTGGTGAGCCTCTACCTATAGCGTTTCCGGTACATGGAGAGCAAGAAGTTAATCAAGCCTCCTCAGCCGCCCAAAGCGTAGCGCGTGAGTTTCGCCAACTAAGCAATGCAAAACGAGCGAGCTTACTTTGTTCTATCGCCTCTGAATTGGAAGTGAAGAGTGAAGAAATCGTTGCTCGTGCTCATTTAGAAACTGCCCTTCCCGAAGCACGTTTAAGCGGTGAAATAGGACGTACCGCGAGCCAATTAAGACTATTTGCCGAGGTTGTGAGATCGGGTAATCACCATCAAGCAATTTTCGATACGCCAAACCCAAACCGTCAACCACTGCCAAAACCAGATATTCGCCGTCAACAAATCGCAATTGGCCCTGTAGCCGTGTTTGGTGCGTCTAATTTTCCGCTCGCATTTTCTACGGCAGGTGGTGATACGGCTTCGGCACTGGCAGCTGGCTGTCCTGTGATTGTAAAAGGCCATACCGCCCACCCTGGCACCAGTCAACTTGTTGCAGAGTGTATTGAGGCTGCACTGGAGAAAGAGTGCTTACCGCAAGCCATCTTCACGCTATTGCAAGGCAACAAACGCGCACTTGGCCAAGCACTCGTTACCCATCCAAAAATTAAAGGGGTTGGGTTTACAGGCTCCGTCGGTGGTGGCCGTGCGCTGTTCAATCTAGCTCAGCAAAGACCAGAGCCAATCCCCTTCTATGGTGAACTAGGGGCGATTAACCCAACATTTATTCTCCCTTCAGCCATACGAGCAAACGCCTCATTGGCTGAAGAGTTTGTGGCTTCTATGACTTTGGGCTGTGGACAATTTTGTACAAAACCAGGCGTTGTATTTGTCTTGAATAGCCCAGAAACGCAAGCCTTTATCGAAATCGCTCAAGGGTTAATTCGACAACAATCAACGGCCACTTTGCTAACGCAAGGAATCCGAGAAACGTATGAATCCGAAGTGGATAAGCGAGCTTCCGAAACAGGCATTAACGTCACTCGTTCTGAACAAGCAGAAGCGACCAATGTCTCACCAGCACTGTTCGTGACGGACAGTAAAAACTGGCGTGAAAACCCGCAATGGGAGGAAGAAATATTTGGTCCTCAATCGTTAATCGTAATCTGTGAAGATTTCGATGACATGTTGAAACTGAGTGATTCACTGACTGGATCGCTCACCGCAACCCTTCACGCTACCGCTGAAGACGAAGAACAAGCCAAGCAACTGCTTCCAAGTTTGGAAGAAATCGCCGGACGCATTGTATTCAACGGTTGGCCAACTGGCGTCGAGGTTGGTTACGCTATGGTTCATGGTGGACCCTATCCGGCTTCAACCAATTCTGCCTCAACATCTGTCGGTGCGGAGGCTATTCATCGTTGGTTGCGTCCGGTCGCTTATCAAGCTTTACCAGAATCTTTATTGCCGGATTCATTAAAAGCGTCGAACCCACTGGGTATTCAACGCGCCATAGATGGCAGTGTGTCCCAATAAGCCCACCAAATGGCTCAAAAAGGCATCAACTGATGCCTTTTATTTCACTCTACTTCTCAAAACCTTCTTTCCTAGTTGGTTTGTGCCAGAAAAACAATAAACTACTAAAGTAAAATGGATTGGATACAATATTAATTTCACGGGAGACTTCAATGTCACAGAAACCTGTTTTTAAAACGCGCACTCAGCTCGTTGAGGAAGCAATTCGAACTCAGATCTTGAAGGGCGAGTTAAAAACTGGTCAACCTTTACGTCAAGATGCGTTAGCAAAAGAGTTTAATGTTAGCCGAATTCCTGTGCGTGAAGCGTTAGTTCAATTGGAAGCACAAGGACTCGTTAGCTTTGAACCTCACAAAGGTGCGACGGTCACTGAGCTATCTCCAGAGAAAATCAATGAGCTATTTGAACTGCGCGCTGTCGTGGAATGCCACATTTTAGAGCGCGCGATTCAAAATATGACAGACGCTGACCTTGAACGCGCGCGCGAAGTTCGTGAACGTTTCGAGTCAGTAGTGAACAGTGGCGACGAAGTAGAAGAATGGAGCAACTACAACTACGAGTTCCACAAAGCCCTATATGCGCCAGCCAACATGCCTGAAACTATGGACGTCATTTACAACCTGAACACAAAGTGTGACCGATACATACGCATGCAGCTATTGTTTACTACAGGCATTAAAAAGGCAGAAGAAGAGCACTTAAGCTTGTTTGAAATGTGCCAAAATCGCGATATCGAAGGCGCCAAGTACCTGCTGAAAAAACACATTCTAGAAGCGGGCACAGCGATTCGAAACCTGCTGCTTGAAAGGCAAAATATCAGCCAGTAAACGGAATAACGAATAAGGTGATGTTCAAGGATGAATGTTGGACCAAAGTTTTTACTCGCAGCGCTACGACAAAAGATTAAAGAAGAAGGGCTTTGCTACAATTCCTTGTCAGAGAAAAGTGGCATCCCTTTATCTAGTATTAAACGCCACCTACATAATCCAGCTTTAGGTTTGGATAAAGTACTTATTTATCTGAACTACCTGAATACCGATCTCGTCGAACTCGCAACCTTAGCCAACGAGCTTCAGCACCAAAACGAGCAAATGCTAACAGATGAAGAGAGCGACCTTTTCGTTGAGCATCCTTATTTACTTGATTTTATTTATATGCTGACTTCTCGTGATATTAAACCGCAAGAGATAGCCCAAACTTACGGACTTTCTGATACAAGCTTACGATTCTATTTGCGTATCGCGGAAATTCTAGGATATGTCGAAAACTTCGGAGACGGCTTGTTTTACCGTTCTGGTCGTCGATTTATTATGAAAGAAGGTACGGCATTAGACACCTTATTCAAAGAGCGATTTCAACAAGATTCGCTTTCTCATGATATCAACCCAGGCGTATGTATAGGTCGCATTAGGCTCACCGAAGAGCAGAAAGTGCAAATAGAGGACGAGCTTTGTAATAAATTAGCGAAACTTAACGCAGTTAACACTTCCAACAATGAAGGTGAACTAACAAATATATTAATGCGCTGCACTCCTGGTTCTCAGATATTTTTCGCTGATGATTTACCTAACATTGACGGAAGCCTATTAAAGCACGTCGCTCAACTCACTAAATTAAGTTAAATCATCAGACAAATAAATCAAACAAACCCCTGATAACATCATATATCCCTACCAAACTATTGATTCAAAGCGTTTCCTGAATCTAATTCTGATTTAGCAAGCATCGCTTAGTCAACTAAGAACTTGTCTTAATTTCACACTTATTAATTGTCTTGTTAGATCTTTTGAAATAGACAGAAAACTTAAGTAATGACTAATTTAGCTTAAGGATAAAAGACAACTTTTTTACGTTATTTACCTCACACTATTTAACTATAAATTTGCAGACGAACAAATTAAATTAATACATTCACCTAGCTAATAAAAACAAAAGCAAAACACATAATTATAATTCTATTATTTATAAGGACATAGAAAAGTGAAATTTAAGTATTCTTTAGCAACGGCAGTCACTCTCGCATTATTACAAGGCTGTGGCGGTGGCGGCGGTGATAGCTCATCACCTACTCCGTCCACTAGCAGTGCAAACGGTCCAACATGGAAAGTTCATGATTTTAGCCAATCGTCGAAAACGTTTATCAACCAATGTGAAACGCCCCGCGTCGGACTGGACCCATATGACAACTATGCCGCCTATCCAGATAAATTGGGCTCTGCATTACACGAAAAACTCTTTTTAAGAGCTTTTACTAACGAAACGTATCTATGGTATGACGAGGTTCCTGATAATAATCCAGCAAACTACAAAACTGTTACTGATTACTTCAATACGCTGGTCACCTCTGCTACTACCGCGACGGGTAAACCAAAAGATCGCTTCCATTTTACCGTCCCTTATGAGGATGATATGAAATCATCGCAATCCGGTTTAGTTGCTGGATTTGGTTTTAACTGGGCATTCCTACGTGGCGTACAACCTCGAGACGTTCGTATTTCCTACACTGAAGAAGCCTCGCCAGCTGATAGAAGCGGCATTGCTCGTGGTGATAAGCTTCTGAAAATCAATAATATTGATGTGGTTAACACCGGTAGTCAGTCCGACATTGATTTTATCAACAAAACGCTCTTTAACCCTGACATCAATCAAGATTACACCTTCACATTTGAGAGTGTTGACGGTCTAGAGAAAACCGTGACGCTTACCGCCTCTGATGTCATGACCTCTCCAGTTAAAAATGCCAAAGTGATTACACAAAATGGTATGCGGATCGGCTATCTGCAATACAACTCCTTTGAACCAAGCGCTCAAGCCCCGCTTATTGAGGCGTTCAGTACGCTCTCAGCAGAGAATGTTGACGAGATCGTCGTTGATTTACGTTACAACGGCGGTGGCTTAGTCCTTCAGTCCTCGCAAGTAGGCTACATGCTAAGCGGTGCTGGTCAGAACCGAGTCTTCAGTGAGTTGATTCACAATGACAAAGTGATGCGTACCATTAAAGATGGGGATAACATCTATCGCTTTACAAATATAGCAATAGACTGGGCAGCACAGAAATATTCGGACCAAGTGCTTCCGACACTGAACAAAAAGCGCGTATATGTGCTGACTTCAGGAGGCACGGCTTCCTCTAGTGAACTGCTAATCAACGCTTTACGCGGCATTGATGTGGAGGTTATCCAAATAGGCTCAACAACCACAGGTAAACCGTATGGGTTCTCACCAGAACAAAACTGCGGCACTATGTACTACACTATTCAGTTCAAGTCGGCGAACGAGAAAAAATTTGGCGACTTCGCTGATGGTTTTATTCCTACTCCAAAGAGCCAAATCAATACCGAGCTAGGCTTAAACAATAGAGTGGAAGGTTGCTGGGTCAATGACGACCTAACAAAACCGTTAGGCGATCCGTCTGAAGGTATGCTTTCTGCGGCGCTAAACTACATGGAAACAGGAACCTGTCCGCCAGTATCCCCTTCAAGTTTCAACGCCATGCCGCGTAACATTTCATCTCCGGAGTTAAGCGATCTTCGCTCTCCGCTACGAACAGAGGCAATTCATGTTGAGATCAACTAACTTTTTACGAATGCTGATTCGGGTTGCGCTTTTCTTAGGCACTTCGATTTCTTTGATAGGATGCCAAGCTATGTCACAAGAACCCGTTGAAGCATTGAGTAAAAAGAACTCTCCGGAAACAGTCATAGAGATTCAAAACGCGATCGCAGAAATCCAAGGGACACCAGCACCTAGAATCGCAAATAACGTATTTGAATCCTCACCGCATTTGTTGATTGAAAAAGGACGAGTAAAAGGGAACAACAATCAACTGTTGGATGGCAGCTATACGGATCTTCCAGACCAATATACGTTGCAGATAAGAGGTGAAACCTGTGGCTTGTACTATGCCAAAACAGATACTTTTGTCTCTCTCAGTTCACTAGATTGTGAGCCCATCATTAAGTTTTAGATCTCCCAAAAGAGAAGCCCGCTGATATCAGCGGGCTTCCTACTTTATTGTTCAGTGTGAAACGGTCAACGTTACTTTAGTTCAATCCATGCTTTGCGCTGTTGCTTATCCATGTATGACCAAGCTACAAAGCGGCTCACTTTCTGTCCTTGGCTCATTTCAACCACACGAATGGCTTTCACACCCAATTTTTCAAGCTGCTTGCGCATCGGGCGAACGTTGTCTTTTTTGGATATGAGTGTTGTAAACCACAAAACCTGCGCGGCAAAAGCTTGGCTTTCATTCGCCATTTTTCGGATAAACGCCGCTTCTCCGCCTTCACACCACAATTCAGCGTTTTGACCGCCAAAATTCAACGCAGGCTTACTTGTCTTTACTGGTGCGGTTTGAGGTTTTAGCCCTTTCTTGCGCTGGTTTGCTTTTAGATTATCGATTTTACGCTGGCTGCCCATAGCGGCATCTTCCGCCGAACGGTGGAATGGCGGATTACATGTCGTCACATCATAACGATCATTCGGTTGAATGATACCTCGATAAATATTGGCATCATTGTATTGCTGTACCAGTGCAATTTTTCCCGTCAAAACACGATTGTGCTCTACGATCGTTTGAGCCGATTGGATGGATTTTGGATCGACATCGCTGCCCGTATAGTGCCAACCGTATTTTGTTACACCAACAATCGGATAAATACAGTTTGCTCCCACGCCAATGTCCAACGCTTTCACTTTTTGGTGCGCGTACTGACCTTTTGCTTCACCATCAAGTAGCTCTGCCACTCGGTGAATGTAATCAGCGCGGCCCGGAATCGGCGGGCAAAGGTAGGTGTCGGGAATGTCCCAGAACTCGATACCATAATACGCAGCAAGCAATGCTTTATTGAGCATTTTAACAGCATTAGGATCAGAAAAGTTTATGGAGTCTTCCCCTTTCGGATTTTTGATAACGAATGGCTTTAACTGTGGTTCACTTTCCACGAGTTTTTTGAAATCGTAACGACCTCGATGAACATTACGCTCATGCAAACCATTCTTCGCTATTTTTATGAACTCGACTTCGCTCTTTCCTGCAGGCTGCGAGGATTTGCGCGCAACTTTGTCTTTAACACGCTTCGGCTTGGCTTTATTCGCGTCTTTATTCTGACCCGCCATTGAAGTCTTTGGCTTTGCTTGCTTCGCGTTGTGATTATTGTTCTTCATTCAAATTCGCTTTTAAATCGAGGTAAATCATAAACAAACGAGCATCAAATTCGAGTTGGTGATACTCAGGCTCCATATAGCAACATAGCTGATAGAACGCCTTGTCGTGGTTTTTCTCACGAGTATGCGCCAACTCATGTACCACCAGCATTCTTAATAGTGGCTCGGGCGCATCCTTAAATACATTGGCAATGCGAATCTCGTTTTTCGACTTCAGCTTACCGCCATGGTTTCTACTGATTACACTGTGCAAACCAAGCGCGTTGTTTACCGCGTGAATTTTCTTATCGTAGACAACTTTACTGATTGGCGCGGCTTTCTTCATGTAGCGGTTTTTGATTGCCATGGCGTACTCATAGAGCGCCCTTTCGCTTTTGATTTGGTGCCTATCGGGATAACGCTTTTCGAACCAAGGAACAAACTTGCCACTCGCTATCAATGAGCTCACCTGCTCTACGATGTTTTGTGGGTAGCCTTGAATGTATCGAAGTGACGGATGCATAGAATTAACGTCTGTTATGACAAAATAAAGGCGCTCAATATACCTGAGATAAAGGACAGTTTCACCTTAGCTTTCGCCTTTCATTTATGGTGAAAGGTCGTTAAACTTCGCCTCCCAATGATAATGGAGAGAAACTCAATGAAACGTGTCGTCCTTTACGTCAAAGACAAATGCCCTCACTGCAAAGATGCTCAACGTTATCTGGATTCGAAAAATATTAACTATCGTTTGTGCAATGCTAAGATGCAACGCGGTCGCAAAGAACTTGATGCGCTTGGTGCTCGTTCAGTGCCAGTTTTAAAAATTGGTGATCGGGTAATGATTGGCTGGAACCCAAAGAACTTCGAGAAGATGTACAAAGGCGACTAGTGCTCGAACAATGAATCTGCGCTGCGTTTAAACGTAGCGCTTGATAAAGTCGATAAACGTTCGATCTGCTATTGATAAATACCCCTGCTTGCGCCAAGCAAGTGCCAGATCCAGCGTCACTGGTGGTTCAAACGGCACGCCAACAACGCCTGACTCATGTTGGGTCACCAATTCCAGTAACGCGGTAATCGCAAACTCTTGTTTCACAATACTCAAAATCAAAGGCAGTAAGTTGGTTTCGAATGATGACTTCATGGTAAACCCATGCTCCTCACTCACCTGATCCAAAAATTCACGGTGAAAATAGCCATGCTGAAACATAACCAAATCGTGTTCAAAGAACTCATCAAAAGTAAGAGATTCTCGCTGGGCTAACTCATGCTCAGGTGAAACAACTGCGACCATTTGGCTAGTAAACAAATGGTCAGTTTCTAGGTCATCAGGCACGTTATCACAACTGATCACACCGATATCGAGTTGACCATTGAGCAGCATACGACGAATCGATTGAGTCCCAGCTTCGACCAAGGTCAATTTTAACTCCGGGAACTGGCTTTTAAACGCCATCACAATTCGTGGAAAGAAATAACTGCCCATCATTGATGGCGTTCCGAGCCTTACTTCGCCTTTCGCTAAACCTTTCAACTCATCAATCGCGAGCTGCGCGTCGTGCAACTGTTGAATCACCCGCTTGGCATGTACAAGTAGCGTTTCGCCCTCTTTCGTTAAGCTGATTTTTTTATCATCACGGCGAAATAGGGTAACACCCAAAGACTGCTCAAACTTTTTGATAGAAATGCTTAATGCGGGCTGGGCAATATGCAGGGCTTTCGCCGCATGGGTAATACTTCCATGTTCAGCGACCGCCAGAAAATGTTTAAGTTGTTTCGATTCCATTAGATCAAAAATATATGGTGTCCATATTTTTAATATATTTTTTTAATTTACAACGAACTGATAGATTGATCACAGTCTCTCCATTTGCTCACATTAGGCAGGATTCATGGTCAGTTTTGGCACACCGGAATACAAACGCATTACGCTCTCGCTAGCGCTTGGTTCCTTCTTAGTTTTTTCAAATTTATACCTACTACAGCCAATGCTGCCCACTTTTGCCCAAATTTTCACGATCTCAGAAACGCAAGTGAACTGGTTATTTGCGGCCTCAACACTCGCTCTCTCTTTTAGCCTCGTTCCGATGGCTGTGTTGTCAGAATCAGTGGGACGAAAGCCAGTCATGATGGCTGGTCTGTTTTCGATTCCTACCCTTTCCGCTTTGATGCTGTTTGGTGACTCATTTCTGTTTTTGGTGGTATGTCGAGCACTGATCGGTGTCGCGCTCGCCGCTTTTGCTGCGGTCGCCGTGGCTTACATGGCAGAAGAGCTCGACAAGCACGCTTTCTCGATGGCAATTGGAACGTACATTGCGGCTAACTCATTAGGCGGTATTGCAGGGCGTATTAGCGGCGGCTTATTGACGGACAATTTCAGTGTTGATGTCGCCATTGAAGTTATGATGGTGTTCACTCTTCTTGGTGTCATTGGCGTTCACTATTTATTGCCAACACAGCGCAACTTCACCCCGTCATCAAGCAGCTTGCGCCATCAAAATCGTGCGCTTATTGGTCATTTTAAAAACCAACGCGTGTGGTTCGCGATGCTGATAGGAGGACTCAACTTTGCTTTGTTCGTCAACCTTTACTCCGTCATGGGGTTCCGTCTGGTGAGTGAACCTCACAATGTGCCCGTCGGGTTGGCCTCACTGATCTTTATTTGTTACTTGGGAGGGACTTTCTCCTCTCGTTGCGCAGGCCACTGGAGTAAACGTTATTCATCAATCCTCGGTATGTTCTTAGGCGCGATAGTGAGCATGACGGGGATGTGGATTGCGGCGGTTGAAAGCTTGACTGCAATGCTATTTGGGTTGTTGCTGATAAGTTTTGGTGCCTTCTTTACTCATACCCTCGCCTACGGTTGGGTCGGTCAGAACGCCACTCGCGCCAAAGCCACCGCGACAGCGCTCTACTTAGTACACTACTACGTAGGCGGTAGCTTAGGAGGATTCTTACTTCTTTACTGTTGGCAGCATGGTGGTTGGTCGAGTGTTCTTATGGGGGGAAGCGCAGTCTACCTAGCGATGTTTGCTGCGATTGCGTATTTGAAACACATTGCCGAAAGAAAGCACACTGACCAAACACCTGACGCTGCGAGTTTAAAGAGTAGCTAAGGTACGCTCACTTGCGTAATACCTCTCTGGTTACTTGGATAACCAACTCTGCTATGCTTGCGCTACTTTAATAAAAAACCAGAAAGTCGTATGTCAACGCGTTCAACACAAAACACAGATATCGAAGCGATCACTCAACAGGTCGATCAATGGCTCAACGATGTAGTAATCGGTCTCAACCTTTGTCCGTTTGCTGCCAAGCCGCAACGTAATAAACAAATCAAAATCTTTGTTAGTGAAGCGACTCAAGAAGAAACGCTTCTTGAAGATATTTTATTGCAACTGATTGAGCTGAGTAACACAGAGCCCGAACAACTTGAGACCACGTTGGTTGTGGTTCCCAACATGCTACAAGATTTCTGGGACTACAACTTTTGCAT
The DNA here is from genome assembly GCF_033338745.1 of Vibrio sp. Vb1026. Lineage (NCBI taxonomy): Bacteria > Pseudomonadati > Pseudomonadota > Gammaproteobacteria > Vibrionales > Vibrionaceae > Vibrio > Vibrio sp. Vb1026. The sequence continues at coordinate 110,392 of NZ_JAWOTH010000004.1, forward strand.
AGATTGGGTTGAAGGATTAATTAAGCAGCAAAACTGGGAAGGTATTTTCCAAGTAGCGACTTTCCATCCTGATTACTGTTTTGGCGGCGCAAAGCCTGAAGACGACGAAAACCTGACCAATCGTTCTCCTTACCCGATCTTCCATTTGATTCGCGAAGAGAGTATGGAAAAGGTACTAAAACACTATCCTGATCCTGAATCCATTCCCGATACAAACATCGCTCGTGTTTCCTCCCTCTCAGAGGAAGAACGTAAAAAGCTGTTCCCTTACCTATTTCGTTAAGCACCACCATTCCCAAAGGCAGATTTATCACCAGTTAGATGCAATGCCCTTGGGGTTCAAAGTGCGGTTTGGTATCATTGCCGCTTCAATCGATTCAATGGAAATTAGAATGCAACTGTCAAAGCTAACCCAAGAGATTTTTGATCACTTATACCGTGATATCACCGAGTTCCGTAGTACGTTCGACTTACCAGTCGCAGACGCTGCAAGCCTTGATACGCAAGCAGACACACTACACACCTCTTTGGCGATCGAAGAGCTAACAGAGCTAGCAGAAGCAGATTGTAAAACTGAGCAAGCAGATGCCATCGTAGACAGCGTGTATGTATTAATGGGCCGTCTCGTTCATCTTGGCCACAGCAAAGTAGAAGACAACCTAGCGATCAGCTACTTAATTGATCTTCTATTAAACGTTGCAGTAAACCGTGGTATTGAATTTATTCCTTGCTGGGATGAAGTGCACTCAAGCAACATGAGCAAAGTATGCCGTAACGAGCAAGAGTACTCAGAAACAGAAGCATTCTACGCAGAACAAGGCATCAAGTTGATGGCGGTGCAGAAAGGTGAATACATCATCGCGAAATGCGCCGAAGATTTCGTATCGGAAGGTAAAACCATTCGTAAAGGCAAAGTACTCAAATCTGTTTACTACCGCCCAGCAGATCTAAAACCGCTAACTCAGTAAGCGTTGAGTTTGGCTTTCTCGATTAAAAAAACGACCTCAAGTAGGTCGTTTTTTTATTGTCCCTAAATACTAATCAAAGATTAAATAAGGTTGCTCATCTACGATGACCTTTTTGACTTGAGTATTGAACACTTCCCCGAGAGCTTCTTCCGTTAGCACAGTATCGGCACTTCCTGATGAGTGCAGCACACCGTTGTTAAGCAGCAATACTTTATCTGCGTGCTTTAATGTGCGATTGAGATCGTGATTAGCAACCAATACTCCAATTCCCTGCGCCGCCATAGCGTTAATCAATTGATAGAGCAGACCCTCTTGCGCAATATCTAACGGTGCTGCTGGCTCATCCAAAATTAAAAACTGCGAAAAAGGATTAATGGTACGCCACACCTGCAAACATACACCTGCTAATCGGACACGCTGCCACTCACCACCGGATAATGTTTGAATACTGCGATGAAGCTTATCTTGCAGTTGTACCAGCTCCACCACCATATTGACGGCATCACGCACTTTGATATCCGCAATCTCAGCACCACTTGGCAGAGATAAAGCGAGATACTGAAACACATCAACATTAAACGCTGGGCGCGATTGCTGACACAAATAACCTCGAACATGAGCTTGCTCTGACAACGGTAAAGTAAGCAAGTTTTTGTTGCCAACGTACACTTCACCACTCATACCGTCTCGGTGACTTAACGTACCAGAAATCGCAGCCAATAAAGTACTCTTACCGGAACCATTAGGCCCAACGATATGTACGATTTCGCCAGCTTTGCATTCAAAAGAAAGAGGCAATAATCGACTACCAACCGACATATGTTTAACGTGCATCATGACTCTTCACCAGCATCCAGATGAAAATAGGTGCGCCAATCGATGTTGTCATGACACCTAAAGGTAACTCTGCGGAGTCCAATAACAGTCTTGCGCCGATGTCAGCAAATACAAGCAACGCAGCACCAGATATTGCAGAAAGTGGCAATAAATAACGGTTTTCCGTACCAAAAGCCAAACGCAACAAGTGCGGCACCACCAAACCAACAAAACTGATGATGCCACCCAAAGCGACTGAACTACCCACCAAAACAGAAATGGCGAGGATCAATTTCCAACGCATTTGATGCACATCGACACCCAATTGGGTCGCATGAATCTCACCCAGCATCAATTTATCAAGCGACTTGCCTTTACAACATAACCAGATAAGCACCGGTAACATCACCAAAGTAACGGTATGTTGATACCAACTTGCACCGCCAATACTGCCCATTAACCAATACATCAGTTGGCGTAAACTGAGATCATCACTAAAGTAAAATGCCCACGTCACAATCGCGCTCGATAAAATACCCAATGCGACCCCAACCAAAAGCAATCGAGCCGTCGTCAGGTGCATTGCCCTTGCTATCGCCACCAAAACAAACGTGAATACCATCGAGCCAGCAATCGCTGCCAACATAAAAACAATCGGGGTAGGAAGAACAGGTGACGCGAACATGATTAAGACCATTGCTAAGCTTGCGCCACCAGAGATACCAAGCACGCCAGGTTCAGCCAACACGTTCCCAAGCAACACTTGTAACGTCGCGCCAGATACCGCTAACGCAGCACCAATAATTGCCGCAGACACTAACCTCGGTAAACGCAAGTCCACCAATAACTTCTGTTCAAATGCAGATAAGGATTGAAAAGGAGAAAGAAAAATTTCTCCGACCATCAAGTGAATGGCAGAGAGTACAGCGAGCACGATCGACATAACCATCAGGTTACGTTGCCAGCGTCGCTCCTTGTTCAGGATAAGTTGTTGAAAATCCATAGCAGCCGATACAAACAAACGAGGCTTAACCTTACAGTTAAGCCTCGGTAAATTGCAATTAACTTCTCAAAGCAATGTTGGATTAATCGTAAACCAACTCACCCTCTTCAAAACGGGTTTTCACTTCACAAACCATCAGAGCTGCGCGTTGACCTATTGCGACGTGGCGATTCGGGAAGACAATCGCTTCGTTTTCATTCTTCGCCATTAATGGTTTGTCGCCATCATGACCAAACACTTCGCCGTGAACAAATGAGGTGAAGTTTTCAACATTGTCGTCGAACATAAAGTCAAAGTCTTCGTTCAAACGAACGATTGTGCGACTTACGCGATACTTAATGCATGGTTTTGGTAGGTGTTCTGGCTTCGTTTCCGCAATCAAATTACGTAAAGACAAATCAAACGCGGTCAGTTTATCGAGGTCATTTTCACCGATACGAGCCACACGGCCAAGCTCCATTGTGAGAGCCTGCGCACCAAAGTTCTCGGCACTGTACCAGCTAAACGTGCTCGATGGTGAGTTTGACAGGAGCACTGCTTCAATGTGTGCACTGTCCAAGAAATCGATCAATGCTTTGCTGCGCACAGGATGACGAGTCTTAGGACTTACTGCAAACGTATAGTGCTTCGAGCCTCTAATCGCGCAGTGTAAATCAAGGTGCCAGCGTGTTGTCGGGTCGGTATCCTGATAAAAATCTCGAACAAGCAGCTTAAGTGTATCGGCGATAACAAGCTCTTTTGTCTGTTTGTGTTCTTTTTCGTCAAACAGACGGTTGAGGTTTTCTTCGAGGAATCGCGTGTGCGCCAGAGTGGATTCTGGGTGAGCGATAATGAACAGACAACGGGTATCGACCGTCTGGAACCCAGATTCTATGTCTTGAATAATGGAATCCACCAGCTCCATCGGTGCGGTTTCATCTCCGTGAACCCCACAAGAGATGATGATGTTCTTCGTATCCTGAGTATAATTCGCAGGGATTACTTCTAATACACCACGCTGATAGAGTTTAAGTTTTACACCGCTAGAAAGCACCTGCTCCGCTGGTGCAACATCAATATGAACATCTAACGTGTCAGTTAAAAACGATTGGCGAAAGAGAGACTTCGTCATGCGTTACTCCTTAATAGCACGGCGGATATGTTAATAAATTGTACAAAGGATTTTTGTTGCTGCGATCTCACTTATGAGTAGAAATCACTATTTCCCTCGAAAATCCGATGCCTTTTCGCGCCAGGCACTCAAATCAAGCATTGAGGCGTTTAATTTTCAAACAATTACAAAGTGTTAGGGCTGTGAACTTTACCACAGCCCTGATTAAGATCATTATGATTTGATCAAATTTTTGTAGCTATAAAGCAGATTATGCATCAACACTGCGAAAAACTTAGCCGCGCTGTGCGAGCAAACGCTCAAACTCATCGACTTTTTCACGCACTAGCTCAACACTCTGCTGCCAAAACGTTGGCTGGGTTAAATCCATCGACAGATGCTTTTCGACGACATCTTCCGCCATCATGCAGCCTGTATCGCGCAGCAAATTGATGTAATCGGTGTAAAACGCTTCGCCTTTGGTTTCTCGCTGTGCATAGATACCCTTGCTAAACAAGAAGCCAAATAGGTATGGGTAGTTATAAAAGCTCACGCTATCAATAGAAAAGTGCAGCTTGCTTGCCCAGAAGTACGGATCCGGTTCGCTCATTACGTCGCCATACCATTCTTTCCAAGTTTCTGACATCAACTCACAGAAATCATCTGCGGTTAACTCTCCATCCTGGCGGCGTTCATAAAACGATTTTTCAAACTCGTAGCGAACCGGAATGTTGATCATTAAAGCTAGCGCAGATGACAACTCTTCCCACAACATCTCGAGCTTTTCATCAACGCTCTCAGCTTTCGAAATCAAATGATCACGAACGATGTTTTCTGCAAAGATAGAGGCGGTTTCTGCTAACGTCATTGGGTAGTAAGTTTGGCAAAGTGGCAAATCACGAATAACCCAGTTATGGAACGCATGGCCAAGTTCATGTGCCAGAGTCATAAGGTCTGAACGGCTGCCACTCCAAGTCATAAACACAAGTGGTGTTCGCGTTGCTGGCAGTTTGGTGCAGTATGCGCCAAGACGCTTGTTAGCATTTGGCGCGGCATCAATCCAACCATTTTGTACCATCAAACGGACAAACTCCGACATCTCAGGGTTTACTGTTTCAAATGCTTCACAAATAACATCAATCGCTTCATCAAAGTCGTAAACCTTCGCTTCACCGCTCAAAGCAGGCATAGCCGCCAGATGATTCCAAGGTTTCATCTCATCCAGACCATGTACTTGCGCCATCAATAAACCTGCTTTCTGACCAATAGCTCGACTGTCTTTGGCGACTGTCATCATCGCATTTAAAGTTTCAGCTTGGATTCGGCTACCATGCAAACTCGGCTCTAGGAAGTGAACTTCACGCTTCGTAGAACGCTTTTTGTTTTCAGTTAAGCGCCATCCTGCTAACGCATTCAAAATCGCAGCGAATGATTCTTGGTGCGTTTGCATTGCATCTTGTACGCCTCGCCACGCGGCTTCTTGACGCTCGAATTCAGAACCATAAAGAATGCTTGCCGCTTGAGAAAACCCAAGCTCTTCACTCTTACCATCTGTGTACTCAAGCTTCACTTTCAATGAGCCAGTCAGGTTATCGTATAGGTTACCCCAAGCCGATTTGCCATCCACACTCATCGCAGCCAGTAACTGTTCTTCTGCGTTGCTAAGACGAGTATCCGCCAACTTTCTAGAATTCAAGATAGAAAAAGCTTGCCCACTGATATCAGGATTCTCATGGTCTAACACGCGCAAGATAAACTCTTCGTCGGCATGAGTTAATGTCAAATCAAAGGGACTGAACGCTTGGGAAAGCTCCGAAAAGATGCGGGTCATTTTACCAAGTAACGATTTCGCTTCGGCGTTTGTTGCATCAACAGAAGCATAACAACTCGCAAAATTTGCAACTGTGCCCGCTAAACGACTCGCGGCTTCATTGGTTAAAATCGCATTTTGCATGATCTCTACGTTGCCACAATCTGCTGATTGTTTATTCAAAAGATCAATACATTGTTCCACAAGAGCAATATCGTCTTGAATTCGTGGGTCAGAAAGGTCGTTATAAACGATGGACAAATCCCAACTCGGCGTTGTCATTTCTATATTTCCTTTTTATGTAACTGAGTCAATTTTCGCTTCCTGCACCTAGCAGATGGGCTTCCACTGACATCTTCCGTGACTATGCCCGTAAGCAATATCGTTCTGGGCATTTTAATATTTATAAATTAACGAGTTAAAAGAGGTACGCCAATCGAACGCACCGAGGCGTAAATTTGCTCATCTATAGTAATTGTTATATGCGTGACAGAAGCGTTTCCTATCGACAACGTCGAATACCACTTTGGGTTACGCCAATCTAACTCCAATACATGAGCAAGAACCATACGAATGACGCCACCATGCGTGACGATAAGTAGATTGTCATTGATATCGTTGATGATTTGAGACCAAACGCGACATATGCGCTCAGAAAATGTGCTTAAGCTCTCAGCATTCGGCAACGTATGTTGTGCTGGCGATTGCCAAAAAGCATCTAGCTTTTTCCACTGCTCAGTGAGCAGATCAAAAGGCATACCATCAAAATCACCAAATGCCATCTCTTGTAAAGATTCATCCGTCATTACTGGTAATAATTGCTGTTCAGCAATGATGTTTGCCAGTTCTTGACAGCGTGAAAGTGGAGAAGAAATTATTCCACCCACACCTCGTCCACTCTCAGCCCAAGCCCGAGCAATACTCTCTTGATCAGCAGGCGTAACTTTTACATCTGTTTGGCCATGGAGTCCTGGTGGAGCGTCTACTTTTCCATGACGCACAAGATAGATATTGAGTGTTTTCATTTTGTTCCATCCTACTCTTTAAGAACCAACGGCAAACCAGCAGCAACAAAGGTAACGCGATGGCAAACACTGGCTAGTTTTTGATTCATCCGTCCTGCATTATCCACAAAATAACGACTAACCGCCCCCAAAGGTACAATGCCCATTCCAACCTCGTTAGAGACGAATATTAACGTCGCATCTGAGCCACGTACCATCTTTATAAGCTTTTCAATTTCTGCTTCTAGCTTCTCATGGGAACATTCATCACCTAACTCAAATATCCAATTGTTGAGCCACAAGGTTAAACAGTCGACCAATACAACATCGGTGGTAGCGAAATTTGTCAGTAACTCAGATAAATGAAGGGGGCATTCATGCTCTTGCCACTCGCCCCCGCGTTGCTTTTGATGATGCGCTATTCGCTCTCGCATTTCTTGGTCAAATGGCAGCGCGGTTGCAACATAGTGTAATGATCGATGAGAAGCGACCGATAATTGCTTAGCTGTTTTTTCTGCCAAATGCGACTTCCCAGAGCGCGCGCCACCGAGTATCAATTGCTTCATGAGGAGTGATACAACCCAATCATAGTGAGATAAACAAGCAGTTCCGATAGCTGCTGCGCTGCGCCAAGGCAATCCCCCGTAAAGCCGCCAATTCGCTTGGTTAACCAACGTTTGAACATCAAACGAAATACAACGAGAACAAGCGATATAAAGATCGCATCCGCGATACCAAGCACAAGCAATGTTATGCCACCAGTAAACAACAAAATGGAGACTTCTAGAGAAGACTGGCGACTTGCTAGCGGTTTACTTTTCGACGTATCACTGTCACTGACATAAGGTATGTCATAAATAAGCGTCGCTGCTAGTGCTCGGCTTGCGGTGTAAGCGACGACAATGATCAACCAAAAGTGCGGCAAGTTCGCCAGTTCACTCCAAAAAACATACTTAGCCAATAACGCCATAATGAGAGTGGCGGCACCATAAGTGCCAATACGACTGTCTTTCATAATAGAGAGGCGTCGCTCTACGGTCATGCCACCGCCAATGCCATCCGCCATATCGGTCAAGCCGTCTTCGTGAAAAGCCCCAGTTAACAATAAGCTAAACACCATCGTTAATACTATGGCAACCGACTCTGGGAAAAAAATTGAGGTGAGCGAGAATACCAAAGCGCAAAGTGCTCCAAGCACGAGACCAACTAACGCAAAGTAACGGCCTGCCTGATTCATGCGTTCTTCACTGTAAGGCAACGCTTGGGGCACGGGTAAGCGGCTAAAAAAACTGGTAGCTAATAGAAATAACTCCCACTGGTATCTTAACGATGACGGCGTGACTTTCTCAGAATTATCAGGGACTGACACTATACTGTAACTCCTGCACTCTCGAAGCTCGCCATTTTGTTGTAAAACTGAGCGGCAGCTTTTAACAAGGGTAAGGCAAGAGCGGCTCCTGTTCCCTCCCCTAGCCGTAAACCAAGGTCGAGCAGAGGTTCTGCTTTAAGATGTTCCAATACAAATTTATGTCCATTTTCTTCAGAGCGATGGGCAAACAACATGTATTCACGCGTTTCTTCGTCTAACAACGTCGCAATATAAGCCGCTACCGATACGATAAACCCATCCACTAAAACTGGAGTTTTAAGCCGCTTGGCTTCTAAAAAAGCGCCCACCATTTGTACGATTTCAAAGCCCCCAACCTGTGCGAGAATCGCTTTGGTATCAAGACCTCGACATCGGTTTACCCCCTGTGCTACCAGTTTATATTTGCGGCTCAACTGCTGTTGATTGATTCCGGTGCCAACGCCAACACAATAATCAATATCTAATGAGCTCAGCGCCGATAACAGTGCTGAGGCCGAACTGGTATTACCGATGCCCATCTCGCCGAACATCAAGAGGTTTGAACCATGCAAAATGGTATGCTCAGTAATCTTCGCACCATATTCTAAACCTAACGCCACTTGTTCTGGGGACATCGCTGATTGTTTAGAAAAATTAGCCGTACCGTTACCCAACCGTTGTTCAACCAAGTTGGGATGGGATTTAAATTCTGGAACCAGCACATCGATAGGAGCCAACATGCCGCAATCTATTACTTTGAGTTGAATGCCATTAATGTCGCAAAAACAGTTGATGGCTGCGCCGCCAGCGAGAAAGTTAGCCACCATTTGCTGAGTGACTTCGCTTGGCGCAATGCTCACGCCCTCCTCTGCAACGCCGTGATCTCCAGCAAATACCAGCATGCTTGGTTTGCAGATAGCGATGGAATCAACTGGCTGAGGTTTATCCTGGCTTTGAATAAGAGCTAACTGCAGTGCCACCTTTTCCAATAAGCCTAAAGAACCGACGGGTTTGATTTTGTTATCTATGCGTGCTTGTATCTCCGCAGCAAAAGAGTCATCCATTTTTTACGTTCCTTTGATGTTGTCTGGGTGAGAGGTGTTCTGTTATTCAAGAGGTCTTGTTCAGCGACAGTTTTTGCGCGCCCCACTATTGTATACACTTGCATCCAAGTGGGGCAGCGCTAATCAAGTTTATCTCAGGATAGTCTGCCGAGTTCGCAGAGCGTCTCACCTTTCTTGCACGAGATTATAAGTAACTCGTTGAAATCCGCTACAATAGCTGAGACTATGTTCCCATATAGGAGAAAAGATATGGATAACAACACCTGCGCAATCATCGCCGGTGCAACTGGCTTAGTAGGCTCAAAAGTCATTGCAAACCTCATAAATCAATCAGGTGTTGGAACATTATATTATCTTTCTCGCCGCACACTCGATGGCGTCCTAGATGTGGACAACAAGCTTATTCCTCTCATTGATGCAGACCTTTCTATCCACCAATGGGATGAGAACCAACCAACACCAACCATCGGCTTTATCTGTTTAGGCACGACCCTTAAGCAAGCAGGCAGTAAGGATAATTTGCGTAGAGTAGATGTTGATCTGGTGTGCAAAGTCGCCCAACAAATGAAAACAATCGGAGTCAAACGCCTTGCGGTTGTTTCTAGCCTCGGTGCAAATAGTAAATCGCCATCCCATTACTTAGCTTGTAAAGGACAAATGGAACAACGAATCGAAGCTATGGATTTTGAGGAAATCGTATTTGTTCGCCCAGGCCCGCTTGTTGGTCAACGTCAAAACCCAAGAATGGACGAGAAGTTAGTACAAACTCTGTTTAAGGTAATTCGCCCACTTATGCTAGGCAAACTGTCCAACTTTTTACCGATTCGAGCAGAAGATGTCGCCAAAGCGATGATTTATCAACTTTTCAGTTATCAAGAAGACTCGGTGGTTTACTTACAAAGGAAAGAAATGCGTGACTTACTGCATCACTACGAATAACCATTTTGTACAATTAACGTGCTAATTCACACTCTCACGCGACTTAGATCTCGTTTTTATATTCATTTTAGATCTAGCTAATACCCGTTTGTCATTTTTAAAGTTATATCACGAGCGTTATCTTACGCTCCATAAATAAATCCGTATAAAACCCCGTATAAAAAACAACCGCCACTTCGGCTGGTTGATAAGGTCAAATTATGAATTTTGCAGTGATAGCCTCTCTAGCCGTCTTTGTTGGAATATTGTTCTTTCTATTTAATCAACAACAAAAGAAACACACTCTTTCACGTCTCGTTTTGATCGGTCTTGTTACCGGTTCTCTTTTTGGGCTTGCTTTGCAACTCATTCACGGTGAAGGCAACAGCGCAATTGCTCAAACACTTGAATGGGTAGGCATTGTAGGCAGTGGCTACGTTGGTCTACTGAAAATGGTCATCATGCCACTGGTGTTAGTATCGATGATCTCTGCAGTTGTTAAATTGGAGAAAGGTGGCTCTTTAGGTAAAATTTCTGGCCTGACCATCTCTGTTCTTTTAGTAACGACTGCAATTGCTGCACTTATCGGTATCTTGGTGACAACGACATTTGGCCTTTCAGCAGAAGGGTTAACTGAAGGTGCGCGTGAAACCGCTCGTATCGCCGTTTTAGAAAGCCGTGCCGGTACAGTAAGTGACCTAACTATTCCTCAAATGCTAGTTAGTTTCATTCCAACCAACCCATTTGCTGATCTAACAGGTGCTCGCTCGACATCGATTATCGCTGTTGTGATTTTCGGCGTGTTAACTGGTATCGCCGCTCGTAAAGTGATGATAGAAAAAGCAGAGTTGGAATCACCGATTCGTACTTTCGTAGAAGCTGCTCAATCTATCGTTATGCGATTAGTGAAGATGATCATGGCCCTAACGCCATACGGCATCGCAGCACTGATGGCAAAAGTGGTAGCGACATCAAGCGCAGGCGACATCCTAAACCTACTTGGCTTTATTGTGGCGTCTTATGTTGCTATCGCACTGATGTTTGTTGTTCATGGCGTATTGGTCTCTTTTGTTGGCGTTAGCCCTGCGGAATACTTTAAGAAAATCTGGCCTGTACTGACCTTCGCGTTTACATCTCGTAGCTCAGCAGCAACAATTCCACTAAACGTAGAAGCGCAAATCACCAAGCTTAACGTACCACCAGCGATTGCAAACCTATCAGCATCGTTTGGTGCCACTATCGGCCAAAACGGCTGTGCGGGTATCTATCCTGCAATGCTGGCAGTGATGGTAGCTCCAACAATGGGCATCAACCCACTTGATCTACACTTTATCCTGTCATTGATTGCGATTATCACCATCAGCTCATTTGGTATTGCAGGTGTCGGCGGCGGTGCGACGTTTGCAGCCTTGATTGTTCTTCCTGCAATGGGCTTACCTGTGACCATCGCAGCGCTGCTTATCTCTATTGAACCATTGATTGACATGGCACGTACCGCACTAAACGTTTCAGGCTCAATGACTGCGGGTACAATTGCTAGCCGAGTGCTGAAGTCACCAGAAAGTGAAGCAACATTGGAAGAAACACGAGCATAGAACTCAAATTCCTTCCAAAGCGATAAAACGTAAAATATCAAGCCGATGGTTCGCCATCGGCTTTTTTCATTTTCAAAAATTCAACTTGCATCTTTCGTTGCTAGTCAAGGCGTTGAATGGTCTAATACTGTCATCGGTTTTGTAAACGGTAAGCAGAATGCACCAAGATAATCAGCCCACTTTTTTCTTCTTTGATTATGAGACATGGGGAACCAACCCCGCGAAAGATCGCCCAAGCCAGTTTGCTGGTGTTCGTACAGATGAAAACTTTAATATCATCGGCGAGCCTTTAGTCATGTACTGCCAGCCACCTGCTGATTATCTTCCGTCTCCTGAAGCTGCGCTTATTACTGGTATTACTCCGCAAAAAACGGTTCAAGAAGGCCTTTCTGAGCCAGAGTTTATCGCTAAGATTCACGCTGAACTCGCGAGACCAAATACCACCAGTTTAGGCTACAACAGCATTCGCTTTGATGACGAAGTGACCCGTTATACTTGTTATCGCAACTTTATCGATCCATACGCATGGAGTTGGCAAAACGGTAACTCGCGTTGGGATTTACTCGATGTACTACGCGCGTGCCATGCCCTTCGCCCAGAAGGCGTAGAATGGCCAGAAAACGAAGATGGCTTCACTAGCTTTAAATTAGAACACTTGTCTGTGGCTAACGGCATAGAACATAGTAACGCGCACGATGCCATGGCAGATGTGATTGCGACTATCGAAATGGCAAAGAAAGTAAAAGCAGCGCAACCAAAATTGTTTGATTACTTTTTTTCTATGCGCCAAAAGCGCAAGCTCAATGATTTAGTCGACATCGTCAACATGACACCGTTGATGCACGTTTCAGGCATGTTAGGGCGCGAATGCCAGTACACTAGCTGGATTGTGCCTGTTGCTTGGCATCCAACCAATAATAATGCCGTTATCACCATCGATTTAGCGAAAGACCCTCAACCTATTCTTGAGCTATCCGCAGAAGAGCTGCACGAAAGACTCTACACTAAGCGCGAAGATCTTGGTGAATTGCTACCAGTGCCAGTTAAACTAGTTCATTTGAACAAATGCCCTATTCTCGCCCCTGCAAAAACGTTAACGGCTGAAAATGCAGAGTCTATTGGCATTGATCGCCAGCAATGTCTCGCTAATCTCGCTTTGTTGCGCCAACATCCTGAAATTAGAGAAAAGCTGATTAGCCTCTTTTCAGTCGAGCGTAAATTCGATAAAAGTGATGACGTCGATACACAGCTTTACGACGGGTTCTTTTCTCCGGCTGATCGCGCAGCTATGGATATCATTCGAGAAACCGACCCGAATAATCTTGCTGCATTAGACATTGAATTTGATGACAAGCGTATTAAACCTCTATTGTTCCGCTATCGTGCGCGTAACTTCCCAGGCACATTAGACGAGCAAGAACAAAGACGCTGGGCACTACACTGTCGAGAAGTGTTTGAAAGCCAAATTGAAGAGTACATGCTGAATTTAGAAAACTTAGTTCACGAACATGAAAGTGACGAAAAGAAGATTGCGATATTAAAATCCGTGTACTGTTATGTAGAGAGCTTAGCTTCCTAACTCCTCCTAATACAAGCGCACCTTATGGTGTGCTTGTTGTTTATATACTGTCAAAATGATTAAAGAACGATTCTTACAACTGATCCAACTGCTCATTTCAATCTTCCTCATCATGGGAGCACTTGGCATCGGAATTACCATTCAAAAGTTCACTGGCGTTTCCGTTCCAGGAAGTGTCATCGGTATGCTCGTACTGTTTTTCTCCATGACTCTTGGGCTTGTAAAAGTCGACTGGGTCAAACCGGGCGCCACGCTATTTATCCGCTATATGATCTTATTGTTCGTTCCTATTAGCGTCGGATTAATGCAACATTTCGATATGCTACTCGCTAATGCCCTCCCTATCATTGCTAGCGCAGTTGGAGGCTCACTCATTGTACTAGTCAGCCTCGCTTGGCTGCTGGACTACTTGTTAAAGGAGAAGCACTGATATGTGGTTAGTTGTTACCATTGCGGTTTTTCTTGTCGCGCGCCAAATTGCAATCAAAGTGAATAATCCTCTAGCAAATCCTTTGCTGATCAGTATTGCAGTGCTCATTCCTTTGCTTACTTACTTAAATGTACCGTTTGAAACGTATTATGCGGATAACGAAGGGATCAGTTTTTTACTTCAACCAGCCGTAGTTGCTCTGGCTTATCCACTATATGAACAACTACCACAGATTAAAGCAAACTGGCGAATCATCACTTTTGCTTGCACAGTAGGCAGTGTGATGTCGATGATGACAACCACCTTGATCGCAGTCGCTTTCAAAGCGGATATCAGTTTAATCGCGAGTCTAGTGGGTAAGTCCGTCACTACACCAATAGCGATGGAAATATCGAGTCACCTCGGTGGTGAAGCCGCCGTTGCAGCGATCTTGGTTCTGATTGTCGGTTTATTGGGCGCAATTTTGGCATACCCAATTTACAATTTGATTGGAATTAAACACCCGATTGCACGTGGTCTGACAATGGGTACAGTCTCTCATGCCTTAGGCACCGCTACTTGTGCAGAGAAACAGCCCATAGATGCCGCGTTCTCATCACTCGCATTGGTTTTATGTGGGATCATAACTTCTATTTTGGCTCCAAGCTTTTTTGCTTTGGCTGTCTGGCTATATCAATAGTTAAGCGCTCTCGGTCTGCCCTCCTTCCGGCAGGCCGTAGCCTTTCCGCTTCTTCCTTACCCTTTTCAAAACCCTATCTTATCTATCAACCTCACCCAGTAATATCGTGAAGGGACTTGATCGAGATATACATTCATAGCATTAGCATTCTAGGTGCTACCACTCGCTCTAGATTACGTAGGTATAAAGTAGCATAGCGGTAAAAGTCGCGTTAGTAACATACTCCTGCTCCTTGGTCATATGAATATATACTGATATGGTTAATTGTGAGACGGAGATAACGCTTCACACCTGTGCAATCGAATACATGTGTGAGCTCACTCTAATTATGTAACAGAATTATCAATTGCATTATTTATCGTGATCTAACGCACGGAACATTTCTATCTTTCACATAGAATAACTGTCCATGCAATAACAAGGATTCAACATGAAAAGTCGCATTGAACAGGCGCTAGCAGGCGCTCCAGAAGCACTTTCCAAACAACTTGCTCCTATCATCCAAGCTGATGATTTTGATGCTACGCTTTCAGTTCAACAATTTGAGCAGTTGCTTTCAGCTACCGGTCTATCAGACAAAGAGCTTCGTGTTGCGCTACTTCCTTTTGCCGCAGCGTACTCCTATGCTCCCCTTTCTGACTTTTATGTCGGCGCTATCGTTCGTGGTCTTTCAGGTCGCCTTTACTTCGGTGCCAACATGGAATTCTTTGGTGTACAGTTGGGTCAAACGGTTCACGCAGAGCAGTCTGCGATTAGCCATGCTTGGATGAAAGGCGAACGTGGTGTTAAGGATATCACTATCAACTTCAGCCCATGTGGTCACTGCCGCCAGTTCATGAATGAGTTATCTACCGCAAACGAGCTTAAAATCCAGCTCCCAGAACGCGAAGAAAAGTCACTTCATGAATACCTGCCTGAAGCCTTTGGACCAAACGATCTCGGTATCGAGTCCGGCTTAATGGCAGAAGTTAAACACCAGTTCTCATGTGATGATGAAGACGCACTCATCCAAAGTGCAGTTGAAGCGATGAACATGAGCCACTCACCATACACCAACAACTTGAGTGGTTTAGCATTAGAGATGACTAGCGGCCGTGTATTCCAAGGCGCTTATGCAGAAAATGCAGCGTTCAATCCTAGCTTGCCGCCGTTACAAGTTGCGCTAATCCAAGTTTTACTTGCGGGTGAAACCTTTGACAGCATCAAAGCCGCTGCATTGGTAGAGAACTCAGAAGGTAAGATCAGTCATTTAGCCGATACGCAATCAACGTTGGAAGCGTTGAATCCAGATATTCCGCTTAGTTTTGTCAACGTATAAACGACAAATTCAACAAAAAGCTCTACAACATGTAGAGCTTTTTTATTACCTAAAAACCAAAAGCAAACGTTTGCTTTGTCATAAAACTTCAGTATGATCTCCTGCAATTTCTGTCTCATCACTCTATTTTGTAAGGGAACACTATGTTTGGCACTGCAACTAGCGCAAATGCTACCCGTGTATTACTTTTAGGCTCTGGCGAACTCGGTAAAGAAGTCGCCATTGAATGCCAGAGACTTGGTTTAGAAGTGATTGCTTGTGATCGCTATGCCAATGCTCCAGCGATGCAAGTCGCTCACCGTAGTTATGTTATCGACATGTTAGATGGAAACGCCTTAGAAGAAGTTATTACGAAGGAACAACCTACTTACGTCGTACCAGAAATTGAAGCCATCGCAACCGGCAAACTGGTAGAGCTTGAAGAGAAAGGACTGAATGTTGTTCCAACCGCTAAGGCAACCAGGCTAACAATGAATCGTGAAGGTATCCGACGTTTGGCAGCAGAAGAACTGGAATTGACGACTTCACCTTATCGTTTTGCAGATAACTTTGAAGACTTCAAAGCCGCGGTTGAGCATGTGGGTCTTCCGTGCGTGGTGAAGCCTGTGATGAGCTCTTCAGGTAAAGGGCAAAGTGTTATCAAGACCGAAGACGACGTTACAAAAGCATGGGATTACGCTCAGGAAGGCGGACGTACGGGTGCAGGTCGCGTTATCGTGGAAGGTTTTATCGACTTCGATTACGAAATCACTTTATTGACCATCAGAGCCGTTGACGGTGTGCATTTCTGTGCTCCAATTGGTCATCGTCAGGAAGATGGCGACTACCGCGAATCATGGCAACCGCAAGCTATGTCAGAAAACGCAGTAAAAGCAGCTGAATACACGGCTGAGAAAGTGGTAAACGCGCTCGGTGGCTACGGCATCTTTGGTGTAGAGCTGTTTGTCAAAGGCGATAAAGTCATTTTCAATGAGGTCTCTCCTCGCCCTCACGATACGGGTATGGTTACAATGATTTCGCAGGAAATGTCTGAGTTTGCTCTCCACGTGCGCGCGTTTACCGGAATGCCAATTAATAATATTGTGCAATATGGCCCATCTGCGTCTGCTGTTATTCTTGGACAAGGGACTTCCACAAACATTCGCTTTGAAAACCTAAGCAAAGCTTTAGCTCAACCTCAAACACAAGTTCGTCTATTCGGTAAGCCAGAAATCGATGGTCGCCGCCGTTTAGGTGTTGTCCTTACGCGACGAAAAACCACCGAAGAAGCCGTTCAAGATGCTGTTGAAAGTGCTTCAAAAGTGAATATCATTTATTAAATACGAACCACTCATACAAAAATAGCGCAGCTCAAATTGCTGCGCTATTTCGTGTTCCAAACCGAAGAGAGCCTATTCACTCTCGATTAAGTACACTTCTTCAGAGAAGCGACTTAAGCCTTTTTTCGCAATTTTAGGATGATTCTCGTCAGCTTCATCTACGTTCAAACAAGTAACTTTGTAACCTGAAAATAACTGCTCAATCTCTTCGACCGGCACGCTAAATGGAGGCCCCGCCATCTCTTCTTGAGGATAGTTGAGTGTAACAAGCAAAATACGACCGCCTGGGTTCAAAAGTTGCTTGAGACGCTCTACATACTCCTCTCGCATATCTTGCGGTAAAGCAACCAACGCGGCGCGATCATAAATGATATCGGCTTGAGATACTGGTGCAGTGAAAAAGTCCCCAGTATAAATAGAGAGCTCATCAAATTGATAAAGCTCGTGCATGCCATTAAGAGGCGTTACCGTTGGCGTGTAAAAATGTTCAGCAAAAAAGGCACGCACAGCAATATGGCTTAGCTCAACGCCTTCAACCGAATCATGCTTCATCGCTAGCCAAATCAAGTCTTCTGACTTTCCACATAAAGGAACTAACACTTTATCTTCACGCTTTGGATTAGTGTGTTTCCAATATACTGGTAATAGCGGGTTTACATCTTCCAAGTGAAATCCGATTTGATTGCTGGCCCATTTGTTATGCCAAAATTCTTGGTCTCTCATTTTACTTTCTACTTGTCGGCTGTTTTCATTTTGAGAGGTAAGACTAACGTTTTTTTTCAATTTGTCTATGCCGTTCATCTTTGGTTAATACTGCGGTGATAGGATGTAATCGGTCTCATAGGAGACGCGCCTTTATCTGATAATCAGAATAAAGAAAAGAGAAATGGTGATCTAACGCACGATTCTACTTCAAGATAAAACTGAAACCTTGGAATCTTTCGTAATGGCCCCATTTATAAGTTAGTACCTGATTTGCCGAACTTAGCGACCTTTATGTTCCCTATTTTCTAAGTACAAGCAAGTTAAGGAGAGTGAATGAGCTTATTTCTTCGTACTACAGCATTGATGCTTTTGGTACTTAGCCGTGCACCGGCATTTGCCGCACTTCCAATTACCCCTGCGCCTAGTGGCGAACAAAATCGTTCAACCAGCCAAAACGAAGTTTGTTCGAAACTTTTTAAACACAGCCTTAGCGGTTTATATGGCATTCAGTCAATCGACACCACACCAACTCAGCCATATTCTGACTTCGACATTCTTTACAGCAAAGCTCACCAAGCACAATTTGAACTTGAAACTATCTGTAAGAGTACCGCACTTCTTAATGACGCTCAGCCATACTTCGCAGGCGTGAAATCCAAACAACGAGCAGAAGAAAAGATAGCTTTAGAGTTAGATGGGAAAGTTGAACGTATTACTGACCTAGCACGTGCAACGATTGTAGCTGAAGACGTCGCGAGCTTAGTCTCCATTTATGAAACGTTAGAGCGTGAAACAACGATTGTGAAAGTAAAAAATCGATTCAAAAAACCTGGCCCTTCAGGATATAGAGACTTGAACTTGCTCGTTCGTTTACCAAAAACAAACCTAGTAGCCGAAGTTCAACTGCACTTGAAAGCAATCGCAGATGTAAAAAGCGGTCCCGAACACGACCTATACGAAAAAATCCAGAAACTAGAACGTCAAGCGATGTTGGAAAAACGTGAGCTAAGCGAAATAGAGCTTGCCTCTATTCGCAACATGCGTACACAGTCTAAGAACTTGTACCAACAAGCATGGCAACCATACTTAACAACGCATCTAGAAGCGGCGTAACCGATATCATTAGGCGTCTCTCATAAACAGAAAAACCACCGCATTGCGGTGGTTTTCATTTGTATGCTCACGAATTTTACGCAAAAAAAAGACCACGCCTTAGCGTGATCCATTTATTCGGCTTACTGTACTTTCTTCAGGTTTTCTACACGAGCTTTTAACTTCTGACCCGGGCGAAAAGTCACTACACGTCGAGCAGTAATTGGAATATCTTCACCAGTTTTCGGGTTACGACCAGGTCGTTCATTCTTGTCACGAAGATCAAAGTTACCAAAACCTGACAGTTTTACCTGTTCGCCACTTTCCAGTGCCTTACGAATCTCTTCAAAGAACACTTCCACCGTTTCCTTGGCGTCCCGCTTACTAAATCCTAATTTATCAAACAGGTTTTCTGCCAGTTCGGCTTTTGTGAGCGCCATAAAACTTTCCTCAAAGCTATGTTAAACAATGCTACGTTAGTGTAGCGCCAGAGCAGTTTTACCCTACCAATTCAACAACATATCGGGGTTACATCAGGAAGTGTATGACAAGCTTATGATTTTCGCCAACTTTTTTCTTGGCGAACAAAAGGAATAGCACTACGTAAATTATTGTTAAACGCCAGAAATTTGATATTTTTGTTTTTGTTTCATCTTTATCAGGAAAAACATCCAGATTATAAAACTAAAATTAGTTTAAATATCAACATTAAACACTATTTAATAAAAATATCAGATATTGGTTATTTAACAGACACTTGACATAGAACTTGTCGTAAATTCAGTGATTTGTATGTAACTCGATACGTAACAATTAGATTAAAAGGTATGACCACCTGTACTTTGCAACTATGCTTAGAAAGCTTGATTAAACCCACGCTTCTCGCTGTTTAACGATGACGCCATATATAAAGATTGATAATGTGGAAGTTCGTGTATTTCCTCATTAGCTTCTTACACTGCTTCTAGGCGACCATGATTAATCAAATCATAAATATTCTTTTCCCTGTTTTTGCTCTTGTCGGAGTTGGCTATTTGGTCGGTCGTTACATCAAGCCTGACTTTCGCCCAATAAACCGCATTAATATTGAGGTATTTACGCCAGCACTGGTATTTTCGTCACTCGTTAGCATGCCGCTCGATTCAAATCAGGGGCCACTTCTTTTGGCGGCAATTGTCGCGGTTTTAATTCCCGCACTACTCATGATCCCGGTATGTCGATGGACGTCACTCTCGTTTAAAACCTGGGCGCCACCACATATGTTTCGCAATAGCGGAAATCTAGCTATTCCTTTGTTTACCTATACGTTTGGAGAAATTGCGCTGTCGTCAGCAGTGCTTTTATTTGTCGTGTCAGCATGCTTGCATATCAGCTTAGGCATAATGCTGCTTAGTCATGGCAACCCTTTTAAGCAAATAGTCAAGATGCCAATCTTTTTAGCAGCGTCGTTGGCTCTGTTTCTCAACGTGTCAAATGTGGGTGCATGGGCGCCTTTATACGAAGCCACGGCTCTACTTGGGCAAGCGGCCGTACCCGTGATGCTTTTATCTCTGGGGGCACAAATGTGTCATTTAAGGTTGGACGGTTTAAAGATTGGTGTGTTGTGTACCGTGCAGTCACTGGCAACTGGTGCTGTCGCTTTTGCACTTATTTATTGGTTAATTCCCCTTCCAACGATGCAATTGCAAATGATGGTGCTCTTCACAATGCTGCCGCCAGCCGTCATGAATTACCTATTTGCGGAAAGGCTGAATATAGAACCCATGAAAGTGGCGTCAATGGTACTATTTGGCAACTTTTTCAGCATTCTTACGCTACCTCTTCTGCTTAGCTATACCCTCTCACTCGCTGCCTAACCGCCAACAAGCTATCGTTAGCGTGTATTAGCTGAAAAACAATACGTTCCTAATCTCGGGTAAGGGCCATCCCTAGTTTGGTCTAGTATTTTAAAGTAATGAGGGATGGTGCGAGCAGTAAGGAACTTGAACAACGATAAGGTAATCCTAAAAATAAAAAACCCTGCCAAACTGGCAGGGTTTTCATTTCTTAAGAAGATACGTTACGCGAGATTAGTCACGCAGAGACGCACCAAACTTCTCAGAAACGTGAGCAACGATAGCGTCAACCGCACCAGCGATATCTGCATCTTCAAGCGTACGCTCAAGTGACTGTAGAGTCAGAGCGATTGCTAGGCTCTTCTTACCATCTTCAACGCCTTTACCTACGTAAACGTCGAACAGTTTCGCATCTTTAAGGAACTCGCCACCTTGCTCTAGACAAGCGTTAACAATGTCACCAGATGCAACAGCTTCATCCACTACTACCGCGATATCACGACGGTTTGAAGGGAATTTAGAAAGTGCTACCGCTTCTGGGATCACTTTGCTGTTGATTGCAGACCATTCGATTTCGAATACGATAGTACGACCGTTTAGACCGAACTTACGCTCAAGCTCAGGGTGAACGGTACCGATCACGCCTACTTCTTTGCCGTCTACGATGATTGCCGCAGATTGACCTGGGTGAAGAGCTGGATTAGCTTTTTTGCTTTCAGGTGACAGTGCAGCGAAAGAGTACGCTTTTTCGTTCGCAGATAGCTCTAGAATCGCTTCTAGATCGCCCTTAAGGTCGAAGAAATCAACAGTGTTGGTTTCGATATCCCAGTGCTCTTCACCACGAGTACCAGCAATAACACCTGCAAGCATAGGCTCTTGACGCATGCCGTTTTCTGCAGATTCACATGGGATGAAACGTAGGCCATATTCGAATAGACGAACACGTGGCTGTTGACGCTTCTGGTTGTGAACAACCGTGTTCAGCAGACCTTGGATAAGACCAAGACGCATTGCTGACATGTCTGCAGAAATTGGGTTTGGAAGCACTAGAGGCTCAACACCAGGTACAACTAGCTTTTGTTGCTCAGGCTCAACGAAGCTGTATGTAATTGCTTCGTGGTAACCACGGTCAACAAGAAGATCACGAACGCGTTTCAGTGGAAGATCCGCTTCAACGTGGTTGTGCATCTTAAGTGCTGCTGCTGGGTGTTGGTTAGGAATGTTGTCGTAACCGTAGATACGGCCAACTTCTTCAATCAGGTCTTGCTCGATAGCGATATCGAAACGCCATGTTGGCGCTACTGCCATCCAACCTTCTTCTGAAGCTTCAACCGTCAAACCTAGACGCTCTAAGATTTCTACTACGTCGCTATCAGCGATGTGGTGACCTAGCAGGTTGTCTAGCTTAGTACGACGTAGAGCAACTTTGTTTGGCTTAGGTAGGTCTGCTTCAGACTCTACTGCAACAACAGGTGCTACTTCACCGCCACAGATCTCAACAAGAAGCTGAGTTGCACGCTCCATTGCGCTCACTTGTAGTGCGTAATCCACACCACGCTCGAAACGCATTGAAGAATCAGTGTGAAGACCGTAGCTACGTGCGCGGCCACGGATGTGGTCAGGTGCAAAGAATGCACACTCTAGTAGAACGTCTTTAGTCTCAGTTGTTACACCAGAGTCTTCACCACCAAAGATACCTGCGATTGCAAGTGCTTTGTTGTGGTCAGCAACTACAAGTGTATCTGCGTTTAGTTCTGCTTCGTTGCCGTCAAGAAGCGTTAGCTTCTCACCTTGCTCAGCCATACGAACTACGATGCCACCCTCGATCTTCGCTAGATCGAATGCGTGCATTGGTTGGCCTTGCTCTAGAAGAACGTAGTTAGTGATGTCTACTACAGGGTCGATCGAGCGAATACCACAACGACGCAGTTTCTCTTGCATCCATAGTGGCGTTTCAGCTTGAACGTTTACGTTCTTAACTACACGACCTAGGTAACGTGGACACGCAGCTGGCGCTTTCACTTCGATAGACACTTTATCGTCGATTGAAGGGGCAACTGCTTCTACTAATGGCTCTGTCACGTCAGCACGGTTTAGTACGCCAACTTCACGAGCTAGACCACGAATGCTGAAACAGTCTGCGCGGTTTGCTGTTAGGTCTACGTCTACTGTTACGTCGTCTAGACCTAGGAATTCACGGAAATCAGTACCGATTACTGCGTCTTCTGCTAGTTCCATGATGCCGTCTGACTCAACGTCGATACCTAGTTCAGTGAACGAACAAAGCATGCCGTGAGATGGCTGGCCACGTAGTTTCGCTTTTTTGATTTTGAAATCGCCAGGAAGAACAGCACCAACTGTTGCTACTGCTACTTTCAGACCTTGGCGACAGTTAGGTGCGCCACAAACAATGTCTAGAAGCTCTTCTTCACCCACGTCAACTTTAGTTACGCGCAGTTTGTCTGCATCTGGGTGTTGACCACATTCAACAACGTGACCGACTTTAACGCCAGTAAAAGAACCAGCAACAGGAAGAACGTCGTCTACCTCTAGACCGGCCATTGTAATTTGGTGAGTTAGCTCGTCAGTAGTAACCGCAGGGCTTACCCACTCACGAAGCCATGATTCGCTGAATTTCATGTTGATGAACCCTCTGGATTACTTGAACTGTTTTAGGAAACGAAGATCGTTCTCGAAGAACGCACGTAGGTCGTTCACGCCGTAACGAAGCATTGTTAGACGCTCAACACCCATACCGAATGCGAAACCAGAGTATTTTTCAGGATCGATACCTACGCTACGTAGCACGTTCGGGTGAACCATACCGCAGCCTAGTACTTCTAACCATTTACCGTTTTTGCCTTTCACGTCTACTTCAGCTGAAGGCTCAGTGAATGGGAAGTAAGATGGACGGAAACGTACTTCTACTTCTTCTTCGAAGAAGTTACATAGGAAATCGTGCAGGATGCCTTTCAGCTGAGCAAAGTTTACGTTCTCATCAACCAGCATGCCTTCCACTTGGTGGAACATTGGCGTGTGCGTTTGGTCGTAGTCGTTACGGTATACACGGCCTGGTGCGATGAAACGGAATGGTGGTTTACCATTTTCCATCGTACGGATCTGTACGCCTGACGTATGAGTACGAAGCATCAAGTCTGGGTTGAAGAAGAAAGTATCGTGGTCAGTACGAGCTGGGTGATCAGCTGCGATGTTTAGTGCATCAAAGTTGTGGAATGCATCTTCGATCTCTGGGCCTGCCTCGGTGTTAAAACCAAGTTCGCCAAAGAACTTCTCAATACGCTCTACAGTACGAGTTACTGGGTGTAAACCACCGTTTTCAATACGACGACCTGGTAGTGTTACGTCGATTGTTTCTGCTGCTAGTTTCGCTTCAAGCTCAGCACGTTGTAGTGCATCTTTACGAGCTGCGATAGCTTGCTGAACTACGCCTTTCGCTTTGTTGATCTCTTGACCAGCTTCACGGCGTTCTTCTGGTGGTAGTTTGCCTAGGCTTTGAAGTTGAGCAGTTAGCTCACCTTTTTTACCCAGATACTGAACACGCACTTCATCAAGTGCGACTAGCGATTCGGCAGCTTCAATTGCAGTGCTCGCGCTAGCAATGATCTCTTCTAGATGTTGCATCGTTTCCTCATCTACCTGTAGGTAGTGTCCATAAGGGAGTGATTGGTTTTTTGATAGCTGTACATAGTAGCCAAACCGGGCACCAATGCCAAATTGAATTACGAAAAGAAGAGGTTATTGAATAAAAAGAGCACAAAAACGTCAAAAATGTCATCTTTAGTTAATCTGCCGTTTAGTTGTGCCCTTTTGTTTTAGAAATAGTATTGAATAGATAGCTCGATAAAATCGTCATCTCTAGCGAAGTAGAGCAAATCATTTGGTGTTTCATTTTTAAACAACCAAGCATCAATTTGCCACTTAACGTGATTCGATATTCGGCTCGATGCTTCTAACTTAGCATTGTAAACATTAGCGTTATCTAAATCCTTCGTGATTCCCGTCAATACTTCCGTTCCGTCCTCATCATTGAGCGCCCAACGAATACCTGCAAACACATCATTTTGACCGATAGTTTGTGCGTTGTTCCCACGACTGTCATAGAGGTACTCACCAATGACCCCCACATCCCAAACCGTGTCAAATGCACCGACGAAGGTATACTCAAAACCCGTCACAAGACCGACATGATTATCAGCGCTATCTCGATAAACACTTTCTAGTTTCCATAACCAATCGCCAACAATTCCTTGCACATCCAGACCGACATGACTCATCAGAGCGTAGTAAGGCTTTAATTCTCCGTACTCTAAACGAAAGTAAGGATCCCGGTTTGTTCCATATAAATAGCTTAGGCCTACGTCCCAATCGCCAAGCATTTTCGAATATCGAAAAGCCACATCTACGTGCTTCTCTTCTCTGCTTGATTCATAGATAGCATCATCAGAGACAACGGGTTCGGTTCGCAAGCGGCCATCTGTACCCGCAAACGTTCGTTCCCTAAAGTAAGGTAACAACATTGCGTGGACGGTGCCCCAGTCTTTGAAAGAGGTAAAATGTAACATCGGCTGACCGAGTTTATCTTCACCATCGACGGCTTCAATGGCATCTGTTTGGTTTACTACATCAACTAAATGGGCTGATTCAGTCACTCCCCAAAAGACCTTACTAATCCCAACTCGAAGCTCATAATCATCCCAATAAGTCAGATAAAGTGCCTCTCGTATGTCGCCATGACTTCGCTCATCGTCTAGACCATCCAGACGATAGAAAGGTGTGAAAGTAAAGTTTGCATCACCATTTTGCATCTCCCAGTAAAATTCTGGCTGCAAAACCAATGACGTTTGCGCTTTGCTCTGACCCTGAGAGCCCGTTTTAAAAAACTGACGATGCTCAATATTGACTTGTCCTGCGAGCTCGACGGCAGTCAGAGGCATTGAGTAAAAAAAGGCTGCTGCACTAAGCAACAACCCAACATTTAATCGCTTCATTTTTCCTCCACTACCTCACTCGCTTCAACACATTCTTATGAAAGTCATTGTCTTGTAATCCAGTGTTAAAACGCATTTCGCTAGTCGTTAGCTCTGTACTTTTTCCTGTTTGATGGTTTGTCATCGCCATAGTGTGCGCGCGCCAATATTGGTTGAGATATTGCTTGTAATCGGAAAAAGAAAGCGTTTTTAACAAAGAGCCTTTGCGGTCGTAAAACTCAACTTTAAGTGGACGATAATGCGCTTTATCTAACCACACCGTTTGCTTGGTATAACCTGAGTTCTTATCGGTCGGAATTTGTTCTACGACGAAAACATCTTGCCCGTTTATGCTGTCATCTTTTAGGTAGTTGAAACGGTATTTTTCAATCTCAAAGGAACTGAGATCCTCATACGCGAATTCACTGCCCATAAAAGGACCTGATTTATTACGCGAGGAAATACGTTTCACACGTTTCAGTGCAGGAAGGTAAAGCCATTGGTCATCGGCACCCACCGTATGAGAATGATTGAGAAACGCCGTGCCTTTTACATCTCTCGGTTCATCAAATATCGTGAGCCCTTTGTCACCATCGCCATCAACTTCGAGTGATTGTAAGCGCATTAAACGTGTGCTGCTTTCTCCTTGCGCGTTTCGCAGAATCATTTGCATCGTAGCAACAGAATCCCCCCACCCTTCATCACGGGCTTTGCGCTCTTGGGCAATTTCTAGTCCTTTTGCTTCATCCGCCAACACCGCA
Source organism: Vibrio sp. Vb1026 (assembly GCF_033338745.1). Classification (NCBI taxonomy): domain Bacteria; kingdom Pseudomonadati; phylum Pseudomonadota; class Gammaproteobacteria; order Vibrionales; family Vibrionaceae; genus Vibrio; species Vibrio sp. Vb1026. Next base: position 136,714 of record NZ_JAWOTH010000004.1, read on the forward strand.
TGACTCATAATAAGCGAGACAGAAAGTACTGATACTTTTAAGGCATTTTTTACTAAATTCATGTTCAATCCTTTAATTCGTTATGACTGAGTAACAGTCTTGGTTTGAGAGTCAGTTGATTTAAGCTTATTTCGGCGCTCCACCTCGTCGTAAACGCCTTTGTCAAACAACATCAGTAGAGTCGGTAGGAAGATGAAATCCACAACAAGAGCAATAAAGATGACAATGGCACTCAGCTGTCCCATATCGGCATTTAAACGGAAGCTCGACATCGCCAGAACAGAGAAACCAGCAACAAGCACGACAGTCGTAATCCAAAGTGCGCGCCCCACGGTACGAAAGGCGTAGCGAACCGCTTGCTCCGCACTGTGGCCATCTTTACGAGCGTGTTGATATTTAGAAAGAAAGTGAACGGCGTCATCGACAACAACACCAAGCGTTAATGTCACAACGACAGACAATCCCAAGTTAATCTCGCCAGAAACCAGCGCCCAAATACCAAAACCAATAAGCGCAGGAGCAATATTCGGGACAAGACTAATTAAGCCAAGCTTGAACGAACGCAAGGCAAAGATCAGTAATGCAGAGATTAAGACAAGAGTAATGGGCAAGGTTGACAGCATGCTGGCCATATTCGTTTCACCAATATGCGCAAACATCAATGAAGGACTAGAAGCAACAACATCATATTGAGGCGCGTTTTCGTTAAACCATTGGTAAATGCGATTTTCCAAATCAACAAGCTCGACGCTGCCCAAGTTCTCCACGGTGAGAACCATCTTGATCGACGACTTATCTACATTGATTTGGTTGTTCAAATCTAAACCATACGGTAGTGACATTTCGTAAAGCAGCAGATATTGAGCCGCTAATTCTCTGTCTTGAGGGAGCGAGTAATAAGCCTGATCATCTCCATGCATGTTCTTGTTTAGGCGCTTATAAACATCGCTCAAGGTCGCAACATGGTCCGTTTCTGGCTGCAACCTTAGCCAGTCAGTAAATTTACCCACGGTATTGAGAAAATTAGGATCCGCAATACCCTGCGATTCGTTGGTTTTTATCGCGATACTGATGTTCGCCATGCCACTGATTCGCTCTTCCATAAAATCAGCCGCTCGGCGAAATTCATTGCTATGGCCAAAGTACTCGACGGATTCATCATTGACTTTGTTCAGTGGAATCAAGCTCGCACTCGCGACAATAACAAGCACCGACAACGGCAATAAAGCATGTCGCTTTGACACCACGAAATCTCCTAAATGATCCATAAAGTGCTTTCTTTCATCAGAAGTATCCGACTTCACCGTAACCGGAAGGATATTAAGCAAGGCGGGAAGTAACGTGATGGAAAGGAAACAAGCAACCATGACGCCAAGGGCTGATAGGTTGCCGAAATCTCTCAGGATTGGAGAATCCGACATATTCATCATTAAAAAGCCGATCGCGGTGGTAATGGAGGTAATCAAGATAGGCATGAAATTGAGCGCAATACTTCGCTCAATAGAGTGGGCTTTACTAAAGCCGTTTTGCATAAACTGACGCATTGTCGCGATGATGTGTACACAGTCTGCGACGGCAAGCGTCATCACCAAGGTAGGCACATTAACGGTCGCCGTGCTTAAGAACATACCAGCCCATCCTGACAAGCCCATTGTCACCATAACCGAGCCGATAATAACGATGAGCGTCGCGATGACGCTAAGCAATGAGCGCAACATGATGGTCAGAAACACCAATATCACTAGTAACATAGTTGGCACTAATGTTGCGCTATCATCTTGGGCTGCGGTCATAAACGCGTAGTTCATTGCAATAATACCAGCCTTGTGGAATTCCGTGTCTGGGTACACTTGCTGATAACGCTCAATCATTCCGTTTATGTAAGCAACCACCTCTTGTACTTCAGCAGTTTTATCTATTTCAGGGAGTTGGACCGTAATGTTTACGACCGTGACATCTCCTTTTTCAGAAATCAGTGAACTTTTCAAAACCGGCTCACTCAACGCAATACTTTTGACTTTCTCTATTCGTTGAGGTGTCAATTCATATTCGCTATACAGTAAGTCTTCGACAAGAAGATCATCTTCAAACGCTTCGGTATGCTGGTAGTTGGCGAGGGAATCAACGCGGGTGGAGTATGGAACTTGCCACGCCTCGTCAGTGATCTGCTGAATAAGAGATAATGTGCTAGGAGTAAAAACAGTGCCGCTCTTTGGCGCTATAACCAAAGCAAGACTGTCAGATTTTGCAAAGGTGGTTTGAATTTCATCAAACGCAAGTAACTGCTCATTTGTTCCATCAAAGAAGATGTCGTAATCTCCTCTAAAGTAAAGATTTTTTCCTCCAATAGTTGCTATGACAATCAATAAAACGGTAGCAAGCATCACCAATACACTGTAATTCGTTGGTAGCTTACCCCACCCTGAACGGGCGTATTGTTGAACGTTGTGATGTGGCATCACACTCTCCTTTTGTGACGTTTCGTCAAATTTAAAAACTAAAAAAACAGCAAATGCTGTAAATAACCAGACAAACTCGACATGCAAACTTTAGATCGAATGAATTTGGCTACATAAGTCAGTTTTTAGTAACTTCCTATGCTTCTCGTGATCATTGGCTGAACGCCAACCCTCGAGATTTAATGACGATTCGTCACAATAGTGCGATAAAAAAGCCAACCATAACGTCAGATTGGCCTTTCCAGTTTATTAGCGATTCACTGACTCTAAATAAGCAAGCTCTTCACTAAATAACTCCTGCTCCACTCGACGCCAGGTTTTACGGTAGTCCCATTCTGTAGATAAAGGCGACCAACCTAAACCATCAAGTAACATATTCGCGTTGTGCAGTACTGAGAATGGGTCTTGAATTCGCTGAATACATCGACTGTTCGATGCATTTTGCGCCAAAGCGTTTGAACCGAATGCAATAGACCAGTTGGCGAATACAATAGCATCAGAACCAATTGCGGGAGAAAACTTAAGATCACCACATTCTACCGCATTGTTCACCAGCGCATCAGCACCATCTATTACTTGTTCTTCCAAGTTATTCAGTTCATTCACACGTTTAGGCGAAGCCTTCTCTAGAACCCAAGGCGTCTTTGCAACAATCGCACAAGTTGATAGTACTGGCTCCATACGAGCGTAAATACGATAACCTACATGCATCGCAATGATTTTTTCTCTGGTATTGCCATTAAATTTGGCGGTACGTTCGAAAAATATTGCTTCGCTTTTCAGCGAATGAATACAAAGCGCAAGAATCACATCTTCTTTGCTGCAAAAATGATTGTAGATCGTCCCTTTAGAATAAGGGCTTGAGGCTGTAAGCTTGTCCATCGTTAAGTTGGCAAAGCCTTGCTCTTGAACTAAAGACTTAGCCAATTGAATAAGCTCTATCTCACGATCAGCAATCGCCTGTTGCTTTTTTGTTAGCCCTGAAGACACACGACATCCGTCTTGCTTGCTATATTTTTTACAGCGAAAGTTAAACATAATCCTTTGATCCGTATACCAACACACTCCCAATAATTGTAACACGATTCTTTAATACAGGAACGCAACTAAAGTTGACGAACCGTCAAAAATGACACTTCGTCATAATAGATCAAAAAACAAACATTTCAAGTATGAATTTATAATTAGAAGATAAATAGCTACCAATTATGCATACCCAAGTAGCTACAGGATGCTTGGTTCAACGAGAATGGTTTCTTTGTAGAGGAAGCGAGAGAGGCTTTGGGAGGAACAACGAAGGAAATCAGCATGTTAAAAATAACGAAAGTAGATGCTGAACAGGTATTATTCGAAATAAGCCCAACACACTTTAAGTCTGAATTAAGAGCAAACACCGCTGAATGCCCTACTTACAAAGTATTTGCTGTCTTAGGCTTTTTCTTTTGCAACGCCCTTTCAGAAACTCTCTTCAAAAAAGGCTCAAAATCTATATAGATAGGCTTGGCTTATCACCTGCAGCTGCGATGGCATAACGAATATCATCAATAAATCGCCCCTCTGTCTCAATAATGCCGTCAGAGAATGTGACTGGCTGATGTGGCCCAGCAAGTAGAACAATATTAGTAAAATCAGAGACATTAAAGTTCTCTGCTACAACATTTTTGGAATGAAAATCAATGACGGTCTTTGCAACTTGATCTTCCAGTAACAAAAGCTGTTCTTCAGTAATTTTCATACGCGCCAAAGCAACGCGAACACACTTATCGTGGGTAGTCGTCTGCTCTTTTATGATTTCGGTATATTTGTCGTTGAGCTTGGAGTTCTCTGCATAGCTATAATATAAAGGCCCGTGCAGCGTTATATTTTTATCTTCATCAACGTAAACGAGATCCAACAACTCTAATGCTTTTAAGTAATCAGACATGCTCTGCTCAGACAAGTCATACTTTTTCTTTAAAATAGAATAACCGTCTTTACCTCGAAGCATTCTCAATTCACGATAAAAGTCGTAAAGGTGAGGGAATTGAAAGAATACTTCATCCTGTGTGCGACTAAAGTAATCCTCGTCTTCACCTTGCAATTGATTTGCGAGCTTTTGTAGTTCATCTAACGTGCAATCAACCGCTCTACAATATTCCAGCAACTTATCTAAAGCGAGATTCGTGCTTGTAAGATGTCTCTTAAAGGTAGATAGTGGCATACCCATTTTCTCAGATAGCTCTCGATATGTTAGCCCTTTTGTTTTAATCGCTTGGCGTAATGCGGCTAGCAAGTATTCGGGAGTCAGATCTCTCATCTACAATTCCTTTTGGCAATGTTACAGCTGTATAGTATTTGTAACAATTTAGAACCGCTTGGCAAGGTATAAGTTCATATTTTTATAAGAAAAACATGAATTAATATACTGAAAAGAGAATTCACACAACAAATGAAAAATTAAATATGAATTCAATTTCATTATAGATATAAAATAATATGCAAAATAAAAGTGAAGCAATTACTCTAAATCATCGTGATTAATTTTAATAGTAACGTAAAGTTGAGAATATAAACCTATTCTCTCTACAAAAATCTAGAATAATTAACCTAAAAGGAACAGAACGGTAAATGCATAATAATTCACCGCTCTCTATTAGCATTTTTGCAATGCTATTCAAGTAGACTAGTCCGCTAGTTTCACTGCAGTACCAAATGCCAAAATTTCCGAAGAACCATCTACGATTGAGCTTGTGGTAAATCGAATCCCTACAATTGCATCGGCACCTTTAGATTCAGCGTCCGCCACCATGCGCTGTATAGCAATATCACGCGCGTCGGTCATCATTTCCGTGTAACCACGAATTTCGCCGCCAACAATGCTCTTGATACCCGCCATGAGGTCACGGCCAATATGCTTTGATTGAACAACATTACCAGTTACAACCCCTCTGATTTCAGAGATCTGCTTGCCAGGAATGCTTTCGGTCGTTGTGTAGATCATTTTTAATCCCTTATAAACGTAAAAATTTATACCCAAGCTACCTTATAACTAACATAAGATGCTAACCAATAAATTGAGAAGACTGATAAACAATACTCTAAATAGCCAAGCTAAAAGTCATTTGGGTATAAATTTTAGCAATAAAAAAGGAGAGCTAATGCTCTCCTTCTCTTAATCCTAAACTGCTAATTAAAGAGCAGCTTTCGCTTTTTCAACTAGAACTGCAAATGCAGCTTTGTCGAATACTGCGATGTCCGCAAGGATCTTACGGTCGATCTCAATAGATGCTTTCTTCAGACCGTTGATGAAACGGCTGTAAGATAGACCATTTTGACGAGATGCCGCATTGATACGTGCAATCCATAGTTGACGGAATTGACGTTTCTTAGCGCGACGGTCACGGTAAGCGTATTGACCAGCTTTAGTAACTGCTTGGAAAGCTACGCGGTAAACACGTGAACGCGCACCGTAGTAACCTTTAGCTTGTTTTAGAACTTTCTTATGACGTGCACGAGCTTGTACACCACGTTTTACGCGAGGCATTATGCTTCTCCTAAACTAAACGATTGATAACTAAAAAGAATTAAGCGTATGGCAACATACGGATTACTGCAGCCACTTCACATTTTGGAAGGATTGCATTCGGACGTAGTTGACGCTTGTTCTTAGTAGTACGCTTAGTCAGGATGTGACGTTTTGTAGCGTGCTTGTACTTAATACCACCAGCAGTTTTCTTAAAACGCTTAGCAGCACCTTTGTTGGTTTTCATCTTAGGCATGATGAATAACTCCGCATTGAGTAGGTTTAATAAACAACGTAATTAGGGCGAACAAAACCCAGCCATATGCCTTTATATAAAGGAAAGCGGCTAGGTTTTAATTACTTGATGAGCCGTTAATTACTTCTTTTTAGGGGCTAGCACCATGATCATCTGGCGACCTTCAATCTTCTTAGGGAAAGATTCAACTACAGCAATTTCTGCAGTATCTTCCTTAAGACGATTTAGAACGTCAACACCGATGTCTTGGTGTGCCATCTCTCGGCCACGGAAGCGAATTGTTACTTTCACTTTGTTGCCTTCTTCAAGGAAACGCGTCAGGTTGCGTAGTTTTACCTGATAGTCTCCAATATCAGTTCCAGGACGGAATTTTACTTCCTTGATCTGGACCTGCTTTTGCTTCTTCTTCTGCTCTTTAGCAGTTTTGCTCTTCTCGAAGAGGAACTTACCATAGTCCATCACACGACAAACAGGTGGCTCGGCGTTAGGACTGATCTCAACGAGATCCATACCAGCTTCTTCAGCAGCTGCAATGGCTTCTTGAATCGATACAACACCAACTGATTCACCGTCAGCGCCTGTTAGTCGAACTTCACGAATACCACGAATTTCACCGTTGATACGGTGCGGGTTTTGTTTTACCGGCTGTTGGCCACGTCTTCCGCCTTTAATAGCTTATTCCTCCAGATTGAGCTTACGGCTAGAGATCTCGTCTTGGATGTATGCAATAAAATCATCCACTTTAAATTTACCAAGATCTTTACCTTTACGAGTACGCACTGCAATTTCGCCAGCTTCCATTTCTTGGTCACCAACAACAAGCATATACGGTACACGCTTCAAAGTATGTTCGCGGATTTTAAAGCCAATCTTCTCATTTCTCAAGTCCGCTTTAGCTCTAATTCCACTTTTTTGTAGTTTTTGTACTATTTCTTGAACATAACCTGACTGTTTATCAGTAATGTTCATAAGAACTGCTTGTTCTGGCGCCAACCAAGTTGGGAAGAAACCAGCATATTCTTCGATAAGGATACCGATGAAGCGCTCTAGTGAACCTAGAATCGCACGGTGAATCATTACCGGTACAAGACGTTCATTGTTTTCACCTACATAAGTTGCACCTAAGCGACCTGGTAGGTTGAAGTCTAGCTGGACAGTACCACACTGCCACGCACGATCTAGACAATCGTATAGTGTGAATTCAATCTTAGGACCGTAGAACGCACCCTCGCCTTCTTGAATTTCGTATGGGATATCCATCGATTCAAGAGACTGCTTCAATGCTTCTTCAGATTGATCCCAGATTTCATCTGAACCTACGCGTTTCTCTGGACGAGTAGACAGTTTCACTACGATGTTGTCGAAACCAAATGTTTGGTACGTATCGTACACCATCTTGATACAGTTTGTTACTTCTTCTTGAATTTGGCTCTCAGTACAGAAAATGTGAGCGTCATCCTGAGTAAAGCCACGTACACGCATAATACCGTGTAGTGCACCAGATGGTTCGTTACGGTGACATGAGCCAAACTCAGCCATACGTAGCGGTAGGTCGCGGTACGATTTTAGACCTTGGTTGAAGATCTGTACGTGACCTGGACAGTTCATTGGCTTAATCGCGTATTCACGGTTCTCAGAAGAAGTTGTGAACATTGCATCAGCGTATTTGTCCCAGTGCCCAGAGCGTTCCCAAAGAACACGGTCCATCATAAGTGGACCTTTCACTTCTTGGTAACCGTACTCATCTAGCTTAGCGCGGATGAATACTTCTAGATCACGGAAGATAGACCAACCATTGTGATGCCAGAACACCATACCCGGTGCTTCTTGCTGCATGTGGAATAGGTCTAGTTGCTTACCAATCTTACGGTGATCACGCTTCGCCGCTTCTTCTAGGCGAGTTAGGTGCGCTTTCAGTGCTTTCTTGTCGTGGAAAGCCGTACCGTAGATACGTTGAAGCATTTTGTTGTCGCTGTTACCACGCCAGTAAGCACCTGCAACATTCAGCAAAGTGAAGTGTTGACAGAAGCTCATATTAGGAACGTGAGGACCACGACACATGTCGATGTATTCTTCATGGTGGTAAAGGCCTGGACGATCATCGCGAGATACGTTTTCGTCTAGGATTTCCACTTTGTATGGTTCGCCACGTGATTCAAACGTATCACGCGCTTCCTGCCAGCTTACTTTTTTCTTAACCACTTCGTACTTGGTTTTCGCTAGCTCTTTCATACGCTTTTCAATCTTTTCAAGATCTTCTTGCGTTAGAGATTCGTCTAGGTCGATATCGTAGTAGAAGCCATTGTCGATGGTTGGACCGATCGCCATTTTAGCTTGAGGGTAAAGCTGCTTAAGAGCGTGACCAAGAAGGTGAGCACAAGAGTGACGAACGATTTCTAGACCGTCTACTTCATCTTTAACTGTGATGATTTCAAGGCTTGCGTCTTTTTCAATTAGATCACACGCATCAACGCGGTTACCGTTTACACGACCAGCGATAGTTGCTTTTGCAAGACCAGGACCGATCGATTGCGCAACTTCCATAGTAGAAACTGGGTTGTCAAATTGACGCTGACTGCCGTCAGGAAGAGTAATAATAGGCATGCTATGTCCTTTACAGTGGTGTTGCACACCAAGCAACACATGTTATTCAAATTAGAAGCTATTTGTTGAAAATAGTTGAGAGTCAATAAAGGCCTCTCGGTAACACGAATACCGGACCGTTATCGAAAATGGGATTGTACCTAGCTCACATTTAGAATGCAAAGCGCGATTTTGTTTTGTCATAAGAACTTAACCGCAGACCCGTCACGACAATCTGATCATGCTTTTAAGGGACCAACGGAATTGCCCCTCAATGAACTTACACAACAAATTACAATATCGCCTATTACGTGTGAACCGATACAAAGCCTAACACGCTGGGCGAGAGCTCAACGTGCGATTTAGGTATATAGTTGTTTTATAGAGTAGTTTGTATATAGGTATTCATCATGGTCTATTTCAAATCGCGCTTTATGGTGCTTCTAAGCACCTCGATATGTTCTTTACAAGCCTTCGCATCAAATGACTTATATGGCCCGCTGCGTTCTTACGCACAATCCCCAATGCAAGTGGTTAGTCACACTAACATACTGCGCTCAGGACATAGTCTGCCCTCTGGTTTTGTCGAAGCTTATGGTTCGGGAACCGTGGCAAGTGTTTGGGCTCATACTGATGAATACGCACTGGATTATTACCACAATCAATTCGAATTAGGCAGCAAATGGCAAGTCAGCAACCGTTGGCAGTGGGAGCTCAACTATCGATGGGTCTTTGCCGCTGACAACCATTTAGATGGACTGACGAAAAGCTTCCATAAACTTTTCGGTATCGGACAAAATGGGCGGGATAAAGTAGAGAGAGATCGTTTTTACATTTCAATGCCGCAATATGATGTGCTTGAAGATGATTTCGAAGGACAAACACTGGCCAATAACCTATCTACTTACTTACAGTATCAAGTGTTCCAAAATGAACATCACGGCCTATCGATTGGCGGCAGTTTGTATTTTAACGATGTGGCTCACGGCACTTTTCAAGGTAGCAGTTTCGAGCAAGGCTTCCAATTAAACTACAGCTACTTAAGTGATGCTCATGCATTTTATTCGATGATTGGCATGACTTTTCGATCGGATGACCGTGCCTTGCTCGATCTGCCCTATCGACATAATACGATTGCCATTGCGGGTGGGTACCGTTATGCCTTAGAAGATAACCATCACCTGATGTTGGAATATCATTGGTATCAAGGCTCAACAGAAGGGCCCACAGAGTTTGCTGATGTCTCTAATGAACTGGTATTAGGCTATCGATATCTAATGGAAAATTCAGCGCTTGAGTTTTTAGCCGTAGAGAACGCAAGAAACATGGATAACAGTACCGATATCGCTTTCACAATAGGATATCGGTACATATTTTCATCAAGTTGATGAGAGCTATAGATTTAGCGTTGGTGCAACTGCGACAGCGACTTGAGCATCGGTTGCATTGATCGGTAACGTAAACGAGCGATATTGGTCACCAGCCAAGCTGAGCGAACGGTCAATCTCTGCCAAACAATGCATGACCTGCCCTTCCACTATAAAAGAGAGCTCAATTTCTTTTGATGAGATAAAGCCGCTGTTACGGAACTCTAGCTCTTGATAAATACCAGAGCGAGAGGCAAACGAGCCACCGCGCAAAAAGCCTTTTTCAACATCGGCTTTAACCATAGTGAAGCCAGCTTGCTCGATCGCTTGAATAACCCGAGATGCTACTGGTAGTGGTTTCACTTCAATATAGTCACGGTCACGCGGGTCAATCGCAAAATCAATATCTAACGTCGTCTCGACCCAAACATGACATTGATTCTTAAGTGCGCTAACCGCAGTAATTGGCGTTTCATCATGCAGTTTTAGCTCAAACGGAACCTGCTTTTCTTCATTAGGTTGAATCACAAAAGGGTCAACTGCTTTCAATTGATCAATAGTGAAGGTTTGGTAACTTACGCTATCATCCACTTCGACTTTCATTTCCGTGTTCAATTTAATCGTAATAGCATCAATTTGTTGTTCGACGTCTCCGCCTTTGATATGAACATGCCCTTTCAGCGTCGCTCCTTGAAACACGCTCATTTCGTCCAAAATGGTATCTACTTTTGCAGAGCCGATCCCCAGTGATGCTTTCAATTTTTTAAACATATTTTTCCTTTTTTAGCGACTTTTCTTCTAATAATCGTTTGTTTACACAATTGTTTTCTGCTGTGCAAGCAATAGACCACAAGAAAATGCTTGAATTCAATCATCAAGCCAAATAATGCTCAGCAGCAAGAGTCATTCAGCCCTGCAATAGGATTGTTCGGTCACTAAGCGGTACATTCGTCGAGAAATGTTTGCAATTTGTACCTAAATTCAGCAGTATTTGTATAGTCAAATAAAGGGAAATCATTATGTCTGCACCGCTCTACATTCAAATTAAACAATTTATCCTGGATAAAATTGATGCTGGAGAGTGGGTAGTTGGTCATCGCATCGCCACCGAGATTGAGCTTACCGAGCAATTTGGTGTCAGTAGAATGACAGTGAACAAAGCAATTCGGGATTTAGTAAATGAGGGCCGATTACAACGTCGCCCACGCTTAGGCACGTTCGTGTGTGATCCTGGTGAAAAGTCAGAATCTCCCCTGCTAGACATTCGAAACATTGCCGAAGAAGTCAGCGATAGAGGGCGAAAGTATGGCAGTAAAGTGCTCAAACAGATTGCCATAAAAGCAGATGACAACATTGCGACAAAACTCGGCGTTATGCTAGGCACGACAGTGTTTTACAGTGAAATTATTCACTATGAAGACCAAACGCCGATTCAATTGGAGCTCCGCTGGGTGAATAGCCAATATGCCCCGAGTTATTTAAATCAAGACTTCACACAAATCACTCCAAATCAATACCTGTCAGATAATTGCCCACTCAGCGCGATAGAACATACTGTAGAGGCAATTGTGCCTGAAAGCCGTATTAAGCAAGACTTAAAAATGCAAGCCAATGAACCTTGCCTTCTCTTGAATCGCAGAACGTGGAGCCAAGATAAGTTAGTCAGTACCGCCCTACTTTATCACCCTGGTAACAAATATAAGCTGAGCTCAAAAGTGCTCATTTAAGGACAAGATTTGTCCTCTAGATCTACGTTTTGATCACATTTTAGCAACATCAATCTTGTCAGTGTTCTTATTTTGCTCTATTTATTTGTATATACATTTAATGATACAAATAAACACAGGGACACAAACATGGATTTGCTGATTGAAAACGCACGTCTAGTTACCATGCAATCGGGAGAATGCGGATACCTTCCAACGCCTCCAGCGCGCATTGGTATTCAATCTGGAAAAATCGTTGCGATCAGTACTTGTGCCATTGGTGAAGACGCACCGCAAACCGAGTCTCTGCTGTCTGCCCAACATTACGCTCAGAGTATCGACCTTCAAGGCAAGTTAGTTCTGCCAGGTTTGATCGACTGCCACACTCATCTTATTTACGCGGGCAATCGTGCCAACGAATTTGAAATGCGCTTAAACGGCGTGCCATATCAAGAAATTTCCAAACAAGGCGGTGGGATACTTTCAACGGTGCATGCGACGCGTTCAGCAACCGAAGCGCAATTAGTTGAGTTAGCGTTGCCACGTTTAGACGGGCTACTCGCGAGCGGCGTCACTTCTGTCGAAGTGAAATCAGGCTACGGATTGACACTGAATGATGAAGTAAAAATGCTCCGTGCAGCCAAAATGCTTGAACAAGAGCGCAAAGTTAAAATCACCACTACACTTCTCGCCGCTCACGCCATTCCGCCAGAGTTCCAAGGTCGTGCAGATGATTATATTGAGCACATTTGTCAGGACATAATCCCTGTTGTCGCAAAGGAAGAATTAGCTACGAGTGTCGATGTTTTTTGTGAATCGATTGGTTTCAATCTTGAACAAACAGAAAAAGTGTTTGTAGCTGCAAAACGTCACGGCTTAAAGGTTAAAGGGCATACTGAGCAGCTTTCTAATCTCGGTGGTACAGCCCTCACTGCGCAATACAACGGTCTGTCAGCGGATCACATCGAGTTTTTAGATGAGCAAGGTGTTAAAGCACTTGCTCGATCAAACACTGTCGCCACTCTATTGCCTGGCGCTTTTTATTTTCTAAGAGAAACTCAGTTACCACCGATTGAGTTGTTGAGAGAGCATAACGTGCCGATGGCAATTGCTACGGACGTCAACCCAGGTACATCACCATTTTCTGATCTCACACTCATGCTGAATATGGCGTGCACACTATTTCGCCTTACACCGCAAGAAGCACTGCGTGGTGTAACGCAACATGCAGCCAAAGCTCTGGGTTATCAAAACTCACGTGGCGAAATCAAAGTAGGGTTTGATGCGGACTTCTCTATCTGGGATATCGAAAGCCCTGCGGATTTAAGCTATCAAGTCGGAGCAAAACGTCTAGTAGGTCGTATAGTAAATGGTGAATACATTTCACACGGAGGCCAATAATATGTCTCAATTCGACCTACACTCTCCCCTATTTCATTGGCAAGGCCGTCATGATGCCGAGGACGGCAAGCTTGGTCAGCGAATTCATCACGTTGTTCAACGCCAAAAAGCAGATGAGTTGAGTGCCGTTGCGCATGGCGTCTCATTACTCGGTTTTGCTACCGACGCTGGCGTTGCGAGAAACAAAGGACGCATTGGCGCGAAAAAAGCGCCAGACTTAATCCGACGAGCACTCGCTAATTTAGCATGGCACCAAGACGCCCCACTATATGACTTAGGTACTGTGGTGTGTGAAGACGACTTACTGGAAGAGAGCCAAGCTCTATGTGCAGCAACCATTTCAAGCGCACTGCCCCATACGCCAGTCATCGTGCTAGGTGGTGGGCATGAGATTGCGTGGGCCTCGTTTTCCGGCTTAGCGGAATATTTTAAAGCGCGCCATCCAGAGAAGAAGCCTAAAATCGGCATTATCAATTTCGATGCGCATTTCGATTTGCGCGCATTTGAGAGCAACCTCACCGACATAAGACCGAGCTCTGGCACCCCCTTCAACCAAATTCATCATTTTTGCCAACGTAACGATTGGGACTTTCATTACGCTTGTATTGGTGTAAGCCGTAGTAGCAACACTAAAGCGCTATTTGAAAAAGCAGATGCGTTAAATGTTTGGTATGTAGAGGACAATCAGCTCTGCTACTTAAACCACAGTTATCACTTAACTCAGCTTCAGCATTTTATTGACGACTGTGACTACCTCTATTTGACCATTGATCTAGATGTGTTTCCTGCCGCAACCGCACCTGGAGTCAGCGCACCAGCAGCTCGGGGAGTGAGTTACGACACTATTGCACCCTTTTTAGATCGAATTCTTCATTACAAAAATAAGTTAATGCTGGCTGATATCGCCGAATACAACCCAAATTATGACGTCGATAGTCAAACAGCACGATTAGCTGCCCGTTTGTGTTGGGATATCGCCAACGCAATGGCGGAAAAACAGCACAAACCATAATGCATCCCAGATGCCACTGATTATTACGACCAAGCAAGTACTTGGTCATCACGAGAAACTAAAGGAGTCTGAAATGACACAGCGCCAGGGACAAGATCCACGACTTGATACAAGCAGAACAATTCGTGCACCTCACGGAGATAAACTGCGCGCAAAATCTTGGCTAACCGAAGCCCCTCTTCGTATGCTGATGAACAACCTTGATCCTGATGTTGCAGAACATCCACATTCACTGGTTGTATATGGCGGCATTGGCCGAGCAGCGCGAAACTGGGAATGTTACGACAAGATTGTTGAAGTACTTGAAAGGCTCGAAGATGACCAAACGCTTTTAGTTCAATCAGGCAAGCCTGTTGGTGTTTTCCCTACTCATAAAAATGCCCCACGCGTGCTTATCGCAAACTCAAACCTTGTTCCGCATTGGGCAAACTGGGAACACTTCAACGAGCTAGATAAACAAGGCTTGATGATGTACGGCCAAATGACCGCTGGCAGCTGGATATACATTGGCTCGCAAGGTATCGTACAAGGCACATACGAAACGTTCGTATCTGTTGCAAAAAAACACTTTGACGGTGACGCAAATGGCCGTTGGATTCTAACGGGTGGTCTTGGTGGCATGGGTGGTGCTCAACCTCTCGCTGGTACAATGGCGGGCTTCTCCATGATTGCAGTAGAGTGTGATGAATCACGTATCGATTACCGCCTACGTACAGGCTATGTCGATAAGAAAGCGACTTCTTTAGATGAAGCGCTAGCTATCATTAAAGAGTCAGACACACCAGTATCGGTTGGTCTACTAGGTAATGCAGCAGACGTTTTCTCTGAGCTGGTAGAACGTAATATCACGCCTGATGTCGTAACAGACCAAACGTCTGCACACGACCCGCTCAATGGCTATTTACCACAAGGCTGGAGCATGTCTCACGCAGCAGAAATGCGTTTGCAAGATGAAGCAATGGTCGTAAAAGCAGCGAAAAAATCCATGGCTGTGCAAGTTCAAGCGATGTTAGAGCTGCAAAATCGCGGCGCCGCAACACTCGACTACGGTAACAACATCCGCCAGATGGCCTTGGAAGAAGGCGTAGAAAACGCATTCGATTTCCCTGGCTTCGTTCCAGCCTACATTCGTCCTCTATTCTGTGAAGGTATCGGTCCTTTCCGTTGGGCTGCTCTCTCTGGCGATCCTGAGGACATTTATAAAACCGACCAAAAAGTAAAAGAGCTAATTCCAGATAATCCGCACTTACATAACTGGCTAGATATGGCTCGCGAACGCATCCAGTTCCAAGGTTTACCTGCGCGTATTTGCTGGGTTGGTCTTAAAGATCGTGAGCGTCTTGGTCAAGCATTCAACGAAATGGTGAAAAATGGCGAACTTAAAGCGCCCGTTGTCATTGGTCGAGATCACTTAGACTCTGGCTCTGTAGCAAGCCCGAACCGTGAAACCGAAGGTATGATGGACGGTTCTGACACCGTATCAGACTGGCCATTATTAAACGCGCTACTCAACACGGCGGGCGGCGCAACTTGGGTTTCACTGCACCACGGCGGTGGCGTAGGTATGGGCTTCTCGCAACACTCAGGTATGGTTATCTGCTGTGATGGCAGTGAAGATGCCTCACAACGTATTGCCCGCGTGCTGCATAACGATCCAGCAACAGGCGTGATGCGTCATGCTGATGCGGGATACGATATCGCTAAACAATGTGCAGCAGAGCAAGGGCTAGATTTGCCAATGCTCAACGAAGAACTGAAGAAGCTCAAGTAAGGATGAAAGAGATGTTAAATTTAACGCTAAAGCCAGGTCATATTAGCTTAAACGAACTACGCCAAGTGAGCCGTTCACCAGTCAACCTTACTTTGGATCCTGAAGCCATTCCGGCCATTGAAGAAAGCACGCAAGTCGTAGACCGAGTCATCGCGGAAGATAGAACGGTTTACGGAATTAACACTGGTTTTGGGCTATTGGCTAACACACGAATAGCACCAGAAGATTTAGAAACACTGCAACGCAGTATCGTTCTTTCTCATGCGGCAGGTATCGGTGAGTTTATGTCAGATGAAACGGTTCGTCTGATGATGGTATTAAAAATCAATAGTCTGTCTCGTGGCTTTTCTGGGATTCGCCTAAAAGTCATTAATATGCTGACCGACCTAGTCAACGCACAAGTTTACCCTTGCGTACCTAAAAAGGGCTCTGTTGGCGCATCAGGTGACTTAGCTCCTCTAGCCCATATGAGCACAGTATTACTGGGAGAAGGACAAGCTCGCCACAACGGTAATATCATTTCCGGGCAAGAAGCATTAAAAATCGCAGGTCTAGAGCCTATCACTCTGGCGCCAAAAGAAGGCTTAGCGCTACTAAATGGGACTCAGGCATCCACAGCGTTCGCATTGGAAGGCCTGTTTATCGCGGAAGACCTTTTCGCGTCAGCAACCGTTTGTGGTGCAATGTCTGTTGAAGCCGCTCTAGGCAGCCGACGTCCATTCGATCCGCGCATTCACCGTGTACGTGGTCATCGCAGCCAAATGGACGCAGCACTCGCATACCGTCATTTGTTAGACACATCGAGTGAAATAGGTGATTCGCACACTAACTGTGAAAAAGTACAAGACCCGTATTCTTTGCGTTGTCAGCCTCAAGTGATGGGTGCGTGTTTACAGCAAATCCGCAATGCGGCGGAAGTATTACAAGTAGAAGCGAACTCCGTATCAGATAATCCGTTGGTGTTTGCTGAAGATGGTGACATCATCTCTGGCGGTAACTTCCACGCGGAGCCTGTTGCAATGGCAGCCGACAACCTAGCACTTGCGATTGCCGAGATCGGCAGCTTGTCTGAACGTCGTATGGCATTACTTATCGATAGCGCGCTATCAAAACTGCCACCGTTCTTAGTCGACAATGGTGGTGTGAACTCTGGTTTCATGATCGCTCAGGTGACCTCTGCTGCGTTAGCAAGTGAAAACAAAACGCTCGCTCACCCAGCGTCAGTAGACAGCTTGCCAACATCTGCAAACCAAGAAGATCACGTGTCAATGGCAACATTCGCGGCTCGCAGATTGAAAGAAATGGGCGAAAACACTCGCGGTATTCTGGCTGTCGAATACCTCTCAGCAGCACAAGGCCTAGACTTTAGAGCGCCAAACAAGTCCTCTGAGCGTATTGAGATTGCGAAACAAATGTTGCGTGAAAAAGTATCGTTCTACGATAAAGATCGCTACTTTGCTCCAGACATTGAACAGGCAAATACTCTGCTTAAGCTGGCTATCCACAACACGCTCATGCCAGAGAGCTTGTTACCAAGTGTTCAATAACCAAGCATAACTGGCATTTCATCGAATAAACAGATAATGACTTGAAGGCTCTACGTTCAGCGTGGAGCCTTTTTACATACGATTAAACATGTTGATGGCACTATTTATGAACGCCAGTCTACTTTGATGGCTATACTTTAAAAGATAGGCGAGCGAAAAGGTCGTTGTTTATTGTTTTCACAAATAAAAGCGTTGCTAAAGTATGCGTTTTTAACGGTTTATCCGCCGAAATAGTGTCTTATTGTTAGGATACGGTGAAGTTTTCACTGGATGGACCATTGCTACGCAGATATTCGCATATAATCCCACACAGTTTTGGTTACTACGTAAAAATTATGTTTCTAACACCTTATTTTTCAAACACTAATCACCAGTTTCAGTTCACTCGCGAACAAGCAAGCCACTTTGCAAAACGTGTCGCAGGTGACTACAACCCAATTCATGATGAAGACAACAAACGCTTTTGTGTCCCTGGGGATTTACTTTTCGCTGTGCTTCTTAGTAAAGAAGGCGTTAGCCAAAAGATGCGTTTTAACTTCTCTGGCATGGTAAACGATGGTGTAGCACTTCATATTGAAAATAAGTGTGACAAAGAAAGCGCTGTTGTTGACGAGGCAGGTAAAGAATACTTACACATGTCCCGTGAAGGTGAAACTAACCACGATCCGGCATTTATTGAGCATGTAGTGACAAATTACGTGCAATTTTCTGGTATGAACTTCCCTCACATCATGGTTCCTCTTATGGAAGAGAAGCAAATGATGATCAACTGCCAGCGTCCATTAGTTATTTATGAAAGCATGGAAGTCGAATTTTCACGCTTAGACCTTACGCATCCAGAGGTGGATTTCACTGGCGCAACATTCGACGTAGAAGGAAAACGAGGTGTAGTCACCTTAAACTTTGCGTTCAAAGAAGACGGTGAAGTCGTTGGTAAAGGTATTAAGCGCATGGTTGCAAGTGGCTTGAAGCCATATGACCAAGAAGCGGTTGACGACCTTGTACGCCGCTTTAATGAACGTAAGGATGCATTCCTAGCAAAGTTCGTTAAGGCAGCCTAGTCGACTGCCCTATCAGAAGCGCACAAAAAACGTGTTTACTAAAAGAAAGCCCAACGTCGACCGTTGGGCTTTCTTTTTATGTCTCATCCAAACAAAACTAAACGCAATGTTTAGAGCCAACGACGAACATGGTTTTTATAATCCACATACTCTTCACCAAACAATCGCTCTAAAACGCGTTCCTCAGGCTTGATTTGAAACCGATTCATATAACTGACAAATATCACGCCACAAAGCACCACACTCAAGTGCTGCCACCACAAACCAGTTGCTATGATTAGAAGCAATAATGCCGTGTACATAGGGTTGCGTGAAAAGGCAAACACACCAGTTCTTACAACAGAAGATGCCGCTTCAGGTTTTACTGGGTTCACTGTGGTTTTTACTTTGCGAAATTCATACACGCCAGCAATGCCCATGTAGCCAGACAACAAAGTTAATACACCTACTACAAATTCAACAAAGGGTACTCGAATGTTCATGCTCGGCGTCAAAACTTTAAGTCCGTACATCAAAAGTATGACTAGCAAAAACACCACAACAGGTGGGACTTTGAGTTCAAGTTTTCTCAAGATTCATATCCTTTGAAAGGGTCTAAATACGGTTTCTAAAAAGCCCAGTAAAACTGGGCTTGATTTAGTCCGATTACAACAAAGTTAACAGCGCCTGAACGGGATGCTTGGGCTTCGTTCCTTCAAAGCGTTTCACTTGGCTGCGGCAAGAATAGCCTGTAATCAAACATCTCTCGCTATCCAACTTATCTAAGCTTGGCTTCCAGCTTAAATTGTAAATGTCTTTCGACATCGACAACTTATCAACCTCATGACCAAACGTACCCGCCATACCACAACAACCAACAGGTACCGTATTCAAAACTGCACCAAAGTGAGCAAAAATAGCGCCCCACTCTTTTTCCGCATTTGGCATTTTGGTTTTTTCAGTACAGTGCGCAAACAGATACCAAGGTTCCTGCGCCTTATGCTCTCCGCTTTCAAACGCTTCTAGTCTTGGGTAAAGCCATTCGTGGGCTGTTAGTACATCGAAATTACCTCGCTTACTGCCAAGCACTTCAGCGTATTCATCTCGATAACACAGCACCAAAGCAGGATCGACGCCAACTAATGGAATATCCAGATCCGCTACCATCGCCAAGAACTTCGCTGTGTCGGCTGCTGTGTCCTTAAACTGACGTAAAAACCCTTTAATGTGTTGTGCTTTACCATTCGGCTTAAACGGCAGAAGCACCGGATTCATACCCAGCTTTTTCAATAACTTAACGAAGTCTTCAACGACATCAGCGTCGTAGTAACTAGTGAATGGGTCTTGAACAATTAAAACATGTTTGCTCTTTTCAGACGAAGACAAACCACTGAGCGCTTGCAGATCATAAGGCGTTGTCAGCGACTCTACTCGTTGTTTCAAGGTGGGTACTGATAACAACGGCGCATCGACATACCCGACCGTAGATGCCGTTAAACTTTTCACCCACGACTGCTTCAAAACACCATTTACGACACCTGGCGCTTTCGCCATCATCGGCAGCATAGTCTCAATGTTCGCAACCAGATAGTCTTTTGCAGGACGTTGGTAACGAGAGTGATAGATGTTTAAAAAGCGCGAGCGAAAGCTCGGAACATCGACTTTAATCGGACACTGACTCGCACACGCTTTACACGCCAAACAACCATTCATCGCTTCATACACTTCGTGAGAGAAGTCATACTCGTGACGACGATTGATAGAATGACGTACGCGGTCAATCATGGTTTTGATTGATGTTTTGTTTTCTAGTGTTTGCTTTTCTAAGTCAAGAATATCAATGCCTTGCTCAGTAAGCTGACGCAACCACTCGCGAACCAAACCCGCACGACCTTTCGGTGAATGACGACGATCGGCTGTTACTTTCATCGATGGACACATTGGCGAGCTGGTATCGTAGTTAAAACACAAACCGTTACCGTTACATTCCATCGCTTGTTTAAAGCTGTCACGTACTTGAACGTCAATCTGACGGTCATAGTAACCACGTTTGGTATCGGTAACTTTGACAAGCTCTGCATCACTATCCAGCGGTGTACAGATTTTGCCCGGGTTCATTTTGTTGTGTGGATCGAATGCCGCTTTCACACGTCTCAGTTCAGTAAACAACTCGTCGCCGAAAAACTCAGGGCCATATTCTGAACGGAAACCTTTGCCGTGTTCACCCCACATCAAACCGCCGTATTTCGCCACCAGCTTGACCACTTCATCAGAAACTTCGTGCATCAATGCTTCTTGGTGCGGGTCACACAAATCCAACGCAGGACGTACGTGAAGCACCCCAGCATCGACGTGACCAAACATGCCGTAATTCAGAGACTTGCTGTCTAACAGTTCTCGAAACTCTACAATGAAGTCCGCCAGGTTTTCTGGTGGCACACAGGTATCTTCAGCGAATGCGACCGGTTTAGCACGACCTTTTGCTGCGCCTAACAAACCCACCGCTTTTTTACGCATGTTGTAAATACGCCCAATGCTCGCTACATCGTTACAAACTTGGTAGCCGATAATGCCCGCTTCTTCTGTTTCCAACATGGTATCGAGCTTGGCGGTCAACGCTGCAACCTGAGCAGCAACTTCCTCTTCGTCCTGACCTGCGTATTCCACCATATTGATGCCAAGCATCTCTTTATTTGGAACATCGGTAAGTAAATCGCTCACGGTGTGCCAAACGATATCTTGCTTCGCGAGATTAAGCACTTTTGAGTCAACGGTTTCTACAGACAGCGCTTTCGCCTCTACCATAAACGGTGCATTACGCAGTGCAGAATCAAAGCTGTTGTATTTAACGTTAACCAACGTACGCGCTTTCGGAATTGGCGTCAGGTTCAGCTTTGCTTCGGTAATAAATGCCAATGAACCTTCCGCGCCGCAAAGTACTCGTGTGATATCGAAACGGTCACCGTCTTCATTCAAGGCATTTTTTAAATCGTAGCCCGTTAAAAATCGGTTAAGAGGAGGAAACTTATCTACGATCTGCTGGCGTTTTTCACGACATACGGATTCCGTTACACGTAGCGCCTTGGCAGCAAACTCGCCTTCTTTTGGGTAACCATGGGACAAGTCCGACTCTAAAATTGAACCATCAGCAAACACCGCTTGTAGCGACAAAACATGATCGGATGTTTTTCCGTATTTCAGAGAACCTTGACCAGAAGCATCGGTGTTGACCATGCCGCCAATCGTTGCACGGTTACTGGTAGATAAGTCTGGAGAGAAGAAGTAGCCATAAGGGCGAACAGCGTCATTTAACTGGTCTTTCACTACACCAGTTTGTACACGAACCCAGCCTTCTTTCTCATTAATCTCAAGCACTTTGTTCATGTGGCGAGACATATCCACCACAATACCTTTGGTTAGCGACTGACCATTGGTCCCTGTGCCGCCACCACGAGGTGAAAAGGTAATTCGTTCGTACTTTTCTTTATTGCTCAGTTTCCCGAGGAGAGAAACATCTTCTGTCGTTTTGGGATGAACGACAGACTGAGGAAGTTGCTGGTAAACACTGTTGTCAGTGGCAACCGCTAGTCGGCTTGAATATTGGCTTTCGATATCACCAGTGAATCCGGCGTGCTCAAGCTCTTTCAGAAAACTAAGAACAAGAGGATCGACATCAGTTTGCGAGTGTAATCTTGGTAACATTTGCTTCCTGCCCCTACGACGCTGATCCGATCAGCTGCGGGTTGTGTAATTATTTGCTCACTTCTCATACAAATTGGCGCTAAGCGAAAAAACACCACAAAAGAGTTAGTGAAGTAATATTCTTTGAATTTCGTCACTTTACAACATTTAAAAAGACGAGCAAATCAGAATCTCGATACAATAATTAAACTTATGCTTTATTTTTTCACGCTTGATGCCTACATTGGGGAACGAATCGCGTTTCTAGATGAGTTTTCAGAATGAAAAAAAATAAAATTGTGACCACTGAAGATATCCTTCTCAAACTTTGCCAGTCTGTTTCTGGCGTACTTACTTCGGCGACATCTTCTCAAGTAAATTATTCAGCAATGGTGCAAAAAATCCACAAGACTAGCCTCAAACCAGATTTTGGCTGTTTTGTTCTGTTTGATGGCGGATTTACCGGGCTAGTTGTGATTAATTTTACGGCAAAAGCCGCACTGGAGATCTACACCAACTACATGCGTAATATGGGCATGCCAGAAGAAGAACTGGCAATATCTCATACTTCTGACGAGGTAGGCGATGTTCTGGGTGAACTCATGAATCAACTGGTCGGAGACTTCACTAATAAAATTCGTAAAGACCTGCAAACGAACATCACACAAAACCAACCAAAAATGCTGGCGCTGAATAAGCAAGTTATCTTACAAGTTGATACCAACCTTGACCGCCCTCAAGCGCGCAGAGTGACGTTTTCCACCGAAAACAACAATATTTTCTATCTCGAACTAGCAATGGATAAAACTGAGTTCATCCAACTGGAAGAGTTTGAAGTTGCTGAAGACGAAAAC
Organism: Vibrio sp. Vb1026; assembly: GCF_033338745.1. Classification (NCBI taxonomy): domain Bacteria; kingdom Pseudomonadati; phylum Pseudomonadota; class Gammaproteobacteria; order Vibrionales; family Vibrionaceae; genus Vibrio; species Vibrio sp. Vb1026. Next base: position 159,893 of record NZ_JAWOTH010000004.1, read on the forward strand.
CCAGACGACATTTTAGAGGCAACACGTAAACAGTTGGCTGAGAAAGAATCTAAATCGTCGGGATCAAACGATGATGCCGATGACTTGCTCAACCAGCTCGGGTTGTAATTCTAACGAATCTTAATGAAGAATGGCTTCTTAGACACAAGTACGACTTCATACTGATTACGACGAACTAAAACGCCAGCCTCGCTTAATGCGAGGCTTCTTTTTATGTGCTGAAATTATCTTCAGTCCCACCTTGTATTTCGTTTTTATGTCAAAAAAGGTAATATGTCTGACTTCATAAATTTTCTGCTTTCGTTACTGGTTGTCGATGGATAAACAAAAAGCTCTGAAAAAAATCGCCAAGTGCTTAGAACTGGGCAATTCCGCTAATGTTAATGAGGCTGCCAATGCTATCAAAATGGCACATCGCCTCATGCTTAAATATGGTCTCGATAAAGACGATATTGAGTTCATCAGAATGGGAAAAACACAATCTTCTCATCTGCTACCAGCGAACATCAGTTCTACCATATTGCGAGTGATTCGCGGCATTAACACAAAATTCGGTGTCGAAGCAGTATTGTTGAATCACAAAGGGCTCAAACGTGTCGAATTTATCGGTGAAGCAGATCGCGCTATTTTTGCTGCATTTGCTTTCGATATTGTTTATCGCGAGATGAACGAAAGTACCGGACAATTCCGAAACAGCTTTGCTGGCACCGGCACCTCTTCTCAGGAAGTGACTCGCCGTGTGAACTCATTTGTATCTGGCTGGGTGGAAGGCGCGATTGAAAAATTGCCAATTATTTCTCCAGATGAAGAGTCGGCCAATAAAATTAATGACTATATTGATAAAGAATTCCAAAACATTGACCGCGAAACGTTCAAGAAGCAATTGAAAGAAGCAATGAAAAACCTAACTGAAGACTACGAAGTGGGCTTAAAGAAAGGTAGAAAGGTTTCAGTTAACCGTGGAGTGGGCGGCGAACAAGCACGCAAAATGTTGGGCGATTCATCGAAATAGCCAGAATAGTAAAGGATTCACATAAGCAGCAATGACTTCGATGTCGATGGGGCTTACTTTGAGAGCTTTGGCAGTATTGGTAGGAATTTTCTTACAGAAACTCTTATCAATCTTACTTTCTCATAACAAATATTAATGCTTGTTTATTCATAATTCGCATCCCATTATGAGGCATGGTTTCGCCTCAGTTTTATACGGAGATTTTCCCTTGAAAAAGATGCCTATTGCACTAGCTCTAGTGCTAGCTCTTACTGGCTGTCAAGCCACTCAACGCCAAAATGCAACAACGGGTGAATACGAAACTAACTCCACCACGCAAGGCGCGCTTATTGGTGCGATCGCTGGCGCAGCAATCGGCCTAGCAACGGGTGATGATGCTAAAGAACGTCGTCAGCATGCACTCATTGGTGCAGCCGCAGGCGGAGCGACTGGCGCTGGCGTTGGTTACTACTTTGACCAACAAGAAGCGGAGTTACGTCGCGCTTTGCTAAACTCTGGCGTACAAGTTCAGCGTGTTGGTGAAAATCAGCTTTTACTGCGTATGGAAAACGGTATCGGCTTCTCTTCAAGCTCTTACCAGCTTGATGCTAGTATCCATAATACTCTACGCGGTGTTGCTCGCATCCTAGTTGAGTACCCAGATACCAGTCTCGTTATTGACGGTTACACGGATAGCACAGGTAGTGAGTCATACAACCAAACGTTGTCAGAGCGCCGTGCAGAGTCCGTACGTCAATTCCTAGTATCTCAAAACGTTGCACCTGGTCGTGCAATTGCACGCGGCTACGGCGAACGTAACCCAATTTGCTCAAACCAAACTTCTGAAGGTCGTGCGTGCAACCGTCGTGTTGAAATCCAGATCTTGCCACTGAAGTAATTTGGTTGCACCATAACGGTAATAATAAAAAATTACCGGAGCAGGCCTAACCATTATCGTTAGGCCTGACATATTAATGTCTGTCAAAACGTCTGCCCTACTCTGCTTATTTAGCCTCAGCTTTTCTGGTTACTCGCTTGCCTCTCAAGCTCCAATTGACCCCATCGAACAATATGAGTATGCACAGCAATTATTGGCATCACACAAAGCTGAAGCCTCACCAGAAACGCGTTACTGGCTAGAGCAATCCGCCAACCAAGGTTACCTCCCTGCGCAAAAACAGCTCGCGAACGACTTTGCTAAAGGGATAAATGGCGAAAAAAATGAAACACAAGCGTTATATTGGCTAACCTCTATCGCACTCAATGACCCAACCGATCGGGGCTTTCTTCTCGCTAACTTTATTCAGCGCAATCAAGATAAGGTCACAGCATCTCAATTGACTGAAGCCTTGTATCAAATGGCTTCTCAGCATAATCCAGCAGCAGAACAGGCTTATAATCAACTGTTAGAGCAGCGCTTCAACCAACTGCGAGCTAAACAAGTCTCGCAAATAAAGTCGCTCGATAAAAAGGCGGAGCAAGCACAGGAAGAGAAAAGCACAGTTGCAAACCCCAAAGTAGAACACTCGCCGTTTCTATGGCTGATTTGGCTAGCGGCGATACTCATCATCAGCGGCTTAAGTTTCCTCGTGATCAAAAAACTCAAGCAGAATAGAAAAGCGCGTGAAGCCAAAGGGGAAAGCCAAAATCAACGAATGGCGGAAAAAATAAAAGAGCTAGAGTTTACGAACAAGCAACTGAAGCGTCAGTTAGAGAAAGTATTCAGAGAATTTAAGAAATCCAAAACTCAGGCAGAAAACCATAAGCTAAGCGTCGCGTGTGCTATGTTTGGCTACACACCACAAACCATCCCTGATTTACAGGCAATCAAGCTACGCTATAGACAGTTATCAAAGCTTTATCATCCTGACACAAGGGGCAGTGAAGAAGAAATGAAGCGACTCAATCATGCCTTTAAGCTCGTCTCACAAAATGTTACAAAACAGTAAAAATAGGTCAGGATACTTTGGCTACCATGCTTTTATTCCCATATAATCAAACACCGCAATCGATCTCCCTCTCAAAGAAATTAACAGACATTTAACTTAAGTCGCGCTTTTATGCCATAATGCCCGGCGCAAAATAACACCTAACGACTCAAATTAATCTAGGTGGGGAGAAAATCAATGTTCACTGAAGAAGGCACCTGTGATTGGTGTAAAAAACCTAGTCTTGTAACTCGTCACGATTATTTAGATGGCAAGCACCACTACTCATGTAAAGCTTGTTACGATATGGCAAAAATCGACGTGCGCCTATTTAACCAAGGCGAATTGCAAATGCGCGAACGTTTGCAACGAGCGAGCTAAGCAAGACGGAATCAATGGAACTGATTTTCAAAGGCGCCTTTTATAAGGCGCTTTTTTGATCTCCCAAGCCTATTTCCAATCTCTATCTCGTATTCCCTCCTATCCTACATAGCATGTCGCATCGGTTATCAGCCCTCTTCCACTGTATACAAACCACTGTCCGTGAAAAACACCTGTATATACAGTAGTAAACCCCTGTATGTCTCTCGTCCAACTTTCTACTCACCTCACATTTTTAAATTGATGTTAGACATATCAGAAATAAAAAATAAACAAATAAATTCAATTACTTAAAGTAAAATTCTTTTATTTCCTTTTCAAAAAACCGCAAATAACTTTTGAGAAACTTGTTGATCAGGTCGCCAAAACAAACTACTGTATAGGCATACAGCATGTATAAAGGAACAGTAAGATGCAGTTACAAAGTCAATCTCATACATACTCTCGTTACAACGTATTGGCACAAGCAACTAAGCCCATGGCCGTTTCGGATCAGCTTCTATCTAAGCTGGCTGTTTTATCGCAGCAGAAACAATGGATTTTGTTTACAGCAGACTGCCCTCGTCCAGACTTTGAACAACTCACTGCTTCTAATATTTGCTGTAAAAACGTTATTCAAATGAAGCCCTCTCAACAGCTTTCAGAAGTCGAGATCGTGATAAAAGCCATCCGATCAGGCAATGCCAGTGCTGTTGTCGCATCCAATAAAATTGCACTTATGAATCAATCTATGTTGCGCGACATGGCGCAGCGCTATCAGTGTGAAGTCTTTTTCGTCGAAGGCAGAGTTAATAAGTACCACTAATAAGTTCGACGTTATCCATCCTGCATCTCGCCTCCTTTTTAAGGGGGCTTTTTTTGTATTAAAGAAAATAGGCAAACGTTTGCTTTTTCTCTGGCGAGTTAAAATAGTTCTGGTATGATGCCCACATTCGATTTATTCAGCGCCCACATTTTGCTGAATATCTTCTCTTTCTGACGTTTGATTAAGATGATAGGAATGTCGCAATGAGCCTTGCTAATCAAGTACTTGCCGTCAATGACGACCTGCCAATTCGCACCCATAAACCCGTTCATAGTGGAAAAGTTCGTTCAGTTTACTGGTTAACTGATGAAGACAGCGCCCGACTGATCAAAGAAAAAGGATACAATGTCGCGCCAGATGCGCCTTTGGCTATCATGGTGATTAGCGACCGAATCTCTGCGTTCGATTGTATTTGGCATGCTGAAGGTGGTCTTAATGGTGTCCCGGGTAAAGGGGCTGCGCTTAATGCGATTTCTAATCACTGGTTCAAACTGTTCAAAGAAAATGGCTTAGCAGATAGCCATATTCTAGACATTCCTCACCCTTTTGTTTGGATTGTACAAAAAGCCAAACCGGTAAAAATCGAAGCCATCTGCCGCAAATACATCACGGGTTCGATGTGGCGCGCTTACGCAAATGGCGAGCGCGAGTTTTGTGGAATCCAACTTCCTGAAGGGTTAGAAAAAGACAAAGCACTGCCAGAGTTGCTAATGACCCCATCCACAAAAGGCATTCTAAAAGGCATTCCCGGTGTGCCAGAAGCGGATGACGTTAATATTACTCGTCAAAATATCGTAGACAACTACGAAGCATTTAACTTCTCAAGTGCGGACGATATCGCACTCTACGAAAAACTGCTGAAAGAAGGCTTTAACGTTATCAGCCAAGCATTAGAAGCAATTGACCAAATCTTTGTCGATACCAAATTCGAATTTGGTTATGTTCATGATGCTGCTGGCAATGAAAAGCTGATTTACATGGATGAAGTGGGTACACCAGACTCGTCTCGTATATGGGATGCTAAAGAGTACCAAGCAGGTCACATCGTAGAGAACTCAAAAGAAGGTTTCCGCCAGTTCCTACTTAACCACTTCCCTGACCCAGATATCTTGCTAAATAAAGAACGTATGCCAGAGCGTGAAGCACTCGCTCGTGATAATGCTTTACCCGTCGAATCTTTGATGGCGATTTCGAGCACCTACATTGGTATTGCCGAGAAGATTACAGGCAAGCCGATTCATTTGAGTGAGAATCCGAAAGCGGAAATCATCGAAGTTCTGAGCAAAGAATACGGATTGATTGACTAGCACTGTCGCTAGATTGCTAAATGCTTTCCAATAAAAAGTCCGCACTAGCTTGCGGACTTTTTTCGTATTAGGCTCAGTTTAGCCGATATTTAACGTAGTGCCATCTGTTGTAGAGGCTGACTTGGTCGTCACCTGATATGTTTTGTCTTTAATCGTTGATACGAAATACCAGGTCGACTCTGCCTTGTCGGGCGTAAAAGTAACGCGCATAAAGCCACGCTGTTTGATGTCTGCCCACTGTAATTCTGACACTAAGTGCGGCAGCGTGTATTCCATTTGAGCGATCGCAACAGGGTCTAACGCGAGGTAGGCCTCTAACCCAGGGGAACTCACAGAGCTAGTCGCAAACTCTACCCCGATAGGATGCTTAGATACGTCTTTAAGCTCACTTGCCCATGCGTTGTGCGTATCTCCTGCCAAACAGACAAAGTTACCACTGCTGGCTTTGGCCAGTTGATAAACGTTCTCTCGCTCAACGTAGTAACCATCCCATGCATCTAGGTTATATGGCAAAGCAATGGTATCTAAACTTGGGTCAGAGAGATAACCCGTAATCGCAGAGTTTACCGCTAATAACGCCTCTGTTTTTTGTTCTTCAGTGGCAGTAAACAATTGAAACATCGCGGTCATAACCGAACTTGGCAACTCCATACGAGACATTAACACTTGTTGCCCTAGCACATTCCAAGTTGCGTCGTGCGTACTGAACGCATCCATCAGCCAAGCGAGTTGGTCAGCGCCTAACAGCTCTCGGTCTTGACTGCGCGACTGGGCAACTAAACCGCCAATAGCTTCCATCGTTGGTGAGCTGAGCGAGAAATAATCCAACGGTTTATCACGCCCCACAAGTCGCGTGTCGAGCATCATCAAATTGACTAAACTTCCAAACGAAAACTGACGGTAAATCAGCATGTTTGAGAAAGTGTTTTCACGAACGGGCAACCATTCTGTCCACGCGGCAGCCGCAGATGCACGACGATCATTAAAACTGCCTTCCTCTTCTTGATGGTTTTCCGCACCATTTTTCCAAGTATCATTTGCAAGCTCATGGTCATCCCAGACAGCAATCATTGGTAGGCTCGCATGTAACGCTTGCAGATCAGCATCTTGGCGATATTGCGCATACCGTTTTCGGTAATCATCTAAGGTAATACATTCAGTGCCTTTGCTTGGCTCTCGCCCTAGTGCCTCAGCATCTTCACTAGCGTAGCCACCAGCACCATACTCATAAATGTAATCACCGAGATGAAGCACCACATCAAACGGGTCTTGCTCATGTTGATTTAAAATCTCTCGATACACATGGAAATAGCCAGCAGGATAGTTTGCACAAGAAACAACCGCCATGGATGCCTTTTCTACACCATCCTCTGGTAATGTTTGAGTTTGCCCGACTTCGCTAGTGACATCTCCAACCATGAATCGATAGTAGTAGCGAGAATTTGCGTTGAGATTTTGAACATCGACTTTTACCGTGAAATCTCGGCTCGTGTCTGTGGCAAAAGTGCCACTTTGCACGATATCAGTAAAATTTTCGTTAGATGAAACTTGCCAGCTTACATCTGCGTAGCTTGCTGAGGTCGTAACTCGAGTCCAAATGATTACTTGTGTTTGAGTAGGATCTCCACTCGCCACTCCGTGCTCAAAGGTAACCGCAGCAGATTCACTAGCATCGCTACCACAGCCCACCAGCCCGGTAACAATCGCCGTTGAAGAGGCAGCTTTCATAAAGTCTCGACGAGACAAAGACATATTGACTTCCTTTCTTATTGTGTTTGTTTTTATGCCCAAATGACGTGGTGACTCGATCATCCTTGTATGCCAATAAGGGACGTTAATTCGAACTTACAGTACCAACCACTTAGTCGGTAATTTGTCCTAAAAACACAAAGTTAGAAGCTAGTTATGACAATTGCATTTCCAAACGTTACATTTTTGTTAATTTAAGTGCAAATACTCTATATTCATCACATTTCCTAAGACCTGCGACAAAAACCTCAAAATAAAAAGCGACCTACTTTGAGGTCGCTTTTCATTGCACTATTGTTAAGTGGTACATCGATGAAGTGGAAATGCTCAGCCTAAAACTTGATGTTAAGGACATCTTGTTCTGACGTATCCACCTTCAACTGACTGCGAGATTCTATGTACTCGATTTGCTGAACATCGAGCGAATATGGCATAACGACTCGCAATTCATTGATCCCTTCATGTTTAGCTAGCTGGGTTAAGCGGACCAAATTGGATTCATCACTTTTACGAGAAGACATCGATTTTAATGCGGCATCCCACAACCGATCTTCAGGCTTGCTCAATTCCGCAATGTTCTGTTTCCACATCAAACCGAAAATAGGCGCGATGGTGGCAAATGCCTCTAAAAAGGTCCATTTCTTACTACCTGTCGCTCCTAAAAAGCTAGTGTAGTCGAATTCAATGCACGTCTTTCCTTGTTGATCCATTCTATGCCCCCGACACTCGAAAATGAGATATACCAAATATCGTTCAACTGTTTTGATATAGCAATGGGATATAAAACATTCGTCTTTTATGCCCTAATTTACATACAAAAGGAAATATTAAAACCAGCTTTGTAACAACTGATGTACAGCTTCGCCATATATAAGCATTCAATTGATTAATATTTCAATTAAGAAACTAAAAACAACACACAAGTAACGCTATCAATATGAAATAATTATAGATTCACCAAGAAAATATCAATTCTTGTCACAACGTCATCCGCCGACCTACTTCACATCAATCACTCGACTGGCCTTTTTATACTGTATCTTCCAACCAGCCCAGCGTGGCAGCTCCCAACGCTTCGGGTCTCCCTTACGGTTTCCCTCTCGATAAACGACCTGTACCAGCTTGCGAGACGCGTAATACTCAACATCCAGTTGGAGTTCTGGCAGCGAAAGTTCTAAAGGGTACTGCTCCGTGAAATCGTCGTATTCCCATTCTGGAACACCGTTAAATGTTAAGTCTTCCGGTTCAAATAACGCCATATCATCGACATTTTCAACGCCTAATGTTTCCAACTGATCCTTTAACCAGCTAGAAAATGTCAAGGAGGCCAAGTCGTTAACCTCTTCTCCTTCGACATTAAGGCCCAATGCGTTGTAGAGTTTCCAGTGTTGGATTTGTTGTTTTCTTTGAGAAGCAAAACCTGGTAACAGTGTCTCGTCTTCTATCATTTCGACAATAGACTGAACAGCAACATCACCTTGTAACGCTTGGTGTTCAGAACAGACTGTTCGCCCGGCGTAGACCAAATGCATTGTTGCTCTTGGCGTCTCTTCTTCATAATTCGTCTCACCTTGTCGCCACTCCCCAAATTCAAGTTCGCGTAACAACGTCAGCGGGATAGGCATCATAACCGATGCGAGGTTTAGTGTTTGCTTAACACCTCGTCCTGGCACGCTATGGCTATCTAGCACGATGGCCGCTTCTTCTTTATCAGGAAAGCGGCTGTTACGCCCAACCAGCATCTCGACTACGCCATTTCCTAGAGCATCCCTTCGACGAGCTCGTCGGACAAACACAAGCTCAGGGTGCAATGAGGCGATGGAGAAAAAGAGCGCTTCACGTTTATATCGAGAGGCAACGTCAAGTTCCGGCAATTCAAACACTTCTCGCATTTGTTTCGCTAAACCTAGTGCCTCTTCGAGCGCGCTAGCGTCAATGATAATGCCTGAGAGTTGCTCCCCTCGAACCAAACGGATCAGTAAAGAGGCATCACATCCGTATGGCTCCTCTTGAGATAGAAGCTCAGCAACTTCACCACTTTGTCGCTGATAGAGCTGCGCAGGCACAGATAAGGCGGCAGCCAAATCAATCATTGCTTCCTTCTCTGGCTTCGCTTGAATTCTGGTAACGAGATCGGCAAACAGTGCATCAATGGGTAGTGGGTATACTTTTCTCCCGTGCTGCGTGACATTGCCATCCTCATCAATCGCTTCCATGGATAACAACGTCGAATGAGATGCCTCTAGCGACTTTTCTGGAATTGAGTCGAGAAAATCGAGTGTTGAGAGACGGTACCCACAACAAGCCGCTGCCAGCATGGGCTCGACGAGCTCTTCTCTGTGTAATTCTGGAGGCGTCACTAATTCTAAAGGCGCGTGCTCACCATATAGACGAATACAAGCCCCTTCGGTAACGCGACCTGCTCGCCCCATTCGCTGCGCGGCACTGGCCTTAGAAATGTTGGTTAATGTCAGTGCTGTACGTCCATTTCGTTGTACAGTTCTGCGCTCTAAACCACTATCGATTACCACACGGATGTTAGGAATGGTCAGAGAGGTTTCCGCGACGTTGGTTGCCAATACGACTTTCCGTTGCTTTTGTACCGTCAGCGCACGATGTCGTTCTTCATCACTGACCGAGGCATGAAGTTTAACCACCATGACATCACTGCTGCTTTGTAGCATCTGCGCGCATTGGGCGATCTCTTTACGTCCTGGGAGAAAAACAAGAATATCGCCATCTTCATCTTCCAGTGCTTCTTTTACCGCTCCGACAACCTCCTGTTCACATCCCTTTTTGTTCGGTAAATAGCGGCTGTCTGTGGAACGATGTGTCACCGTGACTGGAAAGCAACGTCCCTCCGAACGCAGACGCTTAGCATTCAGGTAACGAGAAAGCTTTTCGCCTTCTAAGGTAGCGGAAGTGACGATCAATCGATGTTGATTTTCTTGCTTCAAAATGGCGGTTAATAGATCAATATCCCAGCGTCGCTCGTGAAATTCGTCCACTATCACGACATCAAAGTCTGCTAGCTTGTTTTCCGAAAACCAACGCAGTGCAACCCCCGGAGTCACAAATACAACTTCGGTTTTTTCATCAAAGTAGGCATGAAGCTTGATCGCGTAACCGACTTTGCGACCTATTGGCTCTCCAGATTGCTCCGCAAGAAATTCAGCCAGCGAGGTACAAGCAATTCGACGTGGTTCAATAACCAGAACGCGTCCGTGTTTTGCCGCCCACATGGGCAAGCGGGTAGATTTACCCGACCCGGTTTCGGCTTCCACCACAAGATGGTTAAGGTTTACATGATGGTCAAACTCGGCTTGCAGGCTGTCGATAGGTAGTTGAAACATAGAAATTGGATTTGATTTGATGATGCAAAACATTATACCCAAGTAAAAAAATCCTGCTTTAGGTATCTCTAAACAACCAATATTGCCGATATTTTCGTCGGTATCTGAATTTTTTTGCGACATTACATTGATGTGCATCAACGCATGTTTACAACTAAATAGTGAACCCGTTAAAATTTGGTGCGCATCCTTCAACCCTACATAAGGCACCCAATGAACAACGATAAACGCCCACTATATATTCCATATGCGGGTCCGGCTCTTTTAGCAACCCCTCTTTTGAACAAAGGCAGTGCATTCTCTGCTGAAGAACGTAGTTCATTCAACTTAGAAGGTCTGCTTCCAGAGTCGACCGAAACTATCCAAGAGCAGGTGGAACGTGCCTACCAGCAATACAAAAGTTTCGAAAGCGATATGGATAAGCACATTTATCTGCGTAACATCCAAGACACCAACGAAACATTGTATTACCGCCTAGTGCAAAATCACATTTCTGAGATGATGCCTATCATCTACACGCCGACTGTTGGCGCAGCATGTGAAAACTTCTCTAACATTTACCGTCGTGGTCGCGGTCTGTTCATTTCATACCCGAACCGTGACCGTATTGACGACTTGCTGAACAACGCAGCAAACCACAACGTTAAAGTGATTGTTGTGACAGATGGCGAACGTATCCTTGGCTTGGGTGACCAAGGTATCGGCGGCATGGGTATTCCAATCGGTAAACTGTCACTATATACCGCGTGTGGTGGTATCAGCCCTGCTTACACGCTACCAATCGTTCTTGATGTGGGTACCAATAACCCGCAACGCTTAGCTGATCCGATGTACATGGGTTGGCGTCATCCTCGTATTACGGGTGCAGAATACGATGCATTTGTAGAAGAGTTTATCCAAGCGGTACAGCGCCGTTGGCCTGATGCTTTGATCCAGTTCGAAGACTTTGCTCAGAAAAATGCGATGCCTCTTCTAGAGCGTTACAAAGACCGCGTGTGTTGCTTCAATGATGATATTCAGGGTACTGCAGCTGTTACTGTTGGTTCTCTACTTGCAGCTTGTAAAGCAGCAGGAACTCAGCTTTCTAAACAACGTATTACCTTCCTAGGGGCAGGGTCTGCTGGTTGTGGTATCGCAGAAGCGATCATCGCACAAATGGTATCGGAAGGAATTTCTGACGAGCAAGCTCGCTCACAAGTTTACATGGTTGACCGTTGGGGTCTGTTACAAGAAGGCATGCCTAACCTTCTTGATTTCCAACAACGCTTGGTGCAAAAGCATACCAATACGAAAGAGTGGGAAAATGAAGGAAATGGCTTCTCACTACTCGATGTAATGCGTAACGCCAAGCCAACGGTACTAATTGGTGTTTCTGGTGCTCCTGGCCTATTTAGCCAAGAAGTCATCGAAGAAATGCATAAACACTGTAAGCGTCCGATTGTCTTCCCACTGTCGAACCCAACAAGCCGCGTGGAAGCGACACCGAACGACATCATTCGTTGGACAAATGGTGAAGCACTGGTTGCGACAGGTAGCCCATTTGAGCCAGTGGTTCATGAAGGTCGCACTTACCCTATTGCACAATGTAACAACAGCTACATCTTCCCAGGCATTGGCCTTGGTGTACTTGCTGTCAATGCAAAACGTGTCACTGACGAGATGCTAATGGAATCAAGCCGCGCGCTCGCAACATGTTCTCCTCTAGCAATCAACGGTCGTGGGGCTCTACTTCCACCACTAGAAGAGATCCACTTAGTATCGAAAAAAATCGCATTTGCCGTTGGTAAAAAGGCAATTGAACAAGGTGTCGCATTAGAAATTACTGATGAAGCATTGAACGTGGCAATTGAACAGTCGTTCTGGCAACCTGTTTACCGCCGCTACAAACGCACTGCGTTCTAAGCTTGAGACAATTCGTTCAATAATTAGCCCCTACCATGTAGGGGCTTTTATTTTTTTATCATCCTAACCAGATTTTGGCATAAATGGGCTTCTCTCTTTTTGTTTCTATCAGATATGATGAGAACTACATTTTTAGTTAAGGATATAAAACGTTTTGTTGTTTTCTCGCATAAGATCAAAGTGGAAGCTGAAATTTTCCTGGAAGCGATTTGCTTTGATTTTGTCGATCTCTGCACTTAGTCTGCTTGTTTCTGTTATTGCCATCGACCGGTGGGTGGTTTTACAAGCCAAAGAGAGCATTTTCACTGAATACGAGCAAATCCCTCAACATGAGGTTGCCGTAGTTCTTGGTACCAGTAAATACATCGGAAAGATCCTCAACACTTACTACACTCATCGCATTAATGCGGCGATTGAGCTTTACAACCAAGGCAAAGTAAAACAGTTTTTATTGAGTGGTGATAACGCCCACCGTTCATACAACGAACCGTGGACAATGAAACGCGACTTACTTAAAGCAGGCGTGCCTGAAGAAGTGATTCACCTTGATTATGCTGGCTTTCGTACCTTAGATTCGATTGTACGAGCAAAAAAAATTTTTGCTTCGGAGCGATTTCTGATTGTGACTCAACGCTTTCACTGCGAACGCGCACTGTTCATCGCTGATGCTTACAGCATTGATGCACAGTGTCTCGCGGTAGCAGGGCCGACGGCCAACAAGCAAAAAACATCGATGCGTGTTCGAGAACTGCTAGCCCGTGTGAAAGCGTTTTTAGACCTGTACATTATCAATACGCAGCCTAAGTTCCTTGGCCCTCAAGAACCTATCGTTGCAGTAAAAGAGCCAAATAAAGCAGATAACGAGCCTCTTCAAGTCCCCGTCGAATAGAGGAATAACGTGGCTCACAAGCCTAGTAACATTTCTATAAAACAAATGGGTAGTTTTCTACCCATTTCCAATTCTCAACATCACACTTTCTAATTTGCTCTACGATTCAGGCAAAACTCTTTTTCGCATTCAAAGTAACATTTCATCAATAAATAACTACAAGTCAGTTACTTTGCCATAAAAAAACCGACAAAAGGCAATGCAAAAGGAGCACTACCCATGACCGCACTCGCTGTGACATTGAAGAATTGGTTCTTCACTCGCAACAGCATGATTTTGAACGCGAATATCCTATTGTTCATTATCTTGTTTAATACCTTACCCTTTGAACCACAAGTAGTAACCGGCCTGAGCATCTTAGTTTTTGTTGCTATTTTGTGGCTAACCGAAGCGATTCACGTCAGCATTACTGCGCTGCTCATACCACTACTTGCGGTATTTTTGGGTGTGTTCAACACTCAAGCCGCACTGAATAACTTTTCCAACTCCATCATTTTTCTATTTTTGGGTGGTTTTGCACTAGCTGCGGCTCTACATAAACAAAAGCTAGATCAAGCTATTGCAGATAAAGTACTATTGCTGGCAAGAGGAAAAATGTCTGTCGCTGTATTCATGCTATTTGGTGTGAGTGCTGGCCTGTCAATGTGGATTTCAAACACCGCCACCGCCGCGATGATGTTACCGCTTGTGCTGGGTGTGATGACAAAGCTAGACGCCAAGAAAAACCACAACACCTTTTTGTTTGTTCTACTCGGTATCGCTTACAGTGCTTCAATTGGTGGTATTGCAACACTGGTTGGTAGCCCACCAAACGCAATTGCAGCAGCTGAAGTTGGCCTTAGCTTCACTGAATGGATGAAGTTTGGTGTACCTATTTCCCTAGTATTAATGCCAATCGCTATCCTCGTATTGTACACGATGACTAAGCCTGACCTTAGCCACAAGTTTGACCTTGACCATCAACCAGTCGAATGGACAAACGGCAAAATGATTACGTTGGCGATTTTCTTACTGACCGTGACGTTGTGGATATTCAGTAAGCCTATTAACGCTATGCTGGGTGGCTTCGCGAAGTTCGATACTCTTGTAGCTATTGGCGCCATCCTTCTACTTGGTGCTTCTCGCGCCGTCGAGTGGAAAGATATCGAGAAAACAACCGACTGGGGTGTGTTAATCCTATTTGGTGGTGGTATCTGTTTGAGTAACGTCCTAAAAACAACCGGAACAAGCGTATTTTTGGCTCATAGCTTGTCAGGCTTCCTTGAGCAAGCCGGTATTCTCTTAACGATTCTTGCAGTGGTTGCTTTTGTTGTCTTCTTGACTGAGTTTGCGAGTAACACCGCCAGTGCTGCGCTACTTGTCCCTGTCTTTGCGACCATTGCAGAAGCCTTAGGCATGTCTCCGGTTATTCTTTCTGCACTGATTGCCGTCGCTGCATCTTGTGCATTTATGTTACCAGTTGCAACACCTCCAAACGCGATTGTGTTCGGTACGGGTCATATCAAGCAAAAAGAAATGATGCGAATTGGTTTCGTATTAAACATTGCGTGTATTGCTGCACTAACGCTTTTCGCTTGGTTGTTCTGGTAAAAATAGCAAGTTCGATTAGCACTACACTGCTGCTCACGGTAATCGTATCGATAACCCAAACTTCCCCCCTAAGTGGTGTTCAGCAGTTTCCCTCTTGGTGGCCAGTTGGCCACCTTTTTTCTTTCCTTTCAGTGAACGGCTATCAGGCTTGCTTCTTTTCGCAAGCAAGTAAACCATAATGAGCTTCCACTCGGTTGCGGCCATTGCGCTTCGCCTGATACAACACTTCGTCAGCTCTCGCCATGGTTTCTGAGACGCGTTCATTCTGCATTTGGGCAACGCCAATACTGCAAGTTAATGATTCACCGTGCACCCACAAATGATCCTCCACATTTTTGCGAATCATTTCTGCCTTCTCTAACGCTTGTTCAATATTGGTATCAGGGCAAAATACGACAAACTCTTCGCCGCCCCAACGAACGAGTCGATCGTCTGAGTAAATAGAAGTCGCTACCACCATGACAAATTCGCGCAATATGTCATCCCCCATTTGGTGCCCAAATTTGTCGTTCACCTTTTTAAACTTATCCAAGTCCAAATAGAGAATACTGAAGGTGTTATGCCCCCAGCGAACCTGACGAGATTGTTGTTCCAGCCAGTGTTGCACAGCATATCGGTTCATCGCGCCCGTCAAAGCATCTCTATGCGCTAACTCTGCAAACTCGTAGTTTTGAGCTCGCAAAGTATCATTCACCTTTTCCAAATGACGGTGACGCTTTTGTGCTTTTTCATAAGCCACTCTATTTTTTCGTAACTCATGAAGTGAAAACGCCAGTCCAAGCGCCATCCAAGAGAGTAATAATGCATACAACAATGTTTCTTGCGCAAGGTAAGCGCCTTCAAACTCAATTTTATCAATCACAATTCTATGTTTACCAAGTGCCGCACCAGACCCAGTTGCAATATCAATACGTGTGATGTTTGAAAATTCAGGTGCAGAGTGCTCAATCGCGACTCCGTTATCTACTAACCACCAGGTCATCACCTGAAGATTTTTAATCGGAATTTCGACAATATCGCTCGAACCCGATGGAGAAAACTGCATGCCATTATATTTAATGGTGTACTCGTCGTCCGGCTTGGAATACTCAGAATTATAATTGCGAAGATACAAACGTAGGTCGTGGCGAGGGTTAGCCCCTATTCCTGCCTCTTCATATCGCACCTTCAATCGAATCGTATGGTAGTTGGAAAGGTCAATACCCTGTGTTGGCGTTGCTGAATCGGTATAAACCGAGATTCCGCAGTAAGGCCAATCATACGAGCTCTGCTTTAGTTCACAGCTAAGGACTAGGCTTTGCCGATCGTATGCGATATCTGCCTCACTCACACCTCCTTCACTGGCATCTTTAGTTGCATAGATATTGAAATGCTCAGGTGTAATGGTCAGCTTTCGCGTATCGCCAGGCACACTATAAAGGGCAACCAAACTGATAGTGCAAATAGAAAGAGCAAAGATAAAGTTATGGATCCACTTCATGGGCAAGTGACCTGCTGAGATTATATGCAATACGTGAGGTTCAATAATTTCAAAAAATGAAATCAAGGTGATTTATCAAGAAATAAAATCACTTTCTCATTCAATTCTTAGTTTCGACACATAGT
Source organism: Vibrio sp. Vb1026 (assembly GCF_033338745.1). NCBI lineage: Bacteria > Pseudomonadati > Pseudomonadota > Gammaproteobacteria > Vibrionales > Vibrionaceae > Vibrio > Vibrio sp. Vb1026. Next base: position 176,393 of record NZ_JAWOTH010000004.1, read on the forward strand.
AACGGATTTTGAACCGTTATCACGTTTTAAAATTTCTAAAAAGTGCAGCTCAACTTCAATTTGCGAAGCATTTCACAGCCATAATTTTTAGAAAATAAAACACGATGCATAATAATTTAGTGCAAGACATTTACTTTAAAGCTCCTGTCAACCCTGCATCTCTTCTCCACTTCAGTATATACTGTGCAAAAACACAATAATGAGTAATGTCATGTCATTAATTGCAACTGGCACGCTAAACAAAATGCGTGCTTCTCTGGACGGTGCCGTCAACTACCGTCTTCCTGTCGGTGAGGAAGAAATCGACTTAACTCCGTTTCTGGGTAAAACGCTCACACTGACTCACACTGGCAATATTTTTTGTTGCTCATGTGGAAAGAAAACGAAAAAGAGTTATTCGCAAGGCCACTGTTTTGTATGCATGAAAAAGCTAGCAAGCTGCGACATGTGTATCATGAAGCCAGAGACCTGCCACTACGATCAAGGGACTTGTCGCGAACCACAATGGGGTGAAGAGAATTGCATGGTGGATCACTTTGTCTACCTGTCCAACACATCCAGCTTAAAAGTTGGTATTACTCGTCATACTCAAATCCCGACTCGTTGGATTGACCAAGGCGCGACTCAGGGCTTGCCAATTTTTAAAGTAAAAACTCGCCATATCTCCGGTTTAATTGAAGTTGAACTGGCGAAACATATCGCAGACAAGACCAATTGGCGCACACTGCTTAAAGGTGACGGTGAACCTATGGCATTGCAGGACCGTTTTGCTGAGCTATTGCCTTTAGTCGAAGAGAAAATTGCCGAGATAAAACAGCAATTCGGCGAAGATGCCATTGAAGTATTAAACGAAAGCATTACCGACCTTAGCTACCCGGTACAACAGCACCCAACGAAGATCACTTCGCATAACTTCGATAAAAACCCGGTTGTTACTGGCACTTTGCAAGGCATCAAAGGTCAATACCTCATCTTTGATACTGGCGTTATTAATGTAAGAAAATTCACTTCCTATGAAGTTGAAGTTAGTGCGTAATCGCTTGTAAACGCGTTGATTCAAATAAAAACGAAAAAAGCTCGAGTTTGACTCGAGCTTTTGTTTTTCTATTAGGAAGAAATCGTTAGTTATGCGTCAAGGATGCTTTCTAGCACATCGAATAACATATCGACTTCTTCTATTGTGTTGTAATGCATACAACCAATTCGCACTACACCACCCGATTCTTCTAAACCAAGTTGACGAACTAAGCCCAACGCATAAAAGTGACCATTCCATACACAAATGTTATGTTCACCCAGTGTTTTCGCGATGAACTCTGGAGAATATCGGTCAAACGTTAGCGCAAAAGTTGGCGTGCGGAGTTGGCTATCTTCCTTTGCGATACCGAATAGATTGACACCATCTAATGCATTCAAACGCTGTAAGAAACGCCCACTCAAGCGCTGCTCATGTTGTTCATACAGTTGGTAGCTTTGCTCCAACCGTTGGCGAAGAGGTAAACCGACTTCACCAAATTGAGCCAGATACTCAACCGCAGAAACGACACCAGCAAGACCTTCAAAACTTTGCGTTCCTGTTTCAAATCGACCTGGACCTATATTAGTGGCAGGCTCGACTTTGTAAGGGCGAATACTGTGGAGCCACTGATCGGCTATGTAAGCAATACCAACGTGCGGTCCGAAAAACTTGTAAGCTGAGCAAGCTAAAAAGTCACAACCTAACGCTTGAACATCAACCAAATGATGAGGCGCATAATGGACGGCATCCACATAAACTTGTGCCCCAACATTGTGCGCCATGCTGACTACTTGCTGTACATCCACAATAGAGCCCGTCGTGTTCGATGCATAAGTCACAGCGACAAGGCGCGTTTTATCAGAAAGAAGGCGGCTTAAATGCTCCATATCCAGCGTACAATCTTCTTCGTTGATACGAACTTGATGAACCGTAACGCCTTTATCTTCTGCCGCTTGCTGCCAGCTGGATACATTTGAATAGTGATCCAAAGCGGAAACAATGATCTCATCTCCTGCTTGCCAATCTCGACTAATCGCGCGACTAAGCTGAAAGGTTAGTGAGGTCATATTGGCACCGAAGACAATATTGCCAGATGAAGGGGCATTAAGTAGAGCCTGAGCCGACTCACGCGCATTTTGCATTACGTCAACGGTCACTTGGCTAGAAAAATAATGCCCGCCTAAGTTAGCGTTGAAACGACCTAAATACCCTACCATACTGTCTAGTACTGATTGAGGCACTTGTGAGCCACCTGGACCATCAAAAAACGTCACGGGCTTGTCGTTGTGGTATTGAGCCAACGCCGGAAACTGCTCTCTGATCTGATTAAGATTGAAGTTCATTACGCTTATCCGTAGCAGTGAGTACAAATACATCCATATGGCCCGCTTCGTCATCAATAACAGAGCGGATTGGGCACGCGTTATGCCACAGCTTGCTATCAGCCAAGATTGCGACCTCTCCGGTTTCTAGCACTTTACGGAAAAATGGGGCTTGGTTATGGCTGCTGTACAGCATGATGTCGCCACCGATGATGTTATGGCGTCCCACACCAACCATTGCAATATGATCAAAACCGTCTTGGTGCACACCTTCAGGTGCTACTTGGGTTTCTTCTTCCAGTGCCCTGATACGGATTTGGTGAATTTCTATTTCTTGACCGTTTGGCAGATGATTCGCATTGACAAACAATTCACACATTTCTCGAAATCCATCGCTGGTAAGAATATCCTTCTCAATTGGCTCGAATTGTCTTACTACATCACCTTGAAATCGGTTGATATCAGAGGATTGAACAAAGCTATTTTTATTTAAGTCGATGACTTTGCCGTTATCAAAACCAACCACAGAATAACGTCGTAGTCGATACTGACCATCTGCATGTTCGGTACGAGGCAGTTCTTCAAACGATGGGGAAAGCTGCTCAATTGCTGCCATGCTGAGCTGTGTTAAATGTAGAGTATTCTCACGTGAATGTAACATCATTTGCTCCTTTAATGAGGCACATTAATTAACATTTAATTTACACACTAGGTTACGCAAATATTCTGCAATTACCAGCTTTTAACGTTGATAGCTTCAACAAAACGACCAAAACAACATAACAAACCAAATTAAACCACAAAAACAGAGCCATGTTTCAGTTTTACGCTTTGACAATATTTGAAACTAGACTTCTCTACTATGAATAGAATTTTATGCTAGAAGTCAACGTTCTCAATCAATATTTAGTGGGTTCTAATCTATAACCAATTATTCGATCACAATCGTTGTTTATGCTTTTAAAGCACTAAGAATTTCCATACAATCGAGGGAAATGTTACGCCCTTTTTGGAGCCATAATGAGCGACGTAAAACACTGTAAATTATTAATTCTTGGTTCTGGTCCTGCAGGATACACAGCTGCCGTCTACGCAGCGCGTGCAAACTTAAACCCTGTGCTTGTGACGGGAATGCAACAAGGTGGTCAGCTAACCACCACAACTGAAGTTGAAAACTGGCCAGGCGATGCTGAGGGACTGACAGGTCCAGCATTGATGGATCGCATGAAAGAACACGCCGAGCGTTTCGAAACTGAAATCGTATTTGATCACATCAATGAAGTAGAGCTATCACAACGCCCATTTCGTTTAAAAGGCGACTCAGGTGAGTACACTTGTGATGCCTTAATCATATCTACCGGCGCATCAGCAAAATACCTTGGCCTTGAGTCTGAAGAAGCATTTAAAGGTCGCGGCGTTTCTGCTTGTGCAACCTGTGACGGTTTCTTCTACCGTAATCAGAAAGTTGCAGTTGTGGGCGGTGGTAACACGGCTGTTGAAGAAGCGCTATACCTATCTAACATTGCGTCAGAAGTTCACCTGATCCACCGCCGCGATTCATTCCGCGCAGAGAAGATCCTTGTGAAACGTCTGATGGATAAAGTTGAAAGCGGTAATATCGTTCTTCATACCGATCGCACTCTCGATGAAGTACTGGGAGACGATATGGGCGTAACGGGCGTCCGCATTAAAGACGTGAACAGCGGTGCGACAGAAGATATCGATGTAATGGGTGCATTCATCGCAATTGGCCACCAGCCAAACACACAAATCTTTGAAGGCCAAGTAGACATGAAAGATGGCTACATCATCGTTCAATCAGGTCTTGAAGGCAACGCAACACAAACTAGTATCGAAGGTGTATTTGCAGCTGGCGACGTAATGGACCACAACTACCGTCAAGCGATCACCTCTGCAGGTACAGGTTGTATGGCTGCATTAGATGCTGAACGTTTCTTAGACTCACTTGGTGACAAATAACTTTTCACATTTGTGTCATATCCTTAAAGCCCAGCGGTATTCCCGCTGGGTTTTCTTTTGTATACTACCGCCTCATTAAAACAATTATCATTAAGCCTTCACGATGGATAAGAAAAAGCAAAGCAGCTTGAATAAGTGGCTGAAGCAACAAAGTAAGTTAGCCAAGCGCTGGCTTATGATTGCGATAGGCCTAGGCGTACTTTCAAGCGTGTTTTTATTGGCTCAAGCAGCCCTGCTCGCCTCCATTCTGCACCAGTTAATCATTGACCAAGTCGACAAAGCCGACCTCATTTGGCATTTTGTTGGGCTCGGTGGCACGGTTATCGGTCGAGCTGCTTGTACCTGGGGTCGAGAGCTTGCCGGTTACCGTTGCGGGGAGCAAATTCGAGTTTATATTCGCCAACTCATTTTAGATAAAGTTCATAAACTTGGGCCAGCTTACATCAAAGGCAAACCTGCTGGCAGTTGGGCAACGCTCATCTTAGAGCAGGTAGAAGATATGCAAGATTTCTTCTCACGCTACTTGCCTCAAATGTCATTATCGGTACTAGTGCCTTTCATCATTTTGGTTGTCGTATTCCCAGTAAACTGGGCAACAGGCTTGATCTTCCTGGTCACTGCACCACTGGTGCCTATTTTCATGGCACTGGTTGGGATGAAAGCCGCAGAAGCAAACCGTAAAAACTTTAAAGCGATGCAGCGTTTGTCGGGTCACTTTTATGACCGCTTGCAAGCAATGACAACCATTCGCTTATTCGATAGAACAAAATCTGAAACTGAGACGCTAAAGGGTGCTTCAGAAGTCTTTCGTACTCGTACCATGGACGTTCTGAAAATCGCGTTTCTGTCTTCTGCGGTGTTAGAGTTTTTCACTTCCATTTCTATCGCAATTACCGCTGTCTACTTTGGCTTTAGTTATATCGGGGAGCTGGACTTCGGCTACTACGGCACAGGTGTTACGCTCTTTGCTGGTTTGTTCATTCTGATTCTTGCTCCAGAGTTTTATCAGCCATTACGCGATTTGGGCACGTTCTATCATGCAAAACAGCAAGCGGTTGGCGCAGCAGAAAGCATTGTCGAGTTTCTGGATTTGGAAGTCGATCAAATCAAAGATGGTACCCAAGCGTTAGATAAAAACAGCCCTATCCATATTGAAGCGGACCAGTTAACCATTTTTAGTCCGGAAGGTAAGCAGCTCGCAGGTCCCCTATCCTTCTCTCTTGAAGCCAACAAAAGTACGGCTTTAGTTGGACCAAGTGGCGCAGGTAAAACAAGTTTGGTAAACACAATCCTCGGTTTCATGCCTTATCAAGGTAGCTTAAAAATTAATGGCTGCGAATTGTCGCAACTGGATCTAGCCACATGGCGAGAGGCAGTAAGCTGGATTGGTCAAAACCCGATGCTATTACACGGTAGCATTCGAGATAACATCACACTAGGTAAGCACAATATTCAGGATGCAGACGTACATTCTGTGTTGAATGACTCTCACGCTGCTGAATTTGTTGAAATGCATGGGTTGGATTATCCGATATCTGATCGTTCTGGTGGTTTATCTGTCGGCCAAGCGCAGCGTTTAGCACTGGCTCGCGCCATGCTACAAAATGGTCGTTTTTGGTTATTAGATGAACCAACCGCAAGCTTAGATGCTCGCAGTGAAAAACTCGTGATGGAAGGCATTAACAAGTATGCGCATGCCACAACGAATTTGATGATTACTCACCAACTTGCGCCTTTACAAAACGTATCGCAAATTCTTGTTATGCAGGACGGCCAGATTGTTCAACGTGGTGATTACGCCACACTGTCGACAGAAGATGGCTTATTTAAAGACATGTTGGAAGCGAACCTCGCACAACGTGAAACAGACAAGGGGAACTTAGATGCGTGATTTACTCCCTTATCTAAAACTCTATAAAAAACACTGGTTTGGTCTTTCGCTAGGTATGCTACTGGCATTTCTGACCTTAGCGGCGTCTATTGGCTTATTAACGCTATCAGGTTGGTTTATTTCAGCCGCAGCGGTGGCAGGCTTGACGGTTGCTCGTGAGACCTTCAACTACATGTTACCAGGTGCCGGGGTACGCGGCGCTGCAATGGCTCGAACCGCAGGTCGATGGGGAGAACGTGTCGTTAGCCACAATGCAACGTTCAAGCTGCTTACCGATCTACGTATCTTCTTCTTTAAGAAACTTGCACCACTGATTCCGGGTCGTGTTTCTACGATGCGTGATGCCGATCTGCTCAACCGCCTAGTAGCGGACGTAGACGCGATGGATCACGTTTACCTTCGACTTATCAGCCCTGTCGTGATTGGTATTTTTGGCATATTGTGTTTAACGGCTATCCTGGCTTTCTTTGATTGGCATCTCGCCCTACTGCTTGGCTCGATTCTTACCGTCATGTTGTTTGTATGGCCAGTGCTGTTCTATAAACTGGGTAAAAATAATGGCGAGAATCTCACTCATCATAAAGCGCAATTTCGAGTGGCGACACTGGACTGGCTTCAAGGCTACAGTGAACTGAGTATCTTTGGAGCAGAAGAACGTTATCGTAATCTCATTCTAGAGAAGCAGAAGCAGTTGCTGTCTAACCAATTTGTGAACGCGAATTTAACGGGCATGGCTTCAGGCCTGCTTATGCTGGTGAACGGCCTTACACTGGTTGTGATGCTTTGGTTTGCTGCAGACGGCGTAGGTGGTCGTGCTCCTGATCCTTGGATTGCGCTGTTTGCGTTTGCAACCATGGCGAGCTTTGAGATTCTGATGCCTATCGCGGGCGCATTCCAGTATCTCGGTCAAACGTTGACCTCTGCTCGTCGTTTAAATGAAGTAATTTTGGCTGAACCTGACGTTGTCTTCCCTGAGCAGTCGAAACATAAAGACACAACGTTAGACATTGAATTCGACAACATAGATTTTACTTACCCTGACGGTCAGCAAAAGGTGCTGAAAGACTTGTCACTCTCACTACCGTTGGGCACTAAAACTGCAATTGTAGGTCAAACAGGTTCAGGTAAATCAACACTGATTCAGCTTCTTTGTCGCTACTGGGATGTAAACCAAGGTGAAGTTCGAATCGGTGGTACAAAACTGCAAGATTGGAGCGAGTCGGACCTGCGAGCAGCAATGACAGTGGTCAGTCAACGCGTAGATGTACTAAACGGGACACTACGTGACAACTTACTCATGGCCGCTCCGGACGCAAGTGATGAGCAACTGTCTACTATTTTACAAAAAGTCGAGCTTGGCGGACTTCTTGAAGAGCCGGGTTTAGACGCTTGGTTAGGCGACGGCGGTCGTCAGTTATCTGGTGGTGAGAAACGCCGAATCGGTATTGCTCGAGCATTGCTACGTGATGCCCCAATCCTACTCTTAGATGAGCCGACTGAAGGCCTCGATAAGCGTACGGAACAAAAAGTGATGGCGCTTTTCAATGAACACTTTGCTAATAAGACAGTAGTATTCATTACACACCGACTGATAGAGTTAGAAAGTATGGATAGCATCTGTTTGATGGAACAAGGTGAGATCATCGAACAAGGCGACCATCCAACGCTACTCGCTCAAAAAGGTCGTTACTACCAGCTATTACAATCTCTATAATTCGATTTTCAGTGACGAGAAGGGCTCATCAAACGATGAGCCCTTTTGTTATTCCTGTATTATTAGTTACCTAATTAAGCACGTATACAGTGCTGATTTACCGACCAGATTTTTTGAGATAAGCCGCCATTTCATCTTCCGGAACCATGCCCCCACCTGTTGCCCAAACAAGATGCGTTGCGTTTTTGAGTTTTTCTTCGTCAAATTTCATTCGAGACTGATAAGCATGGTTATTCGAGACGTGCACTGCCCCAATCATACCGGCTAATGCAGAAGGCTCTAGATTAATACCTTCCAGTTCACTTAACTCACCCAAGTGGTGATACATACGAGCGTCATCAATGGTGTAAAAACCATCAAGTAGCCTTTCCATCGCTCTTCCGACAAATCCCGAGGCACGCCCGACTGCCAAACCATCAGCGGCGGTGATGTTATCGATACCCAAATCTTGTACCGAAATATCGTCATGCAAGCCTGTATGTACGCCCAACAGCATGCACGGTGAGTGCGTTGGCTCTGCGAAAATACAGTGGACATGCTCGCCAAATGCTACCTTCAAGCCAAATGCCACCCCACCAGGTCCACCGCCAACACCACAAGGAAGATAAACAAACAATGGATGATGCTCATCAACCACGATTCCCAAGTCATCAAATTGCTGCTTAAGACGCTCACCCGCAACAGAGTAACCTAGAAACAGCGTCCGTGAGTTTTCATCATCGATAAAGAAACAGTTGGGATCTTTTTCTGCCTCTTTACGACCTTGCTCGACAGCAATACCATAATCTTCTTGGTGCTCTACGACATTAACACCATGTGACCGGAGCTTATTTTTCTTCCATTCCCGCGCATCCGCAGACATGTGGACTGAAACTGAAAAACCCAGCTTCGCACTCATGATGCCGATGGACATACCAAGATTGCCGGTTGAGCCAACCGCAATACTGTACTGCTTAAAAAACTGCCGAAACTCATTGCTGAACAATTTGCTGTAATCATCGCTTTCACAGAGCAAGCCGGCATCAAACGCCAACTTTTCTGCATGAGTGAGCACTTCATAAATACCACCTCTCGCTTTGATCGAACCAGAAATTGGCAAATGACTGTCTTTTTTGAGCATTAAATGGCCCAATATTGGCGTGTCGTATTGCTGCTCCAAACGCACTTTCATATTGGGAATATCCACCACTGCGGACTCAATAACGCCACGCGACGTTTCCGTTTCGGGAAACGCTTTCATCAAATAAGGCGCAAATCGTGTTAGCCGTTCACTCGCCGCTTGAATATCTTTTTCATCTAACCCGACATGAGGTAAGCCTTCCTCCAAGGAAGTGATATGGGGGTTGAACCAACAAACCTCTTCAAGATCAATAAGTGCAGCCAAGAGTGGGAACTGCTTAGTCAGCGCTTCAATATTTGCCTTGGTCATTTTACCTTCCTGGAATGATGTGAGTTGAGATAAACAAAAGCGCCGCAATAGCGACGCTTTGGAGAACAACTATCAGTTTGAGCTTACGCGTAGTTTTTCTCAAACTCTTGCATGAAGTCTACTAACGCTTGAACGCCTTCTAGCGGCATTGCGTTATAAATGGATGCTCGCATACCACCAACTGCTCGGTGACCTTTTAGAGCTTTCAGCCCTTTAGAGTCTGCTAACTCAAGGAAGGTTGCATCCAGTTCAGGCTTAGCAAGTTGAAATGGCACGTTCATCAAAGAACGGTTCGCTGAGTGCACGCCATTACGGTAGAAATCAGACTGATCGATGTAATCATACAGTAGCGCGGCTTTAGCGCGGTTCACTTGCTCAATCGCTTTTACTCCACCCTGTGCCTTCAGCCATTTGAAAACAAGACCAGACAGGTACCATGCAAAGGTTGGTGGCGTGTTGAACATTGATTCTTTTTCTGCCAAAACAGTGTAATCCAAGATACTTGGTAGTACCTGCTTCGCCATACCTAATAAATCATCGCGCACGATAGCAATAGCAATGCCGGAAGGACCAATATTTTTCTGAGCGCCCGCGTAAATCACACCGTATTTAGACACATCGATTTCACGAGAAAGAATTGTCGAAGACATGTCAGCAACAATCGGTTTGTCGGTGATAGGAAGATCGTTAATCTCAATACCATCAATGGTCTCATTTGGACAGAAGTGAACGTAAGCCGCTTCTGGAGCAATTTTCCATTCACTTGCAGGTAGAACCGCGACTTTCCCGTTGATTTCTGTTTTTGCATCAAACACGTCTGGTTCGCAGTATTTTTTCGCTTCAGCTACCGCGCTTCCAGCCCAATAACCACCATCGATGTAAGTTGCCGTATCGGCATCACCAAGTAAGTTTAGAGGAACAGCAGCAAACTGAGCACGAGCACCACCTTGGCAGAACAGCACTTTATAGTTGTCCGGAATATTCAGAAGATCACGTAAATCCTGCTCGGCTTCTTCTGCAACTTTGATGAACTCTTTGCTTCGGTGGCTGATTTCCATGACCGAAGTGCCAAGACCTTGCCAATCGATTAGTTCCTTTTGTGCTTGCTGCATAACTGCTTTAGGCAGACCTGCTGGCCCTGCACTGAAGTTAAATACGTTGTCCGTATTTTGTTCCATGATGCTCATTGCTCCTGCTATGTAAATATTAAGAAATTAATATCACGTTTTCGCAGTGATAAAAACAAGAAAAGAGGTCTTACGACCTCTTTTTAAAGACTAAGCGTTGAATTGGAACAAATTCGCAACAACACGAATTACTGTTGTTGCATCAAAGCAGGCATAAGTAGAGCCACCAATGGGAACTCATGCCCATTTTCGAACTTCAATTTGCCTTCACCAATTTCTGCTTTTAATTGATAACCGCCCTCTACTTTTTCGATCAACTCCATAATAAGGAGCTCATCAATCCCTTCTTGAATAAATGGGTAATGCGTTACTAATTCATCAGAGAAGTAAGTGCTAAGTTCACCAGTAGTGGCCGTCACCAACTTCATTGGATCTTGAGTAATATGCTCAGTACCTTCAGGGATGGATAGTTGCCACTCGTTGTGGAACTTGCCGTCACCGAACGCGAGTGAAAGCTCGTTCACGGATAAATCAAAACCTTTGCTAAACAGCGTATCGACATGCGGCAATAAATTCGCAATTTCCTGCTCATCTAGCATAGGAGAGCCTTGATAGATAGACATAATTTGATCAAAAGACTGGCTATCCACATCTGCAATTGAGAAATCCAACTTAAAGTTATCGACATCCGTCCCATCAGTTAAACGTAGTTTCTTAGCATCTAGGTTTAATTGACTGTTCAGCTTATCACCAGACTCACTCATCGTAGTGTTACCACGGTAGCTCGCATTTTCAATCAAAAAGACAGGCGTCAAGTTCGCATCAACCACATCTAGCTTCTCTAGAGAGAAAGATTGCTCGCCTAACCAGTAGCCTTTTGCTTGCTTTCCTTTACCTTGCCCTGTCAATGCATTCAGATGAAGCTCTTCACCGTTTTCAAAATCCACTTGAACAGAAGGAACGGAAACTTGGTAATTGAGATCACCCAATACCGTCACATCACCTGTTACTTTTGCAGGGCTTGTAGAAACAGAAACACCTTGCGCTTCGTTACGATAATGCCAACTGTCTAGGTCGAGGATAAATGCTGTATTGCCATTTAGTTGAGTCTGGCTATGCATCGTGAGAGGCAAAAAGTCATTGTCCACCAATTTTGAATCAGCTGTTAGGCTTGTTAGACCGTGGCTAACATCACTGGTTACGTCAAACGTCGTTGGCATACCATCACGCTCTAGCTGAGTTTTAAGCTCAGGATCAACAACTGAATAACGAGTCAGCACGACTGAAGACAAGTAGCCACGCTGATACTCGACCACTTCACCTTTAATCATTTCATCATTCATATTGGTAATACCATCTTCAATGATGGACTGACCAATTTGTCCGACAGCCAATGGCCAACACAGTGCTAATGAGATAGCACCACCAATGGCGCCGATTTTTTTAAGATTTTGCATAACGTCACTTATTAGATATTTTCGGTCAGTCTACCCCAAACCACCTGCGGAGAAAACATTGAGACAAATCAGACTATTGATGCTTATTCTAGTCCATTAATCAGGAATCATACTTGGCTCCCACTCATCATGTCCTTTTATTGTTAAAGTTTGCGTGGCGAAGTTTTAACCGGAGCTAAAACATCTGTGAATCGTTATGCTGTGTTGTGTCTCGACAACAACCCAATCAGTGCTGAACAGTTTCGATTGGAGCTGTCTGCCTTCTCAAGTAAGTTTGATATATTTTCTGTCGAATCGATAGAAGAGGCTCAAAGCGCTTTAGAGTATCTAGAAGAAAGAGAACAGACTGTTGCTTTAGTTATAGCGAGCCATCACGCTCATTTTAACGGCGTGGATTTTCTTATTGGTTTAGACCGGATGCCACATACCGAGCAAGCAAGAAAAATTCTTATTAGCTGCTCGTCTGATATAGAGGCAATTCTCACTGCCGTTAATGAGGGCAGGCTCGACCACTGCCTCACTAAACCTTTGCCAGATCACGTCTTATTTAACACAGTGCAAAAAGAGCTGACCCAATTTATATTGCGAAACGGTAAAGAAGACCTGCTAAGTTACAGTCAGATATTGGATCATCACAGCTTGTTGCGAGCGCACATTAATAACCAGATGAGCCATTATCAAGCCGGATTCTTACACGACTACCACTCGATGTCTGATGCTGAGTTAGCCGAGCAAGTGATCTCCGCTCTCCAGCAATTTTTTAAAGATAATGACGAAACAAGAGCGTGCCGTACATACTCACCTGAACACTTATTAACCGTGGAAGGCGAGCCAAATTGCTTTTTGTGGTTTATCACCGAAGGTGAAGTGGCTCTGTACAAGCGCGATGAGCAAGGCATGCAGCGAGAGGTTGTACGCCATAACAAAGGGAATATTGTCGGAGGCATGTCGTTTGTTACTGGGGAATGTTCTTTCTCGACAGCTCTAACACTAACCAAAACAGAAGTTATCAAACTCGATCGCAACGTATTCAATAAAGTGATGCAAAGCGACTCAAACTTACTGCCTCTTTTTACAAACTTGCTTTTACGCCACTTCAACCGCCGATTGCAAAGAAGCATCAACACCAAACTGCAACTTCAAAAAACGCTCGAATCTTTAGAATCAGCCCACCAGCAGCTCATTGAAAGAGAAAAAATGGCGATGCTTGGTCAATTGGTTGCGGGAGTGGCCCACGAACTAAACAATCCAGTAGCCGCGATATTGAGGGGCGTAGAGAATTTAACGCATACGCTAGAACGATTACTTAACGATGCGCCAAGTTCCGATATACAAACCAAAGGCATTGAATTACTGAGCAAAGCGCAAACCTCAAAACCCGCTTCAACCGCTGAGCTCAGATCACGCGTAAAAGCGCTTAGCCATACTCTTCCAGACCGAGCATTGGCAAAAAAAGTGGTGAGCCTTGGATTAGAGTCCGATCAAGAGCTACTTACCCAACTAACGAGAAAGCAGCAAGCGTCTTATCATGCTCTCAATACACTAGAGCAATACCACAAAGCAGGTTCTACACTTCGCTCAATTAATGTCTGTGCAGCACGAATTGCTGATATGGTAAAAAGCCTGAAAGGATATGCTCGGTCAGATGATGAGACCCTGCACTATGCCGATATTCATGAGGGCATTGAAGACACCTTGGTGATTTTCGAGAACAAATTAAAAATGCACCAAGTTTCAACCGACTATGCAAACTTGCCTTCCATCCTTTGTCAACCGATCGCACTCCAACAGGTGTGGACGAACTTGGTCTCTAACGCCATTGACGCATTTCCAGAGAAAGGTGTGTTAAACATACAAACACGCCTTATAGAAAAAGAGCACACACATTATGCCGTTATCTCATTTGAAGATAATGGATGTGGCATTCCTGAATCGCAAAGAGACGCCATTTTCGAGCTGAACTTCACCACAAAAAAAGAAGGTAATTTTGGCTTAGGCATCGGGCTGTCCATCTGCCAGCAAATCGTAACAGCACACAGAGGGTGGATTGACGTCGAATCAGAGATCGGCCAGTTCACACGAATGACCGTCTGGTTACCAGTCATCGAAGAAGGAGATGAAACATGACCAAGTATCTAATTTTATGTGTCGATGACGAACGAGAAGTCTTGGATAGCGTGCTCCAAGATCTTGCTCCCTTCGAGGAGAACTTTGTCGTCGAAGGAGCGGAATCGGTGACTGAAGCTCGGCAAGTGATTGAGGAGATGGCGGAAGAAGAAGTTCAGCTTGCGCTCATTTTATGTGACCACATTATGCCGGAACAAACTGGGATCAGCTTCTTAATCGAACTCAGTCAAAATGGTGACACAAAAGCAGCGCGCAAAGTTTTACTCACAGGACAAGCTGGTTTGGAAGACACCGTAGAAGCCGTAAATAACGCGAGTCTCGATTATTACATTGCCAAACCTTGGAAAGGTGAAGCATTGAGAAAAGCAATCGTGTCTCAGCTTACCGCGTTTGTGATTGAGAATGATGATAACCTGCTATCCTGGACTCAAATCCTTGATTCTGAGGCAATCCTCAACGCCATGGCAGAAAGAAGAGCAAGCTTTGGCGAGTAATAAAGTGTTTGGTTCTAACTTGAACTCAACGATGCTCATTGCACCACCTAACCTCGCATAGTCGAATGAGGTTAGAAAAACATCGTTACTTGTCCGAGTGAAATTCTCGGACACTACGTATATGGCGTAGTTTTTGCTTAAACCAAGGAACTATTAAGTTAATTGACAAAACATCGACACATTTTTGTTGGTCGTGGACCTTCCTTTTTATTATGATGTCGGACAAATCAGATTACGGTTCAAGTGGTTGCTTGAATCCATGGAAATAATGAACAAGGTTTATCGTTAGTTATGCGTAAAACACTATTAGCCGCTGCCTTACTAGTGGCATCAAGCCATGCCCTAGCTGCAAACGATCGCAATGCGCCAGCAACTATGAGCAACTTTAGCTACGACTATTTCGAAGCACGTATTGGCGCAAGTCCTGTGACATTTGGTGCTGGATTCAGCAAATCAATTCACCCGAACGCGCATGTTATTGCTCGTATTGACTCTGAGTTTGAAAGTGATTTTGACTCAGCTGCAGGCTTTGGCTTCCATTCTCCGCTAAACAACTGGGCAGATCTTACTGGTGAAATGCTAATGCGCGTTGTGCAACCTTCGAATGAGAGCAGCACAGATGTTGGTATGGAGCTTAACTTAGGTGTTCGCCAATGGTTGGGCCCTCAATTAGAAGTAGGCGGCAAAGTCGGCTACGTTTCTATCGATAACGATGACGATTGGACTGGCTCTGCCTACGCTCGATTCCACTCAACAGAGCTTTTCTCTTTGGGTGCTGAAGCTCGTATCAACGATTTTTACGGTGATCAGGTAATGTTCACTACGCGTTTTAAGTTTTAAGATTTGTGCTGTAAGAAAAGAGCAAATTAAAAAAACAAAAACCGAGGTCTCTGCCTCGGTTTTTTTGTCTAATTTAATGACTAACTCAATGAAGTGGTAAAAAACTTCAACGTCCTTTTTCCGCTTTTCACACTTGCTTTTACGACCCGCTAACTCCATCAAAACGAGTCAATCATTGTGCGATCAGCTTCGCTTAGTCACACAGTGCCAATAACTGTTTTTTACGCGGCTCTTGGATCAGTTTCCAATGTACGCCATCAGTTGCACCAGCAAATTTCCACAGTAGCTTTACATCAACATCATTACCGTAAGCCGTTTTAACTTTGTTGAAGACTTTTACAGGTCCAAGTTCTAAAAAGGTTTCTACGTCATCAACACCGGCTTTCTTGACCATACGTTCAAGGGTTAGTTGCATGTTGGGTAAGTCTCTTAAGCGTCTACTGGCAGAGGACTTTTGATATTTCCGTTCCTTAATTGAGTATTCAATTGATTTCTGTACCAGTTCATCAAGCCCTACATATCCGGATTCGAATAAATCGGTTACATCATAATAATTTACGGTTGCCGTCGTCTGTTTTTTGACGTGCTTATACTTCTCACAGCTCAGTTGAGTAAACACTTCATCTAGCCCATTACCACCACGTAAGTAGCAGCAATCATTGCTGACAAGCGCAAACATAGCATCATCGGTGAATAAACCAATACCACCGAACATAGAACGTTTTTGGTACTCACTGAAGGTGCGTACATATTTAAAAAAAGCTTGGTCTGTCATGTCCATTGACCTCTTTAATCTGAATAAATTACCCCGATTAGCGATGTCACCAGATAAACAGCAGCTTATAGCGAATTATAAATGTCGATTTGTTGGCGATATTTTTGTGAGTTGTGCTCACCAACTTGCTTAATCATACTTAACGTTGAAAAATAAGTTAGGACATAGGTCACATATAAAAAAGTATAAATTCTGCATACGTGATTAGTTTCACACTTATTGTTTGTGTGGTGATATTTTTTTGACGCATAGCATGCCTAAAACACGCCATCATTATGATCTCGCTGGCAATTACGGGCACATAATACGCATTTAATTGATAAAGAATACGCTGTAAGGGTACACTGTACGAAAGATCTCAAGTACAGCGTCACAATGGAACATTTATCATTTTTTTGGCTGCCAAATAATAAAGATAAGCTTATAAACGCACTGGAATCCGAGTTTGCTCAGCTGGTAGAACAGTCCATCGCCACGGGTAAGATTTCGTTACCTCCTATTCCTGATGTCGTGCTTAAAATTCAGCAGTTATGTGTCGAAGAACACACCACGATTGCCGATGTTGCTAACTGTTTATTGGAAGATCCCGGATTAGCAGCGGTCGTTTTACGAGTCGCTAACTCTGTGATTTTCAATCGCAGAAATATCACCTGCAACGACTTAACTACAGCGGTATCTCGTCTCGGAATACTTCGTGTACGTGATATTGTTACCGCACAAGCGATCGAGCAACTTAAACACTCAGTTAATCTCACTAAAGAATGCAATGCCATCTTGGTGAAGAGTGCCGCGATATCGCGTGAGCTCGGTGCCGTCATGGTGATGTTGGTTCAATCGTTTCGTAGCCACGAGCCAGGCACTTATGGCCATCTAGAGCAAGAAAAGGCGTTATTGGTCGGTCTATTAGCCGATATTGGGTTATTTTGCCTAATTAATGAGTACCACTTGTACTTAGATAGGGGCAATTACTTAGACCCAGATATTGCATTGCAAATCTTCCAAACACGTTGTTCTGCCACAAGTAAACTAGTGCTTGAGCGTTGGGGATTTGACAACGACTTCAGAGAAGTATCCTCAAACGAAAAATACGAATTAACGCGACCAGAAGTGAGTTATCTCGACATCGCTAGAATTGCGCATCATTTATTGATGTTTCGCAATCACGATGAACGCATTGACGAACACGAAGTTGAATTCAACTTAACTGGTGCAGAAGTCTTGTATGAACTTAGTAACATGAGTGATACTGACTTCAATGATCAAATCCGTGCTGTACTCAATGCTAGCGGTTTGTAATTTATCGCTTTCTGATAATACCTTATCCGTGATAAAACGATTCGCTCAAGGCTGAGCTGTGTGTGGTGAAATATCTCTAATTTCAACCGATAGATAATTTGATTTATGCGTGTTGATGTTATCTCAAAAAGGAATCATTGAGCTTTATGTTTTCAGGGATGCTATTTATTTTCGCTCCGCTTGTGGTGGGGTATCTAATTCCTATATCTCGATCTTCGTTATTGGAGAAGATCAATCAGTCAACGTCCTACCTTATTTACGTCATTTTGTCGTTGATGGGTCTTAGTTTGGCGGCGCTCGATAATTTAAGCAGCAACTTACAAAGTATTCTCCTCTATGCGAGTACGTTTTTTTTGTGTCTAAGTGCCTGCAACCTGTTGGCTCTGCCTATTATTGATAAAATTATTCCACTCCAGACCAATCAGAATCAAAAGAAGCTACCGTTATCTTCGATGGCTTTAGAGTCTGTTAAGCTTATTGTGGTCGTTGGCGGAGGGTTAGTGGTTGGCCTGCTGTTACCCATTGATTTGAGTTGGGTAGATACAGCAAGCGAATGGATACTCTTTCTACTTCTATTTTTTATTGGTATTCAGCTGCGCAATAGTGGACTTACTCTGCGTCAAATCCTATTAAATAAACAAGGAATGGCCATTGCGGCTGTTGTCATCGCAACATGTATGCTTGGTGGCGTTCTTGCAGCGGTGCTTTTGGATCTTCCTCTTTATCAAGCACTCGCAATGGCTTCAGGTTTTGGCTGGTATTCACTCGCAGGTATTTTAATGGGTGACGCTTTTGGTCCGGTATTTGGTGGCGCGTCGTTCTTGATTGAATTGATGAGAGAGTTAGTCGCACTGGTTGCCATTCCTCTCTTTATTCGTAGCTATCCGTGCACCGCAATTGGTTATGCCGGTGCAACAGCAATGGACTTCACCCTACCCGTGATTCAAACTACCGGTGGTGTGCGTTGTGTTCCTGTTGCTATCGTTAGCGGCTTTATTTTGAGTTTATTGGTACCAGTTATGATGCTTTTCTTTGTATCACTTGCTAGCTAGATCTCAGGTTTTCGCTTTAACATCCATTACAATACGGCAAAAATTTAAATACCCAGTTAACGTCAAAGTGGTCAATATTTTTTGGCAAGACCCCTCTTTCTTTTCGTCATTCAGCCCAACGATTTGTCACGACCAAATAGAAAGAAGGGAGAAACATCAACTGATGTGCATTGCGTTAATAAAGGGATAACAACCAGAAGGAAGAAGAATGAAACGCTTTGTCGTTGCAGCGCTCCTCGCTACAAGCTCAACTTTTACGCTTGCCGCAGATCAACAATGTCTTGCTAGCAAATACGATGGCTACGTCGATGCCTCACTACAGTGGTATCAAGATCTTGTTGATTTGACGGTTACCCAATATCCAGATCTGAAAGAAGTTAGTCAATGGTTCTTGGATGGACGTAAACATCACTTTGAATTAAACCGCGAAGCGGTTCACTACTTTCTAGAGAACGACCCTAGCCGCGTTGCGACGGAACAGCCAATCGAAGCATGGTTAAAACTAGAGCAACATGACGTTAAGCAGTTAGCGACCCGAAGCGATAAGTTAGGTGAAGTTGCAAAACAGACATTTAGCGACCGTCAATCAACTAACCACCCAAAAAACTACGAGCTTCGTTCAGCATTCGCTGATCTGCTTAGTCATCCCCAACAAATTGATACCGCACTTAATAAGTACAATCAGTCAATAGAAAAGATTGAAAAGCAGAAATGTGACTAAGATTGCTCGCATTAGTCGTTGATTAGCATTCGAAAACACTAGAATGTTTTAACGTACTCAATCTAGAATTTTTTAATGTGAATATCGTAACCTTCACCTAAAATTTTCATTTCTACAACTTGGGTTTCAACAATTAAAACGGGACTTTGCGCCCGTTTTAGTTTAGATTGTGCCGCTCGCATTACCAAAATAACTACAAAGATTCTTTGCTATGGTTAAGGAACAAAAAACCGCTGATGTTAGCTTTGAGAGCTTGCTAAAGATCTTCACTGTCCCAGAAGGTCCGGACTCAACGTTAACTAAAATTGACGAGAGCCTCTCGCGAAATCTAAATCAATTTCTTCGTGAACACATCGTGGCAGAAGAAAAGCCTTTACGCGAAATCGAAAAAGACTTTTCTTCTGCTCAGATTCCTGAGCAGCCAGAGTTCGTGTCAGATCATACAGAGCACTTACTCGACACTTTGGTGTCGCACTCAGTTCACACATCTTCACCAAGCTTCATTGGTCATATGACATCGGCACTGCCTTATTTCTTGATGCCACTGTCAAAGATCATGATCGCCTTAAACCAAAACCTGGTAAAAATAGAGACTTCCAAAGCCTTTACACCACTTGAGCGTCAAGTTTTGGGTATGCTGCATCGCTTGATATATGGTCAGAATGATACGTTTTACAATCAGTGGATGCACAGTGCAAACCACTCATTAGGCGCATTTTGTTCCGGCGGCACCATTGCCAATATCACTGCGCTTTGGGTAGCACGTAACAAAGCGTTAAGAGCCAATGGCTCATTTAAAGGCGTGGAAAAGGAAGGCCTTTTTAAAGCCATGAAGCACTATGGCTATGATGGCTTAGCGGTGCTAGTGTCTGAGCGTGGTCACTACTCCCTTAAGAAAGCAGCCGATGTATTAGGGCTAGGCCAAGAGGGCTTGGTTGCGGTTAAAACCGATGCCAACAACCGTATTATTGTCAACGACCTGAAAGCGAAAATTGTTGAGCTCGAAAAACAAAACATCAAGCCTATTGCTGTTATTGGTGTGGCTGGCACAACAGAGACAGGTAATGTTGATCCATTGCCTGAAATCGCTGAAGTCTGCCAAGCTCACGGCTGTCACTTCCATGTGGATGCCGCATGGGGTGGCGCAACACTTATGTCTAACCATCACCGTCATCTTCTTAAAGGTGTGGAAATGGCAGACTCAGTAACTATTGATGCGCACAAGCAGCTCTACATCCCGATGGGCGCTGGTATGGTTCTGTTCAAAGACCCTGACGCAATGAAATCCATAGAGCATCACGCTCAATATATATTGCGCAAAGGTTCAAAAGACCTAGGCAGCCATACATTAGAAGGTTCACGTTCGGGCATGGCGATGTTGGTCTACGCCGCAATGCACATCATAAGTCGCCCAGGTTACGAGCTTCTGATTGACCAAAGCATTGAAAAAGCTCGATACTTTGCGGATTTAATCAAACAGCAAGATGATTTCGAGTTAGTTTCTGAACCAGAGCTTTGTCTGCTCACATACCGTTATTTGCCGCCATTCATCCGTGAAGCATTAGCACAAGCAGAAGGCTCACAAAAAGAACAACTGAATGAGCTGATCAATGAGTTAACACAGTTTATTCAAAAGCGTCAGCGCGAAACGGGCAAATCATTCGTTTCACGTACAAGACTGAACCCAGACCAATGGCAACGCATGAATACGATAGTGTTTCGAGTGGTTTTGGCAAATCCACTGACCACAAAAGAAATTTTGAGCTCAGTGCTTGATGAGCAACGCGAAATCGCCAAGCAAGCACCAAATTTGATGAAAAGAATTCAACAACTGGTTGTTGATATTCAATCGTCTTAACAGCCAGATCGAGTTACATCAATTTGAAATTTTTTTTCGTTTTGATGTAACTCAAACATCATTATCGTGCGACTAGCGCAACAAAACTTCGTTTACACATCCAATTCTGTAGTTTTTACAACATTTTGTTTGAGGCCTGTCAAATTCTCACTAAATAGTACCCGTTATTGGTTTAGACTGATTGAAGATCAGGTTTATACTGATTCTATGGCGCTGGTTGTTTTCGTTAACGCCCCACTCTACTCCGGAATCTTCGTGTTTCCTTTCGTTAGCAGAGCCAGCGAGTTGTTCTCTATACCCTCGTGAACACTATGAATACATTAGAAAAAATTCAAAAAAACCTGGAGAATTTCAGTAAGTCAGAGCGCAAAGTTGCGGAAGTAATTATGGCGTCTCCACAAACTGCAATTCATTCAAGCATTGCAACGCTGGCTAAAATGGCCGACGTTAGTGAGCCCACTGTAAACCGCTTCTGTCGTCGTCTGGACACCAAGGGCTTTCCAGATTTTAAGCTTCACTTGGCACAGAGCCTAGCCAACGGCACCCCTTACGTTAACCGTAATGTGGAAGAAGACGATGGCCCAGACGCGTACACCCATAAGATTTTCGAATCGACGATGGCGTGTTTAGATGTCGCGAAAAATAGCCTAGATCCAATGCAAGTGAACCGTGCGGTCGATTTGCTAACGCAAGCGAAGCGCATTTCATTCTTTGGCCTTGGTGCATCATCTTCTGTTGCCCGAGACGCACAAAACAAGTTTATTCGCTTTAATATTCCAATTACTTGTTTTGAAGATATTGTTATGCAGCGCATGAGTTGTATCAACTGCAGTGATAATGATGTTGTGGTTCTTATTTCTCATACCGGTCGAACAAAGAGTCAGGTAGAAATAGCGAACCTTGCTCGTGAAAATGGCGCAACGGTTATTGCGATTACAGCGAAGGATTCTCCTCTAGAAAAGGCAAGCTCGCTGGCTATCACGCTCGATATTCCAGAAGATACCGACGTTTACATGCCAATGGCGAGCCGAGTTGTACAAATGACAGTGATTGATGTGCTAGCAACTGGCTTCACTCTTCGCCGTGGTACTGGTTTCCGTGAGAACCTAAAACGCGTAAAAGATGCGTTGAAAGACAGTCGCTATGACAAACTAAGCCAGTACTAAGCACTAAAGCTTAGTCCATACTTTATCTAGGGGAGCTCAAGGCTCCCCTTTTGTTTTAATGCTGCTAAGGGAGCAATCACCCTAAGTCGTTGACACTCGATAAGTCCGTTCTTGATTCCAGTACTTCAACAGAACTGACATGTTGTGCACTCTCAGCTGCGCACTCTCCGCTACAATCACAGACTTGCTGCAATATGTGTATCAAACGTTCCTGATTCAGGGGTAAAGGATTCCCTTTGATTGCCATTGATTTAAGCGCATCATTCGCCACTTGCTCAAAAGAGGTTTGGCATACTCCAAATTGAGCCAGTAGCGGTAACGCTAACTTATCTAGCACCATATTTACCCAAAGAATTCCATCGTGTTCGTTAGCATTTACTCGCTCAGTGACTAATTGGGCCAGCTTGCGATAACGACTTATCACATCATTCCTACCCGCGAGTTTAGCGGCGTTAATGTTCTCCTGCATCACGTGCGGAGCTAGGCGAGCCGTAATAACGCTATGGGGGGCGTCTAACTTGCCTCCTAACGCCGATGCTAACCCATGAGCGGCACCTAATTTGGCATTAGTAATCGCCATACCACCAAGCAATGCAGCGAACGATAAATCAGAGCGCGCCTTATGATTATTTTGCTTACAAGCGGCAATCACTGAACGGCTTAAACGGCGTAGCCCCTCTTCGCAGACCATATCAGTAAGAGGGTTTGGCTCACCACACACATATGCTTCCATTAAATGAGTGAACGCATCCATTGCGCCACGTCCAGATGTGTATTGGTCGGTCCCGTAAGTAAGTGTCGGGTCTACAATGGCAACGTCTGCGAGCATATCAGGGCTTCGAAGACTCACTTTCACTTTATCTTGTCCAGATTTCAGCACAGCATTTCTGGTCACTTCTGAACCGGTGCTTGCTGTCGTAGGAATTGCAATAAAATGAAGAGGCTTTGCTTTTAAAGGGACGCTTCTTCCTACCACTTCTACGTAATCGTAAACATTGCCTTGATTGGGAATAATGGCAGCTAAGGCTTTGCCCATATCGATGACGCTACCACCACCTATCGCAACCACCATATCAGGTTGGAATTTTCTACCGAGCACTGCGGTCTCTTCTACCATCGTGATGTATGGTTCTCCAACGATAGCTACGTGCTGGTAACGCATATTTTGAGCTTTAAGATATTGGATAATGGGGGCGGCTCGTTGGGTATCCTGCCCAGTAACCAGCAAAACACTGTAGCCAAATTGGTTAATAACGGATAATGAAGATTGAAGTGCACCTTCACCAAATATAATCCTTGTTGCAGTCATAAACTGAAACATACACACCCTCCCAAAAGAATATACCCAAATAACCTCTCGCCCTCTGATTTAACGCTTATGTAAGAGTTGAAGTTATTTGCGTATAGCCAAAATAGATTGCTATTTTTTTAAACAAAAAAAATTGACCAATTCCACCTTGCCATCATTAACCCTTTAGAATGTATGTTTTTTATGCGTCACTTCACATACTTCAGAGCCGTAAAATAAGCACGCGCGTTTAGTTTTTATTCGATAGATTTCACCTATAGAACCAAGAGGTAATTGCCGCTTTATTTCCGTATCTGGATCGGGCATAGTTACTCCAACAAAAGAAAGCGCACTCAGCCGCTATGTTTTGTACGCTTTCAAAAAAGAATAGATTTAGGAGAAATAAGATTATGTTCGTTGTTATCTTTGGTCGCCCTGCATGTCCTTTCTGTGTTCGTGCAAAAGAGCACGCAGAAACGCTAAAAGCAAAACGTGATGATTTCAACTACCGTTACGTTGATATTCACGCTGAAGGTATTTCTAAAGCAGATCTTGAGAAAACAGTTGGTAAACCAGTTGAAACCGTTCCTCAGATCTTTATCGACCAAGAGCACATCGGTGGCTGCGACGAGTTCGAAGCATACGCGAAAGAGCACCTAGGTCTATTTGACGAGTAATAAAGACTGTTTTCAAAAAAGCCGCTTCATGCGGCTTTTTTATTATTTTTCAGCTGGTTATTACGTTAAGTCAACTAATGGTAAAACCTAAAAAAATTCACTTATCTTTTTGCTATATTTAGTTACAATTCACAGTTCTTAATCTTTTTTGGCACACACTCTACCGAGCCACACAGTGAACATAGACGTCGTATACCTTCTCGAGCAAAACCCTATCCTTCTAATCTTCGTCGTATTAGCCATTGGCCTTGCCATCGGAAAAATTCGATTTGGCAAATTACAATTAGGCAACTCTATTGGCGTTCTTATTACCTCTTTGGTAATGGGCCACCTTGGTTTCTCATTTAATGCAGAAGCTTTAACCATTGGCTTTATGCTGTTTATCTACTGCGTTGGCATTGAAGCTGGACCAAACTTTTTTGGTATATTCTTCAGAGATGGTAAGCATTATTTTATTTTAAGCATGACTGTTCTCGTGTCTGCGGTCAGCTTAACGTATGGCTTGAGTCACTATTTCGGCCTCGATTTTGGCTTATCCGCCGGTATGATGGCAGGCGCATTGACCGCAACGCCAGTACTGGTTGGTGCACAAGATGCTCTTAACTCTGGCCTTGCGACCATACCGCGGAATATGGAATTTTCTCTGGTATTAGAAAATCTATCCGTAGGCTACGCGATGGCTTATCTGGTCGGCTTAATTAGCATGATCATGTTTGCTAAATTGTTGCCAAAACTGCAAAAACAAAACCTTTCTGATTCCGCGCAGCAAATCGCACAAGAGCGTGGCCTTGGAAATTCAAGCCAGAGAAAAGTGTATTTACCCATTATTCGAGCTTACCGAGTGGGCCCAGAGCTAATTGACTGGACTGATGGTAAAAACTTGCGAGAACTGGGTATTTATCGTCAAACTGGCTGTTACATTGAACGAATCCGTCGCAATGGTATTCTCGCCCACCCAGATGGTGATGCTATCTTGCAAGAGGGAGATGAAATTGCACTGGTTGGCTTCCCTGACAGCCATGCTCGCTTAGACCCTAGCTTCCGTAATGGTAAAGAAGTATTCGACCGTAACTTGCTTGATTTGCGCATCGTTGAAGAAGAAATCGTCGTAAAAAGTGACGCTATCGCTGGTAAGCGTTTATCGGATTTGAATTTGTCTGAGTTTGGCTGTTTCTTAAACCGCGTAGTTCGCGCTCAGATTGAAATGCCTATGGACTTAGACATTGTGCTCGCTAAAGGGGACGTCCTTCAAGTGAGCGGCGAGAAAAGCCGAGTACATGGACTGGCGGAAAAAATCGGTTTCATCTCGATCCACAGTCAAATGGCCGATTTGCTCGCTTTTTGTAGCTTCTTTATTTTGGGTATTCTGTTTGGCCTCATCACAATGACGTTCGGTCAGGTGTCTTTCAGTTTGGGTAATGCGGTGGGTCTTCTGTTGTCCGGTATTACGCTTGGTTTCTTACGAGCAAATCACCCTACTTTCGGTTATGTCCCACAAGGGGCGCTGAATATGGTCAAAGATCTAGGGTTAATGTTCTTTATGGTGGGAATTGGTCTAAGTGCAGGTGGAAAGATGTTCGAGCACCTAACGCAAGTAGGACCAAAAGTCATTGGTTTGGCATTTATTGTCAGTGTTGTGCCTGTGGTTCTGGCTTACTTAGTTGGCGCACACGTACTCAAGATGAACCGTGCCCTGCTCTTCGGTGCCATTATTGGCGCCCGTACTTGCGCTCCAGCTATGGATGTCGTTAACGACTACGCTAAGTCCACCATCCCAGCCCTTGGTTATGCGGGTACCTATGCGATTGCGAATATTTTAATGACGCTAGCTGGTACGATTCTGATAATACTAAGTTAATACTCACTTTGACTATGAAATACAAAAAGGCGCTCAATGAGCGCCTTTTGTTTATTGGTTATCTAGTCTGTGATTCGATTAGATTTGAATGAAGTCTGCTTCAACTGCTGGATTCACATCCGCTTCGTAATCTACGCCTTCAACGCCGAAACCAAATAGTTTCAAGAACTCTTCTTTGTACTCAACGTAGTCAGTCAGCTCTTTTAGGTTCTCAGTCGTAATTTGAGGCCATAGCTCACGACAGTGCTGCTGAATGTCGTCACGAAGTTCCCAGTCATCCAGACGTAGGCGGTTCATCTCATCAACTTCTGCCGCGCTACCGTCTTCTTTGTATAGACGTTGGCTGAACATACGGTAGATTTGTTCCATACAGCCTTCGTGTACACCTTCTTCGCGCATTTTCTTGAATACCATTGCGATGTACAGTGGCATAACAGGAATTGCAGAACTCGCCTGAGTTACAACAGATTTAAGTACCGCAACATTGGCACTGCCGCCTGTTGCTGCTAACTTGTCGTTTAGCGCTTTCGCTGCACGGTCTAGGTCCATTTTTGCTTTACCTAGTGCACCATCCCAATAAATTGGCCAAGTTAGCTCAGTACCAATGTAGCTGTACGCGACGGTCTTACAACCTTCAGCAAGAACACCAGCATCAGACAACGCATTGATCCAAAGTTCCCAATCTTCACCGCCCATTACCGTGACAGTGTCTTTGATTTCTTCTTCTGTTGCAGGCTCAACGCTAGCTTCGATGATCACATCTTTGTTGGTATCAACAGCCGTTGATGTGTAAGTTTCACCGATAGGTTTAAGAGATGAACGAACTAATTCACCAGTTTCTGGCATTTTACGTACTGGAGATGCCAGTGAGTAAACCACCATATCGATTTGACCTAAGTCTTCTTTGATCAGCTCGATAGTTTTCTGTTTCGCTTCATTTGAGAAAGCGTCGCCGTTTAAGCTTTTTGCGTACAGACCTTCTTCACGCGCTAGCTTTTCAAAAGCAGCGGCATTGTAAAAACCTGCTGTACCTGGCTTCTTCTCAGTACCTTCTTTTTCGAAGAAAACACCGATAGTTGATGCACCGCCACCAAATGCCGCAGCGATACGAGAAGATAGACCGTAGCCACTTGATGCACCAACAACAAGAACACGCTTAGGTGCGTTTTTGATTGGACCTTGCGCTTTGGTGTACGCAATTTGTTCTTTTACGTTAGCTTCACAACCAACAGGGTGCGTTGTAGTACAGATAAATCCACGAATTCTAGGTTTGATGATCATATTCAACTTCCTTTAAAAAACCTTGTTAGGATAAAAGTTTCGTTGGGATTTCGCATCTAATTTCTGTAAAAATGCTCTTAAAAGGCAAGTGGTTGGAGCACTATCCCACCATCCACTCCCCAAGAATACAAAAAAGCACCTCATTGAGGTGCTTTTCTTAACATTAGTTGTCTATTATGCCGCCGGATTCAACTGCGACTTTTTTGGGCTATGAGTTCGCACTTCAGAAAAGTCATGACTAAAGTGGTCAACTTGAATCGCCTTGTAGCGCAATTTATCTGCAGCCATGATTTGATCAATTTCTTGTTCAGTTAACACGCCTGCTTCAAATGCTTGCTGCAAACGATCATGTAGCAGACCTTTACGAGCCACTTTACCATCCTTCGCAGCCTTCATAAGTTTACGCTCCAAAGGTTTAATGTCGTACATTGCAAGGAATGCATTCTCCATTAAGCCTACGCTGTCATCCTCTGATTTTCCGATGTAGCACAGATGCGTGAGGCGATCACGTTGCGCGCCTGGCGTCATCATCGCTTCAGCCAAATTCACACACAGCTCATCACTTGGCTTATTGAAATGATTACCAAGCGGGAACAATAGCCCCTTAAGCACACCGCCAACGTATTTCACAGGGAAGTTGGTGTAAGCCTCATTTAATGACTTAGAAGCGTTATACAAACAGTGTTGAACAGCGTAATGAACGAAGTCTAGATCGCCTTGTTGACGGCCTTCATCTTCATACTTTTTCAAGGCAGCAGATGCCATGTATAGATAGCTTAATCCATCACCCAAACGTGCGGAGATCATTTCTTTACGCTTCAAGTCTCCACCTAAGGTTAACATCGCAAAGTCTGCACTTACTGCAAGTGCACGACTGAGACGAGTAATGTCTTTGTAGTATTGCTGCGTTGGGCCACTCATGTGCGCGTTAACAAATCGAGAACCAGTTAGTGCTGCACCAAATGCACCGAATGTATTACCGAGCGCGTGCTTGATGTGTTTAAAGAGTAAGTTGTCAAATTCTTTCGCACCTTGTTCAGAATCTGGATTCGCCGCGGCTTCCATTTCTTTTAGAACATATGGGTGGCATCGAGTCGCACCTTGACCAAAAATCATCAGGTTACGAGTCAGAATATTCGCGCCTTCAACGGTGATAGCAACCGGGATACCAAGGTAATGTTTAGCAAGATAGTTCATTGGACCATCTTGAATCGCACGACCCGCGTGGATATCAAACGAATCATTTAGAATGGTACGCGCGATTTCCGTCATGTGGTACTTGGCAATCGCGGTTACAATCCCAGGTTTTTCTTTCATATCGAGAGAAGTCGTCGTTAGCGTACGCGTCGCTTCTAGTAGGTAAGTAAGACCACCAATGCGCCCCATCGCTTCTGCGACGCCTTCAAACTTACCGATCGACATTCCAAACTGTTTACGCACGTAAGCATAAGCACCTGTTGTACGTGTAGTAAGGTGACCAATCGCTGTGCCAAGCGCTGGGAGAGAGATACCACGCCCCGCAGAAAGACACTCAACCAGCATACGCCAACCTTTACCTGCGTAATCAGCGCCACCGATCAACCAGTCCATAGGGATGAAGACATCTTCACCACGAGTAGGACCATTCATGAACGCAGACCCCAGAGGATCATGGCGCTCGCCTATCTCGACACCTTCATGGTCAGCGGGAATCAACGCACATGTAATGCCAACCTCTTTCTTGTCACCAAGTAGCCCTTCAGGATCCTGCAGTTTAAATGCTAACCCGAGCACTGTCGCAACTGGCGCAAGCGTGATGTAGCGTTTATTCCAACTAACTCGCACGCCAAGCACTTCTTTGCCTTCATGGGTGCCGTAACAAACCACGCCTTGATCAGGTATGCCACCTGCATCAGAACCCGCTTCAGGGCCAGTTAGGGCGAAACAAGGGATGTCTGTACCATCAGCTAAACGAGGCAACCAGTAATCTTTTTGCTCTTGCGTACCATAGTGCGATAGCAGCTCACCAGGACCAAGAGAGTTTGGTACCATTACCGATACCGCGGTACTGATACTTCGAGTCGCAATACGAGAAACAATGGTTGAGTTCGCCAAAGCGGAAAATTCACGACCACCATATGCTTTCGAGATGATCAAAGAGAAAAATCGCTCTTTACGTAGGTACTCCCATACTTCAGGCGGTAAATCCCTGTCTTCTTTGACAATCTTCTGGTCATCAAGCATTTCTAGCAGGGTTTCAAGCTCATTATCCATAAATGACTGCTCTTCTGCCGTCAGTGTAGGCGTTGGATAATGATGCAATGTTGTGAAGTTTGGCTTGCCTGAGAATAGTTCGGCATCCCACCATACACTACCCGCTTCCATCGCCTCTTTCTCGGTGCTAGACAGAGGTGGCAATACTTTTTTGAACACTTTAAAAGCCGGGTCACTAATCCATTTTCTTCGTAGAGAGCTCATAGTTCAGATCCTTTTGTTCACGTAACCGATCGGGGTATAATCTTATTATTGGTTTAACTTTCTTATTTGTCTTATGCCAACTGCTTTGCTGACATTCCTGCTGACAAATATGGAATCAGTAAATCGACGACAGATTTCACATCGACTTCCTTTTCAAACTTACTTTCTGCCAGCTCCGAAAGAGCTTGGCTTGAAGCCATCGTAAATACACAGGTTCCTAACGTGAAGTGCAGTCGCCAAAACAACTGTTCTTCACATAGTTCCGGGTTCGCCTTCATTATCGAGAAAGTGAAAAGGTTCAGTACCTCTTCGTATCTGGTGGTAATGAACCAGCGTAGATGACCTTGAACGTCTGTATAACCGCGGCCAATTAACAACATAAATAGCGCAGTACCATTTGGGCGTACATCATTTAATGTACGTAAAGGTAATCGCAATGACTCAAAGACATCGTCCATGTTGTAGCTATCGCGCGTGTTTAGCTCAATTAATGAAGTCTTAATGCTCGGCATTAGTGCTTCTAAATACCTATCTAAAACCGCTCTAACCAGCGTTTTTTTATCGCCAAAGTGATAGTTTACCGATGCTAAGTTAACGTTAGCTTTACCTGTTATCGTTCTTAGCGAAGTATCATTAAAGCCATGTTCAGCAAAGAGTCCTTCTGCGACATCGAGTATTTTTTCTTTTGTTGATGTTCTCGGGGCCATTTTAATCACTCGTATTAAACAACTGTTTGAAAATATACTCCCGAAACTTAAGATTAACAAATGATTAACATCACACTTTAACCAATTGGTCTGACCAGACAGTAAAAGGTGTGATCTAATCTTTTGAAATTCAATCGAATACTCCAGTGAAGCTTGTCAGAAGAAAACGATCAAGTTTCTCAGACCAGCGCAATTGAAACGCTAACAATAGCGTTGGCGGCTCGGAGTGAGCGAAGAGAGTATGAAATACATCTTCGGTTCTAGGGGAGATAAAATGAAAAACACAGAAGTTAGTAACTTCGCCAAGTTGGTAATCCATCTCGATTTTTCTATTACTTTCGGATGTGTAAGAAGCTAGAAAGCATTAAGTAGAAATTTTTTGAAAAAAAATGGAACTGTTTGGAAAAGGCTCGGTCTGAATATACGTAACAGTTAGGGCATTTGAAGTTTCACTGGCCGTCAAACTTGTTTCCATCTAATTGTTACGTTGCTGCTTTTTTCTTATTAACTCCTATGTTTGTATCCGCCCAGTCAAATTTTCGGCTGGGCTTTTTTTCGCCTATAGATTTACCAAGCGCCTCTTTCGATGATTTGCCCCAACTCCATAAGCTAGACCTTAGTTGGTCACAAAAGTAACCACCCTGAAGTGGTTGATGTGCCGATCTGCAGACATAAAAAAGCCTCCCGAATGGGAGGCTTTACTAAACAGTGTGTATCTTACGCTTGCGCTTTCTTAGGCAAAGAAAAGTGCAGTAACGCGTAGCCAAGTAACGCGGCTGTCGTCGAGCCCATTAAGATGCCTAGTCGAGCATAGGTATCAAACTCAGGGCTTACATTTCCAAACGCTAAAGAGGAAATGAATATAGACATTGTAAAACCGATACCACACAACACAGAGACCGCAAAGATATGCTTGAAGTTAATGCCTTCCGGTAACTTAGCTACACCCATTTTCACAGCTGCCCAACTAAAGGTGAAGATACCTAGAGGCTTACCAACCAGTAGCCCCAAAGCAATACCTAATGGCAGCATTGAAGTTAGGCCTGACATCGATACGCCTTCTAGCGAAATCCCCGCATTTGCAAATGCGAATAGAGGTAAGATACCAAATGCCACGTATGGATGAAGTGCGTGCTCCATGTGCTTAAGTGGGGAATGTTCGCCCTGTTTACCCTTAAGAGGAATAGCAAAGCCGATCACTACGCCTGCAAGTGTTGCGTGAACACCAGATTTAAGTACCGCAAACCATAAGATCGCGCCGACTATCATGTATGGCGTCAGTTTCGTTACTTCCTTCGCATTCAACATGAACAGGACACCAGTCATGATGAAGCCAACAAGCAGCGCCATGCTAGAAAGATCACCTGTGTAAAACAGTGCAATAATAACAACCACGCCTAAATCGTCGATGATAGCGAGAGCTAACAAAAACACTTTAAGGCTTACTGGTACGCGCTTACCTAGTAGCGCCATGATACCTAGAGCAAATGCAATATCCGTCGCAGCTGGAATGGCCCAGCCAGAAACCGCCTCTGGGTCGTTAGCATTAAACGCAACGTAAATAAGAGCAGGGGCTAACATACCACCAACCGCTGCAATCGCAGGGAAAATTGCGGTTTCTTTTGATTTTAGCGCTCCTTCAAGTAGCTCTCGCTTCACTTCAAGGCCAATAAGTAAGAAGAAAACAGCCATTAGGCCGTCATTAATCCAGTGAGAAACTGACATACCGAATACATAAGTATGCAGTACAGATTGATAAGTTTCGCCCAGCGGTGAGTTAGCAATGGTCATCGCAATTGCCGCTGCAATTACGAGAAGAATACCACCTGCTGATTCCATTTTGAAAAAGTCACGAATGACATCGTTCATGGTTTCGTCCTTATATTTATTATCTTAATAAACGATTAACAAAGAGTGATAAGAGTGTATAGCTGTCGAAAACTTTAGAATAATCGCTTCTTCAGAGTATAAACTTCGGTTTTTTCGATGTTAAGTTTACTATACATCGTATTTTCCAACATGACACTCAATTTTGATCGGAGATCGTATTTGTTTTTGTCGCACCAAATATTTATCAAGATGATGAGAAAATCAGCATAACACGGCTTGTACCATCATGATAACCCCGTACTTTTGAGAAAAAGCTAGGAAGCTTCGCGCACTAAAAAACCACCCGTAGGGGGTGGTTTTCTTCACAACTCAATAGCCTGTCAGCTGCATAAAGCCCCAAGCCTCATTGGAGCCGGAGGCTAAAGTAGGCCCTTCCCAGTAAGGTATTACAAAGGGTAGCCACATATCTGACTTGATAATGCGGGTAGTCAAATTAATTTGATGCTTCGGAATATTGATAATCCACTGCAAAGGTAACCTTCTTCCATTGGATAAACTGGTCACTTGCATTGGTTTAATACTGATATCATCGTCTGAGAGGTTGATGACTTTACCTGAGCGTGTCGACAACGTGCCAAACACGTGCGGTGTTTGCCCATGGTGACGATAACGGCTAACAGTTAATGCTCGACCATCATCTAAATTGAAAACAAACCAATCCCAGCCTTGTTGCCCCTCACCAATTAAGCCGCTGCCCCACTCTTTTTGCGCCCAAGCAGAACCCGTCACTGAGAATCGCTTACCATTTAAGCTTAAGCTGCCTTTTACTTTTAAAAATGGAGCACTGAAGCTGAAAGAAGCAACAGATTGCAACGCATGTTTAACTTGGAAGCCTTTGTCTCCATTCACCACAAAGGGGCCGTTTGTCATGGTATTGAGCTCAAGTCCAAACGTATCAGTATTCACATTCAAGTTGCCCGGGAAAGGCGTCGCACCGAGTGATCGCCAAGTCCAATTATCAATCCATAACCTGAAAGGACGATTGATCATACCAGCTTGGCCTATCCCACCTCTAGCTACCCGTTGCTCTTTCCATACATGCGAGCCATGACTGACGACAACATGTGAAATGTACAATTGAGGGTTCTGCCAACCGCTGGTTTCTCGCTCGTCCGTCGCAACCCTGAAATAGCTCCATTGAACATTGTAGATCTTGCCTTGCTCATCTTTTAGTTTCGCAAAGTAGTGCCACCATTCATGCTGATACTCGGGATGAAAGCGAAAGTCTGAGGGTAAAGAGACATGCTCATTAGGTAGTACAGGCTCGAAAATCGTTTGATTTTCACGCGTTAAGATAGAATCAAGTTCGCTTTCTCGTGTTGTTGTCGCCTCTAACCAAAAAGTTGAGTAAAAAGCAGCCCCAGTCAGAAAAGCGAACGTAACAACAATGAGCGTTGAAACCAACAAGCGTTTTTTAGAGCCCATTTTTTTCATTACAACGCGTCCCTTAATGACTTCATCGGTGTACTTTTGATCATTCTAATAACTGGCAATGCGCCAGCAACCATGATGGCAAGCATCGCCCAAGCAATGGTTTGAACATACTCCCATGGAATCGTTTGAAGCTCTAGAGACCAGCCAAATGATTGCTTAATGATAATATCAACGATCAAATGTGCGAGCGCCAAGCCGAGCGGCACTGCAATAATCGCAGAAATGGCTCCGAAGACGAATAGCTGCAAACCACCTAATACGACAAGTTCTTTTCCGGACACACCCATGCACCTTAATAAGGAAAAATGCCGCTGCCGTGAAAGTTCTCCTGCCAACGTCGCAAAGAATAAACCAAACACGGCAATAATCAGCGTGATATTGCCCAAGGTTCCTGCTATCGCAAAGGTATGATCAAACACTCTCATTGCTTGGCTATAAATATTACCGTTATCAAACACACGATCTTGCGGGAGACGGAATACATTCTCTAAGCGATTTTTCAGCCCTTCTCCATTGACGTTATCTTTTAATACTACGCCAAGACCAACATTACCCGTACCTGCAAATGCATACAGCCAATTCCGGTGCGACATCATCACCTGGTTATATGGGTTTCCATAATCGTAGTAAACGCCTACGACTTGCCAATCACCACCAAGCGGTTCTTGCAAGTTAATGAAATCGCCAGGGCGGATATCCAGCTTCAAGGCCATCGACTCACTGACCATTAAGCTCTTGGTAGCGTGCAGTTGATACCAGTAATTTGGGACACCTAACTTGACGGTAAGTGAGTCTAACTCACCTTCAGAAGAGCCCGTACTTACAACTTGTAGAGCACCGTGCTCGGTCGGCATATCTTTTTCCCAGCGCCACCAAACCGAGTTCACCTCTGGCTGATTCTGGAGCCATGCGCTCATCCTAGCGGCTGAATTGTTGGTCGGATAGATGTACACATCAGCCGCTAATCGCTGATTTAGCCACTTATCGGTTGTATCTCGAAAGCTTCCGACCATTGTTTCTACACCAATGTTTGCCGCCAGCGCTAACATAAACGCCATCGTAGCCACACCGCGATAGCTCATGCTGGCTGCTGCATCAGCAAAAAACCAACGGACACGAACCCATCGCATGGTATAAGAAAAACTTTGGAACATATGCCACATAATAAATGGCATAAACAACGCCACACTAACCAACATCAGCGCAATAATTGCAAAGCCGGTTTCTTGTGTTTTCGGCGCCTGATATACCGCTATTGCAGCGACACAAAACGCACATGCCGCAAGCGCCTGCCAAGAGAACTCTCTTCCAGCAAATCGCATTAGCGACAGTCGAGAAGAAAGGCGGATTGGTTGTGACTTCAGCAAACGGATTAATGGCCACAGACACGATATCAACGCACCCATCGCTGCCATGATTAGGCTATATAAGCTAGATTGCCATGACCATCCTATGGTTAAACCTACGTTGGCATCATACAAATCACTCAGGCTCGAAGACACTGCTGGGATAAGTTCATTCGCTAAGATCAAGCCAAAAAAGTTACCACACGCCCACGCAATAAAGACGAGCAAAGACAACTCTAGCAATAAGGCTTGCGCTAACTGTGTTCCGTTAACACCAGTCTGTCTCAAAATACCTACCAAACGTTGTCGCTGGATGAAAGACAGAGACATCGCTTGATAAAAAATAAACAACCCGACCAAAAACGACAGCATTCCCATCGCGGTGAGATTCATATGGAATGCGTTAGTTAGCGACTCAAGCTCAGTACGCGTATTCCTAACGAGCGTCATTCCGTTTGGCAACATGTTTTTCAGTGCTATCAGCTTTTCCTCTGGCATTTCGCCACAAGAAATCGCAGACAAACCTGAGCTCCGCTTGAGCATACGCAACAACGATATATCAGTAACCAGCCGAGTACCCGAAAGCATCTTGTCCTTATCTACTTGAATAGGCCCAAGACGGCTTCCGTCATTCATCTCAATGAAGTCCCCATCCTGCCAACTCATGTAAGCGGCCAAATCTTGACTAACGAGAATAGGATAAGGAGGCTTCATTAGTGATAAAACAGGCATCTCACCTAGCGATTTTCCTTGTTGTAGTGGGATCATCGCGACAGGATCTATCCCCACCAACATCAGGCTCATATCGGTCTTGGCATCTAGATGCAGCACGTCAAACGGTGCACATTGGTTGAACCCAGCTCGACGTAACTGAATATAGAAACCTTGAGGAATTTTATTGGCAGAGTGCTTCGTTCGGATTCGGTATGGCAAAGGATTGGAGAAAAGCTTTTCCCCAGTAGCATAACTTTGTTTTGCATGCTGGTTGATAGAAGTAACACCAACAAGGAGGGACACGCCTAAAGTTAATCCCAGCCAGACAAGAATAATTTGTAGAGGGTAACGACGGTAATGACCGAGTAGTGCCTTAACTACGGGCCATAACATGTAGCTGCCCTCCTTGAAGTCGAATCTTTCCTTCCATATGGGCGGCCACTTTTTCACTGTGCGTCACTAACAGCAAAGTACACTCCAGTTGGCGAGCGAGACTCGTTAATAAGCGCATTACTGCTTCTGCGTTTCGCTCATCTAGACTTCCAGTTGGCTCATCAGCAAGCAGGATTTTGGGTTCCATATAGAGTGCACGAGCAATCGCCGCACGTTGTTGCTGACCACCAGACGCCTCTTCCGGATAACGTCCTAGCAATGGCATTAAGTCCAAAGCAGAAAGAATTTGACGCCACAACTCTTTATCTTCCGGCAGACCTTTTAACTGACGACAAAAACGAATATTGTCGGCAATATTAAGTGTAGGAAGCAGGTTGAATTGTTGGAAGATATTCCCAATATTGTTGCGGCGATAAAGGGTTCTTAAATGCTCCGGTGCTTCATGCATAGCAAAATTTGGAAACTGCACTTCACCAGAGTCAGCAGTATCCAATCCGGCGATTAAATTCAGTAGAGTACTTTTACCCGAACCACTTTCTCCCATCAGAGCAACTTGGTCGCCTTGCTGCAATGTTAATTCTGCCCCTTGTAATACAGGGTGAAACTCTCCCCCGTCTACATAGCCTTTACATAGGTCTGACAGTTTTAACATTGATTATGCCGCTCGGATGGTGTTTAAAAATTGGGATCAGAATCTACACTAAAATCCTGTTAGTAGAAAGTATTTTGAATGCTTGATCACACTATGGAAGTACAAATGCAACTCGATTCACTTTCTGTTGCTAATTTTGTTGACGTTTTGAGCAGATTTTTGCAGCCAAAATAAACTCTGTTCCTCCTTACTGGCCAATCAGGTTTTTCATCCATTTTCGGCTAACCATTCTTGGCAAGCAAATCGCCCACTTCACAACTTCTTCCGTCAAAAAGAGTAAGTAAACCCATTGTGGGTCCCAATTGAGATAAATCGCTGCAAATGCTGCGAGTGGAATCCCGATCACCCACTGCGCCAAGATGTCTTGATACAAACAAAACTTAACATCACCGCCCGCACGTAATACACCAACAATCGCCATCATCGGCACCGAGCGTAGCACGACACCCAACGCAAGAATCACCATAAACTGTTCAGCTAGCTCGCGAGTGTCTGTTGTCAGTGCACTAAACGCATTAAGGATCCATTGATTTGACACTATCAACAAGACGGCGACCACAAATGCGATAAGCACATTCAAAATGACCGTAGCCCATGCTTGATAATAAACGGGTTCAAAATTACGAGCGCCGAGCTGGTTCCCGACTAGAACTGCAGCCGCATTCGATAAACCAATCATCATCGCCAATGCGATCGACTCAACAGGTGTCATTACGGAAAGTGCCGCCAAACCTTGTACACCTGCTTGCCCCATGATGGCGTGATAAGCAAACAGCCCACCAGCCCACGCCAAGAAGTTAAATGTGGTTGGCAAAGAGAGGCTCAAGAAACGCGTAATTTTATCTAAGACCAATCCTGCGCGTATATCATCCCAACCAAATGCGATTATGTGTTTTTTCAACCATAGATAACCAAACAAGCAACCTACTTCGATCGCGCCACTGATTACCGTTGCGATCGCTGCTCCCGTAATACCCAGAGCAGGAAAGCCTAATTGACCAAAAATTAAAACCCAGTTAAGAAACACATTAGATAAAATGCCTATACCACTAAAAAAAGTGCTTAGGCCTGGTTGGTGCATCGCCCTTAGGCCCACCGACATACTGGCCACACATGCAACAGCAAACATGCTAACCGACGAAATAATGAGATAGCTGGCCCCTAATTCAATCACTTCTTGTGAATCGGTAGTCAAGCTCATGATGAGTTGTGGAAAAACAACAAACAAAGCAACAGCAATCGCAGCAAACATCATTGCGATCATCCATGTTAAAGCGGTACTGCGACGCACCCCAACTTTATCGCCAGCCCCCCAATATTGAGCGGTTAACAACGCACCGCCCGTTGTCACCCCAACTAACATGATGGTGGTGACGAAAGTCGCGCGCGCAGCAACTCCAACAGCGGCAATTTCTGCTTCACCAAGTTGACCAAGCATAAGAACATCGACGAGGCTTCGGCTAGAAAACATCATGCTTTGCAGTGTAATTGGTAACGCGATTGCAAATAAACGACGTAAGAATGCTTTATCTGCGTGTATTGAGAGTTGAGAAAGAAAAGTCACAAGCGCTCCAACGACAACTTATTGATAGAATGGGGAAAGTGTCTCATGATTATACTCTGTGGTGTTTATTCCACCAACGATAAAAGGACAGATAATGAAAAAGGTGTTGGTACTAGGCGCCTCGGGTTACATTGGCTCTCAACTTCTTCCGTTACTTTTAGATAAAGGTTACGCCGTCACAGCAGCGGCGCGACATATTGATTATTTAGAGTCAAGAACTCAGCCTCACCCTAATTTAACGTTAAGGTATCTCGACTTGGCTGACGCAGAGACCACGAAGGCTGTAGTGAACGATTTTGATTTAGTATTTTTTCTCGTGCACGGGATGGCTCAAGGTGATGACTTTGTGGAGTACGAACTAAACCTTGCTTTGAACTTCAAATATGCGTTGGAACAAAGCTCCGTCGAGCATGTTATCTATTTGAGTGCCATTCAACCTCAAACCGGAAACTCTCGCCATTTAGCCGCTCGTAAAGCCACGGGAAAAATAATTCGACAGTCTGGTGTTCCAGTAACTGAATTGCGTGCTGGCGTTATCATCGGCCCCGGCTCTGCCGCTTTCGAAATCATGCGTGACTTTGTCTACAACTTACCTATTTTGATCGCGCCTAAATGGGTCGACTCAAAAGCGAACCCTATTGCCTTGCCCAATCTCAACCACTATTTGTTGAAGTTAGCAGAAGCTCCCTCTCCAGAAGAAAGTCAAATTTATGAAGTTGGTGGGCCAGATACACTTAGCTACCGCGAACAGTTCAAAGTCATTTGCCGAATCACGAACAAGCCGTATCGACTGTGGTCGACCCCGCTACTTACTCCGAAAATGGCATCGTACTGGCTAGGTTTAGTTACCTCAGTGCCAACTAGTATCGGTAAAGCATTACTTGCTGGCTTAGAGCACGACTACATTGCAAACTCCAAAGCGATTGAAGAACGATTTCCTCAAACGCTGATCAGCTACGAGCAAGCGGTAACTGATACCATTCAAGATGAAGGCACATTTGTACGCAGTAATGTCTGGGGGTTTGAACCCGCAGCGCTTCGTCGATGGCAACCAGGATATGGTTATTACCCAAAACAAGCTGGAGCGAGCATTAAAACTCATGCCTCCGCTGCGGCATTATGGAAAGTGGCGCAAAAGATCGGGAGTCGCGAAAAAGGCTATTACTTTGCCAACATCTTGTGGCGTACACGTGAATGGCTCGATATCTTTTTTGGTGGCGGAAAACCGATTCGCGTTTCTCCTCCTGGACCAGAGCTTAAAGTCGGTGATTTTATTGACTCTTGGAAAGTGATTCGCTGCGATAATAATCAGTTTCTTTCACTGTTTTTTGGTATGAAAGGCCCAGGCCTTGGG
The DNA here is from genome assembly GCF_033338745.1 of Vibrio sp. Vb1026. Lineage (NCBI taxonomy): Bacteria > Pseudomonadati > Pseudomonadota > Gammaproteobacteria > Vibrionales > Vibrionaceae > Vibrio > Vibrio sp. Vb1026. The sequence continues at coordinate 216,275 of NZ_JAWOTH010000004.1, forward strand.
CGTTTAGAAATTACCATCAAAGATCTCGGTGACGAACGAGAGCTGGATATTACCGCCTGGTGGCACCCGCAAGGGTTTCTTGGGCTGCTTTATTGGTTTGCAATGATGCCAGCCCATCTTTTCATATTTAAAGGCATGGTCAAAGCCATCGCGAAAGAAGCAAACCGTTTAGAAAACAAAAAGCCCCAATAACAGGGGCTTCTAAACACTCAAAATGTCACTTTAGTCAGCTTTGAACGAGAGTGGAATTTCGGCTAACTGGTTGCCTTCGTTTGCTGGAAAAATAAGGTACTCGCCATGGTATTTCACCATCGATTTGTAGTCTGTTACCTTATGAACCATAAAGCCCGCTTGCGCTGCTTTCTCAACAAACTCAGCATGATTGCCACGCACAAACCAACTCATTGGCTTGACGAGCAACTCGCCATCAAAACAGCTTTCGCATTGGTCTGCACATAACGCTAAAGAGTTTTGACCTTCAGTGAAGATTTGTACTTTGCCGCACCCAATCAGTTGCTCAGACGTTGAGACTTCCCAGCCTGCTTGCTCCATCAAATCAAGAAAAGACTCAATATCTGAATCTTTGAACACTTTGGAGTCTTCACCTTCAGGGAAGAATTGCGCATAAAAAGCAGAAATACGTTTGAAGATAAACAACAAACCAGCATCGTTCCCCTTTGAGCGACCTGCTTTTTGCCAACGCGTTAAGTCATCGCCTACCGTACGTTCGAAACGTTGTGATTTTAGCGCCTTTGTTACCCAACGCACTAAATAATGGTTATTCGCAACAGGGGCATTGGCTAACTTACCTGAGCGATGCTCTTGATCTAACTCTTCAAGTGCTGAGTTAACCAAGTTTTGAATTTCTTTGGTGTAATTCGACATTACGCCTTTCTTCCTAAAGTCCAATAAAACAGTGCTGAAAGCACAGAACAAGCAAACATCACGATGATCATCGGCCAAGCAACATTCCCGGCCAGTGATGCCACCAGCGCACCAACCAATGAACCGATACCGAATCTTAATGTCCCAGCTAGAGACGACGCCGTACCCGCCATTGATGGGTAACCACTTAAAAGCAGCGCCATCGCGTTACTACCTATCGTCGACAATGTACCGATAAACAGCACAACAAAAGGTACAATGCCCCATAATCCGAAGTCCATTAACCAACTTACGAATAAACCAATCCCCGCCAAAAGTTGCACGAACAACCCAAAACGAAGCATGGCATGGGAACCCACTTTCTTCACCAAGCGACCATTAATACTGGTCATGATGATCATCGCCACAATGTTCAAACCAAACAGGTAACCAAAGTGGTCTGGTCGAACACCATATAAATCAATATAAACAAAAGAGCCCGCCGTCAAAAATGCAAACATTCCGGAAAATGAAAACGCACCTGAGAGCATCAAACCGATCGCTTCAGGATTGGAGCATAATCTGGCGTAGTTTCTCAGCGTCGTGCGGAAACGAAGAGGCTGACGATTTTCAGGCTGTAACGTTTCAGGGATTTTCCAAAGTACGAGAAAAATCACAACTACAGCGAAAATAGCTAATACCCAAAAAATGGAACGCCAACCAAACCAAATTGCGAGATGGCCACCGATCATCGGTGCCACCAACGGCGCAATAGTAATGACCAGAGTAACGAAGGACATTGCGCGTGCAAAGTCTTCACGGTCAAACATGTCACGCACGACAGCTTGGATAATGACCGCCGCTGCCGCGCCAGCAAAACCTTGTGCCGTACGTACATAGGTCAGCGCATCAATGCCATTTGTTGTCGCACTCACAACAGCAGCCAAGCCGAAGAAAAGTACGCCTAAAATCAACACAGGTCTGCGACCAAAGCTATCGGCAAGCGGCCCGTGAATTAACTGGCCGATCGCAAAACCCGCGGTATAAGCCGTCAACGTAATCTGAACCGCGCCAGACGCGACCCCCAAATCTTTCGCTATTGTCGGCATCGCAGGCAAATACATATCGATCGCCAAAGGCGTCAAAGCACCAATCGCTCCTAGTACCAGAAACAATAGAAAACTGATTTGGGATTGCGGAGCACTTTGAGCTTTTTCTGTCATTCTTTTACCTCTTGTTGGAGCCCTACCGTCAATACTTGCAGAACAAAGTGAAAATAACGGAAGTTCTCATATCGCTGAATGTAGAAGCCAAAAACCTGTTCTATCCAACGTTCGAGAATCATAAGGGCAAATATATACCAAGGTGTGACCTTGACGAACTCGACATAGAAAAGCATGTGAAAGCGATAATGTGTTTATGGGAAACAAACACAATGCAGTAAAAATGATGGCGTTGACACCATCATTCCATTCACCGTAGCCGAAGGCTTTGCAATAAGAGTATGCATGCATCAGCTAAATGCAAAGGCATATCACTGAGATGAGTAAGCACACCGGAATTGTCTAGGCACTAATTTTGGTAGGAAAATTTATTTTGAGCCAATTCCTACCAAAAGACTAGTTCCTATTAGGAACTAAAGAATTTCCCATGCCGACAATTAATTCCAAATAGAATCAATTTCTTCTTGCGTGAGGTAGCGATAATCACCTGGTTCTAGTGCCTCATCAAGTTCGATAGAACCAATACGCTCACGATGTAAGTACTCAACTTTATTTCCTAACGCCGCGAACATACGTTTCACTTGGTGATACTTACCTTCCACGATAGTTAACAATACTTCATTCTCGGCCTCGTTCACGATTTCCAAACGAGCTGGCAATGTTGCTTCTGATTCATTGCGCAAAATGATGCCTTGTTCGAGCTTTTCCGCGTAATCTGGCTGAATAGCATCGACGAGCCAAACACGGTACGTTTTCTCACACTTATGCTTAGGTGAGGTAATACGATGAGACCACTTACCATCATCCGTAATCAATACTAAACCAGTTGTGTCGACATCTAATCGGCCCGCAAAGTGAAGGTTTTCAATTTTAGGCTCATCAAGCAATGCGAATGCAGTTTGGTTGTAGCCATCTTCATGTGAACAAACAAAGTCAGCAGGCTTATACAACATAATGTAACGAGGACCAGGAGCACCAATAACACGGTCTTCCCACATCACTTCCGCACCTTCAGGTACTTTAAATGCACCACTTTTTTGAACCTCACCGTCAACGGTGATGTCTCCACTTTTGATGATCTTTGTTGCCTGTTTGCGTGTTGCACCCAGAGCGTCACACAAATATTTATCTAAACGCATGAATACCTCATTGAATTATACCCAAGTGATCTCTAAATCTTGGTTTAAAGGTCACTTGGGTATAAAAGTCAGGTATTATAGCGTTCCTCGTTCGAATAGTTGAGCAATTTCACATATTTTCATGTACACACTTCGTCCTTATCAAGCCGACTCGGTTAAAGCCGTTATTCATTACTTTCGTAAACACTCGACACCAGCAGTGATCGTGCTGCCAACCGGTGCAGGAAAAAGCTTGGTGATCGCAGAACTTGCTCGCCTTGCGAAAGGACGAGTGTTAGTCCTCGCCCACGTAAAAGAACTGGTCGAGCAAAACCACGCGAAGTATGAAGGTTATGGTTTAAAAGGTTCTATCTTCTCAGCAGGATTGGGACGAAAAGAAACTGACCAGCAAGTCGTGTTTGCTTCGGTTCAATCGGTCGTACGTAACTTAGATTCGTTCAAAAACCAGTTTTCTCTGCTCGTTATTGATGAGTGCCATCGTGTGCCAGATGACAAAAACAGCAGCTACCAAAAAGTTATTACTCACTTACGAGAACTGAACCCTGGCATTAAGGTGCTGGGACTAACTGCAACGCCCTATCGTTTAGGAATGGGCTGGATTTATCAGTATCACACCCGAGGTCAAGTGCGAACCGAAGAGCCTCGATTCTTCCGCGATTGTATTTTCGAACTGCCGATCCGTTACTTGCTCGACGAAAACTTCCTCACTCCAGCCCGCATGATGGATGCCCCCGTTTTGTCTTACGACTTCTCTCAGCTGAAGCCCGCTAACACCGGACGCTACAAAGAAGCAGAAATGGACATGGTGATCGATAAAGCCAAACGTGCGACTCCACAAATTGTTGAGCAAATCATGCAATATGCGAAAGAGCGTCAAGGTGTCATGATCTTCGCTGCAACTGTTCGACACGCACAGGAGATACACAGTTTATTGCCAGAAGGCGAAACTGAAATCGTCATTGGTGATACACCTACGCCGGAGCGCGATGCGATCATCCAAGCGTTCAAGAATCGTCAAATAAAATACTTAGTCAATGTTTCGGTACTGACAACCGGGTTTGATGCGCCGCATGTCGATTTAATCGCGATTTTGCGACCAACAGAGTCAGTCAGTCTGTACCAACAGATAGTAGGACGAGGATTACGCTTATCAGACGGAAAATCAGAATGTTTAGTGCTTGATTACGCAGGCAACAGCTACGATTTATACCAACCTGAAGTCGGTGATCCCAAACCAGACTCTGACAGTGAAATTATCACGATTCCTTGCCCGGCTTGCGGATTCAATAACAACTTCTGGGGTAAGTTGGATAGTAACGGTTTCTTGGTTGAACACTTTGGCAGACGTTGCCAAGGTTACTTTGAAGATGAAGACACAGGCGAACGTGAACACTGTGGCTACCGTTTTCGTGCCAAATACTGTGGTGAATGTGGTGCGGACAACGATATTGCTGCACGAATTTGTCATGAGTGTGACGCGACGCTCGTTGACCCAGATAAAAAGCTAAAAGAAGCCCTTAATCTCAAAGATGCATTAATCTTTGAATGCACAGAAATGGACCTATCTGTATTTAAGTCCAGTGATGGTAAATCTCAGCTAAAGGTGACGTATTCTGGTGAACCATACCAAGGCGAAGGCAATGCGTTAGTTCATGAGTTTTGGTCATTGAGTACCAAAAAACAAAAACAAACGTTTAAAGATCAGTTCGTACGCCCCCACTTAGCAGACAAGCATCGCCCTTTTGAAGAGGCTTCACCGACACGCGTTGTCGCTAATCAACATCGTTTCCGTTTGCCTCAGTTTGTTATTGCTAGAAAATCTGGTCGCTTTTGGAAGCTGCGGGATAAGATTTTTGAAGATGAGTTGAAATAACATCGACAACACATGGCAAAACTTAATTAGCTGATTCACTCTCTGTTCATCTATATCCGATATACTGCGGCTAACGCTCCAGAAAAGGTTTGACTATGTATAAAGCAACGACTTCTCTACATTCTGCGTTACTTTTCGGCCTTATCACAACATTCATGTGTGCACCAAGTTTTGCCAAGCATGGCAACGAGTACACATCACAAAATGGCCACGCCATCGTGCAAGATGTCGAAAAGCCAGGAACACGCATCGAATTCGATGAAGATCAAGATGAGGTCTATCGCGCGGTTCAACAAGGATATATACGACCATTTTCGGAACTTTACGCCGCAGTAGAAAACGACCTATACGGCCGCATCATCAAGGTCGAGCTTGAAGAAGATGATGATGCTTGGGTGTATGAATTGAAAATTCTGTACAACAATAGCGTCCTGAAAGTTGAGTACGACGCCGCCACGCTGGAAATGCTTGAGATCAAAGGTCGCAGCTTTAACAAAGCGTTAAAGCCGCAAAACAACTAAACTTGTCTAATGCGTAATCCAGACGCGATGCGTAGCTTACTTCGATAAAAATCCAAACATAATAAGAATCATCAATATGAAAATACTTGTTGTTGAAGATGATCCTCGTTTAGGCGAGCAAATCATCGAAACATTAGAAAGTACCGGCTGGGTACCAGAATTGTCCCAAGATGGCATAGACGCTCTGTATCGCGCGACTTCGGAAGAATGGGACGCCATTGTTCTTGACCTCGGCTTGCCAAAACTGGACGGTCTTACCGTCCTAAAAGGCATCAGAGATGAAAACATTAATACTCCTGTCGTGATTTTAAGCGCTCGCGACACCCTAACGCAGCGAGTTGAAGGCTTAAACGCAGGTGCAGACGATTACCTAACTAAACCATTTGAAATGGTTGAGCTTATCGCTCGTATTCGTGCACAGCTGCGAAGAGCCTCTGGTAATGCCTCTCCTGTGATGCAAATTGGCGACTTGAGCTTGGATACACGCACTTCTAAAGTCATGTGGCAAGGTCAAGCGGTAAGCTTGACGGCGCTAGAGTATAAAGTGGTCGCTTACTTTATGCATAACCCGGAAAAAGTGATTTCTCGAACCGAACTCGTCGAGCACATTTACAAACAAGACTTTGATCGTGACTCCAACACAATCGAAGTTTTTATCGGCCGAATTCGCAAAAAAATCGCACCAAAGATCATCAAAACTGTCCGAGGGTTGGGATACCAATTAAATGCCGAATAGAAACAGGCTACCGTTGAACGCAATAAAACGACTGAGTATCAAAAGTCGCCTCGTTTTAGCGGCGATCGTTTGGTTAACGGCAATGATCCTCGCCGCTGGTGTGACGATACCGACGCAGGTCTACAACTATATGGTTGATGACACTCGCTCACAGCTCAGCATTTTTATGGATGAAGTCGCCGCACAGTTAGAAGTCGATAACACCGGGCATCTTTCACTCGCAGCTCAGCTATCAGACCCTCGATTTAACCGACCTTACAGTGGTTTGTATTGGAGTGCCTCTACAGAGGCAAGCCTCGAACGTTCTCGTTCTTTGTGGGACAAAAAAATCGAATACAAAGGTTTGGATAAAGATGCGTATGGAGCAAGAGGCGAAAAACTAATTACGCTAGAAAAAGCGCTGTATCTTCCTGATTACGATGGTCCTATTCACATTATTATTGGTATTGACGAAGAGCCCATTAAAAATACCCTTCAAACGTTAATCGGCCAACTTTGGCTTATTTTGGGTTTATTATTCGCGGGCGTACTTACCGTCATTTTACTGCAAATTGCTTGGTCATTGAGTCCGCTTACAAAGCTACAAAAAGAATTAGCCGAGCTGAAGTCTGGTAATAAAAAGAGTCTAGAAGAAACCTACCCAAAAGAGATTTCTCCTCTAATCTTCGACCTCAACGCTCTGCTGTTCCATTACCAAGAATTACTAGAGAGAGCTCGCAATCATGCAGGTAACCTATCTCATGCACTTAAAACGCCACTTTCTGTTCTAAAAAATGAAGTTCAGACGTTAGAACCTGAGGCACAATCCCGTCTCCGAGCTCCAATCAATCAAATACAAGACCATATCGATTACCATTTGGGTCGTGCCCGTATGGCCGGTTCGATGAACATATTATCAGTGAAGTCGAACCCAGCAGATCGTGTGGATGCTATCTCAATGGCGTTTGATAAAGTGTATGCGAGCCGAAGCATTACCTTAATTAATGAACTTGATTCAGAGCTGAATGTAGCAGTAGAGCAGACCGATCTCGATGAAATGCTAGGTAACTTGCTAGAAAATTGCTACAAGTGGGCCAACAGCATGATTCGTGTGCACTCCTCTCAGGATAAGGAAAATATACACATCATTATTGAAGATGATGGGCCAGGCATCCCTAAAGAGAAACTGAGTCAAGTAATCAAGAGAGGAGTTAGATTGGATGAAACAACCCCTGGCTCAGGTCTTGGTCTAAACATAGTCAGTGAAATGGCACACAGTTACCGAGGTCAATTAACATTGGATACAAGCGCTTTAGGTGGATTAAAAGCATCTTTAGTCTTACATCTCAGCCGAACATAAAGCATATAACACATAAACTTTGTTTTTCGGACCATGATCAGTAAACCGATGAAAATGAAGTCGATGTGAACAAAATCCAAGCAAAGCGTTAAAAGGGATAGCCTTCCACCCCGCTAAATCATACCTTTTTGTTGATTTGGATACGATTTGGGTTGCCCATTTATAAGTGGAATGATAGTATCCGCGCTCGCTTGAACAGTTCCTGTTTCAAGCTTTACCACGAACAACAAGGTCGCATTGTTGATTGTGAACATTTGATTTTTACTAATTTGAGAGTAAATACTATGAAATTCGAAGCAGTAGTACGTACTGAACTAGGTAAAGGTGCGAGCCGCCGCCTACGTCACGCTGGCAAATTCCCTGCAGTTGTATACGGCGGTGAAGAAGCAGCAGTAGCTATCGTTCTTAACCACGACGACATCGTAAACCAAATGGACAAGCCTGAATTCTACGAAGGCATCGTTCTAGTTATCGATGGCAAAGAAGTTAAAGTTAAGCCACAAGACGTTCAACGTCACGCGTTCAAGCCAAAAGTTGAACACATGGACTTCATCCGCATCTAATTCCCTACCAAGGAATTAATCGGATTAAATCCAAACCTTTTGCATAAAAGATAATCGGACTTACCAACCGAGACATCTAAAAAATTTCAAAACCCCGGAGTCTTACCACCTCCGGGGTTTTACTATATTTGGCATATAACATTTGATTTATGAACGGGCAATATACTTCACTAAAGTGAGATCGGTCAGCGTCATACTCTCAATCACTTCCGACTCTTCCTCTCCAGTACGCACAAAACCACACTTCTTGTAAAAGTTAAGCCCCTGTTGATTAGTATCCAGTGCTTTCAAACTGATCTGCATAACTGACGTAGAGAGCAAACGTGTCTCTAACTCATCTAACAGTGCACTTCCTGCTCCTTGCCCATAATGTAGCGGCGTAACGTAGCAACATGTCACTAATGCCGTTTTATCTTCGCTGGTGTGGTTAGGTAACTCGTAACTTAAAAAGCCAACAATTTCTCCTTGCCTCTCAACTACGATCAATTGGGCCAGTTGCTCCGTCATCACTCGTGCCCACATCCTTTCTCGACGCTCAATCGTAAACTGCTCTATGTAGCTCTTTGGCATTAATCCTTTATACGCCACCTGCCAAGAATCAACGTGTATCTTGGCGATTTGGGCTGCTTCCTTTTTGAGTGCGTCCCTTACTGTGTATCTCATAAGCATCCTTTATTAGCGTTCACCACTTACAAATTCTTTTAACCCTACCCTTTAAACCAAAGCTCAAAGATAACAGCTACAGTCGCAACGCTTTACATTAATCCATTTCATTTTCATTAATTAAATGATAGTTCACATCATAATATTCGAAGAAGAACGATCCATTATTTACTTTTCATTTTGACTCATTAGGTTGAATCTATTTGTTTAAACACTCGAGTGTCAAATGCGGAATAAGCACGATAAGGTATCGGATGAGGATAAATAAACGATGCCTAAAGCATAAGGTTTCTAAACGATCGCAATTATAGTAAAGAGATAAATACAATTTTTGATAGAGTTAGGCAGAATAAAGCCATAATCAAATGAGTTTCAATTCTGTGCTGTTCATTATGCATACAAACCGAGCCCCTCATCATTAGAGCGAAAATTTATAACGATTTGTGTCATACCTATTAGGGAAAACATAAACTTGGCAAAATTATCACCAAAATCAGCGTAATACTTCGCAAAAATGCGCATTGATTCACACAAACAACACACATTCAATTAACTACCTCACAAAAAATAGAGCTAGCGATATAAAATAAATACTAAATACCAATTCTGTTTATTTATAGACGTAGTTTGCAGGCTTATTAATTCATTTCTCCGATAGAAGTATAAATAAGAGATAGATCACTAAAGTTTCACATTAATTCCGTATATTTCACGCCGTAACAATAACAAAATCACAAAGAAAGGATCCCTTATGAAGTTTTCCAAATCTCTTTTGGTAGTGGCAGTGGGCGCTGCGCTAGCAGGATGCGGCTCAGACAGCGACAATTCTCCAGTAACCTGCGAGACTGCAGATTCTTGTACTAAGTTCACCGTTCTCCACACTAACGATAACCATGGTCGCTTTTGGCATAACAGCGACGGCGAATACGGCATGGCTGCGCGTCACACTTTAATCGAATCTATCCGCGCAGAAGTCGAAGCAAAAGGCGGTGAAACCATTCTGCTATCTGGCGGTGATATTAATACCGGTGTACCAGAATCAGACATGCAAGATGCGGTTCCAGACTTCGTAGGGATGAACCTACTTGGTTACGATGCAATGGCTGTCGGTAACCACGAATTTGATAACTCACTAGATATTCTCGATATGCAAGCCGAGCTAGCTGACTTCCCTATGCTGGCTGCGAATATCTATAAAAAAGATACAAACGAGCGTTACTTCGCCCCTTACAAAGTATTTACTATCAACGGCCTTAAGATCGCTGTTATTGGTCTAACAACGCAAGACACTGCGAAGCTAGTCAATCCAGACAACGTATCAAACATCCACTTCGAAGACCCTCAAGTAGAAATCAAAAAGGTACTGAAGGAAATCGAAGAGAACGAAAAGGTAGACCTAGTATTTGCAACGACGCACATGGGTCACTACGAAGATGGTAAAAACGGTAGTGAAGCACCAGGTGACGTGAAACTCGCTCGCTCTCTTGAAGAAGGACAGCTAAACGCGATCATCGGTGGTCACTCGCAAAACCCTGTATGTATGGAACCAGGTACCAATGAGTATGCTGATTTCAAACCTGGGGATGATTGTGCCCCAGACCAACAAAAAGGCACTTGGATTATGCAAGCGCATGAGTGGGGTAAATATGTGGGTCGTGCTGACTTCGAATACTACGACGGCAAGCTTCACTTAGCGAACTACGCACTGATTCCTGTAAACCTTCTAGACGAAAACGATGAAGTTATCGGTGAACGAATTCAACAAGATGCAACAGTAAAAGCGTTACTACTGCCATACCAACAACAAGGTCAAGAGTTATTAGATGAGAAGATTTCTAATACGACGGGTAAGTTAGAAGGTGATCGTAACGTAGTTCGCTCTCAACAAACTAACCTAGGTCACCTACTCGGCGAGGCATACCGTACTTACAAAACGGTAAATGCTGACTTTGGTGTGATGAACTCTGGCGGCGTGCGTGATTCAATCCAAGATGGTGATATCACTTACCGTGACGTACTAACGGTTCAGCCATTTGGTAACTTCGTGACTAAAGCAACTATGACAGGTAAAGAAGTTAAAGAATACCTAGACGTGGTTGCGACGAAATCTGCAGGTTCTGGTGCTTACGCTCAACTAGATAACATCACTTTAGATGTAAATTGTGATGCTGGCTCAGTAACCATTACCGATATTAACAATAAAGGCTTCGATCTAGACGCAACGTACACATTCTCTGTAATCAGCTTCAGTGCTGCTGGTGGCGATAACTATCCAATCATCGATGTTCAATCTACACAGCTAACCGATGCATACGTTTTGCGCGAGTTCTTCGTAAACAACCCACAAATCTCTGCGGATAACTACAACAAGAACTTAGAGAACATCAAGTACTTCAGTAATGGCCAACCAGTAAAAGGTTGTCCTGCAACTGGTAGCTAATACTCAACACCTTACCCCTGGCGCTAAGAGCTTTTACAAGCAATTTCGTCAGGGCTTTCCTTAAAACCGAAGCTTTGTGCTTCGGTTTTTTATTTTCGATAAATTACTGAAAACTCTCCACCTTCACAATATGTTCAAAAATTGTTCATTTGTGTTATTGACGCCCCTGTGTTGGGCTTCTATGTTTGATAAGGTCTTTTAAATATGCAGGTTCATCGGCTAAATTTCGCGAAACATTTTTAATCGCATAGTCAATGATTCTGAGAAAGATGTGAATGGCGTTACAAACACTGCTCTCAAACAATTTGTCTTTGGACTTCAAACGATGGTGATGTGCCTCCACGCGCACACTAATGAGCAGCGATCTGGACGTCAATGTGTTCAAACTGCTGCCATCGAGTTCTGGAGGTCAAAAATGAAACGAGCCAGCAATAGCTACAGACTCCAAATGATCAAAGAAGTAGTTACCCGTAGAGAGCGTGAAGCTTGTACGGATCCTATGGCGAGATACATTCATAAACTGATGGATGAACGCCCAACAAGTAAATTAGATGTTGAATTCAATCATCGATTTTCAGGAAATCACTTCGACGAACAAGCGGGAGGCTGGGTTAGCGACCGTTGGTCGATGAAATAACGCCAATTACCGCTTTATAGGGAAAATGGATAGGAGATTCCCGGTTCTTAAAGGACACCTTGCCGGACCGGGAATATGTAAAAGCCTAATCAGAACCGAAAGCGAAGGCGTAAGTAACCCCACAGACTGAACAAGAACTCTAGAATAAGTCTTGTTGAGGCGATGACTCATCTTGAAGCTGTTCTGGCTTCGTCTTCCCTGGCAACATCTTTCTTCTGTACCTTTGACGACACAACTTAATAACGTGCAACTGCTGAGCGGGGGTTAAGTTAAGCCAATTAAACCTTTCCTCTCTCTTTCTCATACACCCCTTGCAATACCCTTTTTCATCGGAGGTACATACTCCAACACAAGGGCTTGGGACAGTAAAAAACTCCAGTTGCTCCATACTAAAACCGCTCTTTCCATATTAGGGCGTATTGGCCTAGTTTAAATAATGAGAAGATTAGTCAGCAACAAAACTTGCTATATACTTCGCTATGTCAAAAACATACGAAACCATAACCTTATGCTGACAAAAACAGTGTTTTATTACTTATACTTACCGCGTTTATAAAAACGGAGTCTATAAAATGAAGCTTAGCCTAAAAACGTTAGTTACAGCAATCTCTCTCCCTGTTCTTATGACTGCTTGTGCTAGCAACGGTGATGATGTGAAAGAAATAACGGCTCAAGATTTGCAGCACCACAACTGGGAACTTGTTCAAGTTGATGGCAAAAATATCGTTCTAGACGAACACCAAAAAGCGGCTCGCCTAGAAATCGGTGAAAATCTAACCGCAAACGGCAACGCAGGTTGTAACAACTTCTTCGGTCAAGCCGAGCTGAAAAACAACCAACTACGCATCGAAAAAATGGGCATGACCATGAAGATGTGTATGGAAGATCAAATGAAGATCGAAAACGCAATGACACAAACACTATCTAACTGGAGCGATATCACGCTAACTACAGATGGTCTTGTTCTGAAAAGTGCCGATCACGAATTGACGTTTACACTACGTGACTGGGTAAACTAATCCCAACTAAGTAAACCAGATAGTATCTTAAAGCAGCCGAACGGCTGCTTTTTTTATATCGATGAATCGTTAGTCATGCATGCCAAAGTCATTTAAATGGCCAACTTTCTTTCTCTTTTCGCCCTCAATTCCATGCTTTAAACATCAATTTTGCTCTGTAAAACAACCTATTCATATCTCTGGGGACAATAATTTTCAATTACTTGAAAGAATATCCTCAAACAAACGGTCCGCTCCTAAAATGACACCAAATTTGTCCTTTCTTCGTTTTGCTTCACATTGAGAGTAATTCTTTGAATCAATGAGTGATTCCGTTTGGGATTGGCATTGATAATAGAGAGAGATGAATTACTATCCTTGTAACAGAGCGGAACGACTTGCGAAAACGTCAATAGAAACGAAAGCAAGCACCAAAAGACATAACACGGAATAGATATGAAAAAGCTACTCAGCAGCATTGGCATTTTAGCCACGACTTTTGCGACACCTTCTTTTGCCGATTCATCAGTGAATAGCGAATGGCAAAAAATCGAACAACAAGCCGACGGGCAATCCGTCTACTTTCATGCTTGGGGCGGAAGCCAAGAAATTAATCGCTACATACAGTGGGCGAGTAGAGAGCTAAAATCACGTTATAACGTGACGCTAAACCACGTTAAAGTAACTGATATTTCTGAGACCACTACTCGACTTATCGCAGAAAAAGCGGCAGGCAAAAACAGCGGTGGCAGTGTTGATATGGTTTGGATCAATGGCGAAAACTTCAAATCAATGAAGGACAACCAATTGCTATTTGGTCCTTTTGTCGAAGGTTTGCCAAGCTGGCAATATGTGGATAAATCTCTACCAATTGATGTGGACTTCTCCGAGCCAACAGAAGGTCTAGAAGCACCTTGGGGAGTAGGACAATTAGTGTTTATCCATGACGAGCAAACCCTCCATAACCCTCCAAAATCATTCGCAGAAATGCTGAGCTATGCAAAAGCGTTCCCGAATCGCCTGACTTACCCTCGACCACCAGAGTTTCATGGCACAAGCTTTATCAAAGCATTACTCATTGAACTGTCTAACAACGCCCCTGAGCTGCAACAACCAGTTACCGATGACACGTTTGAGCAAGTCACTCAACCGCTGTGGTCTTATCTAGATGAGTTCCATAAAGTCGCTTGGCGCGGTGGTAAGCAGTTTCCAGGCGGTACAGCAGAAACCCTTCAGCTACTAGATGATGGTCAGACTGACCTGGCGATTACCTTTAACCCGAACGCGGTTTTCTCTGCGCAGTCGAGCGGTAATCTTGCAGAGAGCACCAAAGCGTACGCAATGGACGCAGGAGCACTCTCAAATATCCACTTTTTAGCGATTCCTTGGAACGCAAATGCCAGTGCTGGTGCACAAGTTGCGATAAACTTTTTATTGAGCCCTGAAGCACAGTCTCGCAAAGGTAACCTAAACATCTGGGGCGACCCTTCGGTACTAAGCAACCAATACCTAACTGGTTCAGCCAAAAACACTCAACAATTCAAATCTATCGCTGAGCCACATCCAAGTTGGCAAGCGGCGTTAGAAAAAGAATGGTTGAAACGCTACGGGAATTAGTAAGAATCCATGTTAAGAGCGCTGTATTTAGTCATTATCGCAGTTTGTATTTTGCCTACCATTCCGGGACTACTTGGAGTGGTGGTCTCTGCGCTCGGTTATGTACCTCCTATCGGTCTACACCACTTTTCTTTTGATGGCTTCAATGCCGTCTTTGATTGGGAAGGTGTTTGGACATCCATCGGGCTTACTTTCTACTCCGCCATTTTCAGTAGCTACTTGGCTTGCTTCATCACGTTTGCCATTCTACAGGCGTCTTGGGGCAGCAAGTTTTGGCGAAAAATTGAAGTTAGCCTTTCCCCACTTCTCGCTATGCCGCACGTCGCGTTTGCAATTGGCTTTGCGTTCTTGTTTGCCCCAACTGGTATGGGCGTTCGTGTTCTCAACCAACTGTTTGGTTACGACCCGAATGCACAAACGGTGAATGACTTAGCATTGCTGATTAAAGACCCACATGCACTCGGTTTGGTCATCATGCTTGCGATTAAAGAAGTGCCGTTTTTATTGTTGATGAGTATTCCGATCCTTCAGCAATTGAAAGTCGATAAGGTTGAAAAAGTCAGTCACTCGATGGGCTACAGTTCGGCGCAAGCGTGGTGGAAATGCGTGTTCCCACAGTGGATAGCAAAACTGCGCTTTCCAATGCTGGCGGTATTGGCTTACAGTTTGTCCGTTGTCGATGTCGCCCTGATTATTGGCCCCACCAACCCGCCGACGTTTGCGGTTTTGGTATGGCAATGGTTTAACGATCCAGATTTATCGCTCCTACCAAGAGCGGCCGCTGGCGCAGTAATACTGTTTGCGATCGCAAGCCTTTTGATTGGATTTGCACGCTTAATGGAATGGTGTATTACCAAAGGCTTCAAACGCTGGCAGTACTCTGGTCGAAACGGGTTTCGTTTACCCGGTAAAACCCTATTTTCACTGGTCGCGCTACTTGCACTTCTAATGATTCCACTCATGGTGCTGTGGAGCTTTGCCCAACGTTGGCGCTTTCCAGATTTGCTCCCAAGCCGTTACAGCCTGCGTTTTTGGGAATACGAATGGCACAGTATTCTAGGGACTCTAGAACAAAGTATGTCAATCGCCCTAATCAGCGCGACTGTCGCGCTAGTTCTTGCTTTAATAGCACATGAGTATCGTCTCCGTTATCGCTGGCAGGTGCCCGGTTACATCATCGCCATCCCAATGCTGATTCCTCAGCTATCCGTGCTATTCGGTATGCAAGTAGTGACGCTGTACTTAAACAGTAATGCGTATTTCTTTTGGGTATGTTGGGCGCATATATTCTTTGCGTTCCCATTTATTTACCTCTCGCTAGACGGTCCGTGGCGCAGCTTCGATAACGGCTTAACTCGCGCCGCACTCAGCTTGGGTAAATCACCGATGCAAGCTTGGTTAAAAGTGAAACTGCCAATCCTCCTGCCTGCAATTGCATTCGCGTGGGCTGTCGGTATTAGTGTCAGCCTGGCGCAATACCTACCAACATTGGTGCTAGGGGCTGGGCGCATTAGCACCATCACAACCGAAGCCGTTGCACTATCCAGTGGTTTTGACCGACGTGTCACCGCTATTTACGCCATTTGGCAAGCTCTGCTGCCATTCTTGTTCTTTTCTTTTGCGATACTGCTTAGCCACTTGCACAGGAAGTATCGCCGCTTGTCTATAAAAGGTTTACTACTGAATGAGTCTTTGTCTCGAAAACCTCGCCATCCGTAAAACCAATGGCGACGCGCTTTTTTCAGCGTTCAACATGACCGTAGAAAAAGGTGAAATCGTTACCCTGATGGGGCCTAGCGGTTGTGGTAAATCCACTTTGTTGGATGCCATTGCCGGGCACCTATCCGCCGAGTTCAACTACTCTGGATCCATTACGCTTGATAACGAAAAGTTGGATGCCCTCCCTGCCCATAAGCGTCAGGTCGGTATTCTATTCCAAGAAGATTTGCTCTTCCCTCATTTAACGGTGTGGGAGAACCTTGCCTTCGCGCTACCAAACTCAATCAAAGGTGAAGAGCGTAAAGCTCACGCTATGCAAGCACTGAAGAACATTTCATTGACCAAACTAGCAGAGTCCTTTCCTGACCAAATTTCGGGAGGGCAACGTGCCCGTATCTCATTGACTCGTATGCTGCTAGCAAAGCCAAAAGTTGCGCTACTTGATGAGCCCTATAGCAAGCTGGATAAAGACCTGCGCGTGCAATTTCGCAATTGGGTGGTCGAACAATTGCAGCAAGCGAACATCCCTACTTTGATGGTAACGCACGATGAAGACGATATTCCTGATGGCAGCCGCTGCCTAAACTGGCCGTGGGAGACAAATCATGCTTGATAGCCTGAGTATAAAGCTCATCCGCAAACCGCTGGCACTCAGTGCGAAATATCTCGATAAATGTGGTATCACTGCAAATCAGACGACAGTGTTTGGTTTTGTACTTGGCTGTTTTGCCCTGCCGGCTTTGATCACCGAACAGTACTTGTTGGCGTTGCTGTTTATTTTGCTGAACAGAATCTGTGATGGGTTAGACGGTGCACTGGCGAGGATTCAAGGCATTACCGATGCGGGTGGTTTTCTTGATATCAGCTTAGATTTTTTGTTCTATTCGTTGATTCCTTTTGGCTTTGTGCTTGCCAACCCAGAGCACAATGCCGTTGCAGGCGCATTTTTGATTTTTTCCTTCATCGGCACTGGTAGTAGCTTTTTGGCTTTTGCCATCATGGCAGGAAAACAAGGCATCGATAATCCGGTATATAAAAACAAATCGCTTTACTACATGAGCGGCTTAACCGAAGGTACAGAAACCATTGGCTGCTTGGTTTTATTTTGTTTGCTACCGCAACACTTTGCCGTCATCGCGTATATCTTTGGCGCGGCATGCTGGTTTACTACTTTTACACGTATTTATTCCGGGTTTCATACGCTTAACGATCATTAATACTGCTTAGACAATCGCGTTTCCTTAAGGGACAGGCCGCTAAGCCACTGTTTTATAAAGCAACAAAACGCAGGTTAAATTGGGGTATATACTCTTTGAATGAAGAAACCATTCGGAGGCTATATGAAAAAACAGATCAATTTAGGCATGTTGCTCACCATTACTTGTGCGCTCGTGCTTGGTGGCTGTAGCTCACCTAACCCGTACGGAGATGCATACGGCTCATCCGACACTCGCAAAGTTCAGCAGGTTTACTACGGCACAGTAGAAAAAGTAGAACCCGTAACCATTGATGCCTCTACCCAATCCAATGCCATTGGCACCATCGCTGGTGCTGCCGTGGGCGGGATCTTAGGCTCAAAAGTTGGGGGCGGTTCTGGCTCGGATATCGCTGCCATTGGTGGTGGTCTATTGGGTGGCTATGCAGGCAGCAAAGCGGCTGAAGCAACCGCGAAAAGAAATGGCGTGAATCTGACCATTCGTTTAGAGGACGGAAAGATTATCTCTATTGTTCAAGAAGCAAATCCAAACATGATTTTCCAACCAGGCCAAGCGGTCCAAATCAATGTTTCTGGTAATGACGCTAGAGTCGTTCCTCGTTAATTCGGACGAACCAAACCTTTGGCCTGCTTTAATTCAAACACCTAACCCGCGCAAGCTTACATCACTGACTTGTTAACTTGCGCGTTTCTTTTCGTATCAAACTTGATCGTCGTCAATGGAACATCAATCTCCCACACCTTTCGATGTTCAAATGACATCAAGTTGCTAGCATGAGCCCATTCCAGATAACTTTGGGCTTGTTATGACTCCGACTGTTGACCACGTACTCCTTAATATCGCGCTAAACCTCAGCTCAAATCGCTCTCACGAGCAGCAATATCAAAATCTCATTGATGGGGTCGCGCAAGTATTCCCATGTGATGCGAGCTGCCTGTTTATCTTCGATGAGGATGGGTTTCTAACTCCTGTCGCGGTAAAAGGCTTATCCAGCTCGGTCTTAGGTCGTCGCTATTTCCCCAAGGCGCACCCTCGCTTAGATGCCATTATTCATAGCCGTGAACCGGTGCGTTTCGATGCCGATTGTTCACTGCCGGATCCTTTCGACGGCACACTATTAACTGAAGACCAATGCATTGATGTTCACGATTGCATGGGCTTTAGCTTGTATGTCGAAGGCCAACTTGTTGGCGCACTAACTATGGATGCTCTAACGGTGGGCGCGTTTGATGACATTGACCCTGTCGCTATCGAAACCTTTGCGGCTTTGACCGCTGCGACATTGCGTAACATTGCGCAATTAAAAGCACTCAAAGCACAAAACCAGAAGCAAAAAAGCGTCACTCAAACCCTTATCCAGCAAGCCCGTTCTCAACATGGTGAAATGGTGGGTTTGAGTCAGCAGATCAACCAGTTACGAAACAACATTGCGACTGTTGCTCAATCAGATTACGCAGTACTTATCACAGGAGAGACCGGTACTGGTAAAGAACTGGTCGCGCACTCGGTACACGCGCAATCTCATCGTAGCGATAAGCCGATGATTTACGTCAACTGTGCGGCTTTACCAGAAGGTCTGGCTGAGAGTGAACTGTTTGGCCATGTCAAAGGCGCATTTACAGGTGCTAATAGCCACCGTGCCGGTAAGTTTGAACTGGCAGACGGTGGAACGATTTTCCTTGATGAAGTGGGCGAACTGCCTTTGATTTTGCAAGCAAAATTGCTGCGCGTAATTCAGCAAGGCGAGCTGCAACGTGTAGGTAGCGATCAGCATTTGATGGTCAATGTGCGCATCATCGCCGCGACCAATCGACAATTAGAAAAAGAGGTCGAATCTGGCACGTTTCGAGCAGACCTTTTCCACCGTTTGAACGTGTTCCCAATCCAAGTCCCCCCACTGCGTGCCCGTGACGGGGATATTCCCGTTTTAGCAGGATATTTGTTGGAAAAAGTACGCCAACAATTCAATGCACCCAATCTGCACGTTCATCCTAAAGTGTTGACTCAATTGGAATCTTCACCTTGGTACGGAAACGTGCGCGAGCTCGAACATACTTTAACTCGCGCGGCTTTGCACGCCATTCAACAAGGCGCAAGCACGATCATGCTTAACCATTTCGACACCTCATTGGCTCTCGGTGATGTAAAAAACACATCGCATTATTTACCCAAAGAAAGCCAACCAATGCGAGAGCTAATAGAAAGCTATCAACGTGATTTAATTGAACATGCTTTGAGCCAAACTGGTGGCGTTTGGGCAAAAGCAGCGGAGTTTTTACAAATGGATCGCGGGAACTTATATCGGATGGGTAAAAAGCTGGGGATCAATAAATAACCGACCACAAGAAGTCGATGTGATTAAGACATCAACTGCGTTGTCTTAATTACATCAACCACTCTCCTAAATCTGATAAAATTCAATACAAATCAACGAGATAATAATTGGCACACATTCTGCTCTCTAGTGGTCAACATCACGACTATTAAAACAATCACTGGAGAACCCAATATGTTCTGTATTCAATGTGAACAGACAATTCAAACCCCTGCTGTTAAAGGTTGTTCTTTTGCACAAGGTATGTGTGGTAAAACTTCTGAAGTATCTGACCTTCAAGACGTGTTGGTTTACACACTGCAAGGGGTTTCTTTTTGGGCATCAAAAGCACTTGAATTCAACATCATTAACGATGAAATCAACCAATGGGCACCAAAGGCATTTTTCTCTACATTGACGAACGTAAACTTTGACCCTGAACGTGTCCTAGAGCTAACTTCTCAAGCGGCAACGTACAAAGCATTGCTAAAAGAGCAAGTAATGTCTGCTGCAACACTCGCCGATACCGAAGTTGCTGACATCCCTGTTGTTGCTCACTTTGAGCTACCAAATAGCGCAGAAGCAATCTTAGCTTTTGCTCCTCAAGTCGCGGTTAACCGTGGTAAGGACCAAGTACATGAAGATGTTATTGGCCTACGCTTACTTTGCCTATACGGCCTTAAGGGTGCCGCAGCATACATGGAGCACGCACGTGTTCTTGAGCAAACCAACAACGATATCTATGCCGAATACCATGAAATCATGGCGTGGTTGGGTACAGACCCTGAAGATCTTGGTGAACTACTTGATTGCTCAATGCGCATTGGCCTGATGAACTACAAAGTGATGGAAATGCTCGACCAAGGTGAAACAATGACCTTCGGCCATCCAGAACCAACCTCGGTGAACGTCAAGCCAGTAAAAGGCAAATGTATTCTTGTTTCTGGCCATGATTTGCATGACCTAGAAAAAATCCTGCAACAGACTGAAGGCAAAGGCATTAACGTTTATACCAACGGTGAAATGCTGCCTGCACACGGCTACCCTGAGCTGAAGAAATATCCTCATCTTGTCGGCAACTACGGCAGCGCATGGCAAAACCAACAGAAAGAATTCGCAAACTTCCCTGGCGCAATCGTAATGACGTCAAACTGCTTGTTGAATCCAAATGTGGGTCAATACGCAGACCGTTTATTCACTCGTAGTATTGTTGGCTGGCCTGGTGTGGCTCACATCGAAGGCGATGATTTTAGCCAAGTGATTGAATGTGCTCTAGCGCAAGACGGTTTCCAACACGATGAAATCGAACACCACATCACGGTTGGTTTTGGTCGCAATGCACTGATGAACGCCGCCCCTGCGGTTATCGACCAAGTGAAACAAGGCAACATCAAACACTTCTTCCTAGTCGGCGGTTGTGATGGCGATAAAGCGGAACGTAGCTACTACACCGATTTCACGGCTGAAGCGCCAGAAGACACGCTAATCCTGACCTTAGCGTGTGGTAAGTTCCGCTTCAACAAGAATACGTTTGGCGATATCAACGGCATCCCTCGCCTATTGGATGTCGGCCAATGTAACGATGCTTACTCTGCAATCCAGCTTGCACTTGCACTGGCGAAAGAGTTTGACTGTGACATCAATGAACTGCCACTCACGCTTGTGCTTTCTTGGTTCGAGCAAAAAGCGATCGTTATCTTGCTAACGCTATTTGCATTGGGCGTGAAAGGCATTTACACAGGCCCTACTGCACCGGCATTCCTAACGCCAAACCTAATCGCCATCATCCAAGAGAAGTTCGATATGCGCAGTATTGGCAATGTTCAGGATGATCTAAAAGCCATCCTAGCAGCTTAATAAACTTGCTTGTTACGCGCCTCCTTACGCGGAGGCGCTATCTATTTCGAACCAAAAATAGCCACAACCAAAGAGATTGTTATGTTTTTTGAATGGCAAGGTAACCAACCCGTCACACTCCGTTGCATCGACAAATACTTCGAAACACACGACACCGTCAGCATAAAATTGGCCGAACTAACCGAATCACTTCTGTTTCAGTTTAAGCCTGGCCAGTTTATTAACTTGGGCGTCGAAATTGATGGAAAAATGGAGTTTCGTGCCTATTCAATCAGCTCGATCAATGAAGACGATCACCTTCAACTCACCATCAAACGAGTATCTGGCGGTAAAGTATCGAACTACATCGTTGACTCGCTGCTGCTCGGTGATACTGTTCAAGCATTACCACCAGCAGGCGAATTTAACTGCATCGACCATCCACCCGTGTTACGTGATGGCGAAACAAAAGCCTTGCTTATCAGTGCAGGTTGCGGCGTCACGCCCGTATTTTCGATGGCAAAGCACTGGCTGAGTAATCAAGATGAAAACGACAACGATGTGGACATCGCATTTCTTCATATTGCACGCAGCCCAGAAGAGACGATTTACTACGATCAGCTAGAAACGTTAGACGCTGTGTATCCCAACTTCAATTTAAAGTTGTTGCTGAAAAACCGCGAAGGAACATCGCATCCACAAGGTCGTTTGAATGCCGACTGGCTTAAAGAGCTTGTTCCTGATTTCAAACAGCGCACCGTTTACCTGTGTGGTCCAAGCCAGTTTATGCAAGATGTTCACGGCTATTTGAATGACCTTGGTTTTGACATGACGAACTTCTACCAAGAGAGTTTTACGCCAGCGACTGGCGCAGAATCATCGGTCTCCGATGAGACGGTTAACGTTTCTGTTCCTGATTTTGCTCAAAGCATCGATGCTCAAAAAGGTCAGGTACTGGCCGATGTGCTCGAAGGCGCAGGTTTACCATTAATCGTCGCTTGTCGAAGCGGGATTTGTGGCTCGTGCAAATGCAAGGTTCGTAAAGGCAACGTCTCTTCCACTAGCCTAGAAACATTGACGCCAGAAGAAATTGAACAAGGCTATGTGCTCGCCTGCTCATCAACCATCGAAGCGGATCTTGAAGTGCAGATCGGTTAATGCTGCTGGTATCGATCTTTTATTGTTTCCCGTCATTCCGACGAGCCTAGGCGAGATCAGGAATCTAATATCAGCGTGTTAGGAATAACTCACTCTGATAATAGACTCTGAATCACACTCGCGTCTCGCTATTCAGATTAACGGGGTATCGTGGAAATGCCAGCCGTACTCAAACGGCTGGTATTATAGATAGGTACAACTTTCGTTTCGTCGTCATTGCTTCTCGCTAAACAGCAACACTTTCAATGCTGCTTCGCTGTCTACGTCCATAAACTCTGGTGGGTTATCCAGACGCTCGCGGAACGTCAGTTGTGGCGCTTCTTCTTGCATGCTCTCAATCAAGAAGTCGCTTGTCACAGATGGTGAGTTCACACATGCCATCACTTGACCGCCTTCTGCCAACAAATCCGGCAATCGACGTAGAATCTTTTTGTAGTCTTTAGTCAGCGCAAAGCTGCCTTTCTGGAACGAAGGCGGATCGATGATAATCAAGTCATACTGACCAGATTTCTTAATCTTACCCCACGATTTAAAGATATCGTGCCCCATAAAGCTTACCTGGTTGATGTTATGACCATTTAGCTTGTGGTTCTCACGACCTTTAGACAGCGACGCTTTTGCCATGTCGACGTTAACCACTTTATCTGCGCCACCCGCAATGGCAGCGACAGAAAAGCCACACGTGTAAGCAAACAAGTTAAGCACGTTTTTATGCTTCGCATTTTCCCGTACCCAATCACGACCGTAGCGCATGTCCAAAAACAGACCGAAGTTTTGGTTGCGGCCAATATCCAATTGGTATTTCAAACCGCTTTCTTCAACGACAGGGCGAGCGTCTAATTCACCGACAAGCACTTCTGAAGGCGCACCATCGGCATAACGGTGCTGAAGAACCATAGTACGACCTTGCTTGTCTGCCCACAGTGGTGATAGTGCCAACGCATTGAGGCCGCTTTTCAGCTCAGCGAGAAACGCGTCGTCGACTTCTTTAAACAAGTTGATGATCAACTGACCTTGTAACCAATCACAGGTAATTTGCTCTAAGCCATCAAAACGACGGCCACGACCATGAAACAGTCGACGAATTTCGTTCGGAGCTTGCGCGAGCTCGGTTTCTAGATGCTGAAAAAACAGCGGAAGTTGTGATGCTTGCATCGAGTTCTCTTATTAGTTTTCTTTGTGACGGTTATTTGATCGTAGGCCAGTTCAGTTCCCAAGGGGAAAGCCAAGTATCCAAACCCTGAGAGACGATTTCACTGTGCCATTTGTTACCCAGCACTTGGTATTCTCGTGGGTCGCAAACAAAGCGATATTGCTCATCTCGGTATTGGAAGCAAAGTGAAAATGCATGCAGATAACCGCGATCAGCCTCATTGCCTGCATTGTAAATCGGGTCGCCAACAATACCTGAGCCAACCGATTTTAATGCCACGCGGATTTGATGCGTTTTACCAGTGTGTGGCTTACATAAAAATAGGCGCTCTCCGGG
Organism: Vibrio sp. Vb1026; assembly: GCF_033338745.1. NCBI lineage: Bacteria > Pseudomonadati > Pseudomonadota > Gammaproteobacteria > Vibrionales > Vibrionaceae > Vibrio > Vibrio sp. Vb1026. The sequence continues at coordinate 240,621 of NZ_JAWOTH010000004.1, forward strand.
CTCTGCCGCAAGAGAGAAAAACTGGGTGACGGCTGGGTTATTTTTGCTGTTGACCAGCTTCCATGATGAACGGCGCGAACGCTCCATATCACCAACGACCAAACCTTGTTTCTTTTTCGGCTTTTTAGAGCCAATCGCCAGATAGAACTTTTCCACTTGGCGGTCAGCAAAAGCTTGCGATAACGCACTGGCCGCTTTGGCGTTGCGTCCGAGGAGCAGAATACCCGATGTCATTTTATCCAAGCGATGGATAAGATAGAGCTGCTGATCACCACTCTGCTTAGCCACTTCTTGCAGCAGCATTGTGTCGCCATCGTCTTTATGAACAGAGACGTTGGGATGCTTATTGATGATCAGAAAATCGGGATGGGTATGTAGAATATCGAACATAAAAAACTGGCTCCACGTTTGGAGCCAGCAGTATACATAAGTTATCGGACAAAGCTATCGAGGCTTGCCCCCAAGGTATTTGCTAAAGCTTCTTCGAGAAAATGCCAGCAAGACCAATGATTGCGATACCCAGCAGCATGATTTCACCTTTGCCACTATCAAAGCCAGACTTAATCCCCATGAAGGCAACAATAGCAATCGCAACAGGAATCAGGTATTTAACTAGGTTGTACCACAATCCAAATAGCGGGAAGGATACTTCGCCGTCATTAGTGATCTCTTTTTCTAGCTCAGCACGGCTTAGGCGCCATCCTGCAAAGATACAAACCAACATACCACCAACCGCTAAGAAGATTTTGTCCGTTAGCAAGTCGAAGATATCAAAGGCACCGGTACCAAACAGCGTTGGTCCCATTCCACCTAACGATAGTGACGCAAAAATACATAATGCCGCCATAACTGCACTTGCAGACAGAACTGCGTTAGAGCGCTTCATGCCTTTCTCGTCAATTAGGTAAGACACGACAACTTCCAATAGTGATACTGAAGAAGTTAATGCCGCCACCGTCAAACCGATGAAAAATAACAACGCGAATAGCAACCCAATCACACCGCCCATTTCAGCAAATAGCTGAGGAACGACAACGAATACAAGACCAGGGCCTGCCGCAGGCTCCATGCCAAAGGCAAACATTGCTGGGAACATAGCAACACCAGCAAGAATCGCGACACCAGTATCCATCGCTGTAACCATACCGGTTGTTTGAACTAGGTTCTCTTTCTTTTTCAGGTAAGAACCGTACGTCATCATACAACCCATACCTAAGCTAAGTGAGAAGAACGCTTGTCCTAGTGCAGCAAGAACCACGTTGCTGTCGACTTTAGAAAAGTCCGGCATGAATAAGAACTCAAGGCCAGCCATTGCACCTGGCAGCATCAAGCCTTTAACAGAAACAACGATTAGGATTAAGAACAGAAGCGGCATCAGAACCTTACCGGCTTTCTCAATACCACCCGAAATCCCTTTCATCACAATCATGACGTTAAGGAACAGGTAAACACCCATCCACATTAAAGGTTGAATCGGATCTGAGATGAAACCGCCAAAGCTGTCGCCAATTGCTTCTGGCGCGCTGAGTAGACCACCACCCACTTTAAAGATGTAGGCCAATGCCCAACCACCAACCACAGGGTAGAAGCCCATGATCAAAAGACCACTGAAGACTCCCATAACGCCAGTAAACGTCCAGCGTCGGTCAGTTGTTTTGAATGCACCTACGGCAGAAAGACCTGTCTTACGACCAATAGCGAACTCTGTCAGCATCACGCTAAAGCCGATAAAAATTACAAAGATAAGATAGATAGCAACGAATGCACCGCCGCCACTCTCACCTGCTGTGTAAGGGAATTTCCATATATTGCCTAAACCGACAGCGGAACCCGCTGCTGCCATTACGAAGCCTAGTTTAGACCCCCACGTATCACGTGGTGCTGCTGTATTAGTTGTAGCCACGCTTTTTCTCCAAAATTAGTTTGTTGTGTATGCATAGAGATAGGCGTCTAAAAAGTTTATGTAAAAATTATTGTACACTTATAAAATAAGCGTTCGACGCACTATATCTAGAAAGTAAAGCAGCTCCCCTTTAAAATTGGAACCCCAAAAAAGTACATTTATCGCACAAGTGTCGAGTTACGCAGGTTAAATGCTGCTTTTTTGTTCAAAAGTTAAAGAATGACCTTATTTTTCACATTAAAATAACAGAATCAGCTGTTATGAAATTCGTTCCTCATATAAGGTCAATCCCACGTCTAAATGGGAAATCTATTCCCCCAACCCACTTTTATGCTTAATATCCTAGAAGGGCATATTACTCTGAGCGTATATGGACAAGTTTTATCACTTTCTTACTTTAGCTGGCATCGGGCTATATTGGTTACTGGTCGCAGGTGTGACCATTCGTGTCGTTTTAAAGCGCCGTGCAGTGAGCGTGTCTTTAGCTTGGCTAATGATCATTTATATCCTTCCCGTTCTGGGTGTCGCATGTTATTTCCTCTTCGGTGAACTGAACTTAGGCAGAAAGCGAGCCGAACGTGCGAAAGAGATGTTTACACCATTCGAGAAGTGGTTCAGTCAGCTTAACGACTGTAACGCGCACAACCCAGAAACGATGGGAAGGCACATCTACCGAATTGATGAACTTTGTAACAACCGCCTTGGTCTTCCCGCATTGAGCGGTAATACATTGTCGCTGCAACAGTCACCTAATGAGATTTTGCATTCCATTATTGAAGACATCGAAAACGCGCAGAGCAGTATTCGAATGGTATTCTACATTTGGCATCCGGGTGGTTTGGCTGACTCTGTCGCTTCTGCGCTTATTCAAGCGGCTAAACGCGGCGTAGATGTCAAACTATTGCTCGATTCAGCAGGTAGTCCACGTTTTTTCAGAAGTCCTTGGTATCGAATGATGCAGGATGCTGGAATTGAAGTTATTCAAGCGCTAGAAGTGAAGATGTGGCGTATTTTCTTACGTCGTCTTGATCTTCGCCAACATCGCAAGATCATCGTAATTGATGATGAAATTGCTTATACAGGTTCAATGAACTTGGTTGACCCGGCTTACTTCAAGCAAAATAGTGGCGTTGGGCATTGGGTGGATATCATGGTTCGCATTACAGGACCAACGGTAAACGTATTGAGTGCCATCCACTGTTGGGATTGGGAAGTCGAAACTGGCGAACGTCATTTACCAAGACTACCTGAATGCAAGATCGATGAGAGTGAATTCCAACACCCTATTCAGGTTGTGCCTTCTGGCCCAGGTATGCCGGAATATCTGATCTATCAAGTATTAACATTGGCAATAAACCAAGCCAATCGCTCGGTACGAATCACAACACCATATTTCGTGCCCAATGCTGATTTACTCGAAACGTTAAAGATGACAGCACAACGAGGCATTAACGTTGAACTCATTATTCCCCATAAAAATGACTCTATGATGGTGCAATGGGCTTCACGCGCTTTTTATAGTGAGCTCTTGAGTGCAGGGGTCAAGATTTATGAGTTTTATGGTGGTTTGCTGCATACAAAATCTGTCGTAATTGACGACCAATTCTGTTTAGTTGGCACCGTAAACATGGATATGCGCAGCTTGTGGCTGAACTTCGAAGTGACCCTCGCCGTTGATGACGAAGAGTTCACCAAGCAAATGTCTTGGTTACAAGATAGCTATATTAAGCAATCTCACACTGTTGTATTGGAAGAATGGGAGAAAAGGAGCCTATTTTCTCGGTTCTTAGAGCGAGTGTTCTATCTCTTCAACCCACTCCTCTAATACCTCAAATACACAGGCTAAAAAACCTCCAGCGCTACATGCATCCTGCTGGAGGTTTGTTCTTTTAGCTCCCTATCTACACGATACCTCTCGACATCATTACCTGTTCATCTTGGCTGTTATTGGCTGATAGTTGACTTTTCCCTTGCATAACCTACGTCGTCCATGTTTTAAATATTCAAAACCGCAATATTTAAGACAGGGAACTTTTATGTCAGAGGGAAAAAAAACCAAACTCATTACCGCTGGCCGCGATAAAAAGTGGACAAATGGTGTTGTAAACCCACCCGTTCAACGCGCTTCAACCGTGGTATTCAATACCGTTGCAGAAAAGAACCAAGCCACCATTAATCGTGCAAACAAAACATTGTTTTATGGTCGCCGAGGCACCAACACGCACTTTGCTTTCCAAGACGCAATGGTTGAGATTGAAGGTGGAGCTGGTTGCGCGCTTTACCCTTGTGGAACGGCAGCAATTTCAAACGCCATCCTCTCTTTCGTTGAAACTGGCGATCACATTCTAATGGTGGACACTTGTTACGAACCAACTCGTGACTTTTGTAACACCATAATGAAGAAAATGGGCATCGAAACCACCTATTATGACCCAATGATCGGTGAAGGTATCCGAGACTTGATTCAGCCGAATACCAAAGTCCTTTTCTTGGAGTCTCCTGGTTCAATAACCATGGAAGTCCAAGATGTACCTACATTAGCGCGCATTGCCCACGAGCAAGATATCATCGTGATGCTTGACAACACATGGGGAGCAGGCGTGAACTTCTCTCCTTTCGAGCATGGCGTAGACATTTCCATTCAAGCGGCAACTAAGTATATTGTTGGACATTCAGATGTCATGCTAGGTACTGCTGTGGCTTCTGAAAAGTATTGGGATCAGCTTCGTGAACAAAGCTACCTGATGGGTCAGTGCGTTTCTCCTGACGACGCATACCTAGGTCTTCGAGGTATTCGCACGTTGGATGTTCGCCTAAGACAGCACGCAGAAAGCAGTTTAAAAGTCGCTCAGTGGCTCGCTTCTCGCCCAGAAGTTGATCATGTCCGCCATCCAGCTTTAGAAACAAGCCCTGGCCATGAGTTTTTCAAACGAGACTTCACAGGTGGAAACGGCTTGTTTTCATTTGTTCTCAAAACGTCTTATCCAAAAGCGACGACGGCTCTGCTTGATGGTATGAAACACTTCAGTATGGGTTACTCTTGGGGCGGTTATGAAAGCCTCATTCTAGCTAACGAACCTAAGAGCTTTAACAGCCTGAGAACCGTAGCTCACCCACACTTTGAAGGTACTTTGGTTCGTATTCATATTGGCTTAGAAGACGTAAATGACTTGATCGCTGATTTAGAGGCTGGTTTTGCGCGTTATAATGCCTTAATGCTTGAAAAAGAAGCCTCCCTATAACAATGATTGAATCGCCCTGCATTGCGGGGCGTTTTTATAACCCTCTGACTTAATTAGAATTAACTAACATTCGCCCGAACCATTAATTAATGTTAATCATTTGTGTTGTTTTTCAATTGAGCAGTCACAGAATGAAATAATGTGCCATAAATAGGCTTTTCAAATTTAGAGTTTCTCTCCTACTTTTTATCATTCATAAGAGGTCATACCACAAGGAGATAGTTTTGAAACTCAAATTTATAGCGCTAATGCTTTTTACCTTAGTTACCGTCCCAATAACCTCCGTATACGCTGCGACAGGTTATACCCAAACCAAGTATCCGATTGTCTTGGTTCACGGTTTGTTTGGTTTTGATACCCTGGCAGGCGTTGATTACTTTTTCGGAATACCACATTCCTTAACAAAAGATGGTGCTAAAGTTTATGTTGCACAGGTATCCGCGACCAATAGCAGCGAAGTTCGAGGGGAGCAACTGCTTGCTCAAGTAGAAACCTTACTTGCAGCTACAGGCGCAGAGAAAGTCAATCTCATTGGTCACAGTCATGGTGGTCCAACAACGCGCTATGTTGCCTCTGTCCGTCCTGACCTAGTCGCATCAGTTACGAGTATAGGAGGCGTTAATAAAGGGTCTAAAGTAGCCGATTTAGTTCGTGGCACCGTATCTGAGGGTTCGGGGAGTGAGCAGCTCGCGGTAAAACTGGCGCAAGGTTTAACCACTCTTATTAATCTTCTATCAGGTGGTTCTGATCTCGACCAAGACCCTTTAGCCTCATTAGCAGCCTTGACCACGGAAGGATCATTGGCGTTTAACCAGCACTACCCAGAGGGAGTCCCTACCAGTGAATGTGGTAATGGCGACTTGCTAGCTTCAAATGGCGTTTATTACTACTCATGGACCGGATCATCCACTTTTACAAACGTTTTCGATCCGACTGACGCTGCCATGATGGTACTTGGCTTAGCCTTTGATGGACCGAATGATGGCTTAGTTGGTGCGTGCAGCACACATTTAGGCAAAGTCATACGTGATGATTATCAAATGAACCATTTGGATGAAATTAACGGTCTACTCGGTATTCATCATCTTTTTGAAACCGATCCAGTCACGCTTTATCGCCAACATGCAAATCGTCTCAAACTTCAAGGTTTATAAGAGGTCATCACAATGAAGAAAGTCGCTCTCACCACTTTTATCCTGCTCTCGATATTTGGCGTGGGAGCGCTTTCTCTGTTGCAAAGCGACAAACAACAAGAGATAACCTCTAACCATTCGCCATCTCAGCAAGATATAGCCGCCGATGTCTCTTCCCCAAAAGATTTCTTCGAATATTCTCTTAGCCGGCTGGGCGAAGAAGATCTCGATACGATCAAAGCGGAAGTCAATGATGACACTTTAGCAAAGCAAACTCTGAATATTGATGCCAAACTTTTTCAAACCTACCTTTCCTACAAGCAAGCACTCTCTGCATTAGAGCCTTTTGAGCACAATCACCTAACGCTTGAACAGTTAACCATGCTGAATGAAGCAATACTGAACTTACAGCTTCAATACTTTAGCGAGGCGCAGATAACCCAATTGTTTGACGAAGAAAACCGACTTCGCCAACTTGCTTTAGAAAAGCTGACGATTAAAACACAGGCATCGGATATCGAGAGTCAAGAACACCTTCTCAATCAAGCGTTATCAGAACAACCGGATTACATACGAGAAAGTGAACGCAATAACGCATTAGCAAAGCAGCTCGAGCAAGCTTCTCAGCTTGATTCACAAGACAAGTACATCGCCCGTGTTGCTCTGGTAGGAGATGCCGGAGCGCAGAGGCTGCAAAAACTTGATGAGCAAAGAGCATCATTTGAGACTCAACTCGCCACTTACTTAAAGCAGCGTCAAAATATTCTGAATAGAGATTTTCTAGGGCAAGACGAAAAACAGGCAGAAATCATTGCTTTAAGAAAACAAAGCTTCGATGCCACTCAATGGCGTCGAATCGAAGCTTTGGAACGTATTCATGATAGCCAGAACTAACAACATTAGCTTAATAGCCAAACGTTACTTATTCTGCTTTTTAGGACATCCAACGATATGGTCATCCACCATGCCGACGGCTTGCATGAAAGCATAACAGATGGTTTCACCGACAAACTTGAAGCCTTTCTTTTTTAGGAATTTACTCATGGCTTTGGATTGCTCTGTCGAAACTGGCACGTCACTCATATGTTGCCATTGATTAATGATTGGTTCGCCGTCCACGAACTGCCACAACGCGTCTGATAAACTTCCGTATTCAGCAATTAACGCTTTGGCCGCTTTGGCATTACTGAAAACCGAGTTAATCTTTCCGCGATGCCTTACAACATCGAAGTTTTCCACGATGTATTCAGCGCGTTCTTCATTTCTTTGTTCCAACGCATCTAGATCGTAATTCTCGAACGCTTCTCTGTAACCTTCGCGCTTTTTAAGGATGGTGATCCAACTAAGACCAGCTTGCGCACCTTCCAAAGTAATAAATTCAAACAGGACTTGGTCGTCATATACTGGCACGCCCCATTCGGAATCATGATATTCGCGCTCTAATGGGTGATTCATCGCCCACGCACACGTTTTTTGTTCTGTCATTATTCTTCCTTAAAAAGCGCCTCTAACTGATGAGCTAGAGGCGCGATATTTTTCATCGTTATATCAGTAGCACTAAGCCTGTTTCGGTACTGCCACTTTATGGAACAAACGATACAACACTGGCACGACAATCAGTGTCAGGACTGTCGCAAAACCCAAACCAAACATAATCGTAACCGCCATTGGTTTGAAGAAAATATCTGGCAACAGTGGGATCATACCAAGGATCGTCGTGATAGCAGCCATACAAACGGGACGGACGCGACTTACCGCAGCATCAACGACCGCGTCATAAGCCTCTTTACCGGACTTCATTTCAATTTCAATTTGGTCCAGTAATACGATGCCATTTTTGAGCACCATTCCCGATAAGCTTAAGAAGCCGAGCAATGCCATAAAACCAAACGGCGTGTTGAGTGCCAACAAACCGGTGGTGACACCAATTAACGCCAGTGGCACGGTAAGCCAAACAATGAGTGGCTCTTTGATAGAGTTAAATAGGAATACAGTGATCAAGAACATGAACAAGTACCCCATTGGCATAGTAGTAAACAGTGACTCTTGAGCATCACCTGAAGATTCGTATTCACCACCCCACTCTAGTGAATAGCCAGGAGGCATTTGAATCGCTTCGATTTGGGGCTGTAAACGTTTTTGCAACGTCGATGCGGTTTCTTCACCTAGAATATCAGGGTCTGCCATCACAGTGAGCATACGCTTACGGTTCTTACGTACGATGATAGGATCCTCCCAACGCATGTCGTAACCCATTGTGACTTGTTGAAGTGGGATAAACTCACTCTGTGCTGGACTCCATATTTTCATGCCTTCGATGTTACGAATATCAATGCGCTCATCTTCTGGTAAACGAGCCACGATAGGCATGAGCGTCGTGCCGTCTCGGTATAAGCCTATCGTCATTCCAGAGAATGACATGGACAAGAAATCATCGACGTCCGATTTGGTAATGCCATAGCGACGTGCCTGACTCTCGTTAAACTGAGGTTCAAGAACTTGGGTTCGTTCACGCCAATCATGCCTGATATTTGTTGCCTGAGGGTCGGCGTACATGATGTCCTTGACCTGAGCGGCTATCGTACGAAGGACGGTTGGATCTGAGCCAATAATACGCGCTTCAATTTTTGCACCACCACCAGGGCCTAACTCAATCTGTTTGAGCTTGTAATTGATTTCTGGGTAGTTGGCTTTTAAATACTCTCGAAACTTCGCCATTAATGGTTTTAACGCTTCGTAATTTTCCATACGAGTGGTTATCTCACCATAAGCCGCATAACTTTTCTCTGGCGCGTACGTTAACATGAAGCGCTGTAAACCTTTACCCGCGGTCGTCGTGATATGGTCAACATGCTCTTGCTTAGCTAACCAACTTTCTAACTCTTTAAGCGTTGTGTTAGTTGCTCGAATATCAGTTCCTTCTGGCATCCATACATCTAACTGAAAAATCGGCGTTGTCGACGATGGGAAAAACGCTTGCTTCACAAAGGTGAACCCGTAAACACTTGCCGCTAATCCCGCAATCAGCACCACAACGGTAAACCAAGCACGACGCATACAAAACTGAAGAAACTTTTTATAAATAACGAAAATAACCCCGTTATATGGATCATTTTCTTCCCCTTCACCTTGTTTAATCTTCTGGCCTTTAAAGAAGATGTCAGCAAAGAATGGTGTCAACGAGATAGCGGTAAACCAGCTCAACATTAAAGAGATCAGCAGAACCGTAAACAAAGTGCCACAGTATTCACCCGTAGAGTCTTCAGACAGTCCAATTGGCGCAAATGCAGTTACCGCAATCACAGTTGCCCCAAGTAATGGCCACTTTGTTTGGGTAACAATGTCGGTCGCTGCTTGGAGTCGAGTTCGCCCTTTTTGAGTACCAATCAAAATCCCCTCAACCACAACGATTGCATTGTCCACCAACATACCTAACGCGATAACCAAGGCACCTAATGAAATCCGCTGCAAATCTATCGCGAGATACTTCATGAAAATGAACGTACCCAACACCGTCAGCAGTAAAATTAAACCGATAAGCAGACCTGAACGTAGCCCCATAAAGAACAGAAGTACGATAATGACGATACCGACAGCTTGAGCCAAGCTCACAACAAAACCGCTAACCGATTTATCCACTTCTTTCGGCTGACTATAGATTTCCGAAATTTCGATACCGACAGGTTGTTGGTACTTTAGCTCTGCAAGGCGATGATCAAACGCTTTTCCGACTTCAACGACGTTGACGCCTTCAGCAAAAGAAACACCCACGTTTAGTGCGAGGCTGCCGTTAAAATTAATAATATTATTCGGGACTTCTACGTAACCACGTTTTATTTCCGCCACATCTTTCAAGAAGATGAGCCCCTGAGCACCCGACTCAGTAATCAACAAATCGCCTAGCTCATCCACACTCTGGAACTCGCCAGTCGGCTGAATTCTGATGTACTCGTCACCAATTCTGATCGCTCCTGCGTCAGAAACTACGTTTTGCGTCGAAAGAAGATTAAACACGGTATCCGGAGCAAGACCTATACTGCTCAATTTTTTCATCGATACTTCGATGAACACTTGCTCTTGCTGTTGCCCAGATACCGAAACTTTACTCACGCCATCAACCAGTTCGAGCTCTCGGCGTAAGTAATCGACGTAATCCAGTAGCTCTTTATAGCTATAACCGTCGCCAGTCACCGCTAACAAAATCCCGTAAACATCACCAAAATCATCGATCACTTGAGGTTCATTCACACCTGGAGGCAACGTCCCTTTAAGGTCGTTCACTTTACGGCGCAACTCATCCCAAATTTGTGGTAGATCATCAGGGCCATAATTGTTCTTCATCGTGACCGTGATTTGAGATAAGCCTCGGCTAGAAATCGAATTTACTTCATCAACATAAGTAAGCTGCTGAATCGCTTTTTCGATTGGATACGTCACTTCTTCTTCGACTTGTTGCGGTGTCGCACCAGGGTAAGAGGTCACTACCATCGCATCTTTAATAGTAAAAGCAGGGTCCTCAAGACGCCCTAAACCAAAGAATGCGGCGATACCACCAATCAAAAATATCAGTGCGACCATCCAACTGATGACGCGATTTCGGATGAAGTACGCAGCAATACCGGTCACATCATCATCACTTTGAGGCACTGATTTATTAAGATCGCTCATAGACCGGCCTCCTGCGTAGCCATTTCCTGTATCACTTCCACTTTCATGCCATCCCTTAATCGAGAAACACCGGCAGTCACAACTTTGTCTTTGAGCATGAGACCATCAAGGATTTGAATGGACGTTTTAGATGCCTTACCTGCTCGCACCTGTTTGCGCGATACCGTATTGTCGTCATTCAGTACCCAAACAAATTTGTTTTCGCGCCCCAGCTCGTCACCATCCGCATTAAAAATGGCTTCGATAGGGACATTAATTCCTAGGTTGAGATCAAGCCCAACATTCTCGTCTTTAGACGTTACTTCAACAGCCATCCCATCTAGGATGTACTCTTCTTCCGGCATAGGAAGCGACAGTGTGACAGTAAACGTACCTGTTGTTGGATCGGGCTCAGTCGTAAATTCTTTTACCGTCGCGTTATATTCGTTACCGCTGGGCACGCGCACTAATGCTTTGATCGCGGTAAGCCTTTCTTCCGTTGGCGGTTGGTTCACATAGAGGCGGTCTGGAAGCTGAATCAACACTTCGACTCGCTCCAAGCTGTGAATATTAACGATATGCTGTCCGACTTGAACATTTTCGAATTGGTCGATATTAACTCGCGAAATAATCCCATCCACGGGCGCTTTTAAGGCAGTAAATGATAGACGAAGTTTGGCTAACTGAAGCTCAGCTAAGGCGATTTGTCGTTGTGCTGCAATTTCATCAAACTGAGACTTAGCTAATAGGCCTTTATCAACCAAAGGGCGTGAGCGGCGATACTGACTGTCGACAACAGAAAAACGCGCACTCGCATTATCTACATCCAACTCATAGTCCGTGGGATCTAGCGTTGCAATAACATCACCCTTCGTGACTTTGTCGCCCTCTTTTACCATGATGCGGCTGACTTCTCCTGCCACTCTGAAGCTCAAATGAGAGCGATCCGCTGCATTCGCAACCGCAGGGAAGTACAAGTTGTCGTCCACCTTGTTTCCCGCTAATGACGTAACCCTAACTCGTGGCGTTTCGAGCTCTTTTTCTGGCGCCTTATCCCCACAGCCAACGAGAAAAAGCGTTGAAAGTAAAGTCGCTAGAGAGATGATTCCTTTCATATTACAACCCTCTTTCCTTAATCCACGCTCTTACCTTAATTCCGGGTTCAATTACACTGACACCCGAGATAATGATTTGGTCGCCATCGTTAAGCCCGGCTAACACTTGATTTTTGTCATTCATCTCAATTGCGGCTTTGGATACAATGCCTTGCTCATCGACACGCCAAACGTATGTTTTGCCGTTCTCTTCTAGCAACGCGGAGTTAGGAATCTTTGTCGCTCCTGCACTTTTGGACAGGAGGTAAGCATTGCCAGACATTCCCGGCAAAAGGCCAATTTCTGCTGGTCGCTCCATGACCATCGTGACTTTGTAACTGCCCGTTTTAGGATCGGCTTCTGTATCGATTTCCTGAAAGGTTAAATCAAAGGCTCGCTCGGGGAACGCATCAAATATCATTCTGGCAGAGACATCGCTCCCCTGCGTGTAACGATTTAGAAGATAGTCTGGGATTTGGAATATCACTTTGAGGAGTTGGTTGGACTGAATATTCATCACCCCTTCTTTCGCGGCAACATATTCATGGTTTTCTGCTGGAATGTACGAAATAGTGCCATCATATGGCGCGACAAGTTTGGTATATCTTAAGTTTGCCTTTGCTTGATTCCATTGAGCTTTTGCTGAGTTGTGATTCGCTTTTGCCTCATCAAAATCTTGCTCAGATACTACTTGGTCTTTACGTAGCTTTTGGTATCGCTTGTATTGCACATCTGCGAGCAAAAAATTTGCCCGAGCTTGCTGTTCGAGCAGAGAATATTCATCTGGGTTTAATGACGCCAAAACATCACCTTTACTGACGACTTGACCTTCATTCACTTCTATCGTTTGAAGAAGCCCAGGAACTCGAAATGTCAGTACTGCTCTATCGCCAGCTTCCGTCGTGGCAGGAAAATGTCGCTCAAACTGGGCATTGCCAACAGATACTGTAAATAGCTTCGCAGGGCGCGATTCAGGTTCAGGAACAGGAGGAAGTTCTTTACCGCACCCCGACAAGACAGCCGAGATGGCAATAGGAATGAGCAATTTTCTCATTACATTCATCCATAAAAATTGGGGGATTATTTTTAAAGTAGATGAATTTTGAACGAACTTCCAGAGCAGAAAAGATTAATAGTGCTTTAAAATTAGTAATTTGTGATAAAAAAGCAGGCTTTATGCCTGCTTCAGTTAAATCTTCTTTGGATACAAAATGCCTAGAGCTTACTGAATTCTCTGTTCACCCTATATGTATCAGACGTAACATAAGCTTCCATGTTACGAATTTTGCCATCAAGACGGTCAAAATCCCTTTCCAACACACTGAGCAGTTGATCAGGGCTTTGCCCTTTCTGCCAAGGCTTACTTTTGAGCGTATGCTCTTGCTGCGCTCTGATATTTTCAGAATACGTTACTGGTTGCTTTTCTAACATAAACGCCATCGCGATGTACGCTAACAATACCAAAAACGTACCACCTAACAGCGCTGCAGAAATCACTACAATACGAATCAACCAAACTTCTGCACCAAAGTAGTTGGCAATTCCGGCGCAAACACCGGAGATTTTGCCATTTACTGGATCACGATACAGTTCTCGATTATTCATACTTTCGTCTCCATGTTGGTGACTCAGCATCCAAGATGCGCTCCAATGTATCAACTCGGGACTGCATCGCTTCCGCTTTTTCAGATAGTACCTGAAGGCGCTCTAAATCTTGGCTCGACAGTGCACTATCTGTTTTGCGTTTGCTGCGATAGTGTAAGAAGAGCCATAGTGGAGCGACAAAGATTAAAAAGACAATCACTGGTCCTGCTATAAAAAATGCCGACATAAATGGCTCCTTTCTTATTTATCTTTCGATGACATCTGTTCTTTCAGTTTTGCCAACTCTTTTTCAATTTCGTCTTGTGCCTGCAACTCTGCAAACTCTTGTTCTAGCGATTTAGCATTACCAGTTTGAGCATATAGGTCTGCTTCCGCTTCCATTTCATCCACTTTACGTGAGTACTGCTCAAATTTCGCCATCGCTTCATTAGTACGGCTAGTGTGCAGGTGTTTTTGCACATCACGACGGTTAGATGCAGTTTGGTTACGAATTGCTAGTGCTTGCTGTTTTGCGCGCGTTTCAGCAATTTTGCTTTCCAACTTACCAATCTCGCCAGTAAGCTTATCGATCGTTTCTTCCACTAAGGTTTGCTCAGTGTGGAGGCCTTTAATTACTTGCTCTAGCTTTTGCTTTTCAATTAATGCTGCACGAGCTAGATCTTCGCGCTCTTTAACTAATGCTAAGCTCGCTTTTTGACCCCATTCGCCAATTTGCTCTTCTAACGTTTCAACCTTACGAGCCAACTCTTTCTTGTCTGCAATCGCTTTAGCCGAGTTAGTACGCACTTCAACAAGTGTGTCTTCCATTTCTTGAATGATAAGACGGATCATTTTTTCAGGATCTTCCGCCTTGTCCAGTAATGCACTGATGTTTGAGTTAACGATATCTGCAAATCGAGAAAAAATACCCATAACGGAACTCCTCTTTTTTCCTATTAAAACTCGACAAGGTGGTGATTAACCTTGTGTCTCCCTGAATATATAACAAGTAACGTGCCAACTTATAATTTTCTTTTAAATCAGAGCGTTATTCATTTTGTTGTCGTTACACACTATTGTGCTATGATGTTTTTCACCAACTGTTGGTGAAATTTACCAACTCTATCTCTAAATCATGGCTCGGCTGTTAAATAAGAAGGACTTTATGAAGCAAAACCTGATTGGTGAATCACCTGCTTTTCTCGCTGTACTAGATAAAGTATCACAACTTGCACCCATTGAGCGCCCTGTCCTCATCATTGGTGAACGAGGTACGGGTAAAGAACTCATCGCTCAGCGTTTGCATTATTTATCAAGACGTTGGGATAAACCACTACTATCACTCAACTGTGCGACATTAAGCGAAGGGCTAATAGATTCCGAATTGTTTGGACATGAATCCGGCTCCTTCACGGGCTCTAAAGGTAAACATAAAGGGCGTTTCGAGCGTGCCGAGGGCGGTACTTTGTTTCTTGACGAACTGGCAACCGCACCACTTTTAGTTCAAGAAAAGCTATTACGTGTCATTGAATATGGTGAATATGAGCGAGTTGGCGGTCATACCGCTCTCAATGCGGATGTTCGACTTGTTTGTGCAACCAATGCCGACCTACCAAAATTGGCAGAGCAAGGTGATTTCCGTGCAGATCTGCTCGACAGGCTAGCCTTCGATGTCATTATGTTGCCGCCTCTTCGCGAGCGCAAAGAAGACATTCTCTCTTTAGCAGAGCACTACGCGATGAAAATGTGTCGTGAACTGCAACTGGAATACTTTGTCGGTTTTACCCCAAAAGCGCAGCAGTCGCTTATTGAATATGAATGGCCCGGTAACGTCCGCGAACTAAAAAACGTGATTGAACGTGCGATTTACCAACATGGTCTGAATGCTCACCCAATTGATGAACTGGTTTTCAATCCCTTTGAAACGGTTTGGCACAGCGCGCTTGGCCATAGTGCAAAACAAGCAGAGCAACAAGAAGAGGAAGCATCAAGCAACACCATCCAATTCCCTCTAGACTATAAACAATGGCAAGAGGAACAAGATATCCATTTACTCAATCGTGCATTGGAAGAAGCCAAGTTTAATCAACGACAAGCAGCCGAGCTACTTGGCTTGAGCTATCACCAATTACGAGGGATGGTTAGAAAATATGGTTTGGTCGGACAAAGCTAACTTGACCGAGAGAACTCAATCAATACACGAGCTCGTGACTGCGCTCTAATTCGCATGCATTTATGGCATAACACCTTACAGTGTATGGATTTTATGTTTGGAGCGAGTTCACAAAGGTGATAAATTAGCGAGATCATTTTCGCTTGTTAGCTTTGAAAGAGTAAGATCAAACGAAACGAGCAAGATCCAATGAACATTTCATATTATGAATGCTTTTATAAGATTATCGCTGAGCCTTATTGGGATTAGCCTACTTACCGCTTGTGGCGATGAAATTGACCACAATGATATTCGCAAAGCTGGCTTTGTGTTTTGCGGACAGGGTAAGCCGACCACGTTTAACCCTCAGCTTATTGATAGCGGTATTACCGCAGAGGCTCTGAGCCCGCAGCTGTACGATACGCTGCTCACGCTCGATCCTAAATCACATCAGCCCGTGGCAAGCATCGCCGAGAGTTGGTCAGTAAATGAATCAGGGACGGAATACACGTTTAAGCTTAAACGTGGTGTTAAATTCCAAACCACGCCTTGGTTCACACCCACTCGCCCATTGAATGCAAAAGATGTGGTATTTAGCTTCAAGCGAATCATCGATGTAGACCATCCTTTTCACCAAGTAGGTGGTGGTTTTTATCCATGGTTTGCAGGGTTAGATTTTCAAAACCTACTCCAAGACGTGGTTGCAATAGATGAGCATACGGTAAGGTTTACGTTATCTCAGCCAAACTTTTCTTTCTTGGCCAATATTGCCACCAGCCATGCGGTTATCTTGTCTGCGGAGTATGGACAGCAATTGGCAGCAAAAGATCATAAAGAAGAAATCGACCAACTTCCTATCGGTACCGGCCCTTATCAATTAAAAGAGTACCAAGTGAACGATTTGATTCGATTAGAGCGTCATTCTAATTACTGGAAGTCACCAGCAAAAATGGAACAAGTGGTGTTCGATATCTCTCACAGAGGCACGGGTACATTAGCTAAACTTTTAAGAAACGAGTGTGACGTACTCTCTTCACCTATTTCGAGCCAAATACCTGTCATTCAAGAAAATGACAACCTTGAGCTGACGGCTACACCAGCTAACAACGTTTCCTTTATTGCGATAAACACAGAAACCACCGCGCTGAGTGATGCTCGAGTTCGCCAAGCACTTAACTTAGCGATCAACCGTCAAAATATTTTAGATTCGGTTTACTACGGAACTGGCTCCCAAGCTTATACCTTGCTACCACCAAATTCATGGGCTTATCAAAAAGACAGCGTAAAAATTCGTTATGACCGGAATTATGCATTGGCACTACTTCGAGATGCAGGCTACGAAGACGGCCTAGAATTGACCATGTGGGTACCACTTGAACCACGTGCTTTTAACCCAAGCCCTCGTAAGACTGCGGAGTTAATCCAAGCGAATTTTGCCGATATTGGGGTTAAATTAACGCTACTGACCGATGATAGGTTTGAACGTGTGGATTTGGAGAACATCAACGATATCGATTTACTTTTAACTGGTTGGATTGGTGATACCGGAGATCCTGACAACTTTTTCCGCCCTTTATTATCTTGCGAGTCTGACCGCGTTGGCCTTAACGTGTCCATGTGGTGTAATGATGACTTCGATTTCTTGCTCGATTTGGCGTTAGAAACTCAAGAACCGCGTTACCGTTTGAACCTATATCGCCAAGCACAGAACATTTTGAATCAAGAGTTCCCGGTTATTCCTCTGGCGCATGGCGTGCAGTTCCGTGTGCACGACAAATCGCTGACAGGCTTCAAATCAAGCCCTTTCAATGCCCAACCGTTTGATAGAGTTGAGAGAATTCACTGATGTTTTGGTATACCGTTCGACGCTTTAACCTATTTATCATCACTTTGATGATCCTTACATTAGTGGGTTTTTCTCTGCTTCGCCTTGACCCTCTCTCGCACTGGGCAAACGTTGATTTTTGGTCTGGTTGGCAAACTTACTTAATCAACCTTTCTCAGCTTGATTTTGGCATAAGTAAAAACGGCAACGCGATTTATGACGAGCTCGCCGTCGTATTCCCTGCCACTTTGGAACTGTGCTTTTTTGCCTTTTTGGTGTCCCTTTTGATCGGTATTCCACTTGGAACCGTGGCTGGGATGAAGCAAGGTAAATGGCTCGACACCAGCATTTCATTCATGTCGATGTCTGGTTATTCCGCCCCAATTTTTTGGGTAGCTCTGCTACTTATCATGGTCTTTTCATTGGAATACCAACTCTTTCCCGTTGCGGGACGGTATGATTTACTTTACGAAATTGATCATGTAACCGGGTTTGCCATTATCGACGCATTCATGGCGAAAGGCGAATACCGCGCTCACGCACTGCAAAGCGTTATTGAGCATATGGTACTGCCATGTTTGGTGCTCGCTTTGGCTCCAACCACCCAGGTTGTCGGACTAATGCGCTCCTCGGTAGCGGAAGTGATGAGCCAAAACTACATCCGTGCAGCGAGAATCAAAGGTCTTTCTAACCGCGAAATCGTAACTCAACATGTATTGCGGAATGCGATACCGCCTATCATTCCCAAGGTTGGTGTTCAACTTTCGAGTATGATTACCTTAGCTATCATCACGGAGTCTATTTTTAACTGGCCAGGTATTGGTCGTTGGCTTTTAGATGCGCTAGCAAGCCAAGACTATGCATCTATCCAAGCTGGCGTGATGGTACTTGCGACTTTGGTTCTTACCGCTAACATACTCTCGGATTTGATTGGCGCGATGATTAACCCTTTAGTTCGAAAGGAATGGTATGCTAACAAATAACGTTTATCAGGAAGAGCGCATTCCAACACAGTTTGAGCGTTTTTGGCGAAGCTACCGCGCCAACGGACTAGCCATGTTTGGCTTGTGGTGCTTGGTGTTTATCGTCCTTATTACCATTTTTGCCCCCCTACTTGCACCATTTGACGCCCAAGCACAGTCTGGTGAATTGCTTGTGCCGCCGTCATGGGCCCCAGCAGGAACGGTTGATTACTTTTTGGGGACCGATGACTTAGGTAGAGATATTCTTTCGCGCCTGATTATGGGCTCTCAGCTGACATTTGGCGCTGCTGTCGCCATCACCGCAATTGCTGCCGTTGTAGGCTGTTTAATTGGCGTATTAGCAGGTATGACGAAAGGCTTACTGTCGAGTACTCTCAACCACTTGCTCGATACCGTCATGTCGATCCCGTCGCTCTTATTAGCAATCATTTTTGTGGCATTTCTAGGCTTTGGTGGGTTCAATATTTTACTCGCAATCTGCTTGGCTTTGATTCCGCGTTTTATTCGCTCCGTTTATATCGCAGTCCACACCGAAGTTGAAAAAGACTACATAATGGCAGCACGCCTTGATGGCGCTAATGATTTCTACTTACTGTGGAGTTCAATTCTTCCTAACATTCTGACGGTCATTGCCGCTGAAATCACACTCGCGCTCTCTGCTGCGATTTTAGATATTACGGCACTGGGTTTTCTTGGCCTAGGCGCACAGGCCCCAAGCACCGAGTGGGGAGCAATATTAGGTGACTCTGTCGAGCTTATTTATATTGCACCTTGGACAGTGACCCTACCCGGCCTGACCATCATGTTTACTGTTATTACCCTAAACTTAGTAGGTGAAGGTGTACGTCAAGCGCTTAATGCGGGGATCGAATAATGCCGTTGTTAGATATTCGACATTTGACCATTGAGATCGAAACACCTCAAGGGTTGGTCAAAGCCGTTGACCGAATGAGCCTAACTTTGAACGAAGGCGAAATTCGTGGTCTTGTAGGTGAGTCTGGTTCAGGGAAAAGCTTAGTTGCAAAAGCGATTGTCGGGGTAAGTAAAGATAACTGGCGCATCACCGCAGACCGTATGCGCCTTGGCAATATTGACTTGCTTCAGCTTACACCAAAAGAGCGTCGGCGCGTCATTGCTCGTGATATTGCGATGATTTTCCAAGAACCTTCAACTTGTCTTGACCCTTCAGAGGAAGTCGGGCGTCAATTGATTGAATCCATTCCATCTCGCGCATTTGAAGGGAAATGGTGGGAGCGATTTAAATGGCGTAAAAAACAGGCCATCGCGCTTTTGCATAAAGTGGGTATTAAAGATCACAAGCGTTTAATGGGTAGCTATCCTTATGAACTGACTGATGGTGAGTGTCAAAAAGTCATGATTGCCATGGCGATAGCGACCAAACCAAAGTTGCTGATCGCAGATGAGCCAACCAACGACTTAGACCCGATTACCCAATCGCAAATTTTGCGTCTGTTGAGCCGCATGAACCAACTTAATAACACAACCATTCTGCTTATCGGCCACGACTTAGCGACCATAACACAGTGGGCAGGACGTATTACGGTAATGTATTGTGGTCAGTCGGTGGAGTCTGCCGATACCAGTAAAATCATTGCGGCACCCAAGCACCCGTACACCGATGCCTTGCTTAAAGCGATGCCTGACTTTAATGATTGGGTACCACACAAGCAAAAACTCCAATCCCTACCGGGCTCGATTCCGCCATTGCAGCATCTACCTATCGGTTGTCGCCTCGGACCACGTTGCCCATATGCGCAGAAACAATGTGTAGAAATTCCACACACCAGACGAATTAAGAATCATAAATTTAACTGCCACTTTCCATTGAACACGGAGAAAAAGTCATGAGTGCGTTACTTGAAGTCGATAATTTATCGAAGCAATTTGTTACGCGCTCCCGTCTGTTCAAACGCCAGGTTAATGAGGCAGTAAAACCGGTAAGCTTTACTTTAGAGCCAGGGCAAACTATTGGTTTTATTGGTCAAAACGGGTCAGGAAAATCCACACTAGCTCGTATGCTTGCTGGCGTTGTTGAACCAAGCTCCGGAGAGATCCGTGTGAATGGCGAACGATTGGAGCACAAAGATTACGCGACACGCTGCAAGCTCATCCGCATGATTTTCCAAGATCCAAACACATCGTTAAACCCACGAATCCAGATTGGTCGTATTTTAGAAGGTCCGCTAAAGCGAAATACCAACATGCCGCCAGATGCGCGCATGCAGCGTGTAAAGAACACCCTGCTCCGCGTAGGATTGCTGCCTGAGCACGCCTATTTTTATCCACAAATGCTAGCTGCCGGTCAAAAACAGCGCGTGTGTTTGGCTCGTGCACTTATTCTTCAACCTTCCATCATTGTCGCTGATGAGGCGTTAAACGGTTTGGATATGGCAATGCGCTCGCAGATCATTAACTTATTCCTCGAGTTGCAAGAAGAGATGGGATTGTCATTTGTGTACGTGTCTCAGCATATTGGCATTGTTAAGCATATTACTGATAAAGTGATGGTGATGCATGAAGGTGAAGTGGTCGAGTTTGGCGAGACCAACCAAGTACTGACTCATCCCGAGCATCCTATTACTCAACGACTAGTCGAAAGCCACTTTTATAAAGCGCCAAGCCATCAAACAAAATAGCTTATCAAAGATGTAATCGTTCAAATGTAAAGAAGCCTGCTTTAACGCAGGCTTCTTTATTGCATGGGTACTAATCAAAGAACTAACGGCGGCTCGCTTGTTTGCGCAGTTCAAAATCAAACTCGTCAGGAAACAATACGACCCCTTCTTCATTTTGATTTGGGAATACAACAATCGATAGCTCGTCATCCTCTAGACCAGAGGTCCAACGGCTGTGCCACTTGTTTAAAGAGATCGCCTCAGGCTCGCAATCTTCCCAATCACCATTCGCCCATTGCAAAGCGAACTCTTCGTTTGGCCATACTGGTACACAATCATCATCTTCTGTATTTAACATGACACAGCCATGTTCGTCTTTCAGAATCCAAACCTTACGATTCGCCACAATCTCTTTTACGCAGTACTTTAAACGTTGCTCTTCGTTGTAGCGATTAATGGTATCCATCTGCTCTTGGGTCAGTTGCTCAGACATATTCGTCTCCTATTTCCCATAGAAAAATGCCCGCAGCTAGGCGGGCATTTAAAGTATATGCTAGAAAATTAAGCTAGCTCAGTTTGAAGCCAAGGCCAACCTTGCTTCTTACGGCTTAGCGTGTTTTCCATCATTAGCATGCCGTCTTTTTCGTGCTTAACAAGCTTCTCAGCCCACTCACCTTTGTATAGAAGACGAGTTTGAGCAGTCGTGATGTCTGTTAGCATTACAGCAGCGAACGCTAGGTTATCTTTCTCACAACGAGATTCTAGGTCTGCTTCTAGTGCTTCGATCATACCGTCAACTTGCTCAAGAGTTGCAAGTTCAACTTGACCAACCACTACGTCACGACCGTTGAATGGGTAACCTTTAAGGTCTTTCTCAACAAGCTCAGCCGCTGATAGACCTTCGATGTTTGTTTTAGCAATTAGAAGATCTTTAGTGAACGCGTCAACATCTTGTACGTCTGCGATTGCCGCTAGTTCAGCAACGGCATCTTTGTCTTTTTGTGTACAAGTTGGAGAAGCAAAACCTACTGTGTCAGATAGAATTGCTGACATCATTAGCTTAGCAATTTGTGGAGTAATCGCGTGACCTTCAATCTTGAACATGTTGAATAGAACAGTGTTGGTACAACCAACAGGCCAGATCCATGCTTCCATTGGGTTTACTGTCATCACGTCACCGAGACGGTGGTGGTCAACAATACCCGCAATTTCAGCTTCTGCGATATCGTCTGGTGCTTGTGCTAGATCTGAGTAATCTACTAGCCAAACGGTCTCACCCGCAACTGATGTGCGAAGCTCAGGAACTTCAGCGCCAGCAACTTCTAGGATGTGCTGAGTTTCACGGTTGATTTCGCCTTGGCGAATTGGCATAGCTTCAACGCCACGCGCTTTTAGAAGTTCAGTTGCAACGAGTGCACTACAAATACTGTCACTGTCTGGGTTCTTATGACCTACAACTAGAATCATGTTTCTTCCTATTCAAGTCAATTTTATACGCCGCCTAATACAGTTAATTAGGGCGTGTTTGCTCACAAAGGCCGATACTTTACCTGATTTCAGAGAGTTTGACACGAAGAAAAGTTCACAATGCTATTGCGAATAAATCTCATTTACATATAATGATAATTATTCCTATTTGCATTTGAGTAAACGATGAACGCGACCCAATTATTACACTCTGCACAACAGTTGTTTCAGCCTACTCAGTTTCGTTTAGCTTATAAGCGATTGCTGATCCCTATCGTCATGCTCATTTTGCTAGGCAATGAAAATACACGTGACGTAGCCGTACAGACGCTATCCGACTCATTCTGGGCAGTGTCATGCTATGTTGCTGCCACATTGGCTATTTATCATTATCTTTCAAACTTTATGTCGAAAACCAATCGAATTACCGAGCTCTACCATCGCTCGCGTAATCATCAGGTTTTCTTTGCTTCTTTATTGGGTGCTTTGCCTGGCTGTGGTGGCGCTATTGTTGTGACAACGCAATTTATTAGTGGCCGAGTGGGATTTGGTGCGATTGTCGCGGTACTTACTTCAACAATGGGTGACGCTGCCTTTTTACTTCTGGCCGCCAAACCAAGTGTTGGATTAGGCGTGGTTGGATTAGGCATTATCGTGGGTACTCTTTCAGGGTTAGTCGTTAATGCTTTTCATGCTGATAACTTTCTGCGACCAGAACCAAAAGAAGCACCTCAGACACATGCTTGTTGCCAACACCAGACAGACCGACACACGCCTCTTGAACAACGTGCAATCAATCTACAAGGCGCATTTTGGAAATGGCTTATTGTGCCTGCTAGTGTCGTTGCTGTGTTAATGTCTTTCCAAATAGATATTAATCAGTTGCTATCTTTGAAAGCCAACACCATTGAATGGCTGGGCGCTATCTTCGCGGTGATCACAATGTCATTATGGGCGATGACAAAAGAACTTGGCGATTATCAGTCAACGGTCTCTGAAGATGAAAAAATCGTGGACTCACACCCGATTCAAAAAGCAGCACAAGATACGAATTTCGTCAGTGCTTGGGTGATCGTTGCTTTTCTGGCGTTTGAGCTGACAACCTATTTTTCTGGACTCGACCTTGTAGAAACCTTTTCTCATTGGGGAATTTGGATGCCATTAGCTGGCCTAGCCATTGGTATGTTGCCTGGTTGCGGACCGCAAATTTTAGTCACTAGCCTATACATTTCTGGTGCAGCGCCACTTTCTGCGCAACTGGCCAATGCGATTTCTAACGATGGTGACGCCCTATTCCCCGCCATTGCTATGGCACCAAAAGCCGCTTTGGTCGCGACTATTTATTCGTCCATTCCTGCTTTTATCGTTGGATACGGGTATTACTTTTTATTCGAGTTCTAACGCTCAGAGCATCAAACGAGAAAGGAGCCGCAATAGGCTCCTTTCTTGTTCTTAGTATTGGGCGATTTGCTTCACGTTATGCCGTGACGATCGCTTTCGCATTTAGCCCTTTATCCACGCTCACCATTAATAACTGACAAGGTTCTTGGTTTAGCTTTTCCCCTGTCCAGTAATCATACCAGTCCAACGGTTGATCAGACGTCAGCGTAAATTCCATCGCTCCGTAACTCGCATAATTAAACAAACAATGGAGGTCATTCTTCGTCGTTAGTTTTAAAAACGCGTGATTTAAACTCAAAGCGGTAAACTTTGCAGATTGTTGGTTACGTTGTTGACGTAACATGAGCTTAGACAGTGTCTTCTTAGCAAACGGCGTAATCTCAGGGAGCGGGTCACCAGACAGCAGCAAACCACCACTCGCTAATAACACCGTGCGATGAAATTCATACTCTTCTCTGGATGCGGCTTGGTTAGCTAGTGAAGTGAATGTGGCGCAATCCGGGTCAATTTGCCACAGTTTTCGGTGCTGCCAACTACGGTAAAAGGTTTCTCTGGCTATCTGCTCGAATCGACGACTATGACGCTCTACATCGTCAGAAACACGCATTGCATCCACAAGTCCCAGAGATGGCCACATTGGCGCGTTACAGCCTAACAGCCATGCATCCCCTGCCCCTTTAGCGATCGCTTCCATACCCATGCGGTAGGCTTCTACACCGGTGACACCCGATTGGCTTCGTTTACCTTTTAACGTGCCCCAGTAGTTTGCGTCTAATTTGAATAGCTCAACACCCCACTCTTGACGCATAACAGAGACCACATGAGTTAGGTGCTCTTGCACTTCAGGGTTTGAAGTATCGAGAATGTACCAAGGCGTGCATCGCCAACCACCGTATGTGACATCTTCTGCTTTAAGTAAGCCATCATCCTTGTGGCGAACAAACCAATCTGGATGCTGTTTGAAGATCTCCGACTCAGGTTGAGCAATAAAGGGCGCCATCCAAATCGCCGGCTTTTTGCCTTTTGCACGGATACTATGAATGAGCTCTTTCACACCACCAGAAAACTTATCCGATGGGATTAACCAATCGCCCATAAAGGCTTGATAGCCATCATCCAGAAGTACCCACTCTAGGTCTTCGAGCTTATCTTGCATGCAATCAACGTTCTGCATGATGTTTTGCTCTGTCACGTCTGCGTAGTACGCATACCACGAACACCAACCAACAGGCGCATCTTGTGTCACACCTTGGCGAACAGGATGATGCTCTGCAATCATCTCGCCATAGGTTTGATAAAGCTCGGACAGCGATTGACCACAGAGTACCGCCACGGATTCAAGTTGATTACTTTCCCAATCCGCCACTTGAGTCAACTCACCATCAATTGCGGCTGATAAAACCCAATGCCCATCACGCAGTACAACATCAAAATAGCCAGCAAAGCGATGACATGATGTGAAGCCATACAATGTGTAGCCAGCCGAGCCTTCCACCACTAAATAGTTGTAATAACGCTTAGGGGCATCTTTAGGGTAGATTCGATAAGAAGGATTATTGTCTGGGCAGCGACCAATATCAACGGGGTGATTGATCGTTCCCGCCGTTTGCGCCAACATTTGAAAACCATCCCCAATTACGTTGGCCTCGTGCTCGTACAAAAACGGCATTTCGAGCAACACTTCACGGTCGGTAAAGGTTTTATTGTGAATACCAGCAAAAGAAAAATGTAATTGATTACCCTCGACTTCAACTTGGAAGTCATTGTTATTCACAGTGATCTCAGTGTGATTTGCTAATTGAATGCTCTGAGCCATAATGGGTCTACTCACTTAATTATTATTGTTTAGCTTGGCGCATTATCTCCTGCTTGTCTCACCCAATTCGTTACCATCATCACGAATACCAGTCTCGTTTAACGTTATGAAGTTACTATTGAGACAACGCTCACTGAAATTTTGATAAAAAAATACCAGCCCTGAGGCTGGTATTTCGATTTATGCAAACTGCACTAATTAAGCAACTTCGATCGGACCACCAAATGAAGTGACTGGCGGCACTTTACCTGTGAACTTCTCGAAGTCTACGATACATGTGTTCGCAGAAGTCGCCTGTGCAAGCTCAGAAGAACCGATGTCTTGCGTTAGCGTGTTAGGATCACCGTAGGTACAGATTGCGCCTTCTTTCTCGTTTAGAGGACCGTACCATGCACCTTCTTCGATACGAATAACGCCACGTGGGTAGCTGTCAGTCAAAACAGCACCAGCTAATAGCTGACCACGACCGTTGAATACGCGTACCAAGTCACCGTCTTTGATGCCTTTTGCTTTTGCATCGATTGGGTTGATGTAAACAGGCTCACGACCTTGCACCGCGTATGTCGCGCGGAACTCTTCAGACTCACACATTTGAGAGTGCAGACGCTTGTCTGGGTGACAAGACTGCAACCAGAATGGGTATTTGTCTGAACCAGGGCCACCGTGTGAACGCTCTGATTTTTCGAACCACATTGGGTGCTCTTGACAGTGTTCGTAACCGTAACGGCCGATCTTACGTGATGTAATCTCGATGAAGCCAGACGGTGTACCTAGAGGGTTAAGCTCAGGGTCTTTACGGAAGTCCGCGTGACGAACCCAAGGTTTACCTTCACCGAAGTCTAGTACGCTCTTCTCCCAGAACTCATTGAATTCTGGCATTTCGAACTTACCTTCGTTCGCTTTCTTACAATCGTTGTATAGGCTTTCGATCCATTCCATCTCGCTCATACCACGAGTGTATTCTTCGCGGCGACCAAAACGCTGAGTGAGTTCACTCATGATTTGGAAATCAGGCTTAGATTGGAACAATGGATCAACGAGGCGATGCATCGCAATCAGACCTTTGTTCGAGTATGAACCGTATACGTCGATGTCGTTACGTTCCCATTGCGTACACGCCGGTAGAACGATATCTGAGAAACGACATGTCGCAGTCCAAGCAAACTCGATCGTTACAACCGTTTGAAGTTTGCGGAACGCTTTCTTCATGCGGTTACGATCTTGATGGTGGTGCCATGGGTTACAACCCGAGATAACCATCATCTTGAAGTCTGGCAGTTTCACTTTACCGCCGTTGTAGTTGATCTCTTTGCCAGGTTCTAGCAGACAGTCGATCCAACGTGCAACTGGGATAGTACGACTGTAACCGTTAAAGTCGTTGTTGTCCCACTTCGGTTTCATACCTTGGTCAAGGTTACGAGGGAAACCACCAGGGCCCGCGAAACCAGTAGAAGGCACACCGATACTTGAGTAATGGTGACCGTAAGAGATACCACCGCCAGGTAGACCGATTTGACCAACCATTGCAGCAACCACAGCCGCTGCCCAGTATGGCTGCTCACCGTGCTCTTGACGCTGGATACACCAACCCATCAGGATCTGTGTACGACCGCTGACTAGCATGCGTGCGAATTCACGGATCTTGTCCGCTTTCACGCCACAAATCGCTGCTGCCCATTCGGGCGTCTTCTCTACTTTGTCTTTTGTCTTACCTTGAACGTATTGAATGAACTCTTCAAAGCCTAGACAGTAAGTATCAATGAACTTCTTATCGTACAGGTTTTCGTTGTACAACACGTGTGCCACAGCGAGCATGAACGCTACGTCTGTCAGCGGGTTGATGTACAAGTGATCGTTCTCTAAGTAGCGCTGAGTTTTGTTCTTCACTGGGTCTACAGATAGAACGTTGATCTCACCTTTTGCCACTTTTTCTTTTAGTTGTGCAAGGTACTTAAACGACTCATGCGTTTCACAGTTCCAACCTACTTGAAGGTTTTTCACTGGGTCGTTAGCCCAAAGAACGATGTTGTCAGAGTTTTCTAGGATCTCAGACCAAGACGTACCTTGTGCATAAACTTCGGTTGAGCCTAGCACGTACGGCATAATGGTTTGACCTGCACCCGTCGAGTAGTCACCTACTTTAGTGATGAAGTTGCCATGCATACCTACTGCACGTTGCATGTGCGCAGTACAGTTGTTAAATGAACCCGTTTGGTTCCAACCTGTTTGACCTGCATGCAGCGCCCATGGGCCGTAGTCTTTTTGAATACGTTCTAGTTCGCGATAAAACAAATCTAGCGCTTCATCCCAAGTTACTCGGATGAAACGGTTGTTACCGCGAGTATCTGCGCTGTATTTATGTTTCTTCAACCAATCTAGACGAACCATTGGGTAACGAACACGTGAAGGGCTGTAGATAATACCCTTAATGCCGTTCAACATTTCTGTTGGGTTTTTGTCTAGCTCTAGCGGCTTGATCTCTTGAACTTTACCCGCGTAGATGTGGGCGCGAAACGCGCCCCAGTGAGAACCGGTTACTTTCCAAGTACCTGTCGTCTCAACGGCATTTGCAGAGGCGGACGCCAATAAGCTAGGACCAATTACTGACGCTGCACTTGTGGTTGCTACACCTTTAAGAAAACTTCTTCGTGTAATAGCCATTTAAAATTACTCCAATCCGACGCTTATTAGTGGTGACCTTCAGCATAATCTGAAGAGTGTTTCTGTAGATACTTCAAGATCAGTGCTTCACTGTCTGTATCTAGGTTAACGAACGCCAACATACCGTCGAACATACCTGGCCAGGTGTTCGCGTCGAAGTGCGCTTCCGCAGGTTGAGTGTGACATACAGAACAATTGGTCTTGTAGGCTTCACGAGATTTTTCCCAAACAGGATTGATGTCGTTCAGCATAGACTCTTTCTTAATCCATACTTTCGCCGCTACTTTTTCCCAAGGAAGGCCTGTTAACTCATCCACTTTTTTCTCACCAGTCGTCACAATGCTGCTGTCTGTTGCTGCTTCTTTCATCAGAGACGCAGTCGCAATGTTCTTACCGAAGTCTTCTTGAATTACACGACCAAAACCTTTTGCTTTGCGCCAACCGTCAATTTCGATCTCAACAAACTCGCCTTTGTCTTCAAGAACTTTAACGGTCGATGCAGGATTAAGAAGACCAGCTTCTTTACTGCCTTGCGCATCAAAGTAAATTGGTAGGTGACGAACGCTCACGAGTTGCTGACCAACGCCGTAATCTGTGTTAGAAGTCATACCCTCTAGATCACCCACGATACCGCCAATGCTGTCCATGCCTGCTGGTAGGTTGTGCGCAATACCCTTGTGACAGTCAACACAGCTTTGATCTTTCTCAGCGGCTTGCTTCATTTGGATACGAGCCGTAGGAGACATTTGCTCGAAATCCATCGATTCGTAGTTGTGACAGTTTTTACACTCCAGAGATTTGTTTGCCGAGAAACGATCCCATTCGTGTTTAGCAAGTTCGATACGACGCTCTTCGAACACACCCGGTTCGTCGTAGTTGCCAAATACTTGTGCAAATACTTCTTTAGAAGCTTGCATCTTACGAGCGATCTTATCTGTCCAGTTATGTGGAACGTGACAATCAGGACAGGTAGCACGAACACCAGAGTGGTTTTTCCAGTGCACCGTTTCTTGTAGCTCAACGTACACGTTGTCACGCATTGTGTGACAACTAATACAGAATTCTTCTGTGTTGGTTGCTTCTAGAGCGGTGTTAAAGCCACCCCAAAAGATAACACCAGCAATAAAGCCGCCCATAGTCAGCACACCTAGGCTGATATGTACAGCTGGGCGCGTCATGGTACGCCACAGTTTAATGATTAATGATTTCATTATTTGCTCTCTTAAAATCTTTTCAAAAGTGTGGTTATGAGCTCACTGGCTTACATGCCGTGCGCGCCTGGAGGCCCAAAGAAGAAGACTTGCAACATCCAAACGATGAACCCGTAGCCGCCAACAAAGGCCACACTCAGAATTGGGAAGAGAACAACTGCAATGAAGAGGAACGACTTCCACTCCAGGGAGCGTTTTTCACCACTCTCAATTTTATTAACATCACTCATACATTTGCCTATTTTGTATCTAGTGTTATTGAAAAGCCCGCGTAACCAAGCTTAAGTTTTTTACAATCTCTAATGGAAAATGTTAGACCATACTAATAGTAGGGTTCAATCAAATAAGCGACCTCAGACCTTGTAATTCAACACTTTTTTGAGCTCATCCAGAGATATGATGGATTGATGTTATTTATTAAAAAACATGAACAGATGTGACAAAATAAGTCTTTTAAGGAGTTGTTAAACAACCAACATTTAAGAAACATCGATCACATTTAAATCGTAATTACCATGCCATAAATCGACTTAAAAACTCCGAAAAAGATAACCACTTGTAAACAGAATGCTGCGTATTAATGTCTAAAATAGCACTCAAGGTTTACTTTAAGAACAGCAAAAAGTGCACATAGTGGTTCATATAAAGGGGAGGCTTAGATACAATTATTCGCGTATTTTCAAGGAGCGATTATGGATAACGTGGTGGATATAAGCTGGGTCAAACTGGCACTGTTTGGTTTGATTTTATTGGTCCCCTTCTTTATCAATGTCCGCTACAAATTAGGGATAGCAAAAGACACCATAATCAGTGTTATCCGAATGACACTTCAGCTCATATTGATTGGCGTGTATTTAGAATATCTTTTTCAATTAAACAGCTTACTTGTCAATATACTTTGGCTTGCCATCATGCTACTGATTGGTGCCAGCTCAATTGCGGGAAAAGCTCGCTTACCTAAAAAGCCACTTATGCTTCCGCTACTAACGGGCCTTACCTGTGGTCTAATACCACTTCTGATAGCAATTACAGCAGGCTTAGTGCAACCATCCCCTATTTACAATGCGCAGTACATGATCCCACTTGCTGGTATGTTATTGGGTAACAGCTTGAGTAGTAATATCATCGCTCTTCAGAATTTGTTTACGGCTTTTGAGCAGAGACAAGCAGAATATGAGGCTGCAATCTCACTTGGAGCCTCTCCTCGCTATGCATCCTTCCCCTTCATTCAGGAGGCTCTTAGAAAGTCCCTTGCCCCGACTTTAGCTTCTATGGCCACTACAGGGCTGGTTACCTTACCGGGTATGATGACCGGTCAAATTCTAGGTGGCGCGAGCCCGATGGTTGCGATTAAATACCAGTTAGTAATTATGCTGGCTATTTTCGTCATGTTGAGTGCCTCCGTAACCATAACGTTAGAAATGACATTGCGCTGGGTACAAACCAAAGAAGGCCGAATCAAGATAAAAATCGAGCAACCCGAATCGACCAAAACTCACGGTTAGTTGGCGCTTGTGGGTAAAGCCCGTTAAACAACTCATGTTGCCAAGTCGAACGTACTTATAACTGAATAACTCAACTATTCTTCGAGCACTCATCAAGACGCTTTCAGATGAAAAGTCAGGCAGAATTCTTTTTGATATAAGCCTCTAATTTTATGAAATTTTCTTTGCAAGTTTAGATACGCACGACCTTTGATACAGGTTATCCACAGAAAATGTGGATAAGCCCCCAAAACCCATACGCAACCAGAAACATAGCAACATAAGTGATCAATCGAATCGTCATGCATTGATCACGTGACTGACATGTTCTAATTTTAAAGTAAAGGCATTGACCACAAACTTGGAGAGACGTACATGGATGTCTTAATGATCAAAGAAAATTACGATGAACTCCTGTCCGATGCACCTCTGGATTGGCTCGTTCAAGAACCAAAGGAAGTAACTTCTCATTGGCTCCCAACCGATTTTGGCATCAACGAAGAGTTGATTTAGCATGACTCGACTTATTTGACACTTGCAGAGACAAGTAAAAAGAAAGGCGAACCATCTGGTTCGCCTTTCTTGTGATCTTCTAAACTTATCGCAAATGGTTATCTTCATCGCGTAGATAAATCATCCAATACCACATGCCAACAAATACGCCACCACCAATAATGTTTCCTATCGTAACAGGAATTAGGTTGTTTACGATGAACCCCATCATGTTTAAGTCCGCGTAGTTTGCAATATCTGCCCCTGTCATTTGCCAAAACGCTTCTGGCGCAAAGTACTTAATACCAATCGCCATAGGTACTTGGAACATGTTCGCAATACAGTGCTCAAAACCTGCCGACACGAACATAGCCACAGGCAAAATCATGACCGCTATTTTATCTGTCAATGTTCGCCCACTAAACGTCATCCAAACTGCAATACAAACTAATACGTTACACATGATGCCAAGCGCAACAGCAGCAAAGAAACCATGATGTAATTTGTGTTGGGAGATCGCCATCGCGTTAAGACCAACTTGGCCATGATCAAACATATATTGCTTGGTAACTAGCATACAGGCCACGAGCAAAATGGCCCCAACCATATTGCCAAAGTAAACCACCAACCAGTTTTTGATAAGTGCTTGCCAAGAGATTTTTCCACTCGCACGCGCAACTAGTGTCAGTACAGAGCTAGTGAAAAGCTCGCCGCCAGTAACCACCACCAAAATCAAACCAAGGCTAAATGCCAGACCACCAATGAGTCGTGTAATGCCCCAAGGCAGCTCGCCTGCGCCTGTCGTTACTGTGGTATAGAAGATGAAAGCAATACCAATATGAAGCCCCGCAGAAATGGCGAGCAGAAAAGATTTGATTGGAGCTTTCGTTGCTTTGCCTACCCCCACTTCAGCTGCGCGTTCCGCAGCTTGTGGCGGTAATAGTGAGTCAAACTGATTAAAGTTCATTCTGGTGTAACATTTAGAAACATTTAAAGAGGCGCGGATAATCGCTCTATTTCCCTATTTTTTCAAGTGCTATTTGGCGTGTTTACTAAAATCGTTGTTATTGGGAGATTAAGCAATAAATAGCGCCTATCATTCGCTACCGTAAGTATCATTGATACTTAACAAGTATTCGGCCTTTCGAACAAAGATCCTGCGTTATATCAGCCTGATAGCGCCATACTTAACACTTCTTGTCGTTGAATGTTGCCCAACGCTACTTTTCAGACTAGCTTGGTAAAAAAAGCGCAAAGGAATCATTTATGAAATATTCAGCTGAACATATCGCCGAATTGAATCTACTTCTTCAGTTCGACCTAAGTAGTGCTGCAACTGGTATTAAAGTTCATACAGACGCGTCAGAAGAAATGCAGGCAGCCGTTGCTCGTCTATATGAGAAGCAACTTTGTACACAGCCTGACGGTGGTTATCTAACAGACGAAGGCATTGAAGTTGCAGAACATGCAGATAAGATTTTAAGAGTTTTGTCTGTGTAATTTGAACAAAAAACGCCACCGAACTCGGTGGCGTTTTTTAGTCCTATATTTTTCCTGTCGATGCCTGCGGCAATAATCGCTTTTTCATTTTGCTAAATGGTTGAACCTTGTCATACAACCAGTTAAAACCAGTAGCATAAAATAGGAAGAAAACGAGGAAGCCGGCTTCCAGCATCAGAGCTTGAAGAAGCGTAATTTCTAAGAACCAGGCAATCACAGGTAGAGAGATAAAGATCAATCCTCCCTCGAAACCAACAGTGTGTCCAAGCCGCATCGCTAAACTTCGCTCAGCTCGATTGTCACCAAACCACTTATCAAAATACAAGTTGTAGATGTAGTTCCATATCACGGTATACATGCTCAACCCGACCCCAACCAACGCGAGATCACTAGAACCCTTTCCAGTGATCAATGAAGCCGCTGGTACAATAATCGCGAGTGCGATTAACTCAAAAAGTACTGCATGAAAAATTCGTTCGTTACGAGTCATATTTCTCTGTCCAAATAGTTCTACTCAATGCTTAGAATTTTATCTATCATTTAGATAACCAAAAGTTAGATACCATCGGTTTAAGCGATATGTTTACCATCGAACAACTGCAAGCTTTCATTGCTACATCAGAAGCAGGATCATTTTCAGGAGCAGCTAGAAAACTGGGGCGAGCTCAATCTGTAGTGAGCCAGCACATCATGAATATGGAGATCGACTGTGGTGTTGAGCTTTTCGATCGATCAGGCAGGTACCCTAAATTAACTGAGAATGGCCTCGCTCTCGTACCCTATGCACAAGCAACAATCAGCCAACTCGACCGCCTAAACAATAGGGCATCGCAGCTCTTTTCCACGCCAACGAACAAATTAGCCTTAGCTATTGATGAAGGGATTCCTCTGACTCGCTTGCCGGATGTGCTAAAGAAGTTAGAGCAACGCTTTCCACACTTACAAGTTGAATGCTTAACGGCATCAAGCCCTGATATCATTGAATTGGTTAAGTCGGAACGCGCCACGACTGGGATTATTTTGAGTGATTTACAAATGCCAAGGCACATCGATTTCACCAATCTTGGCAATATTGCATTTGATGTCTATGTCTCTTCAACGCATCCTTTAGCAAAGCAGCAAATCACTCACATTGATCAACTAAAACAACATCGTCAATTGGTCATACGATCCAAAAGTGCAGAGCCATGTGGTCTCAATCAAGCATTTAGCCCAGATATCTGGTACGCTGATAACTACTATATTTTGTTGGAATTGGCGAATAAAGGGTTTGGTTGGTGCTTTCTACCACAGCATTTAGTCGCGTATTCACCTAGTACATTAAAAAAAGTTGGGGATGATTTCACAAAACTGGCTTGGCAAGTCAATGTTGACCTTATTCAGCACCAGAAATGGCATTCAGATCCCCTCCATCAACAAGCCAAAGCAGAACTGCTCAACCTATTCGGGCAGACATAAGTAAGTAGGAAGACCCAAATGGCAAATACATTGATCGTAGGTGCAGGCTGGCTCGGAACTCCGCTAGCAGAAACATTGATGAAAGATGGACACTATGTTGTCGTCACTCGTCGTAGCCAAACTCGATTAAAAGAGTTACCCACCTCATTAACTCACTCCGCATTGTTCGATTTCAATCAATTGAACGCCACAGCACGGCTAGATGAGCTGCTCAAACAGCATCAAATTACGCACGTTATCGGTGCTTTTCCTCCAGGATTTCGTAAAGGACGCGGTCAAGAATATGCACAGCAATGGCAAATACTTGCCAACGCAGCTAAGCAAAACAACGTTGAAAAACTTCTCATGATCAGCTCTACCACGGTTTACCCTAACCTTGCTTCCGATATGGAAGAAGCTGACGCGTCACTCTCTTTAGCAGCCGAAAGCCCTTATTTCTCTGACAATGCACGTATTATGCTTCAAGCAGAGCAGCATGTTATCGACTCGAATATTAACTTTGTTATTCTACGTTGTAGCGGATTAATCGGGCCAGATAGACACCCATCTCGCTTTGCAGCAAGGCTTCAACAAGTTAGTCGTAAAGCACCAGCTAATATGCTTCATCAAGATGATGCTGTCTCGGCTGCGAAATTTGCCTTAGGCAATTTAAGCAACCAAGTCATTAACGTTACTACACCTCATACTGTCAGCAAGGCTGAGTTCTACCAAGCTGCCATAAACAAAATCGGAAGTGAGATACCTCTTCCACCCGTCACAGAGCAAGCTGACAAGCGTATTCTTGCTGACAAACTACTCTCACTTGGTTATCGATTTCACTTCAATTCAACTTTGGATGCGCTATGAGGCTCTATAGACATATAGAAACGCTTTGGGATTACATGCAACTCAAACATGAACTGAAACCTGCGGACTGTTTGTTTGTGATGTGCAGTAATGATGTGCGTGTAGCGGAGCACGCTGCCAAGCTCTACCACCAAAAGTTGGCACCTTTGATTGTATTTTCAGGGGGTGAAGGTCGCTTCACAGATGGACTGTTTGAAAAAAGCGAGGCAGAAACCTTTGCCGAGATTGCAAAGTTGTCGGGCGTTCCAAGTGAAGCAATTTTGCTCGAGACTAAATCCACAAACAGTGGAGAAAACGTTCGCTTTACTGAGCAACGATTAAAAGAGGAAGGAAAACAGTGTTCCTCGTTTATTCTGGTACAAAAACCGTTTATGGAGCGTAGAGCAATCGCGACATTTGAAAAACAGTGGCAGTCACCCTACACTCAGCTCCAAGTAAGCTCTGCGGCTCTTCCATTTTTTGAGTACATTAATGAAGACATGCCATTAATGATGGTGCTAGAAGCACTAATGGAAGATTTCTCTCGCGTGAAAAGCTATCCAGAGAAAGGATTTCAAACCGAGCAGAACATCCCTCAGCAAGTCGAATCTTCTTACCAGGCTTTACTCGAGCGATTTGGTTTTGACTTAGTCTAGCTTTTTCTAACCGACAAACAAAAAGCCACCAAGTACGGTGGCTTTTCTATATCAATACGGCTTATTTACCGAGCGCTTCTTTGTAATGTTGGCGGCATACGGAGACATACTTATCGTTACCACCGATCGCAACTTGATCGCCTTCTTTAATTGCCACGCCGTGTTCATCGGTACGAATAACCATATTCGCTTTGCGGCCGCAATGGCAGATTGTTTTGAGCTCAACCAGCTTGTCTGCCCAAGATAATAGATACTTACTGCCTTCAAAAAGTTCGCCTAGAAAATCGGTGCGAAGGCCGTAACACAATACTGGAATATGCAACTTATCAACGACTTCAGTAAGTTGATAAACTTGTTCTTTCGACAAGAACTGACACTCATCAACAAGAATACAGTGACGTTTTTCAACCTCATTCAGATCTGCGATCTCTTGATACAAATTGGTATCCTGACGAAATAAATGTGCGTCAGATTGAAGACCAATACGAGAGCTCACTTTACCGACACCAAAACGATCATCTAGCGCAGCCGTAAAAATAACTGGCGTCATGCCGCGTTCTTGATAGTTGAAAGAGGATTGAAGAAGCGTTGTTGATTTACCCGCATTCATTGCTGAGTAATAGAAATACATCTGAGCCACAGAGCATTACCTAAAGTTAAAGTTTTAATTTATGGAAATGGAAAATAAAAGGGCTGAATTATCAGCCCTTTAAAAATGAAAATTCAATTACTTACGACGCCACGTTGTGCCTTCTGGACCATCTTCCAGAACAATGCCCATTTCGGTCAGCTTGTCACGAGCCATATCTGCATTCGCCCAATCTTTCGCAGCGCGAGAGTCATTACGCAGCTTGATCAGAGCTTCAATTTCAGCCACTTCATCATCGTTACCCGCATCACCTTTTAGGAAGGCTTCAGGATCTTGGTGAAGAATACCGATCACGTCAGCTAGTTCACGCATTAGCGCACCGAGTTCGCTCGCTTTCTCTAGGTTTTCTGTCTTCAGGCGGTTAACTTCTCGCGCCATGTCGAACAGTACTGAGTAAGCTTCTGGTGTGTTGAAGTCATCGTTCATCGCTGCAGTGAAGCGAGATACGTATTCTTCACCACCAGCAGGCGCAGCGTTTAGGTCTAAACCACGTAGAGATGTGTACAGGCGCTCAAGCGAAGCACGTGCTTGGTTTAGGTTATCTTCGCTGTAGTTTAACTGGCTACGGTAGTGACCAGACATTAGGAAGTAACGCACTGTTTCAGCATCGTAGTGACCAAGAACGTCACGGATAGTAAAGAAGTTACCTAGAGATTTAGACATCTTCTCACGGTCTACCATTACCATGCCGCTGTGCATCCATGTGTTCACGTATTGTGTATCGTGTGCACAGCATGATTGTGCGATTTCATTTTCATGGTGTGGGAACTGAAGGTCAGAACCACCGCCGTGAATGTCGAAGTGGTTACCTAGGATTGAAGAGTTCATTGCTGAACACTCAATGTGCCAACCTGGACGACCAGGACCCCATGGTGACTCCCACGTTGGTTCACCCGGCTTTGACATCTTCCAAAGTACAAAGTCTAGAGGGCTGCGTTTTGCTGTTTCGATATCAACGCGCGCGCCAGCTTGAAGCTGATCAAGGTCTTGCTTAGAAAGCTTGCCGTATTCGTTGAATTTACCTACTTCAAACATTACGTCACCGTTATCTGCAACGTATGCAAAACCGCGCTCGATTAGCTTCTCAACCAATTCGATGATTTCAGCAATAAACTGTGTCGCACGAGGTTCAACGTCCGGACGTTTCATGTTCAGCGCATCAAAATCAGCGTGCATTTCACCAATCAAACGCTCAGTCAATGAATCGCAAGACTCACCATTTTCTGCGGCACGTTTGATGATCTTATCGTCGATATCTGTGATGTTACGTACAAACGTCAGATCGTAGCCCAAGTAGCGAAGGTAACGTGATACAACGTCAAAAGAGACGAAAGTACGACCGTGACCAATGTGACAGAGATCGTAGATGGTAACTCCACAGACATACATACCGACTTTGCCAGCTGTAATTGGTTTGAATTCCTCTTTCTGTCTTGTGAGTGTGTTATATATCTTTAACATGATCTCTATCTATGATTGTGAATGAATAAAAGAAGATGAGTATATCAACTCCAACCTAGTTAGGTAATAGCAATTAACCGATAAAACGATAATCGGCTAAACTTCAAGCACAAAACGAAGAATTTCCTCTTCCTGAGTTTTTAAAGCACTAGAACTTAGGCTAGAATCTCGGGCTCAACACAACACAGTAAAGGAAAGTAGCATGATCACCCTTCACACTAATTTTGGTGACATCAAGATTCAACTAAACGAAGAGAAAGCGCCAGAGACAAGCGCAAACTTCCTTCAGTACTGCCGCGACGGTTTCTACGACAACACGCTTTTCCACCGTGTTATTGACGGCTTCATGATCCAAGGTGGTGGTATGGAGTCTGGTCTACGTGAAAAAGCGACTCGTGCACCTATCAAGAACGAAGCAAACAACGGCCTAAGCAACAAAGTGGGTACACTTGCTATGGCACGTACTATGGAGCCGCATTCAGCAAGCTCTCAGTTCTTCATCAACGTAAACAACAACACATTCCTAGACTTCCGTAGCGAAAGCCTAGATGGTTGGGGTTACTGTGTGTTCGGTGAAGTAATCGAAGGCATGGACATCGTAAATAAGATCAAAGGCGTTAGCACTGGTTCTTACGGCATGCACCAAGACGTACCTCTAGAAGACGTAGTAATCACTGGTACAACAATTGAAGAGTAATTCTTAGGAATTATTTTTAAAAGATAAGTTAATGGGGAGGCATAGCTTCCCCTTATTTCTATGACGACATTATTTATTTCCGATCTTCACCTTACCCCATCACGTCCTGATATCACGGGATGTTTTGTGACGTTCATGCGAACAGAAGCAACAAAAGCTGATGCACTTTATGTACTCGGCGATCTGTTTGAGTTCTGGATTGGTGACGATGACAACACCCCTTTTGCAGACCAAATCCGTGCAGAATTTAAAGCACTGACGGATGCGGGTGTGCCAACTTTTTTCATCCAAGGCAATCGAGATTTTTTACTCGGCAAACGCTTTTGCAAAGAAACCGGTATGACATTACTCGACGATGTCTGCACGATTGATCTTTATGGTCAAAAAGCCGTAATCCTACATGGCGATACGCTCTGCATTGACGATGTGAAATACCAAGAGTTTAGAAAAACCGTTCACAAGCCATGGCTACAATGGTTGTTTAACCGTATTCCTTGGTTCATTAAGAAGAAAATTGTCTCAAAAGTTCAATCCGATATTCGTGATGATAAAATGAGCAAGTCATTAGATATCATGGACGTTAACCAAAATGAGGTCGAGAAAGTGATGTCTCAGAACTGCGTCAACATAATGATTCATGGTCACACACATCGCCCGAACACACATTTTTTTGACGTCGATGGCATTAAAAAGACCCGAATTGTTTTAGGGGATTGGTATACGCAAGGCTCAGTTTTAAAAGTAAATTCTGATAGTTTTGACCTGCAAACGAGACCGTTCATACAGAATTTGCGTTAAGCATGTAGAGCGTGTAGAAGATTCACGCTCAAGTCGTAGATATTTTGTAAAAAATCGCTATTATCATAATACTAAGTTAAACAGAACGAAGTACCTAATTGAAGTATTCTTACGTAGCTCGCCAACCGATTCTGGATAGAGAAAAACGAACCATAGGTTACGAACTCCTCTTTCGAGACGGCCCTAAAAATACCTTCCCTGAAGTAGAACCAGAGCTGGCTACTAGTCGACTGCTATCCGATCATTTTTTGTCGACGCATTACAACACATTAGGAAACAAACTTGGCTTTGTTAACTTTCCGCATCAAAGCTTGGTGAACTTGGTCCCAACTTTGTTTCCTAAAGAATCTCTCGTCATTGAAGTCCTTGAAGACTGCCAACCGACAGAAGAACTGTTAGAAGCCATCAAGCACCTTCATGAGTGCGGGTACAAAATTGCTCTGGATGATTTTGTTCCGACGAAAGCTTGGAAGCGTTTTCTTCCATACGTTTCCATGATCAAGTTTGATATTAGACTTGTGCCGATCAAGAAAGCTGCCATTTTTATTCAGGCGTTGAGCCCATTTAAAATCGACTTTCTTGCGGAAAAGGTAGAGACCTATGAAGAGTTTGAGCAAGCTCTAGAAGCCGGTTTTAACTATTTTCAAGGGTATTTTTTTAGCAAACCTGAGATGATCCAGAAAAAACGGTTGAACCCCGCGTTTCTTACCGTCATCCAACTTTGTAAAGAGATTGCAGATAAGCCCATCGACTTCAATGAGGTTGAACGTCTGTTTTCGATTGATGTGACGCTGTCATACAAGCTGCTTACTTACGTAAATTCAGGATATACATTAACGACTAAGATCAAATCGTTCAGACAGGCGCTTATTTATCTGGGTGAAGAGCGACTACGACGCTTTATTTCCTTAGTTGCAATTGCCTCCGTTCAAGAAGATAAACCTGACTCTCTTTACTCTTTAGCGATTCAGCGTGCACGAATGTGTGAACTGCTACTTAGTCAAATGAACACTAGGTATGACCCTGGGCAGGCTTTTTTGACAGGCATGTTTTCTTTGCTCGGATCTTTGCTCGATCAACCGCTCTCGGATGTCATTGAAGATATCCCCGTTGACGAAGATATAAAACTCGCATTAACCAGTCGAAAAGGCGTACTTGGTCACTTACTTTCGATGACGATCGCCTACGAACAAGCGGACTGGGAGTTAGCCGAGCGATATTGCACCGTTCTTAAATTAACCGAACCTCAATTAGCAGACGCTTTTAATCAATCGACGGAATGGGCTCAAGAACTGCTGTCTCAAACGCCCTAAACGGCTATAATGCCCCAAAGAATACCTGCGACCTCACTTATGTGGGGTTGTTTGTTTTTACCGCTTAATTAATCGAGATTTCATTTTATGGCTTCTTCTTGTCCTTGCGGCTCTAACCGCACCTACCAACAGTGTTGTGAAATTGCCCACAATAACCACGCTGACGTCACCACTCCGGAGCAGCTAATGCGCTCTCGTTACAGCGCGCATGTGTTAGGTCTAGTGGATTACGTGGTGAACACATACCACCCAAGCTGTAATGCAGAAGAGCAACGTGAAGGCATTGCCCAATCTATCGACAGCGATTGGTGCAAGCTTGAGGTAGTGAAAGCTGAAGCGGGTTGTAACGAGAATGAAGGTTTTGTTGAATTCAACGCTTACTTTGACGAAGACGGCAAACGCTACTGCATGACCGAGCGTTCTCGTTTCGTGAAAGAAGATGGGCTTTGGTACTACATTGACGGCACGTTTCCTGAAAAAGAGCCAGAAGATGAACCAGTACAAGATCCGCGTTTGAACCAGCCAGTGAGTAGCCTAAAAGTAGGTCGCAACGACCCGTGTATCTGTGGAAGCGGTAAGAAATTTAAGAAGTGTTGTGGGTAAAGCATCCATACCTAGCTTATTACGCTGGATTTAATTGGATTCTTGACCTCTCTTAGGCTCATCGGAATGACGTGAATAAATGTACCTGTTTGACGTAAATAACTCTACTGCAAGCACTATTAGAAAATATACCGTCATTCTGAGCAGCAAGGGACGAGCGTGATTCAGAATCTAATCGCCAGCAGCACTGTTGTCGGGTTTTACCCCGAACCAAGAACACTACATTAAAAAAGCCCCTAGGCTCGAGAGCATAGGGGCTTTCATTTATCTATAGCAGGCTTATTTATGACGCTCTTTCAGTTTATTCACTACGTCATTCATCGATAAGCCTTGGTCTTGAAGCAATACCAGCAAGTGGTAAACCAAGTCTGCAGATTCACACACTAGCTCCGCCTTATCGCCCGACGTCGCCGCAAGCGCGACTTCAACGCCTTCTTCGCCCACTTTTTGCGAAATACGCTTGGTGCCACGGGCATAAAGACTGGCAGTATAAGAGGAATCTGGGTCGGCACTCTTGCGGGTAGCCAATAGCTGCTCAAGTTGATGAAGCCACACCATTTGTGACTCCTCTTGAGGGTCCACATCCCAGCAAGTTGTGTTACCCAAGTGACACGTAGGGCCAATGGGATTCACTTTCACCAGTAGCGTATCGTTGTCACAATCGAGCTGCATGTTCACCAATTGCAATACGTTGCCAGAGGTCTCACCTTTCGTCCAAAGACGTTGCTTGGTACGAGAGAAGAACGTCACTTGACCTGTTTCGCCCGTTTTTGTCAACGCATCTTGGTTCATGTAACCCATCATCAGCACTTGGCTTGATTGGAAATCTTGTACGATGGCAGGTACCAGACCATCCACCTTTTCCCAGTTGATTCGCTCAGCTAGCGAACTTACTTCGGCGGCTTTCACACTCATAGTCGTACCTCAATGCCTTGTTGTTTCAAATACTGCTTTAGTTCACCAATATTGATGACTTGCTTGTGGAATACCGATGCGGCAAGCGCGCCATCCACATTTGCTTTTTGGTAGGCTTCTGCGAAGTGCTCCATGGCACCTGCACCACCCGATGCAATCAATGGCACGTTACACACTTCACGCACCATATTAAGTTGTTCAATATCGTAGCCGTTACGCACGCCGTCTTGGTTCATCATGTTCAGAACGATTTCACCAGCGCCGCGTTTTTGTACTTCTTGCACCCAATCACGCGTTTCCCATTGGGTTGCTTTGGTGCGTTCTTCATCACCAGTAAACTGGTAAACCTGATACTTACCTGTCTCTTTGTCGTAGTATGAATCGATACCCACGACGATACATTGCACACCAAACTTATCAGCAAGGTCAGTAATCAATTGCGGGTTCGCCAATGCAGGTGAGTTGATAGACACTTTGTCTGCACCAAACTCAAGAATGCGCGCTGCGTCTTCCGCTGATTTAATACCACCAGCGACACAGAAGGGAATATCAATCACTTCAGCAACGCGAGCGACCCAACTTTTATCGACGACACGACCATCACTTGAAGCAGTAATATCGTAGAACACAAGCTCGTCTGCGCCCTCTTCCGCATAACGCTGCGCCAGAGGAACGATATCGCCAATGATTTCATGGTTACGGAACTGAACGCCCTTTACCACTTGTCCATCACGAACATCAAGACATGGAATTATTCGCTTTGCCAACATGCAAACGCCTCCTCTGCTGTGAACTTACCATCTAACAGTGCACGACCAACAATCACACCAGCCACACCGCTGCCTTTTAGCGCTTCGATATCTGCTAATGAGCCAATGCCACCTGAAGATTGAAACTGCACTTGTGGGTACTGTTTGCATAGGTCAACGTAAAGCTCTACGTTTGAGCCTTCTAGCGTACCGTCACGAGAAATGTCCGTACAAAGCACGTGCTGCAAACCTACCGTTAGGTAATCGTTGATCAGAGCTTCGATAGTCACGCCTGAGTCTTCTTGCCAACCAGAGATCGCCACTTTACGCGTGCCGTCTTGATCGATGTTGATGTCTAGCGCGAGAACGATTTTCTCTGCGCCGTATTTTTCCATCCAACCTTTCACAAGCTCTGGCTGTTTTACTGCTGTAGAACCAACAACAACACGCTGAGCACCAGCTTCTAGCAGGTCAATCACGTCTTGCTCTGTACGTACACCGCCACCAATTTGGATCTTTGCTGGTGTGCTTGCTAGTAGCTTAGCAATCAAATCAAGCTGGCGTGCTGTCGTGTCTTTCGCGCCAGTTAAATCCACCAAGTGCAGCCAGTTAGCACCCGCTTGGTGGTACAAGTTGAACTGCTCTGCTGGGTCGACTTTGTACTCGGTTACTTGGCCGTAATCACCTTGATAAAGGCGAACCACCTGTCCTTCAATTAAATCAAGAG
Organism: Vibrio sp. Vb1026; assembly: GCF_033338745.1. NCBI lineage: Bacteria > Pseudomonadati > Pseudomonadota > Gammaproteobacteria > Vibrionales > Vibrionaceae > Vibrio > Vibrio sp. Vb1026. Next base: position 284,703 of record NZ_JAWOTH010000004.1, read on the forward strand.
CTGGAATAATCACACTAAATCCCTTTTATAATTCTAAGAAGTTTTGAATAAGCTTCGCGCCCGCTTTTGAAGAACGCTCAGGGTGGAATTGCACGCCGTAGTAGTTACCGCTTTGTACTGCTGCTGTGAACGGGTTGCCGTACTCACATTCAGCAATCGTGTAATCCCCAACAGGCATTGCAAAGCTGTGCACGAAGTAGAAATACTCTCCTTCTTCAATATCTTTGAAAAGTGGATTACCTGCTTTTGCAGACACTGTATTCCAACCCATATGCGGCAGCGGCAAATCGCCAGTTTGTAGTAGCTTCACTTCGCCATCACAAAGTCCGAGACACTCAACCAACTCGTCGGCTTTCTGCCCTTTCTCTTGAGACACTTTGCCCAACAGTTGCATACCTAAACAGATACCTAACAACGGCTTTTCTACCTGTTTTACTAAGCTGATAAGATCGCGCTCTTCTAGGTTCTTCATCGCTTCGCTGGCAGTTCCCACGCCCGGTAGGAATAGCTTGTCTGCCGACAATACAACTTGCGGATCTTTTGAAATAGTTACGTCATAGCCTAGGCGTTCAATAGCAAACTTCACCGAAGAGACGTTGGCACAGCCAGTATCGATAATGACAACTTTCTGTTCTGTCACTGTTTTTCTCCTTGCTAAGGTTAGCCTTAAAGCACGCCTTTACTACTTGGTAGCTCAGTGCCTTCTACTTTGATTGCTTGGCGCAAAGTACGACCAAACGCTTTAAACAAGCTTTCAATGATGTGGTGATCATTGTTGCCCGCAGAAGACAGGTGCAGCGTACACGCGAGGGTGTCAGTCAGAGATCGGAAGAAGTGAACTACCATCTCTGTTGAAAGATCACCCACTTGCTCACGGCTGAATTGCGCGTCGAACTTAAGGTAAGGACGACCAGATAGGTCTAGTGCGCATTGTGCCAAACACTCATCCATTGGAAGGCTAAAGCCAAAGCGACCAATACCACGCTTGTCACCCAGTGCTTCTTTCAACGCTTGACCCAACGCAAGAGCGGTATCTTCTACCGTGTGGTGATCATCAATGTGCAGGTCACCTTCCACTTTGCACACCATTTGGAATCCACCGTGCGTCGCAATTTGATCCAGCATGTGGTCAAAGAAGCCAAGACCTGTAGAAATATCGTTACCGCCTTGCTCATCCAGATTAACGAATACTTTGATGTCCGTTTCTTTTGTGGTGCGAACCACTTCAGCAACACGCGCCTTAACCGTCAGATCTTTTAAGATCTGTTTCCAACCCATGGTTTCTGGGTTGTATTGAATGCCACGAATTGCCATGTTTTCTGCAAGTTGAAGATCGGTTTGACGATCGCCAATCACAACAGAGTTTTGGAAATCCACTTTGCCACCTTGAAGGTACTCTTTTACCAAGCCCAATTTAGGCTTACGGCAAGAGCAGTTGTCTTCATCGAAGTGAGGACAAATCAGCACGTCGTCAAACTTCACACCTTGAGATTCAAAGATCTCCATCATCATGTTGTGTGGTGCATCAAAATCAGCTTGTGGGTAGCTGTCGGTCCCCAAACCATCTTGGTTCGTGACCATCACTAGACGGTATCCCGCATCCTGCAACGACAACAGGCTTGGGATAACAAATGGCTCTAGCTTTAGCTTATCTAAACGGTCTACTTGAAAATCAATCGGCGGCTCAACAATTAAGGTACCATCACGATCAATAAAAAGGATTTTTTGTTGTTTGCTCACTCGGGAACTTCCTTATTGCTATTCTTTTGGCGCTCCCGCAATTGAGCGAGAGCGATTAATTTTGTCTCTACTTATGCGTAGTAGTTTCTAATAAATCCGAGCGTTTTTTCACACTCGTCGCGGTTACCAACACTGATACGTACACAGTTCTCAATTGGCGAGTTACGCAAAATAATGCCCGTATCCCAAGCCGCTTTGAAAAGATCATCGCCATCTGGGAATTTCACCAATAGGTAGTTCCCCCACCCTTCAAACACTTCTAAACCCGGAATCATTGAAAGGCCAACCTGCAAGTAAGCACGGTTTGCATTCAGATCAAGAACTTGGAACTTCGCTCGCGCTAAACCAGCTTCCGAAAGCGCCTGAGTCGCAATTTCTGCCACTGGAACTGGGACAGGGTAAGGTGCGATAACTTTAAGAAGTACATTAATCAGCTCTTCGTTCGCAAGCGTAAATCCACAACGCAGACCAGCAAGCGCGAAAGCTTTCGACAGAGTACGCAAAATCGCAAGGTTCGGGTATTGCGCCAGTAGGTCTACCGTTGACGCTTCTGGACAAAAATCGATGTACGCTTCATCCATCACCACAATTGCACGGTCTTTTGTCATCTCAAGCAGAGACACAATGTCCTCACGCTTAACCAAGTTACCTGTTGGGTTGTTTGGCGAACATACAAAAACCAGTTTCACGTTATCCAGATTAGCTTCGATGCCTGCAAGGTCTAGTTGCCAATCTGACGTTAGCGGCACGGTTTTGCGCTCTACACCGATGGTTTCTGCACTGATGGCGTACATACCGTAAGTCGGTGGGCAGTAAAGAATCGCATCTTCACCCGGCTCACAGAAAGCACGAATCAGTAGTTCAATGCCTTCATCCGCACCGCGAGATGTTAGTGTTTGCTCTGGTTTCACACCCGCATAGGCTGCGTAAGCAGAAATCAGTTCTTTAGGCTGACATTCGCTGTAACGATTAAGACGAGCGAAGTCTGTTTTGTATTCATTATTGAATGGTGATTCGTTTGCATTTAGCCATACGTCACCGGTACCACCAATTCGGCGAGCCGACATATAAGGGGTAAGTTGTTGGACTTGTTTGCGCGCTAGCTTTTCCATCTCAATATTCTCTTACTTAGCTGCCAGTTTTTCTACGCGAATGGTCACTGCACGTTTGTGCGCATCCAGACCTTCTGCTTCCGCCATGGTTACCACCGTTGGTGCAAGGTTCTTTAGACCATCAGCAGACAGTTCTTGAACCGTCATACGTTTCGAAAAGTCCGCTAAGCCTAAGCTTGAATACGTGCGTGTGTAACCGTAAGTAGGAAGAACGTGGTTGGTGCCCGATGCGTAATCACCTGCTGATTCAGGCGACCAATCACCTAGGAAGATAGAACCTGCGTTATCTAATAGAGGTAGAAGCTCGCGTGGGTTCTTAGTCTGAACAATTAAGTGCTCAGGACCGTAGTAATTCGAAATGGAAACCGATTGAGTAAGAGACTCGGCAATGATGATCAAGCTTGAAGCCAATGCTTGCTCGGCGATGTCCGCACGAGATAGCTCCTTAAGCTGACGTTGAACCGCATCCGTCACTTGATCCGCAATAACAGGAGAAGGAGTCACAAGTACCACTTGAGAATCAGGACCGTGCTCTGCTTGGCTCAAAAGATCCGCAGCGATAAAGTCTGCATCTGCGGTTTCATCGGCAATCACAAGCACTTCAGACGGCCCTGCAGGCATATCAATCGCAGCACCGCGGAAATCATTGCTAACCTGTCGTTTTGCTTCGGTCACGTAAGCGTTGCCCGGACCAAAGATCTTATCTACTTTCGATACAGTCTCGGTGCCATAAGCCATTGCAGCAACTGCTTGGCCACCACCGACGTTGTACACTTCATCAATGCCACACAGCTTCGCGACATAAAGGATCTCATCAGCGATTGGCGGTGGAGAACAAAGAACGACTTTACGACAACCTGCAATTTTTGCAGGAACGCCGAGCATCAAAACAGTCGATGGCAAAGGCGCACTTCCACCAGGAATGTACAAACCCACTTTTTGAATTGGACGTGTTACTTGTTCACAAAGAACACCTGGCTGCGTTTCCACCTTGATCGGTTGCGGCTTTTGCGCTTTGTGGAACTTAGAAATATTGGCGTAAGCTTGCTCTAGTGCGCTCTTCATTGACTCTGACAAACGCTCTGACGCTGCCTTAATTTCCTGAGAAGAAACACGAATGGATTCAGGCTTAACACGGTCAAACTTTTCTGTCAGCTCAATAAGAGCAGAGTCACCTTCTTCTCGAACTTTAGCAATAACTTCGGCCACAGCAGTGGTGATATTGGCACCTTCTGCAATAGCAGGGCGCTCCAAAATAGAGTCTTGCTGATTCTCACTTAATGATTGCCAAACGACTGTTCTCATGATGCTTACTCCATCATTTTTTCAATTGGTAGAACGAGAATTGAACTTGCGCCCAACTCTTTCAGCTGTTCCATTGTTTCCCAGAATAGGTTTTCAGAACTCACTAAGTGAACAGCCATTTTCTGCTTATCTGCAGAAAGAGGAAGAACAGTTGGGTCTTCAGCACCTGGCAGTAGTGCTTTAATTTGATCTAACTTCTCTGCTGGGGCGTGAAGCATAATGTACTTAGATTCTTTCGCTTGCTGCACGCCTTGCATGCGAGTTAACAGCTTTTCGATTAGCGCCACTTTGTCTGCGTCGAACTCACCTGTGCGTTGAATCAATGTCGCTTTTGATTTGAAGATAATTTCAGCTTCTTTAAGGCCGTTCGCTTCCAGTGTTGCACCTGTAGAAACCAAATCAGCGATAGCATCAGCGAGACCCGCGCGAGGCGCAACTTCTACAGAGCCTGTCAGCATACATGTAGAGAATGGAACGCCGGCTTCATCCATGTACGCTTTTAGAAGTTGAGGATACGTTGTAGCAATACGCTTGCCAGCTAAGTCTTGTGGACCGTTGTACTCTTCGTCCTTGTCGATTGCGATAGATAAACGACAGCCACCAAAATCAAGTCGACGAAGCTGAACAAACTCGCAGGGTTCACCTAATGCTTTGCGGTCAAGGCGAACTTCTTCTAGTTCATTTTCGCCAATAAAGCCAAGGTCAACCACGCCATCCATAATTAAACCTGGGATGTCGTCGTCACGAACCAAGAGTAAATCAATTGGCATATTTTCAGAATGGACAACTAAACGCTCGCCCATTACGTTGAACTTTACGCCGCACTGTTTTAGTAGAGCTTGACTCTCTTTGCTAAGACGACCTTTTTTCTGAATTGCGATTCTTAAACGTTGTGTTTGCATTGCTTTGTCCCTATGCAAGATTTTGATATCTAAGTATTTTTCAAACTAATAAAACTAAAAAACCCTCGGGAGATTGAAGTCTCCCGAGGGTTTAAAATCTGCTTTTACTTTGATTTTACCTCCGGGAGTTTCCTGCCTCCCGGGTATGCGTACATCGCCCGAAAGACTAGATTGGGTGATGATGGTGATGAATGTTCATTACAAAATTACGCATACTTATTTCAAGGCTCTTCTCATTTGCTTTGTTACCAACCACACTAACCAAGCTGATTACTTTTTTCAACCCTTAATTTTAAAAAAATTCGAATTGTATAATACAAATAAAAAAGGAGGCCGAAGCCTCCTACAATTTCACCTTTTAAATCAGTGAATTACGCACTCTGGCAAGACGCTATTTTAGACTTTGAAAGCCATGACAAAATAGCGCAAACGATAACGAATGTTATCGACGCTGCAATAAACGAAAACGCAATTGAAGCAGTCATACCAAGGGCAATAAAGCCCACGCATGAAACAAGCGCGACTGATAATGCATAAGGTAGCTGTGTTGATACGTGATCAATGTGGTTACAACGTGCACCCGTCGATGACAAGATAGTCGTATCTGAGATTGGTGAACAATGGTCACCGAATACCGCACCAGCTAAAACCGCACTCAGCATCGGTAGCATTAGCGCTACGTCTGTTGCGCCAGCCATGTCACCCGCGATTGGTAGCATAATGCCGAACGTACCCCATGAAGTACCTGTTGAGAACGCCATTAGGCCAGACAACAAGAATAGGATAACTGGTAGCCAGTGTGGGTTAATGTTGCCCTGCGCCATTGTCGAAAGGTAAGTACCAGTCTTCATATCACCGATAACAGAACCAATGGTCCAGGCAAATACTAAGATTAGAATCGCACCAAACATAGACTTAGCACCAATCCAAAGTGTACGTGCGATCTCAGCCATTGGTAGACCTTGCTTCACAACAGTAAACAGTGCAACAGCTAAGCCAAGCAAGCTACCGTAGATTAGTGATGTACCTACATCTGTATTTTCAAAAGCACCAAGAAGCGCAAACTCCTTACCATCAGCAGCCAATGCTTGGCCACCCGTGTAAAGCATTGAAGCGATAGTCGCGATAATCAGCGTTACGATAGGAAGTATCAAATCTGACACTTTACCCTTTTCACTTTCACGGATATCTAGCTCTTCGTTTAGGTCATGCGCTTCTTGCGAGTCATTTTCTTTGTCTTTATCAAAGCCACGACCTTGCGATGCAGAGATTTCATGCTCACGCATTTTACCAATATCAAGACCAAACCACGCAACAGCGAACACCATTAGCAGCGCAAAAACGGCGTAGAAGTTCATTGGGATAAGACGAACATATGCGCCAAGAGCCGAATACTCTGTGATCCCATGTGAGACTAAGATCCCGCCAATAATAGTAATAATGTAAGCACCCCAGCTAGAAGCAGGCATAATTACACACATTGGAGCGGCGGTTGAGTCTAGAATGTACGCAAGCTTAGCGCGAGACACATAAAAGCGATCGGTTACTGGGCGAGAGATCGCACCAACAGCAAGGCTATTAAAGTAATCATCGACAAAAATGAATACGCCTAAAAAGGCGGCAAGAAGTTTGGAGCCGCGTTTACTCTTCACTCGAGATTGTGCCCATTCAGCAAAAGCACGAGTACCGCCAGATAGCGTTAATAAAGCTGTTGTCATACCTAATAAGATTAGGAAACCAACAATGCTCATGTTCCAAGTGTTAATTCCGCCATCTTCAATAAAGACAGAAGAAACTTGAGAACTGACGTAACCTGCGGTGTCGCTGATAGACCAGCTATTAAGTAGCACCGCACCTAGCACGATACCTACACCCAAGGAAACTAATACACGTCGAGTCAAAATCGCCAAAGTCAAAGCGACAATAGGTGGCAATAATGAAACAGGAGAACTAGAAAAATCTATTAAATTCATGATCTTCAAAAACCAAAGTTTGGCTAGAGATCTACTGCAGACAAGTCACGTAGCATACGATACGTGCTCATGTTGAACTTAGCGACAGGGAAGCGAACACTCCACCCAACCCTACAGTAGCGCTCCATAGTTTAATGTGAATATATACTATGGCAGTGTTGTTCCTTTCAGATACAACCCCAGCAAGTAACTTTGATGAGTTACTTACTTCGGCAATCTTCGCCTTCCACTATTATTCATTGGCATCACCCCAATAATAGCTACTCTTCGAGACCGCGCCTCTACGGCAACAACAAACAATTAACCACTAACTGTACAAATTAACAACAAACTGTCTGCAATATTGCATCAGGTGGCAGCCATTGTACTTATGATGAGAGTCAATGCAACACATCAAACTAAATTAAACAAATAAATAATGACTGAGATAATTTATAAACCTTGCCTACTTCCATAAGTTTTGTGCAACTGAAATCACATCAATCATGTTATTTATGAAACATTATTACTACCTTAGAAATATCATGGTTTATCTTATATCAATAAATTAAGGATATATGACACAGCATTAAAGATGGATGCTTCATATTTTTAAGTAATAACTCAAATTTTTTTATAAAAAACCAAGCTATCACTCTCTCTATACAATAATGATTGTTGATTTTAGTTCTCATCTAATAATGATTTATTTCGAGTGTAATAATATTAATTGCTTTAAAAAATAGTCAAATTTAAACAAAATCTTGATTTAGCATTTGCACATAAGGAAAAGATAAAGTTAAATATAAGGACTCTTTGTTTATTTATAGATTGGCATTATTTAATCGTAACGATAAAAAGTGCCCAACACATTAACCTTTTAATAGGAATCGTTATGTCAGAGCTGACTAAAACCCTTCTAAATATCCGTAGCCTTCGTGCATTTTCTCGTGAGCTGACTCTAGAACAATTGGAAGAAGCTCTAGATAAACTCACTACTGTCGTAGATGAGCGTCGTGAAGCAGAAGAAGCAGAACGCGCAGCACAAGCAGAGCAAGAAGCTAAGCTTGCAGAGATTGCTGAGAAAATCGCTCAAGACGGTATTGACGTAGAAGCACTTATTACTGCGCTATCTGGCGAAACTAAGACGAAAGGCAAAGCGAAGCGCGCACCTCGCCCTGCTAAATACAAATACACAGATTCAAACGGTAATGAGAAAACTTGGACTGGCCAAGGTCGTACACCTTCGGCGATTCAAGAGCAACTTGATGCAGGTAAATCTCTGGATGAGTTCCTAATCTAGATCCGTGCTATTTTTTAAAAGGCTCCCATAGGGAGCCTTTTTTATTTAAACCATTACAAATAAAAAAGGCACATTTCTTAATGTGCCTTTTACTTTAGTTACAGAATAGTTAATTAAATCGCTTCGTATTAACGTTCCCAGTATGCTTCTTCTAGGCTATCTTCTCGCTCAGGAAGTCCGCGCGACAATCGTGGTGAATGTTGCACGAGAACTTCGTAGCTAGCACGGTTTGCGTATTTGCAGACTTGAGAAAAAGAAGAGTAAGTTAAATACTCGTTACTGTGCTTGCTTGAATTAGGCACATTTTCTTTATGGTATTTATTTGCTGCCATATCATGAAGAACAGCAGATAACGCAGCATCACCTGCGCCATTTGTATTCTTAATTTTTTCTGGGCCACCCATATATGGCGAGATATGCGAGTACACTTTTATTGGCGTCTCGCATGAGTCTTTTTTCGCCGGACGACTGAATTCATAACGATTAAATTCAGCAATTGACCCTGGAAGTAATGGCAAAGAAGTTTCGCGCTTCGCGCTATCCTCCGTATACCCAGCCATAAATAGACCTACAGGACCCGCCGTGCACAATACTAGATCAGCCCACTCCAATGTTTTATCAGACGCAGCAAGTGGATCAGATTCCCCCGTCAGTGCTTCTGCTTCATCTTCATTCATCGCAACGACTGAAACGTTATCTCGAATGAATTCTTGCCAATATTTAGGGTCATCTTGAATAACAAACTTTGTGCCTAAAGTCAGAACAACAGGCACATCATTCTTTTTCGCGTACTCAATTGCTTTCATTGTTGCTTCCGGCATTGGGTCGCCGTCTTTGCAACGTACTAGATATGACGTCAGTACAAGTGCTGATGCATTTTTAAAGATTTTCTCTGGAATGCTATCAGGATGGAGTTGGTTCATTTGCCCTTCGCTGATAGCAAAAGTACGTTCACCGTCTTCTGTGATAAGAGCAAAACAACGGCCAATTGCACCATCTACACCTTGTAGGTAGTTCAAGTCCATGCGGCTTGATGTATTACAAAGATAACGGTAACCGTAGCTGCCAATCTTAATATCCTGGCTCATCACTCCAAGTAGTGTGGAGCGGTCATCCGCTAGCACGGAGTAGTTATGTAGCGTGTTACCAATTGTACCGCCCGCATACTCATTGGTAATCAAGTTCTCTTCTTTCAGTTGCTGGTATAACTCTTCTGCTCTTTCGTCATCGATAACCAGAGAGTGACCTTTACTCAGACCGTACTTTTCAATCACATCCGTTGTAACTTTTGCTTCAATATCAACCAAGGTTTGGTCAATACCAATGATGTGAGTGCGCGTCATCTTCTTGCTTTCTTGTGCTTGGCTCACCAGCGGGTCACGAGCATGAACAGGAAAATAGTGCTTCGATTTGCGTTGTCCAGGAAATTTCATATTGTCAGTCTGAGTAAGGGGATGAAAAGGAGAGCGGATTCTATACCGCTAATAATAAAGCAGCAATAAAAGCGATTATAGCAAACGTTTGCTGACTACTTTTTTCTTTTAGGTGGCTTATTCACCTTCCATAAAGCTGAGATCTGGTAGTTGCTCAAGGTGCTCGCTATAACGCTTTAGGTTGAACTCACCCTCATTCTTCATTACATCAAAAATCTCAATTGACATCGCACATGCCATCATCGCAACCGCATCTTCACGTGGTGTGCCAGTCATCATTAAACGCATAAGGGTTTCTTTTACTTTAAGCGGATTGCCATCTTCGAGCTGATTTTCAACAATTTCAATCAACTCACTTTCTTGCATAAATTGGTTTTCTTCTGTCATTTGATGTTTCCTCTTGGATTTTGGCCAACTATGCCATATATACCTCTTCTATACTTGCGAAATTACTCGTTCGAATCTTTGTTGAAGAAAAATCCAGCGAAACGAATTGTGATTTCGATCTCGGATCTGTCACCGGTCTGTGGATTCTGATAGAATCTGCATCCCGTTTATTTAAGTGGTGTTTAGTAATGTCTGATAACAGCCAAAAGAAAGTCATCGTCGGTATGTCCGGCGGCGTTGATTCATCTGTTTCCGCGTATCTTCTAAAGCAGCAAGGCTACCAAGTAGAAGGCCTTTTCATGAAGAACTGGGAAGAAGATGACAACGAAGAATATTGTACAGCGGCAGAAGATCTTGCTGACGCTCAGGCAGTATGTGACAAGCTAGGCATCCACCTACACACTATCAACTTTGCTGCCGAATACTGGGATAACGTATTTGAGTACTTCCTTGCTGAATACAAAGCGGGCCGTACTCCGAACCCTGACATTCTTTGTAACAAAGAAATCAAGTTCAAAGCATTCCTAGAATTCGCTGATGAAGTACTTGATGCTGATTACATTGCAATGGGCCACTATGTGCGTCGCTCTTTCCCAGAAAACGGTGAAAAAACACAAATGTTACGTGGTCTAGATGGCAACAAAGATCAAAGCTACTTCCTGTACACATTAAGCAACGAGCAAATCGCACGTAGCCTATTCCCTGTTGGTGACCTAGAGAAGCCAGAAGTACGCCGCATCGCGGAAGAGCAAGATCTAATCACGGCGAAGAAGAAAGACTCTACGGGTATTTGTTTCATCGGCGAACGCAAGTTTACTGAATTCCTAGGTCGCTACCTTCCAGCTCAACCAGGCAACATCGAAACACCTGAAGGCGAAGTGATTGGTCAACATCAAGGCCTGATGTACCACACACTTGGTCAGCGTAAAGGTCTACACATTGGTGGCCGTAAAGGCGGCGGTGGTAACGAGGACCCATGGTTCGTTGGTGAGAAAGATCTAGAACGTAACGTTTTGATTGCCGTTCAAGGTAAAGACCATCCAATGTTGAAATCAGAAGGTCTACTTGCATCACAACTTCACTGGGTAGATCGTGAGCCAATTCGCGATGTTATGAAGTGCACAGTGAAAACTCGTTACCGTCAGGAAGATATTCCTTGTACAATCATCCCTATCGATGATGAAAACATTAAAGTTATCTTTGACGAGCCACAAATTGCTGTAACTCCAGGTCAATCAGCAGTGTTCTACAAAGGTGACGTGTGCCTAGGTGGCGGCATCATCGAGCAACGCATTAAATATTCTCAAGCTTAGGAGTCGTTACGTGGCGAATACACTTTATGACCGTACTATCGCTTTCGCTGGGATTTGCCAAGCTGTTGCTTTAGTTCAACAGGTAGCGAGAAACGGACATTGTGATCAAGATGCTTTTGAAACATCAATCAACGCTATTTTGAGCACTAACCCTGCTAACACAGTTGGCGTATTCGGTCGCGAAGCCGATCTAAAGCTCGGCCTAGAATGCTTGGTTAAAGGGATTGATAGCACACCATCAGGCAGTGAAATTACTCGTTACATTATTAGTTTAATGGCGTTAGAACGTAAGTTAAGCTCTCGAAACGATGCTATGTCTCAGCTTGGTGATCGTATTCAAATGGCCAAGCGTCAGTCAGAGCACTTTGAGCTACTAGACGATCAAATGATCAGCAATTTAGCGAGCATCTATCTGGATGTCGTTAGCCCTATTGGCCCACGCATTCAAGTAACGGGCACGCCATCTGTACTGCAGCAGACGGCAAGCCAACACAAAGTTCGTGCGCTGTTGTTATCTGGCATTCGTAGTGCAGTTCTTTGGCGTCAAGTTGGTGGTAAGCGTCGCCACCTAATCTTCGGGCGCAAGAAGATGGTAGAGCAAGCACAAATCCTTCTTGCTCGTCTGTAGTAAAATATCAAATAAGCAGCTCGCGTTTATCGCGAGCTCATTTTTTTCGACTAAAACAAATCTCGCGCAAACGTTTGCGCAATATTCGTGACAATTGCCACAGTTATTGGTATAAAGCTCACGAAATTTAGAAACCCAATTCAGGAGAACATCATGGAACTGTCAGCATTGACTGCTGTTTCACCAGTAGACGGCCGTTACGGAAGCAAGACAATTGCGTTACGCGAAATTTTCAGTGAATACGGTCTACTAAAGTACCGTACTATCGTTGAAATCCGCTGGCTACAAAAGCTTGCTGCTACTGCTGAAATTGCAGAAGTGCCAGCGTTTAGCGCAGAAGCAAACCAATTCCTAGACGACCTTGCTGCAAACTTCTCTGAAGAAGATGCACGCCGTATCAAAGAGATCGAGCGTACAACTAACCACGACGTAAAAGCGGTTGAGTACTTCCTAAAAGAGAAAGTAGCAGACGTTCCTGAACTGCACGCAGTAAACGAGTTCTTCCACTTCGCATGTACTTCTGAAGACATCAACAACACATCACACGCTCTAATGCTTAAAGAAGCGCGTGAGAACGTGATTCTTCCAGAAATCCGTAACCTAATCGACGCTATCAAAGCACTAGCAGTGGAATACCGCGACATTCCTCTTCTATCTCGTACACACGGTCAGCCTGCTTCTCCATCTACTATGGGTAAAGAAATGGCAAACGTGGCGTACCGTATGGAGCGTCAATTCAAGCAAATCGAAAACGTTGAGATCCTAGCGAAAATCAACGGTGCAGTAGGTAACTACAATGCACACCTTTCTGCTTACCCAGAGCTAGATTGGCACAAGTTCTCTGAAGAGTTCATCACAGAGTCTCTAGGCGTAACTTGGAACCCTTACACAACTCAAATCGAACCGCACGATTACATCGCTGAGCTGTTCGACGCTATCGCTCGTTTCAACACTATCCTGATTGACTTCGACCGTGACGTTTGGGGTTACATTGCACTAGGCCACTTCAAGCAAAAAACTATTGCTGGTGAGATCGGTTCTTCAACAATGCCTCACAAAGTTAACCCAATCGACTTTGAAAACTCAGAAGGTAACCTAGGTCTTGCGAACGCTGTATTCGGCCACCTAGCACAGAAACTGCCTATCTCTCGTTGGCAACGTGACCTAACTGACTCAACGGTTCTACGTAACCTTGGTGTTGGTGTTGGCTACGCTATCATCGCTTACACTTCGACACTTAAAGGCATCAGCAAGCTAGAAGTAAACCGTGAAGCGCTTCTTGCTGAACTAGACAAGAACTGGGAAGTACTAGCTGAGCCAGTACAAACCGTTATGCGTCGTTACGGCATCGAGAAGCCATACGAGAAGCTGAAAGAGCTAACTCGTGGTAAGCGTGTAGACGGCGAAGCAATGCGTAACTTCATCGACGGTCTTGAGCTTCCTGAGCACGAGAAAGCACGTCTGAAAGAGATGACACCAGCGAACTATATCGGTCAAGCAATCGAGCTGACAGATAAGCTGTAATACTCCTGTAACGACCAGATACTTAAAAGGTTGACGCGAAAGCGTCAACCTTTTTTAGTTAGGAGAGTTAGGTCGGGAGAAAATAATTTTAGTTATATGGAATAGATTATTAATTGAAGATCAGCCCCATTTGTTATGGCAGCTTTTGGAAGAACAAGGTTATTGTTCCTACTTCCACACCAAACTTTTTTATTTTCGTTAGATTGAAAACGTGTCTGTCATCCTGACGATAAAGCCAATCATCAAAAGCAACCGTCACTGATGAATCCTCCATTTGTAGCTCAAAGTCATATTGCCACTGTAGCGCATTGCCCTGCTCTTCCCCTGTTGCCACACCTATAATATCGTCTGCCTTACCTTCATAACGACCGTCTTCTAATCTAGTGATAACCCAAATTCGCTGGTCCACCTCTCCGTCATCAAACACGAAGTCTTCCACCAGCGTCAGCGTATCACCCGCTACAGTACCCACTATATCGACTTCAAAGCGACGCGTTTGCTGTCCGGTATAATCTTGCACCATCCCCCACGCCTTTATGTCGCCTTCGAAATAACCGAATACGTCAAAAGTCGGTTTAGAAGAGCGGTAATTATCAATGTCTGCGGAACATGCCGAAAGAAAAACAGCTGCCACTAAAGTCGCTGATTTAAAAATTCGTTTAAACACTATCTAACCTGCCCTATCAATTGTTTTCGGAGTTTCGGAAATTCTGTGTTGGGTGATAACCATATAGCCAAAAATGCATCGTTCATTCGTTCGTCTTCAATGATGCCAACGTTCTTTACTTGCACGTCCCCAACCTGCTTATAAAAAAGCTGACCAGATTTTCCATCTGTTAGATAAGTAAGCTCGTCACCTTTTTGAATATCAGGAAACATACGATCGAGCTCGCTGATCCAAGCTTTTCGATATGAGTCCGTAAAACCCAATTTCGCCCACTGCTCATCCGTCACATCAAGCAGCTGTTGCTTACTGATGTCTCTCTTGTAATTAATTTCCAACGCAAGGGGATGTGGCGATACGTCATCGCTTACGATGAACTTTCCATCAGGCGCTTTTAATCTTGAGTGATAAATATCGAAGATGAACCAAGTAAGTTGGGCTTCTCCAACAGTTTTCCATCCCTTCCAATTCGCAATGTTGCTAGCAGCTTCGCTGTTTCCAACAGGTTGAGCTTGCAGAGCAAAAGAGCCAGTTACTATTACCAACGCAAGCAGCCTAGTCAGTCTCTGAGTTAAGTCTCTCTTCAAGCTTTTCATTTCCGTACACCTTGAGTATCAAGAGCATCATGACGCACCATTCGACAAACAACATTGCCAGTGTAGCGCCAGTGCTAAATCCAAATTCAACGGCTTGGAGCTTATAGCCAGCAAAGTAGCTCGCTGTTCCTCCGAGTCCGCCTACTATTGATACGTAGGTTTTTGGGAAACGGTACAAAATTGACTTGAGTTGATAGGCATACCAGGCGAACAGAATCCAAAGGCACAAAAGCCAAAGGGGTAACCATTGAGTGGCAAACATGAAAATTGAAAATTGCTGATTTAATGTATCAAGCACGAGACCAATCGTGGCGATAACACCAATACTTTTGAGCGAAGATGCGTCAGTTTTCAAACAATATAGTAGGGTTGCCAAAGTAAGGAATAACGTCACCCATTGCCATTGATAGGTTCCAAGCACCGCTGCAAACCAGCAGAGTTGGAACCATGTCGAAGCAAGAAACACCTTCATAACGAACTACGGGCGTTGAAACGTCATGTGAACGGCACTGATCGTGCGAGCCAAAAAGCCACCTTCACAGTAGCTCAAATAGTAGCGCCACATACGCACAAAGCGGTCGTCGTAGCCAAACGAGCGCACTTCATTCTCTGCTCGATTAAAACGTAAGTGCCATTCGTTCAGCGTCTTGGCGTAGTCCAAACCAATATCGAACAAGTCTCGCGTCACTAAGTCACTGTACTTTGTTGTTGCTTGGGTTAGTGAGGTTACCGACGGTAAAAAACCACCCGGGAAAATGTACTTTTGGATAAAGTCGACGTTGTTACTGTAGTAATCGTAACGCTGATCGGCAATCGTAATCGCTTGAATCGCCATCAAGCCACCAGTCTTCAATAAAGACTCACAGACCTTAATGTACGAAGGCAGGAATTGTTTGCCCACAGCTTCAATCATTTCAATAGAAACGAGCTTGTCATAAGTGCCGGTTAAGTTACGGTAATCTTCTTTGAGTAGTGTGATTTTATCTTCTAAGCCACGCTCTTTGATTTTTTGCTCCGCGTACGCGTGTTGCTCTTCAGATATCGTTGTTGTGGTGACCTGACAGCCGTATTGTTCGGCCATGTAAATCGCCATAGCGCCCCACCCAGTGCCAATTTCAACAACATGATCAGTGGGCTTCAGCTCAAGTTGCTGACATAGACGATCCATTTTGTTGATTTGAGCCTGCTCTAGAGAGTCGTCCGCATGATTGTAAAGCGCCGACGAGTACAGCATATTGGTGTCAAGGAACGCTTCGTATAGGTTGTTACCCAAGTCGTAATGCGCATGGATATTTTTACGTGAGTTCTCTTCAGAGTTTCTGTTTGACCAATGACTGAACTTGTACAGTATTTTAGTCAACCAACTGCCTTGCTCTTCGAGTTTATCTAGAGCACGCATGTTAAGGGCCATCAGTTTCATTAATGAGGTTAAATCGGGGCTATCCCACCACCCATCCATATAAGCCTCACCAGCAGCAATACTGCCGCCCTGCAAGATCCGTGAATAAAAGCCTGGATGTTTTACCTCTATAGTAGCGACAACAGG
The DNA here is from genome assembly GCF_033338745.1 of Vibrio sp. Vb1026. Classification (NCBI taxonomy): domain Bacteria; kingdom Pseudomonadati; phylum Pseudomonadota; class Gammaproteobacteria; order Vibrionales; family Vibrionaceae; genus Vibrio; species Vibrio sp. Vb1026. The sequence continues at coordinate 301,108 of NZ_JAWOTH010000004.1, forward strand.
TTGACCACTGTACTCCCCATTTGGCGCACTAAAACGCTCGCTTCGCTCTGTCGTTTCCGTCTTAAAACTTTCAATAACTGTTAAGCAGCCGATTTCCATTTTTTGCAGACATTGAAAAATAACTCCGCGAGCCGCTTTTTGCGTTGTCGTCAATTTACGCGGCAATGTCATAGAACTAGTATTTAACATGCAGAATTCTCCTTGTGCTTTTTATTTTTTTTGTCTGTTTTTTCAATATCGGCTTCTATTTCTTCATGCGTTGAATATTTAGGATGAGAATAAAAAGGTGCGCCTTTCACCCAAAGTTTTAATGCGTGCCAATAAATACCAACCATTACTTTTACCGTTTGTATTGGTGTAACGATCAAACACCTCAATAAGGTTTTGCTTGAAAGTGGCTTAGCTTTCATAACCATGGTGGCATCAAAGTGTTTCTCTCCTTTGTGACATTCAAGATGAATATTCAACTTGTCTGTCAAAGGCTTAATTCTCCAGCGGTAGAGTTGGTCAATCGGGTTGAATGGTGAAACATGGAATGCTTTATCTTGTTCCCAACCAAACTTTTCTTCTTTATCTGCTGACACCACGTAGTAATGTCGTTCATTCCAAGGAGTGTTACTCACCTCTGCGAGGAGATACTTCCATTCTCCTTCCGTGTTATAAACGTAGTAGAAATTAACGGGACTGAAATAAAGTCCTAGATAACGCAAGTGACAGACTGCGATTACCTTGCCGGTACAGCGAACACCTGTCAGTTCTTCAATTTTGCTGTGCACTGCCGCCTTGACGCTACCTTCACCAATGTAATCACTGCGCTTGAAGCGAGCCCAATGCCACCAACGCGAACCAAAACCCCATACTTTTTTCTCTAAAGCATCGAGCTCGTCTACATCGATGGCGGGCATAAATAAAGAGTAGTTCAACTCATGATTCACAGGCGTGAATCGACGGTGACGAACGTTGCCTATAAACAATCGGCTGTTCATTTGGCTATCCATATCACGCTGCGCCTTTTTCGAAAGGAACCACATTTTGTTCGCGGTACTTTTCTTCTAGTTCTTTCACAACATCAAGCGCGCTACGCACGCCATCTTCATGAAAACCGTTGTACCAATAAGCGCCGCAGAACCAGGTACTTTGTTTGCCCTGTATCTCATCTTTGCGCTGCTGCGCTGCAATAGACTCAGTGGTGAATACTGGATGATGATAAGTGAACGAACGCAAGACTTTATTTGAGTTAATTTGCTCAGTACTGTTCAACGTTACACAAAACGTGTGTTCTGATTGAATATGCTGAAGAATGTTCATGTTATAAGTGAGCGAAGGGAGGCGTTGCTGTTCCTCTTCACTGCCTTCCAATAGGTAGTTCCATGATGCCCATGCTGCCTTACGTTTTGGTAATACGGCAGAGTCGGTATGAAGAACAACTTCATTTGCTTGGTATGTCATATCCCCCAAGATTTCCTGCTCAATTGGGCTGATATCCTCTAGCATTCTCATTGCTTGATCACTGTGACAAGCAAAGATAACGTCATCAAACCAATGCGTTTCTCCGCGAACTTGAACGCCAACCCCTTTTTCGTTGCGAACCACTTTTTCGACAGGACTATTAAGACGAATATTCTCGGCAAAGCCTTTGGTCAATGGTGGAATGTATGAACGTGAACCACCTTTAATCACATACCATTGCGGTCGGTTAGTCACATCTAGCAGACCGTGGTTGAGGAAGAAACGTAAGAAGAACATAAGAGGGAATGCGCGCATGTCAGCTAAAGTCGACGACCAAATCGCAGCACCCATCGGTAAAATGTAGTTATCGGTAAAGAAAGCACTGAATTTGTGTTCGTCAAGGAACTCACCTAACGTCTGAGAGTGCGAGGATTGCTCGCTAGCGAAGCGCTTGGCAAGTTTATTGAAACGAAGTATCTCGAAGATAAATCGATAAAATTTGGGGTTTGCCCAGTTGCGTTTTTGAGCAAACAATGTCGACACTGTGTGGCCGTTGTACTCTAGTCCGTTCCCATCGTTTCTGACACTGAAGCTCATTTGAGTAGGCAGACCTTCAACGCCAATCTCGCTCATCATTTTAATGAAATTAGGGTACGTACGGTCGTTATAGACGATGAACCCAGTATCTATCGCGTATTCTTTACCATCAAGGCTCACATCAACGGTTGCAGTATGGCCACCGATGTAATCGTTCGCTTCAAACAGCGTTACATCATGTTCTTTATGCAAGTAATAACCACAAGTAAGGCCAGAGATTCCCGTTCCCACAATCGCTATCTTCTTTCTTCCTGCTGTTTTCATTTTTATTCCTTCTTATGATACGAGTTTAGCAGTTAGGCGAGCTTGCCAACTGTATGGAAGTAACGAGATAAAACGTAAAATACTGGTAAATCTCGCTGGGAAATAGATATAGGTCTTGTTGGCGGCTAACTGCTTCCTGATAGAGTCCGACGCTTGCTGAGTAGAAATGATCATTGGCATTTCGAAGTCGTTTTTGTCAGTCAACGGCGTTTCAACAAAACCAGGAAACACCGTTACCACATTGATCCCTTTCTTTTTCAAGTCGACGGCGAGCGTGCGTGCAAAATAACTGACTGCCGCTTTGGATGCGCCGTAAGCTTCAGCACGAGGCAGTGCCACTTCTGATGCGATAGAGCCAACAATAACAATGCGGTGCCCTCTCTCTAAATGCACTTGGCAGCCTTCAACGCAGTTGGCAACACCGACAACATTTACGTTCATCACACGCGCCATGAGTTTCGCGTCGACCACTCCCTCATCCATGTACTCACAATTGCCTGCGTTAAAAACCCATGTGTTTGGCGTAAAGGGCAAATTAGAGAGCGCCTGCTGAGTTTCCTCATAATTTGTCACATCAAACTGCAATGTATGAATTTTGGAGGAAACTGCCTCCAGTTCTGCAAGAACATCTTGATTCCGACCACAAGCAATCACATTCCATTCTGAGTTCGCGTAATCTAGGGCAAGCTGCCTTCCTATTCCGGAGGTGGCGCCTGTGATTAAGATAGTGTTGTTCATTGTCCTAACCTCTGCTTGATGGTTTTAACGACTGAACCAAGTAACGGTAAATGCTCATAGAGCATCTCTCCGAGATCAAAATAGTCTCGGTGATAAATGACCTGACCTTCGCTAAATTTGAGGTGCGAAACACCGTTGACGAGAATAGGCGCACCCTTCTGAAGTTTGGGATGCTGAAGGTCCATTGTCCAAGTTAGGAAGCCTGTATCTCCGACTTGTTGATGCTCATGGATTACAAAATCACAACTGATGACGTTGGCATATAATGAGGTGAAATAATCCGAAAGTGCTGGCCATCCTTCTAAACGATGCGCTGCGTCCTCAAATACTACATCTTGGTGATATATATCCTTAAGCAGATGTAAGTTCGCTTTGTTGAGCTTTTGATAGATATTGCCAACAGACTGTATGTCCATTTTTTACTCCTACACGCCCATTAAGTTGTACAAAATTATTATATGTACAAGATAGTTCATTCCACCAAAGTTGTACAAAAATAATTTTGTATAACTTTATTTCTGTAAGTAGTACGTGATGAAGTTCGCACGCGATCAATCGGCGAAAAAAAAAGGCTTGGTCAAAACCAAGCCTTTTCAGCAGATTAACAATTATTTAAGTAGGAACAATTAGTATTGCTGGCCTCGCAACGCTGCAATACGTTTATCTAGCGGAGGGTGGCTCATTAGTAGCTCAGTCAGCGACTGCTTGCCATTGATACCAAACGCCATCATGGTGCCATCCAGTTGAGATTCATGACTCACCTTCAAACGCTCTAGAGCCGCAATCATTTTTTCTTTGCCAACGAGGCGCGCAGCACCTGCGTCCGCGTGGAATTCGCGATGACGGCTGTACCACATAGTCAAGAAGCTAGCTAGGAAACCAAATACCAGTTCAAGCACCATGGATACGCCAAAGTAAACCATCATATTTGTACCTTGGCCTTCTTCATCATCGTTCGATGCCACGATATTGGCAATAAAGCGTGATAGGAAGATAACAAACGTGTTCACGACACCTTGCATCAACGTCATCGTGACCATATCACCATTTGCAATATGGCTCACTTCGTGTGCAAGTACTGCCTCTGCCTCATCACGAGTCATATTGTGTAAAAGACCAGTAGAAACGGCGACAAGAGAGTCATCTCGTTTTGCACCTGTCGCAAATGCATTGATATCTGGTGAATCATAAATAGCCACCGTTGGCATACCAATACCCACTTGTTGAGCTTGACGACCCACAGTTTCGACTAACCAATGCTCCGTTTCGTTGCGCGGGCTTTCAATGACCATACCACCAACCGAGCGTAGCGCCATACCCTTTGACATCATCAACGAAATAAATGCGCCACCAAAACCAAATACAGCAGCCATTACAAGTAAACCTGACAGACTGCCTGGTTGCATTCCAGTTACAGCGTAAACAATATTCAGAACAACACTAAGCACTAGCACGACAGCTAGGTTAGTTGCTAGGAATAACATAATTCGCTTCATTACTTTTCTCCGAGGAAGCTTATCGTTTTTTTAAAACGGATTGTTATAAGGAACAAATGGTAATCGCTATAAAAGCCAATTCCGTTGATTTTCATGTTCCGTGCGTTATAGATATAGTCTATCCGCGATAAAAACAAGGTTAAGCAATAAATTGCAACATTTGTTTTCGGGACTGAAATATTTAATTCAAGCGATTTCAAAACATGCTTTGGTAGGAGCCGGAACCTCCGTTCATATACATTTATCAAAATGATAAAATAAGCTCTGAGCTACCCATCATCTATTGATAGATGATCTTGGTGTTAAATCTATCACCTCTTAGCAACTTAGCTAGAAATTTTTTAATAGACCAAAAACAGTACGTTAGCTCTGCTATAGACTTTGGTCTTATTGTGCGGCTACATGGACATGCTAAATTCGAATGAGATGAACAAAACAGAGCCACTCTAAGTACATTGCAAAAAGTGCATTGGGTGAGCTCAAAAACTCCATGTATTGAGGGAAAAACCATGGTAGAAACTAACGACTATCAAATGGCTATTGATTTACTGCGTTGTCACCTAGGCATCTCAGAGGACGAGGCAAAGCAACAACTTGGTATTTCAACCGATCATCATATGTCTCAGCGTGTTGCAGAAACACAACAAGCATTGATGGGGCTCAGCCAAGATAAGTAATCTGACTTTTTAGGTTACACCAACAAGAAAGGGCTGCATTGCGCAGCCCTTTGGTTTTTTAGTCTTTTACCCTAAACACCATTAGTCAGTGTTTAGCAACGGCTCTACATTAATGTACTTGCCTAGCTCTTTACGTTTAGCACTTGGAATATATGGAATTTCCCCAAGCTTAGGTGCATCGATACGTGCTTCTAGCATCTCGATAATGTCAGCGTAGTGCTCTGTGCCTGGGTTGACGCGGTTTGCCACCCAGCCAACAAGATTCAAACCATCCGCTTTAATACTCTCTGCTGTGAGTAAAGCGTGGCTCAAACAGCCTAATTTAATGCCAACCACCAGTACAACAGGTAACTGCTCTTCTTTTACCCATGTAGATAAACAGTCCGTATCGGATACTGGCACACGCCAGCCTCCAGCACCTTCAACGAGAACAACATCGGCTTGCTGCTTATGTTGAGCCAGTTTTTGACTCAGAACATCGTAACTTATTTCGACATGTTCATGCTTCGCTGCAATGTGGGGAGAAGCAGGCAACTCTAAAGCGTATGGGTTCACATCATCATAGTCCACATCGAGTGTTGCGGCGTCTTGTAAGTGTAAAGCATCAGAGTTACGCCATCCGGCTTCAGTCTTGTCACTCCCTGCTGCCACTGGCTTATAACCAATAGTGTTTAGTCCTTTTGCGGCGATCGCTTGCAAAATGGCTTTAGACGCTACCGTCTTTCCAACATCAGTATCCGTACCAGCAATAAAAAAAGCATCAATCATAGATGTATTACTCCAAAACAAACCTGATAACTTGCAGGTAGAAGACCTTGATCGTTTTTAAACGCTTGGTACGCATGCTCAACTTTTAACAAAGTCTCGCGACTAGTTAAACTGTGTGAGCGCCCGCTTACGTGATTTGCACCTATACCTTTGAGGTCACGCATAACTGAAAATGCAGAGTCGTACCAAACTGTGATGGTGGTCAAGTCTAGTTGATGGCTGTCACATCGAGATTGCGCTAACGCAATTTTTACCTGATTGAGCGTTAGAAAGTTATTGACGTGTTGATATGCATCAATTTTTTCCCATGATGCACGCAGCTCATACAGTGATCCATCAACCAGTGTAGAGAACCACGCTTTCCCACCATTTTTTAGCACGCGGCGCACTTCTTTTAGTGGGTAACTTAAATCTGTACACCATTGCAGCGCTAAACTTGAAAACACGTAATCGAAGCTATCATCGTCAAATGGTAAGTTTTCAGCATCAGCAACTTGGTAATGCATTCGTACTGCACCACAACGCTGCTCTGCTTTATCTAACATGGCTTGAGAGATATCGCCGCAGACTACTTCCGCACCGCGTTGTTGAAGTAGTTGGGAGAAATAACCCGTGCCACAACCTAAATCCAATACACGTTTTCCCGTCAAGTTTTCAGGAAGTTTATCAAGCAGCTGATGCCCGACATCACGTTGAAAAGCCGCATGTTTATCGTATGTTTCTGCTGCTTTACCAAACGAAGAGGCAATCGCGTCTTTATCTTGATGGAAACTCTCTAACGCGAGCGTTTGCGCTAATGCGGTAGTTGCATTATCCATTACAGCGCTCCTAATGCTTGCTTCAATGCGATTGAAAGCGTTTTAACTTGTTCATTAGTGTGATTGGCAGTGAGTGTTATTCGAAGACGAGACGTTCCTTTAGGCACCGTCGGAGGGCGAATAGCAGTCACCCAAATACCGTTTTGGCGACAAGCACCTGCTACTCGCAAAGCCAATTCAGATTCACCAATCAAAAAGGGCTTAATCGAAGTTTGAGTCTCAACAAACCCCTCAAGGCCGCTAAGGCTATCTCGATACACTTCACTAAGCTCAGAGAGCTTTTCACGTCGCCAAGACTGCTCTTGAACCATCGAGACTGCATGAGTCAACGCATACGCTTGTGCTGGCGGTATCGCCGTGGAATACACATGGTGACGAGCAAACTGAGTTAAAAAGTCCCCCGTTGCGTGGTCACATAAAATAGCTGCGCCAGACGTACCAAACGCTTTACCGAAGGTAACGACCAATAACTCAGGCTTAACCGCGGCATGCTCGCAAGAGCCACCACCGGATTGACCAAGAACGCCAATACCATGAGCGTCATCGACAGCAAGCCAAGCATCATGACTGCGAGTGACTTCAGCTATATCGCTGAGCGGCGCACAATCACCGTCCATGCTGAACACCCCTTCAGTCACAACCAGATGGTTGTCTTCGCTATTAATCAGCGATTTCAGGTGCTCGATGTCATTGTGCTTGAAACGCTTCATCTTAGCTGGTGACAACGTCCCCGCTTCCATCAGTGAGGCATGGTTCAAACGGTCTTGGATCAATACGTCTGACTTTTCTAACAAGGTGAACAACAAGGCTTGATTAGCACTGAACCCAGAACCAAACAAAATTGCTCTGTCGTAACCCAGCCATTCGGTCAGTGCGGCTTCTAAATTGCTGTGCGCGGCACTAAAGCCAGTCACCATCGGTGATGCCCCACTACCACTGCCGTATACACTCAAACCTTGCTGCCAAGCACGAACAAGCGCTTGGTCATTGGCCAATCCCAAATAATCATTACTTGAGAAATTAATGTAGCGTCTACCTTCGTGTTCCAAAACGGACTGGTTACCGGCAAACACCACATTCATAGAACGATTCAACCCTTGCGTTTTACGCTCAGCAAGGGCGGACTCGATACGAGATTTAAACGCTGGCATCGTAGAAAAGGTCGTCTTTTGTTGGACGAGCAGCAACACGCTCTACGACGCGATCGAGTAACTCATTTTCTTCGATTTCATCAGGCTTTTGAGACACCTCTTGGCTGTTAATGCCGAGCTTATTGAACAGCATCATGTCTTTGTCTTCTGAAGGGTTTGGCGTGGTCAGAAGTTTGCAGCCGTAGAAGATGGAGTTTGCACCCGCCATAAAACACAGCGCTTGCATTTGTTCGTTCATGTTTTCACGGCCAGCGGATAAACGAACGGCTGATTGAGGCATCATGATTCGTGCAATCGCAATCAGGCGAATGAAATCAAATGGCTCAACATCATCCACTTCTTCCAACGGTGTGCCCTTTACCTTCACGAGCATGTTGATTGGAACGCTTTCAGGGTGTACCGGTAAGTTAGCCAATTCAACCAACAAACCTGCTCGGTCATTGGCACTCTCACCCATACCGATGATGCCACCAGAACAAATCTTCATGCCGGCATCACGAACGTGAGAAAGCGTATCTAAACGGTCTTGATAAGTACGTGTGGTAATGATGTTGCCGTAAAATTCAGGAGACGTATCTAGGTTGTGGTTGTAGTAATCCAAACCTGCGGTTGCCAGTTGTTTTGCTTGATCTGGTGTCAACATGCCTAATGTCATACACGTTTCTAAACCCATGCCTTTCACGCCTTTGATCATGTCGGTCAAATGTGGCATGTCACGCTCTTTCGGGTTTTTCCATGCTGCGCCCATACAGAATCGAGTAGAACCAGCATTTTTGGCTTTTTGCGCAGCATCGAGTACGCGTTCTACTTCCATCAGACGCTCTTTCTCGATGTCTGTGGTGTAACGAGCACTCTGAGGACAGTACTTACAATCTTCTGGACAAGCACCTGTCTTAATCGACAGAAGCGTGCTTACTTGAACATGGTTGGTTTGTTGATATTGACGATGTACAAGCTGCGCTTCGAATAGGAGATCCATGAATGGTTTTTCCATGAGATCGCGCACTTCAGCATGCGTCCAGTTATGACGAACTTCCACGTGTATTCCTTTAGTCACTTTTGTTGTTGTGTTGACAGTCTACTGAGTCTCGATAAACTGTCAACACAACACAAAAGAACAAAGTTTACATTTGTTTGTTTTTTAATCTTAATTGTTATTGGAATCGCACATGGATCTCGCCTTCGACCGCCAGCATATCTGGCATCCTTACACTTCGACATTGACACCTCTGACCTGCTACCCAGTGGCATCAGCAAGTGGTGTTCACATTAAATTGGAAGACGGTACTGAGCTTGTCGATGGCATGTCTTCTTGGTGGTCGACGATCCACGGCTACAACCATCCGCATTTAAATCAAGCCGCTCACCAGCAAATCGATCAGGTCTCTCACGTGATGTTTGGCGGGATTACCCACCAGCCAGCAATCAGTTTGTGTAAGAAGCTACTGTCCCTAGCACCAAGTAATCTTGAACATGTATTCCTTGCCGATTCAGGCTCCGTTGCCGTAGAAGTCAGCTTAAAAATGGCACTGCAATATTGGCATGCAAAAGGCGAACGCCGACCGAAGTTTCTTACTTTGCGACACGGTTATCACGGCGATACGTTTGCGGCGATGTCGGTTACCGATCCTGACAACTCAATGCACTCTCTTTACAAAGGCTTTTTGCCTGAACATATCTTTGCGGAGTCACCAACTTGTGGTTATTGGGATGAATGGAAGCCAGAGGACCTTACCGACTTCGAGCACAAGATTGAAACGCTCCACCAAGAACTTGCTGCGGTGATCCTAGAACCTATCGTTCAAGGCGCAGGCGGCATGCGTATCTACCATCCAGAATTTCTCAAAGGCGTGCGTAGGCTTTGCGACAAATACGGTTTGTTATTGATTGCAGATGAGATCGCAACCGGATTTGGGCGTACTGGTAAGTTGTTTGCTTGCGAACATGCAGATATTCAACCAGACATTCTGTGTGTTGGGAAAGCACTCACTGGAGGCTACATGACTCTCTCTGCGACCCTGGCGAGCAAACACGTTGCGGATACCGTTTGTGGTGGTGATGCTGGGTGTTTTATGCACGGTCCAACCTTTATGGGTAACCCACTTGCCTGCGCTGTTGCCACTGCAAGTTTGGAATTGATTGAACAAGGTAACTGGCAACAGCAAACCCAACAAATCGAAGCGTTGTTTTCTGAGTTGCTGCCAAAACTTGAAGAACACGAATTGGTAAAAAACACCCGTTGGTTAGGTGCCATTGGCGTCGTGGAGACGTATCGCCCTGTGAATATGGAAACCATCCAAGCCTTGTTTGTTGAACACGGAGTTTGGATTCGTCCATTTGGTAAACTGATTTATATGATGCCGCCGTTCATCAGCAAGCCAGAAGATATTGAAAAGTTAGTGAATGCGATTGATGCTGCGTTACAACGTAAAGACTGCTTCGCTTCATAGTTCAATTCAATGCGAAAACGGTTTGAGTATGAGACTCAAACCGTCTCATTATTTATTAGAACAGTAAAGTTATCGGAGTTGACTGTCTTTACTCGCTCGTCGATTGAACAATGCTTGGCGTTGAGACACCAATTCGATTGTTGACTGACATTCGATACACAAACGAACGCCTTTCATAGCAAAACGACGTGCTTCTGGGATCTCATCACCACACTCATCGCAATAATGGGCGCTTTCACCCCTTGTGATACTGCCACGAACACGGGAAATCTCGTCGTCTATTGTGTTTTGAATTTGTTGGCTGACGCTATCGTCATTTGCCCACCCTACGGCCATAAGCCCTCCTCGTTACTTGAATGAGAAAATCTACTTACCGTGGTAAGGTGGACGATTATATCGATTACAAATAACAAGATAATTAGGGTAAATTCGAAAACACTATTACGCTTTGGTAATAATTACTCTGCAATCGATTATTCAACACTCTCATGGAAAAGCAATCCAAGGTTACTCATACTCCCTTCCTCACATTCAAAGTACTGCGTTTGCTCAGGCTCTCTCAAAGTAACACTGAGTATCTTCTCTACCTCACCAAACTCCTCGTTAAAGTACTCACTGACTAATATGACGCGCTCACCAATACTAAATTCCAGTGACTTCTCATCTACCAACGCTCGATGATAATGTTTGACACGATAATCTTGAGGTTTAATCCACAGTAAAACTGGGGTTTGATTCACAATAGACTTATTAAAGATAAGCCCGCCTTTGCCTTGCTCTATCGAAATACTAAAGTTCATAGTTTGGTTTACTGAGCATTCAAAGACTTTCCTAGGCGAGGTGCTAGCAACAGCAAATGTGCTCATAATGGCAATACTTACCCCCCAAGTGACCGCCGATCGTTTCATTACCATTCAGCCAACACCTTAAATAGCGACTGTTCAGACATACGGGTTAATACATATCCGTGTGAAGATGAATACGAGCCACTGAGTACACTATTCTCTTTCTCAATAACGATATCCTCGATGCCGTCAGCGTTGTAATCACCTTTTGCTACAATCGTAATGACTTGAAAGCCATCGGTCGCGTCGAAGTACTCTGCTCTCACTTCACTGGAGACATGAGTTCTTTGGATATGGTCTGCTTCATCCCACGTTGATAGTGTCTTTGCTTTCTCAGCACTTTCGTTAGAAATAACAAAAGCAAGCGCACTTGGGGTTAAATTAGGAAAGTTATCGTCTAACTTAAATTTCGATATAAATGAGCGCTTGGAGGCGGTTAACTTTGCCATCTCACTCCATGTTTGACACTGAGTTAAATACGCTTTAAACACGCCGTATTCATAAGCTTTAGCCGCAGTAAAACCCGCAGAGTTTGCAGTAGCTAAGTCTTTGCAATTAGACACCGATTTCGTATCGCCAGACGCATTTGCCAACTCAAGCCCATATCCCCAGTCGAGTGAATTACGCAGCTGCATACTTTCTTCGGATGGTTGTGCTAATTCGCGCGCAAAAAAGCGTTCGGTTCGCTCACTATCTAAGTATTGAGGTTGAATAAGTTCACTTGCGATAACCCTCCCGAAAACAAGCAAGGTAAGCGCAAAAATAACACGTAATAAAAGATGATTTACTGGCATAACGTTTAACAACAAAGACAAATGAGGACGTTAGCTTGTCACGTGAAAAACCGCTTAGAAAAATATCATTTATCTCCTACTGCCAGATTCTGGGCGAGCTCGTCACTAATGCGCGTGCTAATTACATAACAACGTATTTTCACTCGACGCAGATAACAAAAAACCCAGCGCAAAGGCTGGGTTTTGGTGTTCTAGTGGTTAATGAATTAACCGATGTGCGTTGCGCCCGCCATGTACTTCTGAAGTACTGTAGGGATTGCAATGCGGCCGTCTGCTTCTTGGTTGTTTTCTAGGATAGCAACCATTGTACGACCTACAGCAAGACCAGAACCGTTTAGCGTGTGTACAAGCTCAGGTTTCTTCTCGCCTTTACGACGGAAACGCGCTTGCATACGACGAGCTTGGAAATCCCACATGTTAGAACATGAAGAGATCTCACGGTAAGTTTCTTGAGCAGGAACCCAAACTTCTAGGTCGTAAGTCTTACGAGCGCCAAAGCCCATGTCACCTGTACATAGAACCACTTTACGGTAAGGAAGCTCAAGAAGTTGTAGAACTTTCTCAGCGTGACCTGTTAGCTCTTCTAGTGCGTTCATTGAATCTTCTGGCTTAGTGATTTGTACTAGCTCAACTTTGTCGAACTGGTGCATACGAATCAGACCACGAGTATCACGACCGTAAGAACCTGCTTCTGAGCGGAAACATGGCGTGTGAGCTGTCATCTTAATTGGTAGATCCGCTTCGTCAGAAATCGTGTCACGAACTAGGTTCGTTACAGGCACTTCTGCAGTAGGGATTAGAGACAGTTTACGTGGCTCTTCGTCGTTTACTTTTTCTACTAGCGGCTCAGTGTGGAAAAGATCTTTACCAAACTTAGGAAGCTGACCAGTACCGAATAGGCTGTCAGAGTTTACTAGGTAAGGTACGTACATTTCTGTGTAGCCGTGCTCTTCAGTGTGAAGATCCAGCATAAACTGAGCGATTGCACGGTGTAGACGAGCAAATTGGCCTTTCATCACGATGAAACGTGCGCCTGTGATCTTAACAGCACTTGCGAAGTCTAGACCGTCACCCATTTCGCCTAGGTCAACGTGATCTTTCAGTTCGAAGTCGTAAGATTTTGGCTCACCCCAACGAGAGATTTCAACGTTGTCGTTTTCATCTTTGCCATCTGGCACTTCGTCTGCTGGGATGTTTGGTACAGAAAGCGTGAATTCGTCTAGTTGAGCCATTACTTGCTCAAGTTCAACTTTCTTCGCATCAAGATCGCTACCTAGAGTACCGATTTGTTTCTTGATCTCTTCTGCGCCTTCTTTGTCGCCAGCCGCCATTTTTTGGCCGATTTGCTTGGAGATGGAGTTACGCGTGGATTGTAAATTTTCTACTTCTACTTGAATGGACTTACGTTGTTCTTCAAGTTTACGAATAGTATCTACGTCTAGCTTAAAGCCACGACGCGCCAGTTTAGCAGCTGTTTCATCCAGCTCTGTACGAAGTAATTTAGAATCCAGCATTGTTAATCCTATGCTTTTTGTTGTGAAATCACGCGCACTTTCCAAGCGTACGCGTTAAAAAAATTTACTGAACAAATGTATCCAAAAACGCCTACTTTTCATAGCGCTTTTGTGGGCTATTTGCGTCTAAAGTAGCCAAGTAATCTAACTTTTCGCCGATTTTGGTCTCTAGACCACGATTTGTCGGCTGATAGTACCTACGATCGCCCATTTCAGGTGGCAAATATTGCTCACCAGCAGCGTAAGCGCCAGGCTCATCGTGAGCATAACGATACTCTGCACCGTAACCCATGTCTTTCATCAAACTGGTTGGTGCATTTCGAAGGTGATGCGGCACTTCATATTCAGGTAAGTTATGAGCGTCTGTGAGCGCTTGTTTCCATGCCACGTAAACAGCATTACTTTTCGGCGCACACGCTAAGTACACGATCGCCTGTGCAATCGCACGTTCACCTTCTGCTGGACCAACTCGGGTAAAGCAATCCCAAGCAGACAGTGCCACTTGCATTGCGCGAGGGTCAGCATTACCTACATCTTCAGAAGCGATCGCCAATAAGCGTCGAGCAATATACAAAGGGTCACAACCCGCGGCAATCATACGCGCAGACCAATACAGCGCAGCATCTGGGTTTGAGCCACGAATTGATTTGTGAACCGCAGAGATTAAGTCGTACCAAATGTCACCTTTGTTATCGAAGCGAGAGACCTTCTCCCCTGCTACTTCCGCAAGCAACTTAAGCGTGATCTCTTTTTCACCTTGCGCATTGTCTTCTGCCATGTCGTAAAGCAGCTCAAGATAATTGAGAGACATACGAGCATCACCGTTTACCAGTTCTGCTAGGCGGTCTAATACGTTATCAGCGAAGTGTGCTGGCGTATTACCCAGCCCACGTTCTTTATCGCTAATTGCTTGGTTTAACGCCAACGAGATTTCTTCTTTGTCGAGAGACGTTAGCTTGTACACACGTGCGCGTGACAGTAATGCGTTATTTAGCTCAAACGATGGGTTTTCTGTCGTCGCTCCAATAAAGGTAACCGTGCCATCTTCAATATGCGGCAAAAACGCGTCTTGCTGAGATTTGTTGAAGCGATGCACCTCATCCACAAACAAGATGGTGCGGCGACCCGCCATTTTGTTCTCACATGCTTTCTCGATTGCTGCACGGATTTCTTTCACACCAGACGTCACGGCAGACACGCGCTCAACTTCAGCATTGGCATAGTTTGCAGCCACTTCTGCTAATGTCGTTTTGCCTGTGCCCGGTGGTCCCCAAAGGATCATCGAGTGAATGTGCCCCGCCTCTAGCGCACGGCGCAGTGGCTTACCGGGGCCTAAAATGTGTTGCTGTCCGATGTACTGTTCGATCGTTTCCGGTCTCATACGAGCAGCAAGGGGACGAAAATCTTCGTCCCCCGAGAAATCTAATGTGTAATTGCTCACTACCAATTAATTCCTTTGGTCATCCACTTCCACACCTTTTGGAATTGTGAATGTGAATCTGTCTGCTTTTGGTTTACCAAGCTTCACGTTGTTAAAGGTGAACAAACCTTTTTGACCGTCTTGTTCAACCACATTGAAGCCTTTCACCACACCTTTAGCATCAATATTAATCTGGAATTGACCTTGTGTGGAGTCTACTGCAGTAGGAATGAGGATGAACTCATCACCTTTTTGGGAAATCTTGTAGTTATCCCAATCACTTGCGCGATTACGCGTTAGCAAAACAAATGGCGTTTGCTCTGTTGCTTGCTCTTGCCAGTAGATACTCACTTGCTCGATGAATGGGCTGTAGTACCACAATGTCTTACCGTCAGAGACCAATAGGTTCTCATCAGGGAATGTTGTACTCCAACGGAACAGGCTTGGGCGGGCAATTTCAACCGTACCTTCTCCTTCCATAACCGTTTCGCCTTCAGGGCTGATAACCTGCTGAGAGAAATCTGCACTAAAGCCATCATTCATAGAAAGACGTTTGTTTAATTCATCTTTAGGAGATGCTGCGTGTGCAGTAGAGAAGAGGGAAAAGCTTAAAACAAGCGCAGAGAAAAGTTTCGCTGAAAATAGTTTTTTCATTCAGATACCTATTGTTAGAACCACTCACCTCAGTTGGACTGAGGTGAGTAACACAAGTTCATTAATCTTTTGGTGGCGCAGGAGCCAGTACTTCGCGGTTACCGTTATGACCCGGAGCACTTACGATGCCCTGCGCTTCAAGCTGCTCTACAATACGGGCGGCACGGTTGTAACCTATCTTAAATCGGCGCTGAACACCGGAAACCGAACCTCGACGTGATTGAACCACGTGCTCAACAACTTGATCGAAGAGCGGGTCTACATCTTCATCCGCTTCCATTTGCTCACCTGGCAATAGACTTTCTGGAGTTTGATCTCCACTGATGATCTCTTCAATGTAGTTCGGTTTACCACGCGCTTTCCAGTTGTTTACAACAGCATGAACATCATCATCTGATGCAAATGCACCGTGAACACGAGTTGTATGACTTGATCCCGGCGGTAGATACAACATATCACCCATACCAAGTAGTGATTCTGCGCCGCCTTGATCTAGGATTGTACGAGAGTCCGTTTTAGTCGATACCGTAAACGCAACACGAGTTGGGATGTTCGCTTTAATTAGACCGGTAATAACGTCAACCGATGGACGCTGAGTCGCAAGAATTAAGTGAATACCTGCCGCACGCGCTTTTTGCGCCAAGCGAGCAATCAGTTCTTCAACTTTCTTACCTACCACCATCATCAGGTCAGCAAATTCGTCAACAACAACAACGATGTAAGGCAGCTTTTCTAGCAATGGCGGTTCAGTATCCATGCTGTCGCCTTCCTGCCAGAACGGGTCATGGATTGGGTGGCCCGCTTCTGCTGCCATCTTCAATTTTTCGTTGAAGCCCTTCACATTACGTACACCTAATGCCGACATCAATTTGTAACGACGTTCCATCTCGCCCACACACCAACGTAGAGCGTTTGATGCGTCTTTCATATCAGTCACAACTTCAGAAAGAAGATGAGGGATACCTTCATAAATAGAAAGCTCTAGCATTTTCGGGTCAATCATGATGAAGCGTACATCTTCTGGACCTGCTTTATACAGCATGCTCAAAATCATCACGTTCACACCCACCGACTTACCAGAACCTGTTGTACCTGCTACTAACACGTGAGGCATCTTCGCAAGATCTGCCACCACAGCTTCGCCCGCAATGTCTTGACCTAACACAACCGTTGTTGGTGACGTTGCTTGCTCAAACTGAGGGCTACTGATGACATCAGATAAATAGACCGTCTGACGACTCATGTTTGGCAGTTCCAAACCGATGTAAGGCTTGCCAGGGATTACTTCCACGACACGTACCGCCATCGCAGACAATGCACGCGCTAAGTCAGTTGAAAGACCAGAAATACGACTTACTTTCACCCCCGGCGCCAAATCAAGCTCAAAACGAGTGATCACTGGACCAGGATAAATACCAACCACATCGGCTTTGATTTTGTAGTCAGCGAGTTTGCTCTCTACCAATCGAGCGACCTGCTCTAACGCATCACGGTCGATAAAGTTTTCACGTTTTTCTGGATGATAAAGCAACTCGAGCGTTGGGAGTGGCTCTTCCGGAACTGGCAAGTTTTCTTCTTTCTGTACCAAAAATGGGTTCTGTGTTGCAGCGACTTTGGCTTGCGCATTGGAAACCATATCTTGGAATGCGGTAACGTCTTGGTCGTTGTCTTGGACCTCTTCTACCTCCACTTTTTGAGGTGCAGGTTCAAATGTTGTTGAAGGTGTTGCAACTTGCTGATGAGGCGTTGTTGGCTGTACTTGCTGCGCAGGCTGAGACTCCACTTCGTCTTCATCATCTAACACATCAAAGTCAGAGATCGTAGGCTCAATATGTTGGCTCGATTCCGTTTGCGCCGTGATGCTATCTAATACAGCAGAATCAATTGCAGGCTCTTCATGTACAGGATGCTCAATACTTGGCTGCTGTACTTGCTCTGCTTCAAATTGTTCGTACTCCGCATAATCTGGTTCAACACTGATCGGTTCTTCTGTAGCTGTATGTTGCTCGACATAGGAAGAATAAGTGTCTGCAAATGATGGGGTAGCCTGTTCTTCAGTTCCCCAGTCATCTGCTTGTTGCGCCGCTGCTTCAAGCTCCTCTATCGTAACATTCAGTTGCTTGGTGCGTTCCAAGAGCGGATCAACGTTATCAGTGTTAACCGTATGGATAGGTTGTATTTGAGGCTCAGATTCAGAATAAACTGGCGCAGCATTAACCGTAGCCTTGCGTTGTGGTGGAGTCGGTTCTACCATCGCCTGTTCCGCAGGCTTATCAGGTTTAGCTTGCGGCATATAAATAGGATACTCATGCGCTGGCGCCGACTCTTTCGGTTCATCGACATCGTACGCCGTTAAATGAGGAAGCGGCTCATCATCAATTTCATGGTCTACATTATGTTTAGGCGTAGAGACTTTATCTTCTACAAACTCATCAAGCTGAGGTTCTAAAACTTCCTGCTCTGAACCTCTTGCCTTATTTGCAAGCGCGGCGATTAGTGCTAATGCACGATCACCAAGCCATTCCACGATGTTAAGCCATGAGATGCCAGTGAAGAGCGTAAAGCCCGCTCCCCACAAGAACAGCAGTACCAATGTGGTACCGAGTACATTCAATGTAGGTAAAGCGAGGCTAGACAACACATCCCCGACCACACCTCCGGATGAAAAATACCAAATGTCATCAAAATTAATATCGGCAAGACCGCAACTGGTCATAATAAGGACGACAAGACCGAGCAGCCTTGTACCCCATAGCATGAAATCAATTGGCTCATCTTCTCCTCGTTTACGGCAAATCACCCATGCAGCCGCCGCTAGCAAGAAAGGGATTGGGTAAGCGAGAGAGCCAAATGTGAAGAATAGAGTATCAGCTAGCCAAGCGCCGAAAAGGCCACCAGCATTATCGATATCCCCTCCCCATGCGGTTTGGGACCAAGAAGGATCGGCCGGACTGAAGGTAAATAGTGCAACCGCAAGCAATACCGAGCTAAGAACGCCAACGATAAAGCAGCACTCTTTTAAGCGTTGGAAGCCATTTAAGCGTGAAGACTGGGGCTCTTCACTGGTTTTGATAATAGTTTCGACTTTCTTTGCGTTCTCTTTGAACATAAATCAACTTGAATATGGAAATGAAATAGGAAATTGCAAAACATTCCGAGCGGCATCAAGCCGCTCGGTAAATTGATTTAACCATATCAAGGAGAAAAACCCAATTACTCTCTGGCGAAAGCGGAAGCATATACCGCTTTCTTTGCAAGAAATTAACGAGTTTTGATCACAAGCTGGTTAGATTGTTTCACTTCTTCCATAACAACGTATGTGCGAGTGTCATTTACGCCAGGTAGACGTAGTAACGTATCGCCCAATAGTCGGCGGTAAGCACCCATATCTGATACACGGGTTTTAAGAAGATAGTCAAAGTCACCTGAAACAAGATGACACTCTTGTATGTCGTCTAGCTTTTGAACAGCTGAGTTAAACTGCTCAAACACATCCGGCGCACCACGGTTTAGCGTAATCTCAACGAATACTAATAGTGATGCATCCAGGAACTGCGGATTCAATAATGCAGTATACCCTGTGATATAACCCTGACGCTCTAAGCGACGTACACGCTCCAAACATGGCGTTGGAGAAAGTCCCACACGTTTTGAAAGCTCAACGTTTGAAATACGACCGTCTTTCTGCAGCTCATTAAGAATGTTGCGGTCGATACGGTCTAGTTCCTTGGACGGCTTTTTATAGTTGTCTGCCATTTTTTATTCCACCTTATTACTTCCTTGCAAAAAAATATACTACAACTTTTTAATATTTGGTGCCAAATTTTACAAATCTATAACTATACTAGTTATTAATTCGACAATAACACCCTACTAACAGTTAATACAACCATTATAGAAAGAGGATACAGGATGATCATTGGCGTACCTAAGGAAATCAAGAATCACGAATATCGTGTTGGTATGATCCCAGCTAGCGTGAGAGAACTCATCTCACATGGTCACCAAGTTTTAGTTGAGACCAATGCAGGTGCCGGCATTGGTTTTTCAGACGATGATTACATCGCTGTCGGCGCATCCATTCTCCCTCATGCTGCTGACGTATTTGCGCAAGCAGACATGATTGTAAAAGTAAAAGAACCCCAAGCAGTAGAGAGAGCAATGCTCCGCGAAGGGCAAATTTTATTTACTTATTTACACCTAGCACCAGATTTTCCACAAACTGATGAGCTAATCAAGAGCAAAGCTGTCTGTATAGCCTATGAGACTGTAACAGATAATATGGGTCGTTTGCCACTGTTAGCACCAATGTCAGAAGTGGCAGGTCGGATGTCTATCCAAGCTGGCGCGCAAACGTTGGAAAAATCGCACGGCGGTCGTGGTCTACTCCTAGGCGGCGTACCTGGTGTTGAACCTGCAAAAGTCGTTATCGTTGGTGGTGGCGTTGTTGGTGCAAACGCTGCTCGTATGGCGGTTGGCCTTCGCGCTGACGTCACTATTCTAGACCGTAACGTAGACACACTTCGTAAGCTTGACGAAGAATTCCAAGGTCGCGCAAAAGTGGTTTATTCTACTGAAGACGCTATCGAGAAGCATGTTCTAGAAGCGGACCTTGTTATCGGTGCCGTTCTAATTCCTGGCGCAGCAGCACCTAAACTGGTCACTAAAGAGCACATTGCTAAGATGAAGCCTGGTGCGGCAGTGGTTGACGTGGCAATTGACCAAGGCGGTTGTTTCGAAACTTCGCACGCGACAACTCACGCAGATCCAACTTACATCGTTGATGAAGTGGTTCACTACTGTGTAGCAAATATGCCTGGCGCAGTTGCTCGCACTTCAACATTTGCACTCAACAACGCTACACTTCCATACATCGTGAAGTTAGCAAATAAAGGCTACCGCGAAGCACTTCTAGAAGATAAAGGCTTCCTTGAAGGTCTAAACGTTATTCACGGAAAAGTAACGTGTAAAGAAGTAGCAGAAAGCTTTGACTTGGAATACGTTGAACCAACTCAAGCTATCGCTATGTTTAATTAATGACAAAATAAAACATAACTTGTCACGTTTTGTTTACAAAAGCCCACTCATAAGTGGGCTTTTTCATATAGAGCGTTTGGCTATAAAGAATAACTAAATCTTATATGCACAAATTAAAATATTTCTAGGTGTGACCGATTTAGGGCAAAACTCTGACAATCTAACACGGTAACCACGTTCTTCAAGATAAAGCACTTTATCTAATGCGAGCCAGATCTCCAACGGACGTTGAAAAACAAGTTGCACTAAGCTCATTCTCTCCATTTGCCAGAAGCGTTGTTCGCTTAACTTTTCAAAATGAGAGAAATCGATTTCTTGAGGAAGAACAATGCCTTTTTGCTCCGCTGCCCAGCGACAGAACGATTCAAAACCATCACTTAATTGCGACTTACGGATACTCGGCACAGGCTGATACTCTGCCATTCCCAAAGCTTGTCGCGTGATCAAATCAAACCCAAGACGAAACATCATTTCCTGCTGACGATGACGACGCACGCGCTCTCCTCCCGTCACCGTTTGTTGTAATGGGATACGCAGTTCTTGCTTAGACAATGAGAGAGAAGAAGCCCTGCCCGATTCCGACATCGGCTGGTATTGTTCCGACTGAATCAAGTGGTAACAACAAGGTGATATGGTCATCGCAGCAATCCCATTTTCACTGCCGTACTGCATTAGACGAACGTGAAGGTCACCGCATGCATGCAGTGCTACTGCGTGTTGCGTTGGCTTAAACACGGCTTTCGCTTTGCTATCAAACGCGTCGCCTTGAATAAACGTCATCTTCCAATGATGTTCATTGGCTGCTTGTTGCCCCGAATCGCACAGTGCTTGTTGGTATTCAAAGCTGGTTACAGGCTGATCGGTTTGCGTTGTCAGGATTCGCCCCAAGTAACCTTTACCTGAGCACCATTCTAGCCATTCTTCGCCACAGTGTTGTTGAATTGCAGCTTCACCCATCGAGCTAATTTGCTCCAACTTACGTCCCGGAATACCGTTATCTAAACCACGAGCGAGTTCCAAGCCGTTTAACGACAAAAGCTCTAAATGAGTCAGTTCTGCGAGTTGTTCAAGCTCAGGCAAAAACGGACTAAGTGCTTTTAACGCGAGTTCTGGTGCTGCTTTGTATTCTTCGATTTGAGAGGGAGTAAGAGACGCTAGCCATTGGCACAGTCGAGGATGTTGCTCCTGCCAAGGTAATGATGTGTGAATGCTGCTTTTAAAAGGCTCGAATCGCCACAAAGATTGGTTTTCGATTAAGCAGTCATTAATAAATTGAAATTGCGTTTTCATAACTCCCCCTACAACGAGCGCATTGTAGAGGGAATCGAAACATCAATGAAGTGTTATCTCACCGGAAGCTCGATGTCTTTAAACATCTCTTCGATTTCTGCATTAGACTTCAACGAAATCGCCTGCTCAACCACTGGACGCGTTAAGTGCGGTGCAAAACGCTCCATAAAATCGAACATGTAAGAGCGTAAGAATGTACCACGGCGGAAGCCGATGCTCGTGGTGCTCGCGCCAAACAAATGGCTCGCATCTATTGCAACCAAGTCACCGTCCTGCTCTTCATCCACAGCCATGCTTGCAATCACACCCACACCAATACCCATACGAACGTAAGTTTTAATGACGTCTGCATCAGTTGCAGTGAACACCACTCGCGGGGTTAAACCTTCGCGGTTGAATGCTGTATCCAGCTCTGAACGGCCAGTAAAACCGAACACGTAAGTGACTAATGGGTAAGCGGCAAGATCACTGATCGTTACTTTGTCTTTCTTCGCTAGTGGGTGGTCTTTAGGCACAACTATTGAACGATTCCAGTGATAACAAGGCAGCATGATGGCATCTTGATATAAGTGAAGCGCTTCTGTCGCAATCGCAAAATTCGCTGTGCCTTTAGCTATCGCCTCAGACATTTGTGACGGTGTACCTTGGTGCATGTGTAACGACACTTTTGGATAACGAGAAGTAAAACCTTTGATGACATCTGGCAGTGCATAACGAGCCTGCGTATGTGTCGTGGTGATATTCAGCGTCCCCATTTCTGGATGGGTGTGCTCTCCAGCCACCGCTTTGATACTTTCTACACGAGCGAGAATTTCTTGAGAGATACGTACAATTTCTTCACCAGCTGGCGTCACTTGCGTTAAGTGCTTACCGCTACGTTCAAAAATCTGAATGCCTAACTCATCTTCCAGCAACCGAACCTGTTTACTGATACCTGGCTGAGAGGTATATAAGCTTTCCGCCGTTGCAGATACATTCAGATTATGGTTTACAACCTCAACAATATACTTCAGCTGCTGCAGTTTCATCGTAATCCCTTACTTATTCATGAGAGAGTTTATTGGCCACTCAAGCGAGCGATATAATAATTAGTTATAACGCGTTCAAATCGAAATGAACAGCAATTTCTAACTTATACCTCAATCACATACTAATAATCTTCAAGAAAGAAACAATATGCACAAAGTTGAGCCAATAAATGACCGAAGTTCTATGATGTGACTTCTATCAGTAACTAAAACGTGGGAGAGACAAAATAATCAAACAAATAAGGTGCCGAGTAAGATAAGATTCATGTATTCTTTAACGCTAGCCGCAGAAAAGTAAAGCAGACGCAAAGATATGAATATTGGTTTAATAATCGCTTTGGTAGCCATCCTACTGGTGTTAATCCTAGGCTATAACATTATGTTGCAATATAAGGTTAAAGTTGAAACCGCAAAAAGGCAGGAATCAGCGCGATATGTAGCCTTGATAGATGGTACTGAAGAGTTGATTGGTCATGCGCACCATATCCCTTTTAGTAAAGAGCTGTTGTTGTGTCTAAACAATCGTATTCTTGACGCGCTAGAGAGCATGCATGAGCTGGATCCGAAGAACAAGCAACTTGCTCAACGTATCGAAAATATGAAGCAGCAGATTACGCAGCTAAAAGAGAATGGCCCTACAGGCGAGAGTACCACTTTCAAGATGCCGAGTAGTGATAAACAAGCTATCGTCATGCTTAAGCTGGTTAAACGACTTCGCGACACTATCCGTAACGAGCACAACAAAGGCCGATTGGATACCCAGACCTACGTCACCGAAAATGCGCGCTTGGAAACGATGCAAATTCGCATCAACATTGAAAATGTCATCAAAAGAGCAAACGACTCTATCGCTCGTGGCCAACCAGGCACCGCGCTTCAACTGCTGCGTAAAGGTATCGATGCTTTGAGCACTAAGAGCGATCCTTATTCTATTCAAGCGAAACAAAAGCTTGAAGAGATGTTGGGTGACTTAGATAAAAAGCGCCAAGATAAAAGCGATGCTGAAATGCAGCAGATTGCTGACAAAGAGCGTGACAATGACATGGAAGCACTCTTCGGCGAGAAGAAAAAGTGGTAACATTCACTTCAGGTCAAGAAAGGCTGCAATTGCAGCCTTTTTTCTATCCGCAAGACAACGGATATGCCCAATAAAAATGTGAAGTACTAAAACTAAAATGATGAATCTAGACGCCTATCAAGATCTTCTTGCTCCCATTAACCAATTTCTGCAATGCAGTACACCTGATGAATGGGTAGAGGAAGCAAAGAAACCAGAGAACCTTCAAACCATTTTGTTAGACCACCTACTGTGCGAACTAAAAGCTGGCCAATCTGCCATGTTTTTAATTCGTAAGTATGCCGTTGATCAATCCAGTTCACATGCTCTACTTGACTGGTTTAAGCCCTACGAAGATTTTGCTTACCGTAACGTAGGCTCATTGGAAACTTTAAAAGGCAAGAGCAATATTTCTAAGGCAATAATGGCTAAGTCCGACTCACCATATAGCCAAGATTTGATCGATAAGATGGTGCTTTTGATAAAAGAGGAGTTACACCACTTTTATCAAGTTTTAGAGATCATGGAAAGTCGTGGAATTGAGTACAAAAATATTCCAGCAAGTCGTTATGCTAAAGGACTGATTTCGCATATGAAGACTCATGAGCCGGAAACGCTGATCGATAAACTCATCATTGGTGCGTACATCGAAGCTCGATCTTGTGAGCGTTTTGCCAAACTAGCACCACATATGGATGACGATATCGCAAAGTTCTACATTTCTTTATTACGTTCAGAAGCACGCCATTACCAGGATTATCTTGTATTAGCGGAGCAAATCGCAGGCAAAGATATCAGCGAGCGCATCGCCTACTTTGGACGTATAGAGGCAGATTTAATTTCTACGCCAGATACAGATTTTAAGTTTCACAGTGGTATCCCAGCCTAGCGAGCATATTCTCCCAAGGTTGAGCATACTCTGAACTTATATAGACAGAGAGTAAATTACCACCTTCTAAAGAAGGTGGCTTTGTGTGAGCCCCCTAAAAGGGGGCCTTTGTTTAGTCCAGCGCCAAT
>NZ_JAWOTH010000005.1:0-93899 GCF_033338745.1 Vibrio sp. Vb1026
ACAGCATCAAATACAGTCAGTAGGTTTAAATCTACACCACGCAAAGTGCTTTCCATACGGTAGCTAGCAATTGCGCTCATCGCGTCTTTCTTCTCTAACATTGAGTGCGCCTCTTTTGTAATCGTCAACTTTGTTCATTAAATTCATAACGAATAGAATCCCATCTCGCACAAAAGACGGCGGCTGGATTCGAATCATTTTACGAATAGATAACCTAACTTTTTATTATATTTATCGTCCGGATACTTCCGGCTCGAACTGTACTATCAACTAATCGATTGCGGTTTCGCAACTAGATTGATATTTAATCAGTAAATTTTAGCCAATTAGGTATTTATTTATTAAATAACAAAGACTTGATAAAAACATAAAAAACTATAAAACACGTAAAAATGCATTCTTTGAGGACGTATTTAGCAAATTGATAGGACAGGCGGTCAACACAAGCATGCATTTAGCTCAGTTATTAGTTGGAATAAGAACAACAGATGACAGCTATATCTCTGATTGAATTTTGCACTTATCAGTCAAATTATCAGCAAATACACACTGAATAGAAATGAGAGAGGAAGAATAAAAATGCAGCCTTCTAAACAGAAAGGCTGCAACAAAATCGTGTCAAAAATGGAAGGAACAGTGTACTGAACAACGTACTTAAATGTTCGACACGTAACTTGGAAAATCAACCTGCTCCCACAGTTGTCTGGATAACTCTGCTTTTGAATCCCATGCACCTTGCAGTACCCAATGAACAATAGCCTGAGCAACATCTGGGTATTTCACACTTTCGGCTTGTTGCTCCTTTAGCCACTGGCGTACTGCGGAAATGTCTAAGCTCTCCATCGACATCGCAAGCCCTAAATCTTCTAAGGTCGCAACATTGCTCTGCTGCTCGAATTGACCCGCGAGTGGCTTTAGTAACAATTTTTTCCCCAAAGACAAGGCTTCTGAAGGAAGCTCAAACCCACCATTAGCAATGACACCACTACAGCGATGCAAATGATGCTGGAAGTTGCTGTGGCATAAAGGGCGCAGTTCTATGTTTTCTACCTGCTCACATTCGATCACATCCGGGTGATAACAGATAAACGCTTGTTGATTAAAGTGGAACAATAAGTCCGAGATATCTTCTATCGATTCGAACGGCAGATACACCAACACGAAGTCGTCGTTTTCTGCTTGGCTATCGACGGTATGCACTATTGGTGGTAACAAAGGTTGATCAAAATGATGCCAATGCAAACCAAGGTGATGTTGAGAAGGCGCAAAGTATTCAATGACGGATTTATCTAACCAACTTGCTCCCTTTAGTGGCACCGGATAACGGAAAGCATTTTGGTGGCTAATACCAATAGAAGGCTTATTTTGTTGTCTCGCTGCCCACGCAGTCACAGGTTCGAAATCATTAATGATAAGATCGTAGGACGACAGATCGAGTTGCTTAACTTCTTTGAAAAACTGCACCAAATTGTTATTCAATGCTGTTTTCGCGTAGTTTACAGAGCCTTTTTCGGTAATAAAGGTGAAGCCTCGGCGAGTCTGGTAATCGCCAAATGCTTCCATTGAAAAGTATTTTTCCGGCGCTCGCCCAGAAAACAAAAAGTTGACCTCAACATTGTGCTCTTTAAACGCATGACTCATCGCCCTTGCGCGTGCAATATGTCCGTTTCCTGTCCCTTGAACACCGTACAAGATTTTCATCAATTAGCCTCCTAACATCGCAATCGCTAATCCACCACAAAGACTGCCAAGCAGTGCACCAATGATGACATCGGTAAAAAAGTGCACACCCAATAAGATTCGCGCGGTTCCGATTAAACTTGCCCAAAAGAATGCAGCAACGCCTAGGCTCGGATAGAAATGGTCAATCAGCGTCGCCATGACAAACGCAGCGGCAGTGTGTCCTGAAGGAAGACTGTAGCGATCGGAGGGAGTAATAAAAGCAGGAAGGAGTGCACTAAGCTCTTCAGGGCGACGACGCTTAAAACTATTTTTCAGCGTCCAATAAATTGGTAGCTCGATAGCAAAAGCAAGTAAACCCGCCAGTAAAAACCAGACTCCTTGCTCCTTATCTAAATACCAAGCTAATAAACCCAACACCAAGTAAAGATGCCCGTCACCACTGTGGGAGACTCCTTTGCTGATATTGGCGACTTGTTGATTAAAACGGTGCTTAAGACAAACACTAGAGAGCGCTAAATCAAACTTAGCAATGGTTGCAATTGGCTGTGTAATTGTCTCTATGGTTCGCATGTGACCTTTCCTTACTTTGACAACGCCTTTGTGTGAAAAGTAGGAGGTTTAGGTGACAACAGCATGACGGGAATTTGGACAATTAATGACAAAGGCCAAATTAAGGTGTGCCCAACAATTTATCTATTGGGCATAACCATAAAAATAGAACATTAAGAAGGGTTTGCTGGTTGCGGTTGAGGGGTGTCTATATACCAGACTTTTCTCTTCTTGCGGCAGGCGCGCAAAGAGCCCGTCGTCATGTCGCCATCTTTTGTAAGCTCATAGCTCAGTGAGCGGCAAGTATAGTTTCCCGACAGTTCATGCTCTATACTCGTTTGCTCCGTTTTACTCGATTTAGGCTCTAGTAGAGGGTTAGGCTGAGTAGATAAAATGTCACGATTTATCACATTGCTGCGCGCATAATCCTTATGGACATAACCTTTTATCACTCCTTTCTGTTCAACGAGAAACCAAGGTTGATCAACCACTTTTGCTAGCACATTAAAGACTTCCCCTTTCGATAATACGCCAAGCTTTGCCCCTTCAAGACTCGGTTTAGAGCGTAGGTTTAATGTGGTCTTAGAGCGGTAAGAAACATCCATAAACTCTACTGGGTTTGAAGTATCGACACCTTCAGTGGTTGGTCGGAAAACTTCCGCTTGCTGTTTCTCACTAGGTTGAACGCGGATCTTCCACCAAGAATACGTTTCCGGATCTTTACCTTTAAACTTATTTCGGCTGTCAGACTCAAGGGCAACAAGCATCTGATTCAAGAACGATTCGCGTCCCTCATAACTCAAAAATCGATCCATTTGATCATTGATAACCATGACGCTCTGCGAGTGATCATTCATAACAACGGGGGAAGCCACTTCCACATAGGTCTGCGATTGAAACAGCTGACAACCCGACAAGCTGACCAGAGTAAATACTATGGCTGAACGTCCAAATTGTTTTGTTAACCTCATTCTTTCCCTAACCCTTATTTCTTTTACCTAGTGCAACTGCACTACTATAAATGGTCATTCAAAACTTTTGCCAAACAATTCGGACCTTTGTGTGACAAGTCGCAATCCCGATGCTTGTTTTGGTAATGAAACGTCGCAAACTTGATGAGAACTTACTTCTTCTAGCACGTTTCTATCGCATCATGTCGTTTCACTTAGTGCATCATTTTTTTCAAGCAAACGAAAAGACTCATCCGATATGAATAAAAAATCGACTTTAGGGTTGACGCGCTTCATGGAGTGCGGTACTAATTTGTTAACTTAATTATGTGGAAAGCTTAACAACTATGTCAGCGCATTTTTCTATCCTGCTTAGCCTCCTCCTGATCGTGACCAGTTCGCGCGGGTAGGCTGTGGAAGAAAAATAACCACACCAATTTCTAAGAACCCGCATGAGAATGCGGGTTTTTTTATATCTAAATACTGGAAGTAAACGATTCACTTGCGCAAAAGTGCAGAAATCAGGAAGGAAGCAAACATGAACGATCAGGTCATTATATTCGACACCACATTGCGTGATGGCGAGCAAGCGTTGTCAGCAAGCTTGACGGTTAAAGAAAAACTGCAGATTGCCTATGCGCTGGAAAGACTCGGCGTTGATGTTATCGAAGCTGGCTTCCCAATCTCTTCACCAGGTGATTTCGAGTCTGTACAAACCATCGCAAAAAACATAAAAAACAGTCGAGTTTGTGCCCTTTCGCGTGCCGTTGCGAAAGACATTGATGCTGCCGCTGAAGCATTAAAAGTGGCTGACCAATTCCGTATTCACACGTTTTTAGCCACTTCCACCATTCACGTAGAAGACAAACTACGCCGCAGCTACGACGATGTACTAGAAATGGCAGTCAACGCCGTTAAACATGCACGTAACTACACTGATGATGTCGAGTTTTCTTGTGAAGATGCTGGTCGTACTCCAATCGACAACCTATGTCGCATGGTAGAAGCCGCCATCAATGCAGGTGCGAGTACAATCAACATTCCAGATACCGTTGGCTACACCGTACCAAGTGAGTTTGGTGGGATTATTGAAACCCTATTTAACCGCGTTCCGAACATTGATAAAGCGATCATCTCCGTTCACTGTCACGACGATTTGGGGATGTCAGTTGCCAACTCTATTGCCGCCGTTCAAGCTGGCGCACGTCAGATAGAAGGCACGATCAATGGCATTGGAGAGCGAGCGGGTAACTGTTCACTTGAAGAGATCGCAATGATCATCAAGACTCGTCAAGAGTTTTTGGGCGTTCACACTGGCATTAAGCATGATGAAATTCACCGCACCAGTAAGTTGGTTAGCCAGCTATGCAATATGCCTATTCAAAGCAACAAAGCAATTGTGGGTGCAAATGCGTTTAGCCACTCTTCAGGCATCCACCAAGATGGCATGTTGAAGAATAAGAATACCTACGAAATCATGACCCCTGAGTCTATTGGCCTAAAAAACCAAGCTCTGAACCTAACCAGCCGCAGCGGTCGCGCTGCCGTGAAGAGCCATATGGATACCATGGGTTACAACGAAGACGAGTACAACCTAGACGCGCTGTATGCGGATTTCTTGAAACTTGCTGATCGCAAAGGCCAAGTGTTCGATTACGACCTAGAAGCCCTAATGCACTTCTCGAACTTGCGTGAAGAAGATGACTTCTACAAATTGAGCTACCTAAGCGTGCAGTCTGGCAGCGTAATGGCTACCACCAGCATCAAAATGCAATGCGGTGATGAAGAAATGTGTGAAGCAGCGGTCGGTAATGGCCCAGTTGATGCGCTATACCAATGTATCTACCGCGTGACAGGCTACGACATCGTTCTGGATAAATTCGACCTAACCGCGAAAGGTGAAGGTGAAGATGGTTTGGGTCAAGCAGACATCATTGCCAACTACAAAGGTCGCAAATACCACGGTACGGGTGTTTCCACCGACATCGTTGAGGCTTCCGGCCAAGCATTATTGCACGTTATTAACAGCATTCATCGTGCAGATAAAATCGAAGAAATGAAGCAGAAAAAGATTGCGACTGTGTAATAACAACCGGGCTACACGGCTCAGGAAAGAACACGCTCGTTGAAATAATTAAGCTCAAAATTAGAAAACTTAAAGGATTAACATGACAGACAAATCGTACAAAATTGCCGTCCTACCCGGTGACGGCATTGGCCCGGAAGTAATGGCGCAGGCACATAAAGTATTGGATGCAATCGAAAAGAAACATGGTATTGCGTTTGAGCGTGACGAGCATGATGTAGGTGGTATCGCGATCGACAATCACGGTTGCCCACTTCCAGAGAGCACAATAAAAGCATGTGAAGAGTCTGATGCAGTCCTATTCGGCTCGGTTGGCGGCCCTAAGTGGGAGCACTTACCACCAAATGACCAACCTGAACGCGGTGCCCTACTGCCACTACGCAAACACTTCCAACTGTTCTGTAACTTACGTCCAGCGCAAATTCACTCAGGTCTTGAAGCTTTCTCACCGCTACGTGCAGACATCTCGGGTCGCGGCTTTGACATCGTGGTAGTCCGTGAACTGACGGGTGGTATCTACTTCGGCCAACCGAAAGGTCGTGAAGGTGAAGGCGCAACAGAAAAAGCATTTGATACTGAGGTGTACCACCGCTTTGAGATCGAACGTATTGCAAAAATCGCTTTTGAATCTGCTCGTCTACGTCGCAAGAAAGTGTGCTCTATCGACAAAGCGAACGTTCTACAAAGCTCTATCTTATGGCGTGAAGTAGTCGAAGAAATCGCAAAAGACTACCCAGATGTCGAGTTGTCACATATGTACATTGATAACGCGACTATGCAGCTTATCAAAGACCCTGCTCAGTTCGACGTAATGCTGTGTTCAAACATCTTCGGCGACATCATTTCTGATGAATGCGCGATGATCACAGGCTCTATGGGTATGTTGCCATCAGCAAGTCTAAACGAAAGCAAATTCGGTCTGTACGAGCCAGCAGGTGGCAGTGCACCAGATATCGCAGGTAAGAACATCGCTAACCCTGTGGCACAAATCCTGTCTGCGGCACTGATGCTACGTTATAGCCTAGGTGAGGAAACGGCGGCACAAGACATTGAAGCGGCAGTTTCAAAAGCACTATCAGCGGGTGAGCTTACGGGTGACCTTGCTGGTGACAACCCAGCACTTTCGACGTCTGAGATGGGCGATAAGATCGCTGAGTACATCTTAAACTCTTAATACAAAACAGATTCATAATAAATACTAAATCCTCGGTCAACCAATGGCTTTCCTCTAAGTCATTGGTGCAATAGCAAGGCAGCAAGCCCATTTATATTAAGGCGTTTAGTTCGCTAAATAACTGGATAAATGGGTGTCGCTAACGCAGTTATTGCGGCAAAGGCGACGAGGAAAGGAAGCAAACAATGGGCAAAACATTATACGAAAAAGTCTACGACGCACACGTTGCCGTCGCAGCAGAAGGGGAAAACCCAATCTTGTACATCGACCGTCACTTGGTACATGAAGTGACGTCTCCGCAAGCATTTGACGGCTTGCGTGAAAAAGGTCGCAAAGTGCGTCAGGTCAGCAAAACTTTTGCCACCATGGACCACAACGTTTCAACAACCACCAAAGACATCAACGCATCCGGTGAGATGGCACGTATCCAGATGGAAACGCTATCGAAAAACTGTGAAGAATTTGGCGTTACGCTTTACGACATCAACCATAAATACCAAGGTATTGTGCACGTTATGGGCCCAGAGCTTGGTATTACCCTACCAGGCATGACCATTGTTTGTGGTGACTCGCACACTGCTACACACGGTGCATTCGGCTCGCTAGCTTTTGGTATTGGTACATCTGAAGTTGAGCACGTATTAGCGACTCAAACGCTAAAACAAGCGCGCGCTAAAACGATGAAGATCGAAGTGAAAGGCAAAGTGGCTCCGGGCATTACTGCGAAAGACATTGTGCTAGCAATCATCGGAGAAACGACAGCAGCTGGCGGTACAGGCTACGTGGTTGAATTCTGTGGTGAAGCGATCACAGACCTTTCAATGGAAGGCCGAATGACCGTATGTAACATGGCAATTGAGCTAGGTGCGAAAGCCGGTTTGATTGCGCCAGATGAAACCACGTTCGAATACATCAAAGGCCGTAAATTCTCACCTCAAGGTGCCGACTTTGATGCAGCAGTAGAATACTGGAAAACATTAAAAACGGACGATGATGCTCAGTTTGATGCAGTCGTGACACTAAACGCAGCGGATATCAGACCACAAGTCACTTGGGGTACTAACCCAGGCCAAGTGATCGCAGTAGATCAACCGATCCCAGCACCAGAAAGCTTTGCCGACCCAGTAGAAAAAGCATCGGCAGAAAAAGCATTGGCTTACATGGGCCTAGAGGCAGGCAAGTCATTGTCTGATTACAACGTTGATAAAGTCTTCGTTGGTTCTTGTACTAACTCACGTATCGAAGACATGCGCGCAGCCGCTGAAGTAGCGAAAGGTCGCAAAGTCGCGCCTCACGTTCAAGCGCTAATCGTTCCTGGCTCTGAGCAAGTAAAAGCGCAAGCAGAAGCGGAAGGCTTGGACGTTATCTTTAAAGAAGCGGGCTTTGAGTGGCGCCTACCAGGTTGCTCGATGTGTCTAGCAATGAACAATGACCGTTTGGGCCCACATGAACGTTGTGCGTCTACTTCAAACCGTAACTTTGAAGGCCGCCAAGGTCGTGATGGCCGTACCCACCTAGTGAGCCCTGCGATGGCAGCGGCGGCAGCAATTGCTGGTCACTTTGTAGATATTCGTGAACTAGACTAAGGAGCAAACCAATGTCAGGCTTTAAACAACACACAGGCTTAGTTGTTCCTCTAGATGCAGCGAACGTTGATACTGATGCCATCATTCCAAAGCAGTTCCTACAAAAGGTCTCCCGCCTAGGGTTTGGTAAGCACCTATTCCATGACTGGCGCTTCCTAGACGATGCTGGCGAACAGCCAAATCCAGAGTTCGTGATGAACGCACCTCGCTACCAAGGCGCGTCTATCTTGCTGGCTCGTGAGAACTTCGGCTGTGGCTCATCTCGTGAGCACGCACCGTGGGCACTAGCGGATTACGGCATCAAAGCGATGATCGCTCCAAGCTTTGCCGATATTTTTTACGGCAACTCAATCAACAACCAAATGGTACCAGTTCGCTTGACTGAGCAAGAAGTGGATGAAATCTTCCATTTTGTTGAGGCGAATGAAGGTGCAGAAGTCGAGGTCGACCTAGAAGCGAATGTGGTTCGTGCCAACGGCAAAGAGTACAGCTTTGAAATCGATTCGTTCCGTCGTCATTGCTTGCTAAACGGTTTGGACAACATTGGTCTAACCCTTCAGCACGAAGATAAGATTGCCGAGTACGAAGCGAATATTCCAAGCTTCTTGTGTTAAGACGCGTTAGTAAATACACAAATCAAGGGCTGGCAATTGTCGGCCCTTTTAATGTTTTGGGTAACTGTTCTCATATCGCTTTGCTTACAGAATACCGAACGCCTCTGTTGAAATTCGTCATCCTGAACAGCGACGAAGGAGTGTAATTCAGGATCTACTGCCAGAGCGCACTGTGCAGATTCATACTGTCTTTACTCAAGAGTTTGTGGGTATTAGATTCCTGATATCGCTTATGCTCCTCGGAATGACAGCGAATAAAGGCCACTGATTACTGAAAGAAAACAAGCACTAAACTGGTCTACACTATCAACAATATCTCATTCAAAGGTATCTCTATGAAGCGTCTGTTATTGCTGTTGTGTGCTCTGGTTTCTTTCTCGACATTGTCCGCGCCTAAATCCGACTTATGGCCATATTGGAAACAATCGAATCAAGCCAACCAAACCCAAATTTCTCATCAAGAATGGCAACAACTGCTCGATACTTATTTAGTTGAACAAGGCGAGAATACCTTGTTTCGTTATAGCCAAGTCTCCTCTGTCGATAAAACTAAGCTGAAACAATACATCCAGCGTTTGGCAAAACTAGACCCTCTACAATACAACCAAGCAGAGCAATATGCCTATTGGGTAAACCTTTACAACGCCATCACGGTAGATCTTATTTTGGATAACTATCCAGTCGAATCAATCACCAAGCTAGGTGGTTTATTTAGCTTTGGTCCTTGGGGAGACGATGTGGTCGTGGTCAATGGGAAGGATCTAACTTTAAACGATATTGAACATCGAATTTTGCGTCCAATTTGGAATGACCCAAGAACGCATTACGCGGTTAACTGTGCCAGCCTAGGATGCCCTAATCTGCAATCTCAAGCATTCACTGCTGACAACACGCAAGCTCTACTGGATAGTGCCGCCAAAACATTTATCAACAGCAGCAAAGGCGTATCTATCCAAGGTAACACGGCACAGCTGTCTTCTATTTATGATTGGTTTGCAACGGACTTTGGTGGAGAAAAACAAATCTTCAAACACATCGCAAAGTACGC
Source organism: Vibrio sp. Vb1026 (assembly GCF_033338745.1). Classification (NCBI taxonomy): domain Bacteria; kingdom Pseudomonadati; phylum Pseudomonadota; class Gammaproteobacteria; order Vibrionales; family Vibrionaceae; genus Vibrio; species Vibrio sp. Vb1026. The sequence continues at coordinate 9,691 of NZ_JAWOTH010000005.1, forward strand.
ACCGCAATACAAAAACTTCTCTGGCAAAGTGAAATACGAATACGATTGGGACTTGAATCAAGCCAACTAAACTGGGGGATGTGAGGTCAATTAGCATTAGGGACATAATAGGCCAAAAGCTAAAGACACCGGCAACTCAAAGACTAAGACATGAAAAAAAAAAGGGCACTGAGTGCCCTTTTTTACATCCAAATGTTTGATAGAAAACGTCCGACTACTTAAAGCCTTTAACCTTCTTAATAAGATCGTAAGCGTTTTGAATCTCTTGAGATTTCTCTTTCGCGACGTTCATCATCTCTGGTGGTAAACCTTTAGCCATCAATTTGTCCGGGTGATGCTCGTTCATCAGTTTACGATAAGCACGCTTAACGGTTTTACTGTCTGCATCTGAACACACATCCAGAATTTTGTACGCGTCGGCCAACTGATCCGCTTGTGAAGCTTGTTGCCAGCTACCACCTGAAGATTGGCCTTGATGCTGACCATGAAAACCGCCCTGGCTTTGGAAACGAAATGCGGCTTCTTGCATTTGCAAACGACGCTCTAATTGCTCAGAAGAGAAACCCAAACCACGTGCAATCTTGTGTAGTACATTTCGTTCACTCGGGTGGATCGAGCCATCTGCAAAGGCCGCCGAGATTTGCAGCTCTAAGAAAAATTGCAACAAGTCAAAGCGACCAGCTGTCGAAATTTTCACACGAACAAGAACATCTTCTAACGGAAAGTCGCTGTCTTTACCTTCACGAAACGCGTCTTGCGCTGCGCGACGCTGTTCGCCATGCAAATTCATGCGGTCCATCATGGCTGAAGCCAGTTGGATTTCCTCTTTGGTGACTTGGCCTTTCGCTTTTGCCACATGTCCCATTACCGCAAACGCCGCTTTAAAAAACTCTTCTTGGCGCTGAGCTTGACTTGGCCCTTTTCCAAAGCAGCCAGTAGAGAACCCGGCTTGACTCAAGCGACGTGCTTTATCGAATTGATGGCCAATAAATAAGCCAAAGAGTAAACCTAGCGGCCCGCCAAGTAACAAGCCAAAAAAGGCACCCAGAATTTTGCCAAAAATATGCATTATGTGTTCTCTATCAATGAATTTTTATCGACGACGGCGGTCTTATAGTGCCGGATGCAACGATTTCCTTTATGATAATGGAATTAGTTTTATTTCGGCTAGGCCATTTCGCCTGCTTATCTTTGCAGCTATTTTGTCGTCATTATGCCACAGTGAATCAATACGCTGGGATAAATGCGACTATAGTTGATTCATTTGGCTATTACGCTAGGGTACAACAAGCCCTATAGCCATCGAGTAGTAGTGACACAGGAAAGTTCAATTCAATGCAACATTTCTCCCGCACATTTTTAGCGGCCTCTATCAGCACCGCCTTGTTTGTACCCACCACTCAAGCTGAAGCGAATATCCATGATAGTGTGCAGGAAATGCCCGCCACAGATCAATGTTTGGTCGATACAAGTGGCGAGGAGGACGCTCTTAATACCCCAGTAGTGGTAGAAGCTGACACCCTGCAAGCCATCAATGGTGACAAAGCTCAGTACTCAGGTAATGTACAAGTCACCCAAGGCCAGAAGAAAATTACCGCAGATAGCGTAACGCTGCACCAACAAGACAACGTCGTGGTTGCCGAAGGCAACGTGACTTTCAATGACGGCCAAGTCAAAGCTCGATCTGATCGTGTTACTAACGACATTAATCAAGATACGTTTTCACTTGAGAACACTGATTATCAGTTCCTTTGCCAACAAGGTCGAGGCACTGCAGCCTATATCGCTCGCACAGGTCAGTCGGTTTATGAACTCGAAGACGGCTCTATCACATCGTGCCCTCAAGGCGATAATTCATGGCGATTGGTTGCGTCAGGCATCGATGTTGACCAAGATGAAGAGACAGCGACGCTGCACCACCCTCGATTTGAAGTGTTAGATGTGCCTGTTTTCTATGTGCCGTATCTAACCATGCCAATTGGAGATACGCGTAAAACGGGTTTCCTCTTCCCTTCTTTATCGTATGGTTCTAGTGATGGTATGGAAGTCGAGGTGCCATTCTATTGGAACATCGCGCCTCAATATGACATGACACTCACCACGCTCTATATGCAGCAACGTGGTACAAAACTCGATACTGATTTCCGCTACCTAACAGATGGTTGGGGAAATGGGGAAATCAAAGGCGAATACCTCAATAGTGATCGCAAATATCAGGACGAGTCTCGTTGGGGCTACCAAGTTAAACACGACGGTATCATCAATAAACAGTGGATAGTCAAAGTCGATTACTCAAAAGTGAGTGATATTGATTACTTCCTCGATCTCGACTCCAACATTGGTAACCGTGAAGATGGTCAACTGGTTCAAGAAGGACAAGTACAATATCGTTCTGACTTCTGGGATGCCTCGTTAACCGTTCGTGACTTCCAAATCTTATTGAAAGAAGAGAACCGCCCTTATCGCCTGCTTCCTCAGTTAGACTTGAACTACTACACGCCGTTGTGGGGAGATTACCTTAACTTTGACGTGAAGAGCCAAGTCAGCCGCTTCGATACGAGCGATGCTGCGCGACCAAATGCGACCCGTGTTCACATTGAACCAGGGCTTACATTACCGCTCTCAAACTCATGGGCAACGTGGACAACAGAAGCGCGCGTGCTCTCTACGTATTACTCTCAAGACTTAACGGGTTTGACAGATGTAAACTTGCAAAACCAGTTGGATGATGAAGTTTCTCGTGTTATTCCTGAGTTCCGTACGCATGCGCAACTTTACTTAGAACGAGATACAAGCTGGATCAAGGGCTACACCCAAACACTGGAGCCTCAGCTGCAGTACTTGTACGTACCTGAAGAAGATCAAACCAACATCTACAATTACGATACCACCTTGCTACAAACCGACTACTACGGGCTATTCCGCAGTCGTAAGTACAGTGGCATTGATAAAATCGCCTCTGCGAACCAGTTAAGCTACGGTGCGAGTACTCGCTTCTTTGATGATGACTATAAAGAGCGTCTTAACGTTTCATTTGGTCAGATTTACTACTTCGATAAAAAGACCAAACTGAGCAACAGCCCAAATCTTCCGGATGAGACCACCAACTATTCATCATGGGCGATTGAAGCCGATTTCAACTACAACGATTACTTGTTCTATCACGGTGGAATTCAATACGATATCGATTTGAGCTCCATGCAGTTGGCGAACAGTACCTTAGAGTACCAATTTAACGGTGGCTTTATTCAGGGTAACTATCGTTACGTCACGCGTGAATACATCGAAGATACGATCATTCTCGAAAACCTAGACACAATTACTCGTAAAGGCATTTCACAAGCAGGTATTGTAGCGGCCTACGAGTTCAACCCGAACTGGTCTGCAAGTGGTCAATACTACTACGACCTCAATGAAAATGCGGACCTAGAATGGCTAGCGAGCCTGCGTTACCAGTCTGACTGTTGGTACATTGGTGTGACTTACGCCAACCAATTGCTTGGTTGGAAAAACCAAACTATCGGCAGCACTGGGGCATCACCTGAATACGAAAATAACTTTAGCGTTAACTTCGGTATTCAAGGCTTTGCGACCAATCAGCGTGAAGACACTGCAGTCAAAGAACTGGATGGTTCTGACAACGCGATTAAGTACGGCCGCCCATTCTATCTGAACAATTAATCAAAATAGGCGTCTTAAATGAATAAGACGCCTATTCAAAAATACTGACGGAATTTTAAATGAAAATTTGGAAATCAATCTTATTCACGACCCTACTCTCTTGCGGAGCGGTTGCAGCACCAGTAGAGATCGATAAGGTTGCGGTCATCGTGAACGACGGTGTAGTTCTACAAAGCGACATCGAAACAGCGATGAAAACGCTGCAAGCCAACGCACGTCAAAGTGGAAAGAGCTTACCTTCTACCAGCGTGTTAAAAGAACAAGTCGTTGAAAAACTTATCATTGATACGTTGCAAGGCCAAGAAGCAGACCGTATTGGTGTGCGTATTGACGACAACCGTTTAAACCAAGCGATTGCAGAGATCGCACGTAATAATGAGCAATCGGTAGAACAACTCGCTGCTTCTGTAGAAAGTGAAGGTTTAAGTTACCCAGAATTCCGCGAACAAATTCGTAAGGAAATCGCCGCATCAGAAGCCCGCAATGCACTGGTTCGTCGCCGTATTAATATCCTTCCAGCAGAGGTCGATAGCCTTACGGAACAACTATCACAAGAAACCAATGCGACTGTTCAATACAAAATTGGACACATTCAACTGCGCTTCTCTGACGATAAAGAAAAATCTGCTGTAGAAGCAGAAGCTAAAGCGCTCGCGAAAAAGCTAAACGAAGGTGCAGATTTTACGGAGATGGCCTACACCTACTCTAAAGGTCCTAAAGCTTTACAAGGTGGTGATTGGGGCTGGATGCGTAAAGAAGAGATGCCAACCATCTTTGCTGATCAGATCAAGATGCAAAACAAAGGCAGCATTATTGGTCCATTCCGTAGTGGCGTTGGTTTCCACATCCTAAAAATAGAGGATGTAAAAGGCCTAGAAACGGTTGCGGTAACGGAAGTAAATGCGCGTCATATTTTGATTAAACCAACCGTGATTCTGAGCGACGAAGGGGCGAAGAAGCAACTGAATGAATTTGTACGCCGCATCAAAGCCGGTGAGGCAACGTTCGCTCAATTGGCAACACAATACAGTCAAGATCCTGGCTCGGCAGCACAAGACGGTGAACTAGGTTATCAAACGCCAGATCTTTACGTGCCAGAATTCAAGCACCAAGTAGAAACTCTGCCAGTTGGCTCAATCAGCGAACCGTTCAAAACCGTTCACGGCTGGCATATCGTTGAAGTGTTGGATCGTCGCCAAGTGGACCGTACTGACTCAGCGATGAAGAACAAAGCTTACCGTATTCTATTTAACCGTAAATTTAATGAAGAAGCGGGCGCATGGATGCAAGAGCTACGCGCAAGTGCGTTTGTTGAAATCGTGGATGACAACAATGACAACTAATACAATTCGTAGAATTGTCGTAACCGCAGGGGAACCTGCGGGTATCGGCCCAGACTTAGTGCTTGCCCTATCGAAAGAAGATTGGGCGCACCAAATTGTCGTCTGTGCCGATAAGAATATGCTGACGGAGCGAGCCAAGCAGCTTGGCATCGAAGTCCAACTGTCTGATTATAGTCCAGAAGAAGCACCTAAAGCACAAAAAGCGGGCACGCTTATCGTTGACCATATCCAAATATCGGAACCTGCGGTCGCAGGCGAGCTCAATGAAGCGAATGGCCACTATGTACTAAAAACGCTAGAAAGAGCGGCTTTAGGCTGTATGAATGATGAATTTGATGCTATTGTCACCGGCCCTGTTCATAAGGGGGTGATTAATCGCGCAGGTGTTGCATTCAGTGGTCATACTGAATTTTTCGCCGAGAAGTCACAAACGCCGCTAGTCGTAATGATGCTAGCAACGGAAGGACTACGCGTGGCGCTGGTTACAACACATATTCCTTTAGCTTATGTGTCCAAAGCTGTCACCGAAGAGCGATTAGAAAAAATCATCGATATTCTTCATAAAGACCTTGTAGAAAAGTTTGCTATCGCACAACCAAACATCTACGTTTGCGGGCTTAACCCTCATGCTGGCGAAGATGGCTGCTTAGGTCGTGAAGAGATCGAGACCATCACTCCGACACTGGAAAAAATTCGACAAGAAAAAGGTATCAACCTGATCGGCCCTCTGCCCGCTGATACCATTTTCAATGAAAAATATTTAAATGATGCTGATGCTGTTTTAGGCATGTACCATGATCAAGTATTGCCAGTATTAAAATACAAAGGCTTTGGTCGTTCAGTAAATATTACTCTTGGTCTACCTTTTATTAGAACATCGGTGGACCACGGTACTGCATTAGATCTGGCAGGGACAGGTCAAGCGGATACAGGGAGTTTCCGAACAGCGCTCACGCATGCGATAGATTTGGTAGAGAAGAAACAATGAGAAATGATGTCCATTTAGGACACAAAGCGCGTAAACGTTTTGGTCAAAACTTCCTGAACGATCCATACATTATTGATGGAATCGTATCAGCGATTAACCCAAAACCAGGTCAAAACCTGGTTGAAATCGGTCCTGGTCTTGGTGCAATCACTGAGCCAGTAGGTCGTGAAGTAGATAAGTTCACAGTTATCGAATTAGACCGCGATCTGGCGGAACGCCTACGTACTCACCCTGAACTGGCAGATAAGTTGACCATCCATGAGGGTGACGCTATGCGTTTTGACTTCACTCAACTAGTGAAGCCAAACAACAAGCTGCGCATTTTTGGTAACTTGCCGTACAACATCTCTACACCATTGATGTTCCACCTTTTCGAGTTCCATAAAGACATTCAAGACATGCACTTTATGTTGCAAAAAGAAGTGGTAAACCGCTTAGCCGCCGGCCCTGGCAGCAAAGCTTACGGCCGTTTAACGGTAATGGCTCAGTACTACTGTAAAGTGGTACCGGTACTGGAAGTACCGCCAACGGCATTCGTTCCACCACCGAAAGTGGATTCTGCCGTTGTTCGTTTAGTGCCTTACGAAGAGCTGCCATGCCCGGCGAAAGATCTGCGTTTGCTCGATCGCGTTTGTCGTGAAGGCTTTAACCAACGTCGTAAAACAGTTCGTAACTGCTACAAATCGTTGTTAAGCACAGAAGTACTAGAAGAGCTAGGTGTTAATCCAAGCATGCGTCCAGAGAACCTGACGCTAGAACAATTCGTCGCAATGGCGAACTGGCTTGCGGATAACCCGCAGCACTAAGAACTCAAACAATGAGCCAAACCCTTGTAGGTTTGGCTTATTATTATTGGGATATTACGTTTCTGAGGAGTGCACATGGACGTCATTCAACCTTGCATCAAAATTCAAGTTCACACCAAATACATCGAAGAACAGTCCAACCCAGAGCTACAACGCTACGTTTTCGCTTATATCATCACCATCAAAAACCTTAGCCAGCAAACCGTACAGTTAGTGAGCCGCCGCTGGCTAATCACAGACTCGAATGGCAAGCAAATGACGGTTGAAGGTGACGGAGTGGTAGGCCAGCAGCCCTTTATTCCAAGCAATGATGAATACACGTACAGTAGCGGAACCGCGTTAGAAACCCCTGTCGGCGTTATGCAAGGACACTACAAAATGCTGGATGAGAAAGGGCAAGAGTTCATCACCGAAATCGAACCATTTCGCTTGGCTGTTCCAAATGTTTTAAATTAGTAAATTGGAGATTCAGTGGCTACTTATATTGTTGGTGACATCCAAGGCTGTTTTGATGAATTGCAGCGACTACTAGAAAAAGTATCTTTCTCTGCGAAAAAAGACCAACTTTGGCTTGCTGGTGATTTGGTCGCCAGAGGGCCTAAATCACTAGAAACGTTACGCTTTGTGAAGTCACTTGGCGCAAGCGCAATCGTGGTGCTTGGTAATCACGACCTTCACCTTCTCGCAGTGGCTCACGGGATAAAAAAGGTCAAAGACAAAGATAGAACCGCACCTATTTTCACGGCCCCTGACAAAGAGGAATTACTGACATGGCTAGCTCAGCAACCTCTATTGGCCGAGCATCACGAGTTCGTGATGTGTCATGCTGGCATATCACCGCAGTGGAATCTAAAAACAGCGAGAAAGTGTGCCCGTGAAGTTGAGCGCATCATCCAAAGTGGAAAGCTCCCTTGGCTATTAAAAAACATGTACAGCAATCAACCTGATTCTTGGGATGACTCTCTACAGGGTTTGGAGCGATACCGTTATATTATCAATGCTTTTACGCGGATGCGCTTTTGTTTCCCTGATGGTCGTTTGGATATGGATTGTAAATTGCCACCGCAACAAGTTTCCGGTAACGAACTTATTCCATGGTTTGATGTGCCTAAACGTATCCACTTAAACAAAGCGGTGCTCTTTGGGCACTGGGCTGCACTGCAAGGTTATATGAACAGCGAAGTCATCGGGCTAGATACTGGCTGTGTTTGGGGCGGAAGCCTAACCATGATCCGTTGGGAAGATAAGAAAATTTTTACTCAGGATGCGTTAAGTTAAACACTGAATAACAGTCGATAATCCATAGTAGGAGGAATACCTGTCACTTAACACCTCCTGTAGGGTCATTCCAACGAGCCTTAACGAGACTAGAAATCTAATATCCTCGCGCTGCGAATAGATAGAAATACCTTTGACAACAAAGTACTCGTATAGAGGCTCCTGAATCTCGCTCTTTCGTCGCTTTTCAGGATGACGGTAGGTTGGGATGGCCGCTCGCTGTTATACGAACGGCATTACCGTATTAACTACGCGGTGTTAATCTCGAATTACTTTTCTAACACAGTAAAGCGCATGTTGTAGGCGTTCTTCTCATCGGCTTGATACATTTCTGAGTAAGTTTCCTTAAACTCGTCTCCCCAATCTGGGAACTGAGTATCACCATCAATGGCCGCTTCAATGTGTGTTACATACAGTTTATTGGCCATAGGCAGACAAGTGGTGTAAATCGCACCACCACCAATGATCATCACTTCTTCCACATCACCTGCGACTTCCAGAGCCTGCTCAATCGATGTTACGGTAGTGACACCTTCGATCTTTAGTGTCTCATCACGGCTAATAACAATATTCAAGCGACCAGGTAAAGGGCGACCAATAGACTCATAGGTTTTGCGTCCCATCACAACCGGTTTTCCCATGGTACAACGCTTAAACCAAGCGAAATCGGCGGGAAGATGCCAAGGCATTTGATTGTCTTTGCCAATGATGCGATTGTCGGCCATCGCGGCAATCATACTAATGATCATGTTAGGTCCTTATACAATTGGTCTGCGGCGATAGAATAACAGCCCCGGAACCGCAAGACCAACTGCTAAACCTGCAATAATAAACATGGCCTTAAGAAAGTTTTCCATACAGGTTGCGACAAGCTCGGGTGAGTAGCCAACATGATTGATTTCTACCATAGCGATCATTGCTTTGTACGCAAACATACCCGGCACCATCGGGATCAAAGCAGCCACAGTAAACACTTTTGGATGCGCGAGAAAACGGTGAGACCAGTACACACCAATCATCCCAACTAACGTCGCGGCAAAAAAGGTTGCCCACTCAATAGGAATGCCAAACTGCATCATCAAGTAGCGGCTACCATGACCAATCGCACCACCAACAGCGCAATACACTAAAGCTCTTTGTGGCACGTTAAAAACCAATGCAAATCCTACGGCGGGAATCGCCGCAAAAAACATGTCATTCAACAGGCCAAACATCAAATCAAATAAACTCATTAGATAGCCCACCCCCAAATTCCAGTTACACTCATCGCAGCAACGATCCCCAAACATGTCGCCAACGTTAGTAAACTAGCCATCACAAATCGAGCAATCCCCATATTAATGTGGCCTTTCAACATATCTGCGACAGAGTTAATGAGTGGGAAACCAGGTACAAGCATTAATACTGACGATGCCATTGCTACGGTAGGTAGATTACCGACTTGGTAAATTTCCGCCTGTGCTGAAATTAAGGTAGTCACAAAAGCGGTCGCAGCAAAGTTCAATAGAGGGTTGAAATGACGATGACCAATTTCTTGGCGAACGATCATGCCACCAGCTGAAGCTAAAAAGGTCATGATGAAGACTCCCCAATCACCACCAGCTAGATGACTGAATGCCGCACAAGACAAGCCAATCATAAACACCACCAACCAGCGGTTATAACGCTCTGGACTGATAGCGTTCAGCTTTTTCTGCGCCATGGTTGCATCGAGCAAACCACGTTCCATCATGATACAGATTCGTTGAATTTGCGTAATAACGCGCATATTGATGCCACGATCAGCGCAGCTTCGGGTGGTGGTGATGCAATGCCCATCCATTACCGTCGTCACAACCAATGCATTAGCTGATAGTGCTACCGCAACTTCATTCACCCCACAAGCAAGGCCAATACGACGCATAATATCGCTCACAAGAGTACTTTCAGCACCATGAGCAAGTAGCATTTGTCCGGCTTGGGCGACAAGACGAGAAATCGATCGTTGAGTAGATACCGCCAACTCTCTAGGCGGTATGGTTTCTAGAGTCATAAATAAGTCTAATTCCTTTTAGGGTGTTACTCATTCATACGCGCGAGGGCCAAACTAACCCTCAAAAAAACACGACGTATCAGTTATTGTGCCGTAAATCACATCACCTAAATATGATTTAGATACAAAAAAAGCCGCAATAAATAATTGCGGCTTAATGAATTATAGGCAAACAGGCATTGTTTGACCGTTCTGATTAGTCACGAACGTAGACAACGTGACCGTCATCTTCTTCATCGTCCCAGTCATCCCAATCGTCGTCGTCATCTTCAGTGATAACGTCTTTACCCGCCATCGCATCTTTATGGTAATCATCCCACATGAAGTTAACTTTATCTTCTTCAGCCACTTCTTCCTCTTCGCTAGGTAGGTTATCCATAAAGTCAGCCAGTTTGTAACAAAGCTCTTTAGTACCGTTACGATTGATCGCCGAGATCTTAAAGTACTCGTCTTCCCAGCCTAGTGCGTCTAAGATTTCTTGGATCTTCTCATTCGCTTCTTCTTCAGGCATTAGATCAACTTTGTTGAACACTAACCAGCGCGGCTTACTTGCCAGTTTTTCGCTGTATTGTTCTAATTCATCAATGATCGTCAATGCATTTTGCACCGGATCGGACTGATCAATTGGCATAATATCGATCATGTGCAGCAACACTCGACAACGCTCTAAGTGCTTCAAGAATCGAATACCAAGGCCAGCGCCATCTGCTGCACCCTCGATCAAACCAGGGATGTCTGCAACAACAAAACTTTTCTCTGGTACGACACTTACGACACCCAAGCTTGGGATCAAAGTCGTGAATGGGTAATCAGCGACTTTCGGTTTTGCTGCTGATACTGCGCGGATAAAGGTTGATTTACCAGCATTAGGTAGACCAAGCATACCCACATCAGCAAGAAGCAAGAGCTCAAGGCGAATTTCGCGTACTTCACCTTTTGTACCCAATGTTCTCTGACGAGGCGCGCGGTTTACTGAAGATTTGAAACGCGTGTTACCTAGACCGTGCCAACCGCCTTTTGCGATCATCACTTTCTTACCGTGTTCAGCAACTTCCGCCACGATTTCATTTGTGTGGATATCCACAGCGCGCGTACCCACAGGTACACGAAGAACGATGTCTTTACCACGCTTACCTGTACAGTTACCACCGCGACCGTTTTCACCACGCTCAGCTTCGTAGAAGCGCTGGAAACGGTAATCAATCAGGGTATTTAGGTTTTCATCGGCTTGGATATAAACATCACCACCGTCACCGCCATCACCGCCATCAGGGCCACCTTTAGTGATGAATTTTTCACGCCAGAAACTGACAACGCCACTACCGCCATCACCAGCCTGAACTTTTACTACCGCTTCATCTACGAACTTCATCTTTTACTCCGACTACTTCGTGCGTGGATTAAATCTTACTATGTCATCCGACAATTTTAGCAGATGACAGATCTAAGCTCCCAGATTCAAATCGTTTAGGATCTTAGCGAGAAACTTCGATATGTCGACTGCCACAAATAAAAAACCCCGCCGATTCGGCAGGGCTTTTGAATTCAGCTTAAAGCTATTAAATAATTTGGTTAAAAACCTAATTACTCAGCTTCGATGCTTACAAACTTACGGTTCTTAGGACCTTTCACTTCGAACTTCACTTTACCTTCAGTAAGAGCGAATAGAGTGTGGTCTTTACCGATACCTACGTTGTTACCAGCGTGGAACTTAGTACCACGTTGACGAACGATGATGTTACCTGCAAGTACAGATTCACCACCGAAACGCTTAACACCTAGACGTTTGCTTTCTGAATCGCGGCCGTTACGAGTAGAACCACCAGCTTTTTTGTGTGCCATTGTTAAACTCTCCTAATAGATTAAGCGTTGATACCAGTGATCTTCACTTCAGTGAACCACTGACGGTGACCCTGTTGCTTACGAGAGTGCTTACGACGACGGAACTTAACGATTTTAACTTTATCGCCACGACCGTGTTGTACAACTTCAGCAACAATTTTGCCGCCCTCTACAAGAGGAGCACCAACTTTGATGTCTTCGCCGTTAGCAACAAGAAGAACTTTATCAAATTCTACAGTTGCACCAGTTTCAACGTCTAATTTCTCTAAACGAAGAGTTTGACCTTCGCTTACACGGTGTTGTTTACCACCAGATTGGAAAACAGCGTACATATTTTACTCCGCTTTTTCCGCACAGCCTTTCTTGAGGGTGTGCGCTAAACTAATCATCAATAGGGCGCAGATTCTACAGAATAGATGCTCCTATGACAAGCCATATTTTGAAAAAATTGGCGAAAAGCTAATCGCCAAAGAAAAGTGCGGCAATCATGCCCTTTAGTAATGTATTAATCAACGTTTTTTAGTGTATTATTCGACAATTATATAAATCGAATAAGCCTTGCAGGGTCTAACTTCAGCCGGATATACGATGGATTTTAAAACTATCCAAGCGCTTACTGCCGATGACATGGCAAAAGTGAATGAAACAATTCAAGCCCAACTTAATTCTGATGTCTCTTTAATCAACCAGCTCGGTTTTTATATCGTGAGTGGTGGAGGCAAACGTCTAAGACCGCTTTTAGCGATACTGTCAGCCCGTGCACTTGGTTACCAAGGCAATGGTCATACAATGGCAGCTGCGTTTATTGAGTTCATCCATACAGCGACTTTGCTGCATGATGACGTGGTAGATGAATCAGACATGCGCCGTGGTAAAGCCACTGCGAATGCAGCATTTGGCAATGCGGCTAGCGTATTAGTTGGGGACTTTATCTATACACGCTCATTTCAGATGATGACGGAACTAGGATCCATGAAGATCCTTAAACTAATGAGCAATGCCGTAAACGTGATCGCCGAAGGTGAAGTACAGCAGTTGATGAACTGTAACGACCCTGACACGACAGAAGAAAGCTACATGCAAGTCATCTACTCTAAGACTGCGCGCTTATTTGAATCCGCAACTCAAATCGGTGCAATCTTAAATGATGCTCCTGAGCATGTGGAAATCGCAATGCAAAATTACGGTAAGTATCTAGGCACTGCGTTTCAGCTCATTGATGACGTCATGGATTACACTTCTGATGGCGAAGACATGGGTAAAAATGTGGGTGATGACTTGGCCGAAGGCAAGCCAACTTTGCCTCTACTCCATGCTATGCGTAATACCACACCAGAAAACGCCATCATGATTCGTGAAGCAATTGAGAAAGCGAATGGCATGGATCGCTTAGAAGAAATTCTTGCGGTCATGAAAGAAGCGGGCTCTCTGGAATACACAACGCAAAAAGCTCTAGAAGAAGCAGACAAAGCAATCGCAGAACTATCAGTGTTGCCAGAGTCTGAATACAAACAAGCGCTTGTTACTCTGGCTCATGTCGCAGTACAACGCACGAAGTAATCAATAGCTACCCATAACGCAAGACTTATAGCAAAAAGGAAGAGCATGCTCTTCCTTTTTTACGTTTGATACCTAATGACGACGCCGGAGGCGCTAGTAATATCTGTCACTACCGCCATGCAGTTGTGGATCATCTTCTATTTCATCAAAGCTAACGGCGAGCTGCTGTTCAGTCCCTTGTTTGGACAACAATACCGTCTCTGCTTCATGGTCGACCACTAATATCGTACCGACGCCTTGTTGGCACTCAACAACCATGCCTTTACGGATTCGACTCGCTTCCATCATCTTCTCCTTCACTACGTGGTTTTATTCGACCATTTTTACGAAGTTGATAAATCAAGGATCAAAAAAGCCGATCAAAATGATCGGCTTTCTTCTTATATAGGCTTTCTAGATTACTTTGCGAATTCAACACCAATGTTGATGTCGCCATTTAGTGTTTCTAGCATACCGTCTAATGCAGACTTTTCGTAATCGCTGAGTTTGCCGTAGCTTAGTACTTCTTCAACGCCTTCTTTACCCAGTTTCACAGGTTGCGCGAAGTAAGTCGCGTGTTCGCCGTCGCCTTCAACGTAAGCGCACTCAACTACGCCTTCTTCACCTTGAAGAGCACGAACCAGAGACAGACCAAAGCGACATGCAGCTTGGCCCATTGATAGTGTTGCACTACCACCACCCGCTTTAGCTTCTACAACTTCAGTACCTGCATTTTGAATACGTTTCGTTAATGCTTCTACTTCTTCAGCTGTAAACTCAACACCTTCTACTTGAGACAGTAGAGGTAAGATCGTTACGCCAGAGTGACCACCAATTACTGGCACGCGAACGTCACCTGGATCTTTGTCTTTTAGCTCAGCAACAAACGTTTCTGAACGGATAACATCCAACGTTGTTACACCAAATAGACGACGCTTATCATAAACACCCGCTTTTTTAAGAACTTCAGCAGCAATTGGCACTGTTGTATTTACAGGGTTTGTGATGATACCAACACAAGCTTTCGGACAAACAACCGCAATCTTCTCCGCTAGCGATTTAACGATACCAGCGTTTACATTAAATAGATCCGCACGATCCATACCTGGCTTACGCGCAACACCAGCAGAAATTAGCACAACATCCGCGCCTTCTAGTGCTGGAGTAGGATCTTCACCAGCGTAACCTTTGATAGAAACTGGCGTAGGGATGTGGCTAAGATCAGCGGCCACACCAGGAGTTACTGGAGCAATATCATATAGGGCTAGATCAGAACCAGCAGGAAGACGGTTCTTAAGTAGAAGGGCCAGGGCTTGACCGATGCCACCAGCGGCACCAATAACGGCTACTTTCATGTAGTTCTCCTTGAGAGTATTTCTCTTATAAACGTATTCGTAGGGTAGTTTGTAACCAACTTAAATAAAGCTATCGGAATCACAACTTGATTACAATCAATTAACGCTAGCTTTGCGACCTCGCGCAACTCGCTGTTACCGTGCTACAAATGGGGCTTGGATTATTCTTTTATTCTGTTGAAATGACAAGGAATTCAAGAAAACAGATACAGCCCTACTTCAGCGCGCTAAAGAATTCTATGTGGTATATAGTTTACAGTGACGCATCTAACATAATCCTGGGACTCTTTGGCACCGCCTGAATATATATGCGAGAATATGCAAAATTGCTGACCCGTAATAAGAGATTTGTAATGACTATGCGCAATTCAGAAAAACAAGACAACTTAGTTCGCGCCTTTAAAGCCCTGTTAAAAGAAGAAAGCTTTGGCTCACAGGGCGAGATTGTTGACGCACTCAAACAGCAAGGGTTTGAGAGTATCAACCAATCTAAAGTCTCACGTATGCTGACTAAATTTGGCGCCGTCCGTACGCGCAATGCAAAAATGGAAATGGTTTATTGTCTTCCTG
Organism: Vibrio sp. Vb1026; assembly: GCF_033338745.1. Taxonomy (NCBI): domain Bacteria; kingdom Pseudomonadati; phylum Pseudomonadota; class Gammaproteobacteria; order Vibrionales; family Vibrionaceae; genus Vibrio; species Vibrio sp. Vb1026. Next base: position 25,125 of record NZ_JAWOTH010000005.1, read on the forward strand.
CTGAGCTAGGTGTCCCAACAGTCAGCAGCTCTCTGCGTGAACTGGTACTAGACATCGATCGTAACGCAGCGTTAGTGGTAATTCACACCGGCCCAGGTGCAGCACAGTTGATTGCTCGCTTGCTTGATTCACTCGGTAAATCCGAAGGTATTCTTGGTGTTGTCGCAGGTGACGATACCATTTTCATTACGCCAACCATGGCAATTACGACTGAGCAACTCTTCAAATCAGTGTGCGAGCTGTTCGAATATACTGGTTAAGTTCTATAAAGCTTCAATCAGCTAACTCATTGTGGGTTATAAAAGAAGTCTCATTTTGTAGCCCATAATTTATGTAAATTTTTTGCTTACTCCGATCATTATTTAACCACCCATTTTGTGATTAACATCACGCAATTGATCTTTTTCATTTCAGTCACTAAACGTTAATTAAGTAATTGTTATAAAAAGAATTAAATCACAAATTGAATCCTATCCCCTGATACAAAATTCAGACTTATCAACTATAACATTTAACAATTGGATAATTTTCTGCCAATTTTTTGTTATGATTCGCTCGCTTTTTCAAACGATTGGATTGAAAAAGGTGCCGTTTCCAAATAGGAAACTCCAGAAGTGATTTATGGTTATTTCCGGGTAAATAATGAATATAAGGAAGGGAAATTCATGGCATTTAACAAACTTCTCAAAGTAGGCGCTATCGCTGCAGCCGTAATGGGCGCAGGCGCAGTTAACGCTCAAGAGTTTATTACCATCGGTACTGGCTCTGTGACAGGTGTTTACTACCCAACTGGTGGTGCTATCTGTAAGTTGGTAAATAAAGGTCGTAAAGACCACAACATCCGTTGTTCAGTAGAATCGACTGGTGGCTCAATTTACAACGTTAACACTATCCGTGCAGGCGAATTAGATTTTGGTATCGTGCAATCGGATTGGCAGTACCACGGCTACAACGGTACGAGCAAGTTTGAAGAACAAGGCCCGTACAAGAAGCTACGCGCAATGTTCTCTCTTCATACAGAACCTTTCAACATCATTGCGCGTGCAGATTCAGGTATTGAAAACGTTGAAGACCTGAAAGGTAAGCGAGTAAACATCGGTAACCCAGGCTCTGGTGACCGTGCAACGATGGGCGTTGTCATGGAAGCGATGGGTTGGACAAACGACAGCTTCAAATTGGCGTCTGAGCTAAAAGGCTCTGAACGCTCTCAGGCACTTTGTGATAACAAAATTGACGCCTTCATTTACATGGTCGGCCACCCGAACGGTTCAATCAAAGAAGCAACCACATCATGTGATGCGAAGCTAGTTTCAGCAACAGGCCCTAAAATCGATAAAATTGTTGCCGACAACCCATACTACGCCTTTAGCTCAGTACCGGCTGGTATGTACCGCGGTACAGACAAAGACGTAAACAGCTTTGGTGTTGCAGCAACAATGGTAACGACCTCTGATGTTTCAGACGATGTCGCTTACAACGTGGCAAAAGCTGTGTTTGAAAACTTTGATACCTTCAAACGTCTACACCCTGCATTCGCAAACTTGAAGAAAGAAGACATGGTGAAAGCTGGTCTTTCTATTCCTCTTCACCCAGGTGCAGAAAAATATTACAAAGAAATGGGTCTAATTAAGTAATTTCCTCAGACTCTACATACAGGCAGGCAGGAAAGAATATTTTCTGCCTGTTTGAGCATACAGGTTGTAGCACGTTCTAACTGTATGCTTCATTCGCCAGTTTTCTTCTGAAAACTGCGAGCTCATACCCAAGAAAACTTAAACGCCGCCTAACAGAGTATCCAACAATCAACACTTTGAGTTCAGGCAGCAAAATACTCGAAAGCAAACTTCGCTCCATTCACTACACTGATAGAGGCGAAGTGTGGTTCTCGATAAAAATCAGACAGGACCATCAATAATAAGGAAAAAGTACATGGCGACGAATCAAGCTCCGTCACAAGATGTGCAAGAAATGGTGGCTCAGGCAGACACAGGTGCACGTAGCCCTTCGGGAATGCAAGGACGAATCCTTTGGTTTGTTCCTCTGTGTTGGTCACTATTTCAATTATGGTACGCATCCCCGTTACCATTTATTTTCAATTTTGGCGTACTGAACGACACGGAAGCGCGATCTATCCACCTTACTTTCGCGATCTTTTTGGCTTTCACTGCTTATCCAGCGATGAAGAATTCTCCTCGCGATCATATCCCTCTTGTTGATTGGATACTCGCGTTGGCTGGCAGCTTTTCAGCAGCCTATATATACCTTTTTTATACTGAGCTAGCAGGACGCTCAGGCGCACCGACAACAGTTGATATCGTTGTTGCTGTTATCGGTATGCTCCTCCTTTTAGAAGCAACACGCCGAGCACTTGGTCCACCATTAATGGTCGTGGCTGCTGTTTTCCTTACTTACACCTTTGCAGGCCCTTACATGCCTGACGTTATCGCGCACAAAGGGGCAAGCTTGAACAAGGCCATGTCTCACTTGTGGCTAACAACTGAAGGCGTATTTGGAGTTGCGCTAGGTGTTTCTACCTCTTTTGTCTTCTTGTTTGTATTGTTTGGAGCAATGCTGGAACGCGCTGGTGCTGGTGCTTACTTCATTAAAGTTGCCTTCTCGTTGCTTGGCCATATGAAAGGTGGTCCAGCTAAAGCGGCCGTTGTTGCATCAGGTTTATCTGGTCTGGTTTCTGGTTCTTCAATCGCAAACGTAGTAACAACTGGCACCTTTACCATTCCACTGATGAAGCGTGTTGGCTTTCCCGGCACAAAAGCGGGTGCGGTAGAGGTAGCGGCTTCAACCAATGGTCAGTTAACACCGCCAATCATGGGTGCAGCAGCATTTTTGATGGTGGAATACGTCGGTATCTCCTACGTTGAGGTGATTAAAGCTGCCCTACTTCCAGCGCTAATCTCTTATATTGCTTTAATTTACATTGTTCACCTTGAAGCATGTAAAGCAGGCATGACAGGCCTTCCTCGTCGCCACAACCCAACACTAGTACAAAGTCTGCTGTCCTTTACTGGCACAATCTTAGGATTGTGTGTGATCAGCGCATTGGTTTACTACGGAGTGGGTTGGACAAAGGACGTCTTTGGTGATGCCGCGACACCAATTGTTACCGTCGCACTATTAATCGCGTACGTTGGGTTGGTGAAAGTCTCAGCAAATCACGTGCAAGATGGCGCAATTGAGATTGATGCAGAATTAACAGAAGTACCTGATCCTGGCCCAACCGTTAAGTCAGGCTTGCACTACCTACTCCCTATCGTCGTATTGGTTTGGTGTTTGACTGTCGAACGTTTCTCACCTGGCCTTTCGGCATTCTGGGCAACGGTGTTCATGATTTTCATTTTGCTGACTCAACGTCCGTTGATTGCACTGCTGTCAAAGCAAGGTGACATGCTTCAGCAAACCAAAGATGGCTTTGTCGATCTTGCCGAGAGCTTAGTTTCTGGTGCGCGCAATATGATTGGTATCGGCGTTGCAACCGCGGCAGCGGGCACCGTTGTTGGTGTTGTTACACTAACGGGTATCGGCCTAGTGATGACCGACTTCGTCGAGTTTATCTCTGGTGGCAGCATCATTCTTATGCTGCTGTTTACCGCCATCATTAGCTTGGTTCTGGGGATGGGTCTGCCAACAACGGCGAACTACATCGTGGTCTCTACGCTAATGGCGCCGGTTATTGTTACGCTCGGCGCGGCGCATGGCTTGATTATTCCGTTGATAGCGGTGCACTTGTTCGTTTTCTACTTTGGTATTTTGGCCGACGATACCCCACCTGTAGGTCTTGCGGCTTTTGCAGCAGCCGCAATTGCGAAATCAGATCCAATTCGTACCGGTATCCAAGGTTTTACTTACGATATTCGAACCGCTATTTTGCCGTTCATGTTTGTGTTCAATACCCAGTTATTGTTAATGGGGATCGACTCTTGGTGGCATTTGGCACTCACGGTCATCTCATCGATCATTGCAATGCTGATATTCTCTGCGGCAACTCAAGGGTGGTGGTTCACGCGTAACAAGTGGTGGGAAACAGTCCTATTATTAGTACTGACGTTTTCGTTTTTCCGTCCAGGTTTTTGGTGGGACATGCTGTACCCAGCGAAAGTTCTTTCTCCTGGCGTTGAGGTAGCTCAAATCACGGAAACACTAAATGTAGGAGAATCATTGGAGTTACGTGTTGCCGGTGAAAACCTTGAGGGCGACTACATTGAGAAAACGGTTCGTCTTCCATTCGAAGACAGTGCGACAACAGCAGACGCACGTATTTCATCTATGGGTCTAATGCTGACCGAAAGTGACAACAAAATGATTGTCGATATGGTTGAATTTGGTAGTCCAGCAGAATCTGCAGGTATCGACTTTGATTGGGAAATCAAGTGGGTTATCCAGGATGCAGACCGTCCGATGAAAGAGTGGGTGTTTGTACCATGCTTAATGATTTTGCTGGTGCTTGCAATGAACCAAAAACGTCGTGCTCGTAAGGAACAATTGAGCGCATAACCGATTTGGCCCCGAGGATAAAGGGGCCTTAATGAGAGACATTGAATGTACAAACAAATTCTTGTTCCGGTTGATCTAAATGACCAAGGCTTTTCAGACCGAGCGGTTGAACTAGCGGTTTGGCAGGCAAAGCAAGCAAATGCTCAAATCCATCTTCTGACGGTACTACCTGGTATTCACATGTCGATGGTTGCCACATACTTTCCGAAAGATGCTGCGGCCAAAATGAAGCAAGACGTGAAGCAGCAACTAAAAACTTTCGCTAATGAGCATATTGCTGAAGATGTGGTTTACCAAGTGCATGTTGCTGAAGGCAAGGCCTACGCGACCATTCTAGATTATGCAGAACGCTTAGGCGCTGATCTCATCATTATGCCAAGTCACAAGCGCTCTAAAATCAATAAAGTAATGCTTGGCTCCGTCGCGAGTAAGGTTGTGGAATATTCTCCAATCAATGTGATGGTCGTAAAACCGCAAGGCTAAGTAAATACAAAAACGAAAAAGGACGCTAACATTAGCGTCCTTTTTATATTAAACAAGTAAGGGTTATGCCATCACTGGGTAATCGGTATAACCTTCTGCTCCACCCAAATAAAAGTGTTCTGGTTTCGCCTCATTAAGAGGTGCATTTTTCTTAAATCGCTCGACTAAATCTGGGTTTGCGATAAAGGGAACGCCAAATGCGACCACATCAACTTTGTTTTCTGCAATTGCTGTTGCCGCTTCTTGTGCACTGTAGCCCACGTTCGCCATTAAGTGACCTTTATAGTTTTCGCGTGCTGGCTTGAGAACATCTGCTTTTTGTACGCCTTTCAGATCCGCACGCATCACGTGCCAATAAGCAAGATCGAAAGAATTAAGTTGCTCTGCTAAGTAACGCACCAAGCCAACTGGATCACTGTCTTTCATGTCATTAAATCCATTTAGCGGAGATGTGCGCAGACCGACTCTTCCAGGTCCCCACACCTCAACGACTTCTTTCACTATCTCAAGTAAAAATCGAGCACGATTTTCAACCGAACCACCGTATTCATCGGTACGTAAATTTGAACCGTCACGAAGGAAGTTATCAATAAGATAACCATTGGCGCCATGTATCTCGACCCCATCAAAGCCGGCTTTCTTGGCGTTTTCTGCACCTTGTTTAAACGCCGCAACAATGGAAGCTATCTCATCCACTTCGAGTGCTCGTGGTACCGTATATGCTTGCTTACCCGAAGGGGTATGGACTAATTCATCACGAATGGCCAATGCGCTCGCCGCTACAGGTGTTTTTCCTTCATTCAGATCAGGATGACAAGCTCGTCCCGCATGCCAAATTTGCAGTACAATCTTACCGCCTCTCTCATGAACCGCATCCGTTACCTTTTTCCAAGCTGCGATTTGCTCTTCGTTGTAAATACCCGGCTCTGCCATGAAAGCAGACGTACCTTCCATCACCATGGTGCATTCAGCAATGATAAGTCCGGCACTCGCACGTTGAGCGTAGTATTCAACCATAAGGTCATTAGGAATATGGTCTGCGCCAGCACGAGCTCGCGTTAAAGGCGCCATAATGGCACGGTTATCTAATGCTAATTGACCGAGTTCGATAGGAGAAAATAAGTCTACAGAGTTGGACATGTTGTTTACCTCAAATGACAATAACTTGATGGCTAAGGATGAGGTGCCAGACTATAATCAGATTAATATTGAAACAATATGGATAATTGAAAGTGATTGTTCGCAATTTAGAAACAATTGACTTTAGAACGCTTTCTATCTTTGTCACAAGCTGTCGACTACTGAGCTTAACCAAGTGCGCGCTGGAGTTAAACCTACCAAAATCTACTGTTAGTAAAGCCATAATCAAACTCGAACAACACTTTGAAGCCAAACTCCTAGAGCGCACAACCCGAAAGTTAGTGATCACCGAAGCTGGCCAAATGGTTTTAGAGCGTGCTGCAAGCTTAGTTGAGGAATTCCACTCAATTGGCCATGACGTACAGGAGATGGAACAACAGATCCAAGGCCGGCTGCGTATTTCCGCGCCACCAGCGTTGGATGCGTATATGGCGGAACACATCTTTTTGCCATTTTTAAAACAATGGCCAAAAGTACAAATTGCGTTAGAAGCATCGAACGATTTTGTTGATCTGTTTTCACACGGCTTTGATATGGCAATTCGAGTCGGTCAGATAGTTGATGATCGATTGATCGCAAAAAAATTAGGCTATACCACTCGAGTCCTGGCTGCTAGCCCTGAGTATTTAGCTGAGTTCGGCGTACCTGAAACGCCAGAAGACCTGACAAAACATAACTGTTTGAGGTATCAATATGTTTCAGAAATAGGACCTTGGACGCTGATCTCACACGATAATACCGTCAATGTTTCAATAACCAGTAACTTCTCAAGTACAACTGTAGAAGCAATATTGAAAGGCGCACTTAAAGGACTAGGCATCGCTAACTTACCTGTGCAAAACATGACGCAAGAGCTAGAAAGTGGCACCTTAGTCAGAGTGTTGCCGCAATGGCACACGGTACCAATGCCTATTTATCTAGTCTATCGTCCTGGAGCAAACCGCCCACGGCGCGTACAAGCAATGATTGACCATATCATGAGCTTAAGATCTCAATTTGAATTTGGCCCTAGGCATGGTTTGTGTTGCGGAGAAGCATAACCTAGCAACTATCAGGCACTAGCATGCGGCTCGGATAAATGCCGCAAGCTTCTCACTAGCATGCTGTTCACTCAATGCAGACATATCACCCGCGGCTTCCACTTTACCATCCGCCACAAACACAAAGTGGCTGGCAATCGCTTTGGCATCGCTTAAATAGTGCGTGACCATCAATACGGTTATTCCCCGCTCTGCTGCCAGTTTTTTTACCAAGCCTAGCATCTCTTCACGCAACACCGGATCAAGCGCCGAGAACGGCTCATCCAACAGCCACATGGGATGAGGCTGAACAAAACAACGCGCTAAGGCAACACGTTGACGTTGGCCACCAGAAAGATGCTCTGGCAAACGGTCGAGGTACTCTGCAACACCAACTTGCTGCGCGGCTTGTTCAATCTGACGATTTTGGTCCACCGTAAGCTTTAGCCCTGGGTGTAAGCCCAAACCGATGTTGTCACGCACCGATAAGTGAGCAAACAAATTGTGCTCTTGGAACAACATAGAGAACGGACGCAGATAAGGCTCTTTACGCACAATGGACTCACCATCAACACAAATATCACCACGGTCAGGATAGATGAATCCTGCCACCAACGCCAGCAAGGTTGACTTCCCTGCCCCACTTGGTCCCATCAGCGATACAATCTGTCCTTGCTCAATCGTTAAGTCAAAACGAAACAGTTCACGTTGGTAGGTGTACTGCACATCATCCAACACTAACATTACGCTCTCTCCTTCGTTTTCAATACTTTCTCAATCAAGGCAAAACAGCCCACACTCAACAACAATAGGGTTACCGATACCACCGCAGCTGCGTCCATCTGATAACTGCCAAGCAACTGGAACAAATACAGAGGTAAAGTGCGGAACTCTTGTCCGCCAAACAACGCAATAGCACTTAAATCCCCTATTGCAAACATAAAGCTGATCGCAAACGCATGTGCAAACGGCTTGCGTAGCGCCTGCCACTCCACCACTTTAAACCGTTGCCAGCCACGCATGCCTAAGCTGGCACATACATACTGATACTGTTGTTCAATGTGCAGCATTGGCTGCGCTAGCGTTTTGATCACGTAAGGCAAAGCCATCAAACCGTTCACCAAAATCACGACAAAAAATGCCAAGCTAAAAACATCGGTAAATGCGCGCAGTAGTAAGAATAAACCGGTGCTAATCACCAGACCTGGAGTCACCAAAATAATGGTGCCGATTAACTCTATCTGATCGGCTCGCGTGTTTTTGTACTGCAACCGCCAACGGCGACTGGTCAATAGTATGGACACCCCTGCAGCGACCGCAAGCGCGCTAGCGACACAGGCGACTTTGAGGGAGTTCAATAGCGCAAACCAAAAACGCTCATCGGTTAATACTGTCCAAACTTGTTGGTTGATGCCACTCAGTAACACCATCAATAACGGCGGTATTACCAGTAAAAAGGCACCTATGATCCAAAAGCTATCCCAAGCTTTTGACCACCCATGATCCTTCGTTAAATATTGCTGTACCGATGTGCTTCCAGCACTGATAGAAACAGGCCTTGTTAACTTCTGCACACCAATAGCAAGCAGTCCACATAACAGCATCTGCCACAGCGCCAATAACGCCCCAGCTTGTAAATCAAAATCAAACTTAATCGCTTGGTAAATGGCCAATTCAATGGTGGTGGATTTTGGCCCGCCCCCCAACGCCATTACAGTGGCAAAACTGGTAAAGCACAACATAAACACCAACCCACAAACGTGGGGAAGCTGCTGCCTTAAACGCGGCCATTCTACCCAACGAAACTTATCCCAATGGCTCATCCCAAGATGCGCGCAAAGCTTATGCTGCTCGGCAGGAATAGACTCCAAGGCTTGCAGAAGCAATCGTGCCGCGTAAGGTAAATTAAAGAACACATGGGCGAGTAAAATGCCGTTCAAACCGTAAATAGAAAATGGCAGTTTAGTGTCGAAACTTTGCAACCACTGCGCCAACAAACCACTGTTGCCATAAATCGCTAACAGCCCAAAAACACCAACCAAAACCGGCAAAACCAGTGTCGATGCAAACAGCTTAAGCAGTAATGATTTACCAATAAATTGGCGACGTGAAAGTGCGTGCGCTACTGGAATGGCAAAGCCAACACTGAGCAATGTGGAAAGAAACGCTTGGTAGAAACTGAACTTGGTGACATGTTGATAGTACGGGTCGCCCCATACCACAGACACATCAAGTGAAGGGGCTTGAACAATCAAAGCACCTAGGGCAGAAATAACAAAGGTCGCGATGATCATCGCGACCCCTAAACCTATTTTTGGAACAGAATTCAAAGGTAAAACCTATCTCATTCAGATGAGGATGGAAACGTCAGCTAAAACGTCAATGCGCTTTGCCATTCGCGAATCCAAGACTTACGCATTTTTGCCACTTCATCAGCACTAAAGCTCAACGACTTGCTTGGAACACTCAAAGTTTCAAAACCTTTAGGTAACTCAACGTCAGTGACTGGGTACATCCAGTTACCCGTTGGCATCGCCGATTGGAACTCATCACTTAAAATGAAACTCATAAATTGATCAGCAAGTTCTGAATTTTTTGCCCCTTTCACTTTGGCGGCTACTTCAACTTGCATGTAGTGGCCTTCAGCAAAATTCGCCGTAGCAAACTTCGAATCGTTTTCCGCAATTAAGTGGTACGCAGGTGAAGTGGTGTAAGAAAGCACTAAATCGGACTCACCATTGAGGAACATAGAATACGCCTCAGACCAACCTTTCGTGACCGTTACGGTTTTGCTCGCTAGCTTCTGCCACGCTTGCGTCACATCGTCGCCATAAATAGATTTCATCCATAGCATTAAGCCTTGGCCCGGCGTTGAAGTCCGCGGATCTTGGTAAATCACTTTCAGATCGTCGCGCGTTTCCACCAGCTCTTTCATACTTTTCGGCGGATTAGCCAGTTTCTCTTTGTTGTACACAAACGCGAAGTAGCCGTAATCGTACGGTACAAACGTCGTGTCACTCCAACCGTTTGGTAACACTGTGTTAGCCGTATCCACATTGTGCTCGGCAAGCAGATCGGTTTTCTTCGCTTCTGCCATCAGATTGTTATCCAAACCTAATACGATGTCCGCTTTGCTATTACCGCCTTCAAGACGAAGACGATTCAGAATCGACACACCATCGTCCAACGCTACGAAGTTAACGTCACAGCCACATTTTGCTTCAAAAGCTTGCTCGATTTTAGGACCCGGCCCCCAGTCTGCGGCAAAAGAGTCGTAGGTATAGATGGTTAATGTGTTTTCAGCGGCAAACGCTGAAGTAGAGGTGATTGCAGCTAGGGCAATCAGATTTAGAGTGGGTTTCACTGCTCGCTCTCCATGAGTATTTCAGAGAAATAAGTTGAGCGGCACAGGGTTTGAGGCGGCTATTAAGGACTTCCAATATCCAGACTCAATTCCTACGCCAGCATTATCTGGTTCAGGTAATACGGGTCCCTAGTTAAACACTTAGGTCTCAGCGCCCCAATGCATTGATTGACTCAATGCTAAATGGGTTTGCTCCCCGATGAGTTGGATGGATTGTAAAGGTATTTGAGTGGTTACACAATCAGCTCACGAGCGCTGGTCATAACCCCAACGAGGCACCAAACCTTGCTCAATACCTAAGTGGTCAAGAATTCTCGCCACCATAAAATCCACTAAGTCTTCAATACTCTTTGGCTGATGATAGAAGCCTGGAGCTGCTGGCATGATGGTGACGCCCATTTGCGACAGTTTGTGCATGTTCTCCAGATGTAGCGTTGAAAATGGTGTTTCGCGAACCACGAGCAACAGCTGCCCGCGCTCTTTCATTACCACATCAGCGGCCCGCTCGATCAAGTTATCTGACATACCATGCGCAATCGCTGCAACGCTTCCCGCAGAACATGGGCAAACCACCATTTGCTTTGGTGCAGCAGAACCAGACGCAACCGGTGAGAACCAGTCATCTTTACCGCAAACGGTGATGTTATTTCGATTGCAGTTCAGGTGCTCTACCAATGCTTGCTGCGCCGCTTCTGGGCCACTTGGTAGCTTAAGATTATGCTCGGTTGCCATCACAACACGAGCCGCCGAAGAAATCAGAACGTAGACATGATAATCCGCCGCAACCAAGCATTCTAAAAGACGAAGGCCGTAGGGAGCACCAGAAGCACCCGTTAATGCCAACGTGATGGCTTTTTTATGAGAGGGTTGTGTTTTGTTTTGCATATCAATCAGGCTTTTTGTTTTAACTGCTCAAGAAGTTTTCCGTGAATACCACCAAAGCCACCGTTGCTCATGACTAGAATTTGGTCACCTGGTCGCGCACGTTCGACGATCTTGGCTACAAAGTTATCTATATCGGCATCGACAAACGCTGGCTGCTTGCATTGATCAGCAATGTCTTGCACAGACCACTCGATATTATCTGGCTGGAACAAGAAGACTTCATCTGCACTGTGTAGTGACTCTGCAAGTGTATTTTTGTGTACACCACGCTTCATGGTGGCAGAACGCGGCTCTAACACAGCAAGGATGCGTTTTTCACCTACCTTGTTACGCAAACCACCGACAGTAAGTTCAATTGCCGTTGGGTGATGCGCAAAATCATCGTAAACCGTCACACCTTGTTCTTCACCTTTCAGCTCTAAACGGCGCTTGGTATTGATGAAACGCCCTAATGCCTGGCAAGCAAGATCCGGAGTGACTCCAACATGTCGTGCAGCAGCGATTGCCATCAGCGCATTATCCACATTGTGGTCACCCACCAAATTCCATTCGACGGTACCAACCTTCTCACCTTGCAACGCAACGTCAAATTTTGAGCCATCAAGCACTAATTTGTGCGCTTGCCAGTCGCCATCAACACCTGAAAACTGCTTTTCTGTCCAGCAACCACGCTCTAATACATCCGCTAACGCTTGATCCTGCCTCGGCGCTAAGATCAATCCATTGCCCGGTACAGTTCGCACTAAATGATGGAATTGGCGTTTGATCGCTTCTAGATCATCGAAGATGTCGGCATGATCAAACTCAAGATTGTTCATGATTAAAGTGCGAGGATGGTAATGCACAAACTTAGAACGCTTATCGAAAAAAGCACTGTCATATTCGTCCGCTTCAACGACAAAAAACATACTTTCACCCAAACGAGCAGACACTCCGAAGTTACCGAGTACCCCACCGACTAAGAAACCCGGTTGATAACCACAATCTTCAAGTATCCAAGCAAGCATGCTCGACGTGGTCGTTTTCCCATGTGTACCCGATACCGCCAATACCCAACGATCATGCAGCAAAAACTCGTTGAGCCACTGCGGGCCAGAGGTGTAACGCATGTTAGTGTTGAGCACATGCTCGACACAAGGGTTGCCACGGCTCATCGCATTACCAATCACCACAAGATCTGGTTGAGGGTCGAGTTGAGACGGGTCAAAGCCTTCAATAATTTCAATACCTTGAGACTCAAGCAGTGTGCTCATTGGCGGATAAACGTTGGCATCAGAACCAGTGACTTTATGTCCTAATTGGCGCGCTAGAATCGCTGCGCCGCCCATAAATGTGCCACAGATACCCAAGATATGAATGTGCATAAACTAAACCTTGTAATGCGTTTTTTAATGCTTTCATTATCGCGATTACCGCCTGAAAAGCGAGTGACTTTAGCCTTCTTCTTGCAGTCCCTTTCACAAATATGACAAGGTTGAACACAGACTGTACAACCTCTTGCTTACTGATGAATCCCTCAAACAAGTCTACAAATAAATTGAGATCTCAAACAGTTACTTCATTACCATTAAAAAGATCTGCGACTTAAACTTACATCCAGCGCAATCGTTTAACATCCATAAAGAGATGCTCACTTGCGCACTACCCCCAATGAAATGAAAATGTAAGGATTAACCATGTCAGGACTGCGCACCCTAGGCGAGTTCATTGTCGAAAAACAAGCGGATTTCCCCCACGCTAGCGGTGATCTATCATCCCTTTTAGCCTCCATTCGTTTAGCTGCAAAAATCGTTAACCGCGAAATCAACGCAGCGGGTCTCGGTGATATCACTGGTGCTGTAGGCACGGAAAATGTCCAAGGTGAAGATCAGCAAAAGCTCGATGTTTACGCGAACGATAAGTTCAAAGCCGCGCTTGAAGCTCGTGATCAAGTGTGTGGCGTTGCCAGTGAAGAAGAAGACGAAGCAGTTGCGTTCAATAAAGAACTCAACCAAAACGCCAAATATGTAGTACTGATGGACCCACTTGATGGTTCTTCTAACATCGATGTGAACGTCTCTGTTGGTACTATCTTCTCGATTTACCGTCGTGTTTCTCCAATCGGTACTCCACCAACTGAAGAAGACTTCCTACAACCTGGTCACAAGCAAGTGGCTGCGGGCTACGTGATTTACGGCTCCTCCACCATGTTGGTATACACAACTGGTAACGGCGTAAACGGCTTTACTTACGACCCATCTATCGGCAGCTTCTGTCTTTCTCATGAAAACATGATGATTCCTGATGATGGTAAGATCTACTCCATCAACGAAGGTAATTACATTCGTTTCCCTCAAGGGGTGAAGAAGTACATCAAGTACTGCCAAGAAAACGTGCCAGAAGACGGTCGCCCATACACTTCTCGCTACATTGGCTCGCTGGTTGCTGATTTCCACCGCAACCTACTGAAAGGTGGTATCTACCTTTACCCAAGCACACAAAGCCACCCACAAGGCAAGCTACGCCTGCTTTACGAATGTAACCCTATGGCATTCCTCATTGAGCAAGCTGGGGGCATTGCATCGGACGGCGTGAATCGCATTATGGACATCAAGCCTACTGAGTTGCACCAGCGTGTACCTTTCTTTGTGGGTTCGAAGAACATGGTTCGCAAAGTTGAAGAGTTCCTTGAACTGCACCGCGACGAAGAATAATTTCAGACCTTTGTCCAACGCGGCAGGTGTTTACCTGTCGCGTTTTTGTCGCTAAAGTGAAACGCGAATTTATCATCAGATGAAGCCGCTTTTGTGTGACTCATCGTTAATGAAAAGGAATATTCTAATGAGCTTAAACCATGTACCAGCAGGCAAGTCGCTGCCTGAAGATATCTATGTCGTTATCGAAATTCCTGCAAATGCAGATCCAATCAAGTACGAAGTAGATAAAGACTCTGGTGCTGTATTTGTCGACCGTTTCATGTCTGCACCAATGTTCTACCCATGCAACTATGGCTACGTGAACAATACCCTGTCTCTTGATGGCGACCCAGTCGACGTATTGGTACCAACACCATACCCACTCATGCCAGGTTCAGTCATTCGCTGCCGTCCTGTTGGCGTTTTGAAGATGACAGATGAATCGGGTGAAGATGCAAAAGTGTTTGCGGTTCCCCACTCAAAAATCTCGAAAGAGTACGAGCACATCCAAGATGTGGACGATATCCCAGAACTACTGAAAGCGCAGATCACGCAATTCTTTGAGCGTTACAAAGAGCTTGAAGCAGGCAAATGGGTGAAAGTGGATGGTTGGGCAGATGTTGCTGCCGCCAAAGCTGAAATCCTAGAATCTTACGAACGAGCTCAGAAAAAATAAGCATCACTGCTGATACAAAATTAAAAAGAGCTGCTCTAGGGCAGCTCTTTTGCTTTCATCTTACCTGTGTCAACTAGATAGGTGCGCCTGCTGAAGACATTCGTCCAGCGTCGTAGTCATGTTGAAAGAAGGGGTCAACATCATCACAAATGCCAAAATACGGCCGCCCGATAACACCGAGCATATAAGCACTTTGCTCACAATACTCTTGTTTGCCTTGCTGGTAACCCGCTTGATAAGCCATTATCAGTTCTGGCGTCGCATGGTTAACATCATCCAGCTTCGCAATTCGCTCCTCAGATAACTCCCGTAATCCATCTAAAGCTGACTGCTTACCAAACACTTGCCAATCGGTCACATTATTCGAAGTCGGTAGTGTTGTTTGTGCGCATGCAGCAAGAAGCAACGCCATTACTCCAATTACGAATGCTTTCATCGTGACTCCTTAGTGTTTAGCTCGTTGCTATTGATAATGTCAGTATAGCTCACACCTTTTGACACCAATCTCCGGAAGCGATTTCTTCGGTTAGCTGCTCAGTATCTTGATATAAGTAGATCCAAGCTTGGCCAAAAGGCGTAACGATGCTCTCTCGGCGATATTCCACTGGCACATCTTCTAACCTATCTAGCTCAGATAAGGTTTCACTGTCAATCAGGTACACTTCACCTTGAATCGAGCGTTGCCCATCAGACAACGCTGGATAAGGGCCTAAGTCATACATTGCAAATTGAGCATCCGTTTCATGTAAACCAAGAAACTGCGCCGAGCGCAAATACTGATGGTTGTACTCTCCCTTGCGTAACGTGCCGTAGACAAAAATCAAATGCTGCATAACCACTCCTTAGTCATGACTGTGTATGCTTAGGTTAAAGCACTTTAATCGAACTCAAACTGATAGAGTAGGTCAACGGCGCTATCTACACCAGATACCGCTTCTAAATACAAGTCTTGCATCAATCGGTAACGCACAGTGAACTCACCTAGGGAGTTAAAGATGCCGACACCATATTTCACCTGCAAACCTGGCAGAATATAACCACTCACCGTCACTTGCGAATCATCGCCCGACCCAGCAGTGTCCAACTGTAAATCCTGTACGCCAAAGGCTTCACCGATTTCACCAACCACACGACCACTCTTCGCCAAGCTTAAACCAATTAAGGTAGTCGTCATTGCATTACCACCGGCTTCACCATCAATATCTTGACCACGAAGTAGATAAGAAAGTGCATTGGCTTGGTTCATCGCGGGCTCTGAGAAAATTTCTATACTCGGATCAGATGCTGGGCCTGACACTTGTACCCCCGCAATGACATCATCTTGGGTATTGTCTGGATTACGAATCGCTTTGATAGACAAGTAAGGTTGATCTGGTGGACCATTCATCAGAATCTTACCTTCTTTAATCAATAAGTCCTGACCAAACGAACGATAAGAACCGTCGACAACATTCACTTCACCAACGATGAAAGGACCTTTGTCTTTTTGTGTCACGTTTAGGTTCCCTTTCAACCCACCTTTTAAACCAAAAGCGGCAAGTTGGAAGTCATCACCAATTTTAATGTTGATGTTCGTTTCCACATCAAACGGCATCGCAGCCACATCGTCCACTGGCTGCAAGTTTTTATCGAGAATAACGGTATCACTCGATACGCCTACCGCACTTGGTGGAAGCTCTTCGACGACAATTCTGCCCCATGGCAAATTAATATCACCCTCAATTTTCGCAAGCTGAGGAGTCACATCTATTGTCATGTCAGGCTCAACTTTGATTTTTACCATTGGGGGCAAATCAACATTGAGCTCTTTAGCAAATACACGCGCTTTAGTGCGCCAGTTCTGTAAGTCCTGCCAGTCGGCATCACCGGTAAC
Source organism: Vibrio sp. Vb1026 (assembly GCF_033338745.1). NCBI lineage: Bacteria > Pseudomonadati > Pseudomonadota > Gammaproteobacteria > Vibrionales > Vibrionaceae > Vibrio > Vibrio sp. Vb1026. The sequence continues at coordinate 41,749 of NZ_JAWOTH010000005.1, forward strand.
GTTCAACTCACCATCCGGGGTTAAAATTCCAGCATCCAAGTCCGCTTGATGACCTTTAAAGTTGATGACGACCTGTCCTGAGTTTATATCTATCGGTGTGACTTCACCCTGTAGCTTCATTTGGTCAATCAAGAACTGACCGTTCACCTTCGGATGCATAACGTCACCTGATATCGCTAGGTCAGTATTCATGTTTGCTTTAAACAAGCTGTACTCACCAATCAACGGTGCCAAGAAGTCCAAGTGGAACGTAGAGAGTGAAACCTTACCATCAATAGTGGGCTTTTCAGACGAGACATTCAGTAAAGAAACCTTACCAGACAAGTCACCGTTATCTTTCACATCAAATAGCCACTCGGCATCAAGCTTGTCTTTCGCTAATGCTACTTTAAAGTTGAAGCTTTCCCAACCGACTTTAATTGGCTGTTCAAGCGCTTGTTCAACTTGGCCTTTTGGCATATTGACACTTAAGGTTACTTCAGGCTTTTTCTCTGGTGCCCATTTAGCAAAAGCCTGTGCATTAACCGAGCCTTGCAGCTTGGTTTCTGGCGGCAGGAATTGTTTGATTTGGTCAAAATCAAAATCATTGATGGCTAACTTCGCCTGGCCACTCTTACCGACACTAATGTCTTCGGTTAGACATACGCTCGACTCCGCTTGCAACCAACAATGCGCTTGAACGTTCGCGATCTGTTTGTCGATATTGACCTTCACCGCGGTCGATTTTTGCAACGCCCACGGGCCTTGTTGCGAGCTCAGCGTCAAGCGGCGCAGCGCCCCATCCCAAATCATTTCTGGTTTCTGCTGGAATGTCCCTTCAATTTCTAAACTGGTCGACACCAGGTCAGACACTACATCGAGCGTAAGTTGATGCAGTTTTTCATCCCCAGAGACTTCAAGGTCAGCACTATCAACTTTTATGTCGTCATAGGTAATGTTGTTCGCAATTAGGCTTATGTTCGCTTTTGGTGCTGGCAGAGGCTTCACATCACCCTTTAAGGTGATCGTTTCTACGTTCGCCTGTTGCTGCCAGTTTATCTGATTTAAAGCGAGATCAAGATTGATGTCTGGTTCTTTCAAGCTACCACGTAGTGCGACTTTACCTTGCATTTTACCTGCAAGATCCGGAACACTTTTCGCAAAATCAGGGAAGTTAACCTCAACATCCATCAGAATTTGCTTATCGATCTTACCCTTTGCACTCAGTTGGTTCGGGCCATGAGAAAGCGCTAAACCCTGAGTGGTAAGTTGGATGTCTTCGCCTTTGCCGTTCTTATCAGACGCTTCAAGTTGCCCTTCAACATTCAGCGGATAACCTCGCAAAATGCCGTCAATGTCTAACTTAGGCAAACTGACTTGCCAACCGCCTTGTTCTGTTAACGACCCCGAAGTCGAAAGATTACCGCTGATATCCCCTTCGGCTTCTTTCCACTGCAATCCTGGTTGAATGTTCTTCAGGTTTAAGTCAGCTTGCCAGTTGATTGGCGCGGCCCAATTGGCCATGACTTTCCCAGAGAGTTCGCCCCCTAAGGTTTTCACTACAAGGCTTTCGAGGTCAATTTGCTCTAACGTACCTTTGCCGTTTAGTGCGACATCAACGGCGGGAATATCTTTGCCCGAAGCTTTGGTTTCTAATGCGACTTCGTAGCCATCAAGTGAGCCTTTTGCCGCCAAGCTTGGTACAGAAACCTGGTAATCGCTTTGTCCAAATAGCGGCCATTGCGCCTGTACATTTTTAATCGCGACATCAAACGGTAACTGCGTTTTAAGCGGTTGAATATCTCCTTTGATCTCCGCTTGTACAAGCTCAGAAAGCGTAGCATTTAGTGACAAATCACCAACCGAACCCGAGACCGAAAGCGACAGTTTTTGTCCCTTAGCATCCGCGTGCTTCACTAACGCGTCCAGTTGCGCTTTGATAGGGTAATCAGAAGAAAGCGTCACTTGTGTGCTCAACTTGCCTTCCACTTCTGGCATGTCGAGCTCTAATGTTTTGACATCAACACGTTCACCGCCTGCTCTTGCAACCAAACCAAGATGATTGACGATCACTGGCGTTTCACCCGCCAGTTTGAAATTGTGAATATCAAGACGACGCGCTTCCACCGTCAGCGGAATCCATACTTCGGGTAACACAATATCTTGCGGCGTAGCATCGGCTTCTTTCGGCTCTTCAACAACCGCTTCAGGTTCAGCTTCACTTGGTGCTAAAGCCACATTAATGTCTTTCAACGCGGTAGGTGCGATCACCAAACGATCGCCTTGCATCGACAAAGCGGTCGAGAATGTTTGCCAATCAATTTGATTGCCCAGCACATTGACATTGATATCATTAAAGCTGACTTTATTAACAAAAATTGGCACTGGCGTACTGATAGAACGCAGTGGTGGTGTTTCCTCTTGCTCCTCGCTTGCTGGCGGTAGCTCAGGCATCTTAAAGTCAAGCCCCTGCAGTCTTAACTCATCGACACAGACCTTAGGGTCAAAGAAACAGCGGAAGTTCACTGCCAAAGCTAAACGCTCGACTTTGGCGTCGATATTCAAAGACTCATCGACAAAACTGACGTTATGCAGTTCGAAGCGAGGAAACAATGAACCCTGCACTTTTTCAATCTGCAATTGTGGTAATGCTTTTTCAGCTCCCCACAAGGCAAACTTGAGGCCTGGGTGGGTAAACAAAACTGTCGCGACAATAATGATGAGCAACAGCAATAGACCAATCAAACTGAGCGACAGCCATTTGGTCCACTTAAACATCATTTTGATCATAGCTCAGGCCCCAATGAGAAGTGGATACGAAACTCTCGTTCTGGTTTTGCATCCAACCCCCATGCAAAATCAAAACTAACAGGGCCCACCGGAGACGCCCAGCGGATACCAACACCAGCACCTGATTTCCAATCTGGTGTTTCATTAAACGCATCACCAATATCGTAAAACGTTGCAGCCCACCAGTTTCCATAAACACGATATTGGTATTCTAATGTACTGCTAACAATGTATTTACCACCCGTCAAAGCACCACTCTCATCCACAGGTGAAATAGATTCATAGCCGTAACCACGAATATTATTGTCACCACCAGCGAAGAAACGCAGCGACGGTGATAGTTTTTCAAGTTCATCGGTAATATTCGCACCACCTTCTAAGCGGAACAAACCACGATGATTCTCTCCAATACCACGAATCCAAGAAGTCGAGCCAATTAAGCGGAGCACTCTAGTTTCAGAAAGCATAGCGGTATCACCATACTCAATAGTGATGCTTTGCTTGTCTCCCCACATTGGCATATTGCCCCCTCGAACCCTAGTCCGAGAAAATGTCGCACCTGGAAGTACGAAGTTGAATTCATCATCTTGTAAACCTTGCGTAAAGCTCTCGTACAAATGACGAACATAAACGGTATTATGCCAACCACCGTCTGCTAACCAATGACGCTCCACTGCAAGGTTAGACTCGATACTCTGCGTGTCACGGTTGTCTAGGTTTTTAAGCCCATATTGAACTTGATAATAATCGTTAGCGACATCTTCTAAAGGAATTTTGTAAGAAGCAGTCACGGTTTGCTCTGGCTTAGATAGGGATAAAGCAGTGTTGAAACTGTGTCCTCGGGAGCTCACCCAAGGTTTCTTCCACTTCAACGTTCCTCGAACGCCAACATCCGTTGAGTAACCAATACCCGTCTCGATCTGATTCTTCGAAGCAGGAGATAAAGACACTTTAATTGGCAAGTCTCGGCCATCATCAAGCCTATCCAATTCAGGCTCAACAAAAACTGAGGAAAACCACTCCGTATTTGATAGCTTCTGGTTAAACTCGCCCAGCTTCGAAACGTTGTATGGGTCCCCTTCTTTAAAAGGTTGTAGTGATGCGACACGGTCTTCCCAGATGTGGTTGCCAATAAAAGAAACGTCGCCAAAATTGAAACGTATTCCACTGCTGTAGTGCAAACGGACATTAGCTTCGTTCAGATCAGGGATAACCTCTAATCGACTTAGCGTAAACTCACCATTGAAGTAACCACGCTGAAGCGCCAAGTTACGAATGCCTGACTTAAGGCTGTCGTATTGGCCTTGATTCAAAACTTGACCAACTTTGAGCGGAGAGCGCTCAATAAGTTTTGCAAACTCTTCATCGTCCTTGGCCTCTCCAGTGATGACCACATCCATGACTTTCACTTTCACTGGCAAGCCCGGCTTGATGAGCACAATTAACTCATCATTCGCTTCAGGAATAGAGTATGAAATTTTTGCATGATAATACCCAAGCGCGTTAAGCGCTTCAGTGATACTTTGATCTAATCTCGCTTGAAAACGCAGAGAAGTGGAGTAATCCTTCTCTGGAATAGATGATAGATACGCACTGACATTCTCTTCTAAAGCGCCATCAATGCCTTTCAAAGTCAAAGAAACATCGGCATAGGCACCATGAGAAAAGGCAAACAGGCCAACAATGGTGGGGAGAGCTTTTTTTATCATGCTTTTATGGCTGAATGAGGTTAAATAAACGTAAATAATGATAACGCCAATTAGATTCTAAGTCTGTAATATTAATAGGTTTAACGCGGTCTATGTCATCACAGCATCAGATACAGACGAAATGAAAAAGTTCGCAAATTTAAGACACGTATTGAAGGACAAATACCATGCTCAACAAACAAACATTGATCAGTATAGAAGATGCCTTGCCAGGTAGAGATCAACCAATGCAGATTGACGATCATCATTTTGTAAATAAATCTAACCTAAAGGCGCCTCTGACGTCACACCAACAGCAGATTTTGCTCGGAATGGGCTGTTTTTGGGGCGCTGAGCGCGTATTTTGGCAACTCGACGGCGTTGTATCTACTTCGGTCGGTTACGCTGGGGGGTACACACCCAATCCCACCTATGAAGAAGTCTGTACGGGTAAAACGGGTCATACAGAAGTCGTACGAGTCGTTTTCGATGAACGCGTCATCTCATTAGAAAATCTACTGGCTGTTTTTTGGGAAAAACACGACCCAACTCAGGGAATGCGTCAAGGTAACGACTTAGGTACTCAATATCGTTCTGCAATTTACACTTATTCGACGGAGCAGCTCGAGAGCGCAGAGAAATCGAAACTCTTGTATCAGCAAGCACTGCAAGAAGAGCAGCGCGCGAACATCACCACCGAAATACAACCAGCAGGTCCGTATTACTTTGCGGAAACCTACCACCAGCAATATTTGGCGAAAAACCCTGATGGTTACTGTGGCATCGGAGGAACGGGAGTTTGCTTCCCACCAAGCCTCCAAGGATAAACCTAACCAGCAACAAAAAGAGCGACCGATATGGTCGCTCTTTTCTAAATCTAAGTGGGTACCAAGCTAACTAAGCCGATAATGATGCTATCACTTGGTTGACTTCTTTAAAGATGGTGAGCCTTTTATGATCGTTGACGTCAGGTAGTAACACTTTGCCATTGTCGAACTGAAAACAGCCAACCCCAACAATAAAAAACTGACCTTTGAACAACGTTTTAACAAAACGGGCCACTTGTAATGGTCGATATACAGCAAACTCACGTAGCATAACTCACCTCAATTCCTTTGAGAAAACACGGATTGCTTATTTTTCCTCTGCAATCTTAATGCGCAATTTGCGACGGAACTCATTTTAGCAAATTCTAAATATAACGCAAGATTACACCACTCCATACGTTAAATAAATGTTACCAACGGTCCTACAAATTTCTAGGTTCTGGATATATACTGGAAGCTTCCAAACCTCGTACGGAATATAACAATATGAAAACTAAGACTCTCCTACCTCTATTACTGGCCTTAACGCCAAGCTTGACCTTTGCACACAACTTGTCAGTGGGAAAAAGCGTTCCTCCTGTCAATGTTGCCGCTTACGGCGAGATTGTTTTACAAGGCGAAGGCGTTGCATACCAGCCCTGGGCAACTCAACATATGCAAGGCAAAGTTCGTGTCATTCAAGCCATTGCAGGCCGTAGCAGTTCAAAAGAGATGAATGCCCCTTTAATGTCGGCAATAACAGCGGCAAATTTTCCACAAGAAAGCTACCAGACCACAACTATCATCAACCAAGATGATGCAATTTGGGGGACAGGCTCTTTCGTGAAGTCTTCAGCTCAAGACAGCAAAAAAGAGTTCCCATGGTCATCCATGGTTCTTGATGAAAATGGCGTAGTTGCTAATACTTGGGACCTGAAAGAAGAAAGTTCGGCCATTATTGTTCAAGACAAAACGGGCAAAGTTCTGTTTGTCAAAGAGGGCGCACTTGAGCAAGATGAGATAACAAAAGTCATTGAGCTTATTAGACAGAACATCTAGCTTCATTGAATGGCTCCTTGTTCTTGTTGTAAGGAGCTATATGAATTTGATTAGAAGCATGGGCAGTGACAACTCTGCTCTTTATAAGTGCGACACTTCCACAGAGAGTATTACCAATATTTTTCGGCACGTATGTGTGGAGTTAAATTTTTCTGCTAGCCAACAAAAGAGTGAACTTTTATTCATTATGGGTGTTATATTATAACAGTCGGTAAGAGGAGCTCAGATGTACCACCACCAGCAAAAAACACTAAGATATTGGTATCGCACTGCTTTATTTTTCAGTGTTGCGTTGCTGATCGCTTGGAACTTTGCGGTTGTACTCCATCAAGTCGATCTGACGCCCGACCATCATACCCATCATCATTGCCAATTATTTTCTGGTGTTCAGCACGGTATAGCAAAGGTACAGCCTACCCTCTCTACACCGACTTTTACGCGCGCCCAGCATCATCATGTTTTTTTGCATCTCGTGTACGGCGAAGAAGTTCTTGGCGCTGCTCGTGCCCCTCCTTATTTTGCTTAATTTCCAAACTATTCCACACTCAAAATTATTGAGTTCATTTCCGCACCTAGTGTGTCAGGAACAATAACTTAGTGAAACTCGAATCTGAGCAATACCGCCTTTGGTTAATGCCAGTAAAATTAGGAAAAATACAATGTCATCAAAACACGTTTTAGCCCTTGCTATTGGCCTCACTTTATCGACAGCAGCGAATGCAAACGAATACCGCCAGCATGGTGCTCATGTGCATGGTCACGTCGAGTTTAATATCGCCCAAGATGGCAAAGATCTGTTAGTAGAGATCACAGCTCCTGGAGCTGATGTTGTGGGTTTCGAACATGCTCCAGAAAACGCACAACAAGAGCAAGCGCTTAAACAAGCCGTCGCTACACTCGAAGACAGCAACGCATTGTTCGCTATTAACTCACAAGCTGATTGTAATGTTGAAGAAGCTTACGTGAGCCACAACCTAAGCGAAACTCATGAGGAACATGATCATAGTGAGCACGACCATGATGACCATGCACATCACGATCATGAAGGACACGAACACCATGATCATAATGAACATCATGATAAACATGACCACCATGACGATCATGATGAGGCGCACGATCATGGCGGTCACGGTGAATTTTCGGTGCAATATCGCTTCAATTGCGAACAAGTTAATCAGCTTAGCCAAATCCAAACCGATTGGTTTAACCAATTCCCAACTACAGAGTCCATCAGCGTCAATATATTCACTGATACCATGCAATCAGCAATTAAATTAAGCAAAGATAACACCCAAATCGTAATCAAATAACACGAGTGGCGTGTGAGTACCCACTTACACGCCACAGCTTTGGTGATTTAATATGACTGAAACCACACCAAATGTTGTCGAGCTAGAGGATGCCCAATTTTTCTGGCCCGGTTCAACCAACCCAACCATCCACATCCCCAAATTACACATTACACAAGGCGAGCATGTGTTTATCAAAGGTCCAAGTGGCTGCGGTAAATCGACCTTGCTCGCTTTGTTGACGGGGATTAACACATTAACTTCAGGCTCTCTATCTGTACTCGATACTGACCTTGCTAGTTTAAGTGCCAGTCAGAGAGACCGCTTTCGCGCCAATCATATTGGCTACATCTTTCAACAGTTCAATTTATTGCCGTACCTTAACGTACTTGAAAACGTATTATTGCCATGTCAGTTCAGTAAAATACGACGTGACCGTGCCCATTTAGGTGCCTCATCTCAAACATTAAATGAACAGGCTCAGGCCCTACTAGAACGACTGCACTTGCCAAACGAGCTTCATACACGCCCTGTCTCTGAATTGAGTATTGGTCAACAACAACGTGTGGCTGCGGCTCGAGCTCTGATAGGACATCCAGAGTTAGTGATCGCTGACGAACCAACCTCAGCTTTAGACTATGACAATCGTAAAGCATTTATTGAGCTCCTTATGGAGCAAGCGAATCAAGCCAATGCCACACTGGTATTCGTTAGCCACGACCCAACACTCGAACCCTTATTCGATCGCACGCTCAATCTACCCGACATTAATCAAGTATCTAGCCTAGGAGCCATATCATGAGTGCTGTTGTAAAGCTCGCCTGGAAAAGCTTGATGAACCGCAAAGCGACGGCAATTCTAACCATCATGACCGTTGCGATTTCAGTGGTACTCCTCTTGGGCGTCGAGCGTATCCGAACTCAAGCCAAGGATAGCTTCTCCAATACAATTTCAGGCACTGACCTCATTATTGGTGGACGCTCTGGGCAAGTGAACCTATTGCTCTATTCTGTGTTTCGTATTGGTAATGCGACCAACAACATCGATTGGAAAAGCTACCAAGAGTTTGTCAATCATCGTTCAGTCGATTGGGCTATTCCAATCTCGCTTGGCGACTCGCATAAAGGCTTCCGAGTTATGGGAACCAATCACAGTTACTTTGAGCATTACAAGTTTGGAAGTAAGCAACCACTAACATTTAGCAAGGGCAGAGAATTCAATGGTTTATTTGAAACCGTGCTAGGTTCTGATGTCGCTAAACAACTTGGTTATGATATCGGTAGCGAAATCATCATTGCCCACGGCATTAGCGACGTTGGCTTTAGCCGTCATGACAATCTGCCATTTAAAGTTGTCGGTATCCTTGCACCTACAGGAACACCAGTCGACAAAACTGTCCATGTATCATTGGAAGCCATCGAAGCCATTCACGTCGGATGGGAAAGTGGTGCGCGTTTGGGCCCGACACCCAAGGCACAAGATCTCAAAAACAGAGACTTTCAGCCCAAACAAATTACCGCTATGCTCGTTGGTTTGAAATCTCGTATTCAAACTTTCGCCCTGCAAAGACAAATTAACACCTACCCCAAAGAGCCGCTCAGCGCCATTATGCCCGGCGTTGCGTTGCATGAGTTATGGGGAATGATGTCGGTTGCAGAGCAAGCCCTAATGGCAGTATCTGGTTTTGTCGTGATCGCAGGGTTGTTAGGTATGTTAAGCAGTCTATTAACTAGCCTACAGGAACGCCGCCGTGAAATGGCGATTTTGCGAGCCATGGGAGCAAGGCCTCGTCATGTTTTCTCACTATTAATTAGTGAAGCCAGCTTGCTCACTGCTGCTGGTATTATTACTGGCGTTACTGGGCTGTATGCCATTCTGGCTATCGCGCAGCCGATCATCCAACAGCACTATGGAATACATCTCACCTTAAGCATCTTATCTACTTATGAGTGGATGCTATTAGGTTTCGTACAATGCGCTGGTATTGTGATTGGTTTCATTCCCGCACTCCGCGCCTACCGACAGTCACTGAGTGACGGAATGACAATAAGGATTTAATAAAATGTGGAAAAAAATACTCGCAAGTTGCTTGCTGGTCGTCGCATTCACAGCGCCTGTTATGGCCAGCGAAGAACCATTAAAGCTTGACTGGATTGACCTTGTTCCAGAAAAAGAGCGTAAATTGTTCGACAGTATAGGCATGCCCGCATCTGATCACAGTGGTGGCGCAGCCCAGCAGTCCAAGATTGGTAACGTTCGACCAGAACTGAACGGAAGCCAAGTTAAAATTCCAGGGTTTGTTATCCCACTTGAAGGTGATGCCGATACCGTCACCGAATTTTTATTGGTGCCATATTTTGGAGCTTGTATTCACGTGCCACCACCGCCTCCAAACCAGATCATTTACGTGAAGTTTCCGAAAGGCGCGCCTGTTCAAGAGTTGTGGGATGTTATATATGTGGTTGGAACGTTGAAAACCGAGACGATAAACCACGAACTGGCAGAAACGGCTTACGTTATTGAGGGATCAGAAATAGAAGCCTACGACGATATGTAATTTAAGTCGTCGATAAGCCTCGCTACACCTAAGGCGTCACACTGGCGCCTTTTTTAGCTTTGTGCTACACGATATAACGAGATAAATACGCTAATACGCCCACATAAATAACCAAAAGAAACGCTATCGACAGGTGCTTTTTGAGTTTACCTGCTTCTGAGAACTTCATAGCCCCTCCAAAATAACGATAACAATTTTAACAACTCATTATCATTTTGAATAGCCCTATTCGTTCAAAAACTGAGAACTCCTGTCTGGTCGCTTGGTCAGATAAGGTGTAAATTTAAACGTGCGAACCGCGCAGTTCTTGGTAGGAAAACGAATGGCAGACCCGACAAAGCAACCTGTTGTCATCGAACATCAGTCAGACACAAAAAAAAATACGCAACAAGAAAAGAAACAAGGCTACATAAAAGACAGTGCTAGTAAGGTAAAAACCATAGCCCAAATACACGGTCTTGACGCCTTACTGCAAACCGAACCGCCAGCCAAATCTGCGTTTGAAAGAGCCCAATTGCGAGAGCAAAGACGCCAAGAACAGCGACAAAAAAACTTAGAACAGATTTTAAAATTAGCGCACAGTTCATGCCGAGATGAGACAGCGGGAGAGCCAGACCAAGATTGGTTGCATCGATTTTTTGAGATGGCTCAAGACATCCATAACAGCGCGATGCAAAAGCTATGGGCTCAAGTGATGAAGCGTGAAGTGACCAATCCGGGTTCAACGTCCATGAAAGCGTTGAAAACCCTCAAGGATATGTCACCAAAGGAAGCACAAACTCTGCAAAGAGCCGCCTCTTTAGCGTGCAGTTTTGGAGGGGATCACAGCAGAAAACTGCTGATTGGTTACAAAGCGCAAGGAGGCATATTTAGCTTCGGCAAGCGAGACGTCGCTAACAGCCTAAATATGGGAAGTTTTCAACTGCCGTATTCAAGCTTGTTGCTCTTAATTGAATTAGGGCTGCTGCACAGTGCCGAACTTGAATCTGGCGAAATTAGTATCGAGACACCGTTGGTCCTCACCTACCAAGGTAAAAACTTATCACTGAACGTAAACAGCAAAGGTGTCCGCCTTTTATATTACCGCTTCACACCGACAGGTAATGAGCTCTGTACCTTACTCGGAAACAAACCACATGCCGAATACTACGATCAAATGCTTGCACTGTTAAATCATAGGTTTAGTGTCCATAGTGAAGCTAAAAGTACGGTTCATCATACCGTCTAGCCAGCTTGAGAAGCATTTGTTCACCTATGATCCAAATACTTCTCAAGCTGCTCAAAGAGCTTTAGGTCACCTATGATCTAAATGCTTTTTTATCGAATCACACCGCGTTGTTTAAGATCGATTAAGCACAAATCCACCAGCTCATCGACACTCTTTTCTCCCGCGGGCAAATCGATTTCAGGGTTCTCTGGCGCTTGATATTCCGAATCAATACCAGTGAAATTAGGAATCTCTCCCGCACGGGCTTTACGGTATAAACCCTTAGGATCTCGACCTTCGCAAACCTCTAGAGATGCATTGACATACACTTCGATAAACTCGCCTTCTGGCAATAAATCGCGCACTAACTTCCGCTCTGCACGATGCGGTGAAATAAACGCCGACAGAACAATTAAACCCGCATCTGCCATCAACTTCGCCAGTTCACCAATGCGACGAATGTTCTCGCGACGGTCCTGTTCAGAAAAACCTAAATCGCTACACAAACCATGTCGTACATTGTCACCATCCAATAAATAGGTGTGGTAACCCAATGCTGCAAGGCGATTTTCCAACGCCCCTGCTACGGTTGATTTACCCGCTCCAGATAAACCAGTGAACCACAATACGGCAGGTTTTTGCTTCTTTAATTCAGCACGAAACTGTTTATCAACCGAATGCTGGTGCCAAACAATGTTTTCATCTTTTACCGTCGTTTCGGCAGTCATAACGTATCCTTGTAAATATCGGAATTAAAACGGGAAAAAGACCGGGATCAAAGTAAGTACTAATACAGAGTACACAATCGAAATTGGCACTCCAATTCTCACGTAGTCGGTCAATTTGTAATTTCCTACGCTGTACACCAACAGGTTAGTTTGGTAACCGTAGGGAGAGATAAAGCTCGCACTCGCGCCGAACAAAACCGCCATGATGAATGGCATCGGATCCACGCCATAACCCACCGCCATGCTATAGCCGATAGGAAAAGAAAGCGCAGCCGCGGCATTGTTTGTCACCAATTCAGTGAGTACCAATGTCATGATATAAGTCGCCACCAAGGCACCAAATACTCCCCAGCCATTAAACGCTTCAATAAACATCACTCCCATTCTTTCTGACAATCCAGAAGAGATCATCAGTTGAGCAATAGACAAAGCGGAACCGACAATCACGACGATATCGATCGGAAAACGGCGGCGCAGTTCTGAAATCTGCACAATACCAAACGCAATAAGCGCGATAAGGTACGCAGCTAGACCTTTAATAATCGGTACTAACTCTAATAGAGCGCATCCAATTACGGCTGCAAAGCCCAGTAATACAATAGAAGACTTATTCGTATCAAGCCGAGCGCTAGAGTCCAAGTCATGCACTAAAACAAACTCTTTACGATGAGCTCGGCGTTCAGACTCAAAACGCTTTCCTGGAACCAGAACTAACGTGTCTCCTGGCGCTAAGGCAATACTACCCAAGCCACCTTCTAGGCGTTCGTGGCCTCGGCGAATCGCCACAACAACGGCATCGAATCGGTCGCGGAATCGGCTCTCTTTGAGGGTTTTGTAGCAAAATGTCGCCGACGAGCTCACCACAACTTCGATAAAGTTTTGCCCATTTAAGTGCTGCTGACCAAACAACTTGAGGCCCGGAATTTCTTGCAGGGTCGCGACGCTCTCAACATCGCCACAAAATAACAGGCGGTCTTTTGCATTGAGCACAAAATCCGGTCCCACAGAAGAAACAGTAACACCATCGCGCACCACTTCTGCAAGAAACAGTTTGCGCAGCGCACGTAAATTATTCTCGCTGATCGTACGCCCAACTAGCGGTGAGCCTGGCTCAACGCGAGACTCAAGAAAGTAAGGTAAATCTTCTTGATTTTGATCATCATAATTCGGTAGCAAGTAGCTCAGTGGGATAAGAATCAGCATCCCTCCCACCAGCACAGCCAAACCTATCATCGTAGGTGTAAAAAAGCTCAGGCTCGGTAAGCCTGCGTCTTCGACAAAGCTGTTGATGATTAAGTTAGTCGACGTACCAATCAAAGTTAACGTGCCACCAAAAATGGCGGCATAAGACAAGGGAATAAGTAATTTCGAAGGTGCATGCTGCTGATTACGCTTAATCGCCCCAATCAATGAGACAACCACAGCGGTATTATTCGTAAATGAAGAGAGCAAGGCTGTCGATACACCGAGCTTAGCAATCACGCTGCCTAACTGGCCCTCAGAGATACTTCGGCTCACCCAACTGATCAGCAGTGTTTTTTCTAGAGCACAGGATGCAAGAATCAATAGAACCAGGGTTAACAATGAAGAGTTGGTAAAATTGGATGCGATAGTGGCTGAATCCATCATCCCAGCCATGAATGCAATAAAAGCGGCACCCGCAAAGACATAACTAGGCTTAATTTTCGTGACAAGCAAGCAAGTGATAATGCCAAGCAAAATCGCTAACACAAACCCTTGTTCCCACATAGCCTTTCCTTACCAAATAGCCCTAAAGGGCACAACAACGACTCATTTATCCATGAATCACCGACAAACGAGCAAACAGACAAAAATCAGCGCAAGCGAAAAGAACATCAGAATGCTCGGTTTCTTGGGCTCCACCGAAGCACTCTGGTATTAGGAGAATACCTAACGACATTTCGCAATTCAGTTAGGTAGCGACACCCCAAGTACAACAGCAAACAGTGCCTGAAATTATCGTACTTGGGTGAGCCAGTTACTTTTTCAGAAACTGGCTGACGTCTTTTGCTTCCCAGTGCGGGAAGTGTTTACGGACAAGCGCATTAAGCTCAACTTCAAACGCAGAGATGTCCGTCAAATCGCGCTCAACCACGGCGAGGCTCTCTTTAACCATGCCAGCACCAACCGTCACGTTTGTCAGACGATCGATAATGATAAAGCCACCGGTATCTGCACAGTCTTGATAATTGTCCAGCGCGACTGACTCATTAAGAGACCATTCACACAAACCAATACCATTCAATGGCAGCTCTGCCGAGCTATGAGTCGAGAGATTATTAATGTCATATTGATGACGAATCGCTTCAACATGACCTACGGTTTTCTTACCTGCGATTTTGATGTCATAGTCACGACCCGGTTGCAGGGGTTGCTCTGTCATCCACACCACATCGGCAAGCAAATGGTTTGTGGTTTCCACTTGAGCATTATCTAGAACAATCAAATCGCCACGGCTAATATCGATCTCATCGCTTAGCGTCAGAGTGACAGCTAATCCGGCACGAGCTTCTTCGATATCACCATCAAAGGTCACAATACGTGCCACAGTTGACGTTTTACCCGATGGCAATGCTTTAATGGCATCACCGACTTTGATCGAACCAGAAGAAATGGTCCCCGCAAAACCACGGAAATCGAGGTTAGGACGATTAACGTATTGCACAGGGAAGCGGAATTCACCCGCGCCTTTTTCTTGATCCACATCGACCGTTTCAAGAAGCTCAAGCAGTGATGGGCCTTTAAACCAAGTCAGGTTTTGGCCTTTATCCACCACATTGTCCCCTTCAAGCGCTGAGATCGGGATGATTTGAATATCAATATCCCCTGTCAGATTCTCAGAGAACTTCAGATACTCATCGCGGATCTCTTCAAAGCGCTCTTGGGAGTAATCCACTAAGTCCATCTTGTTGATCGCCACAACAAAGTGCTTCAAACCCAACAGGTTGGAAATGAAAGAGTGACGACGAGTTTGATCGAGAATGCCCTTACGTGCATCAACCAGAATCACAGCTAAGTCACATGTCGATGCGCCTGTAGCCATGTTACGTGTGTACTGCTCGTGTCCAGGAGTATCTGCAATGATGAATTTACGTTTCTGCGTCGAGAAATAGCGGTAAGCCACATCAATCGTGATCCCCTGCTCGCGCTCAGCTTGTAGGCCATCGACCAACAACGCAAGGTCAGGCTTTTCACCCGTGGTACCCACACGTTGGCTGTCTGAGTGCACTGCCGCTAGCTGATCTTCATAAATTTGTTTTGAGTCATGGAGTAAGCGACCGATTAATGTACTTTTACCGTCATCCACCGAGCCACAAGTCAAGAATCTAAGTAACGACTTGTACTGGTGTTGTGTTAAATAGCCTTCGATACCAAGCTCGGCTAATTGAGCTTCAACTGCACTGTTCATTATCTTTCCTTAGATCCTTTAGAAGTAACCTTGACGTTTCTTAAGCTCCATCGATCCTGACTGATCGTGGTCGATCGCTCGGCCTTGGCGCTCACTCGACGTTGCCACCAGCATTTCTTCAATAATGCCAGTTAAAGTGTTCGCTTCAGACTCGATGGCCCCGGTCAATGGATAACAACCAAGGGTACGGAAGCGCACACTCTTCTCTTCAATCACTTCACCCGGTTGAAGCTCCATACGATCATCATCAACCATGATCAGCATGCCATCGCGTTCAACAACTGGGCGTTTGTCCGCGAGGTAAAGCGGCACGATCTCGATGTTTTCTAAATAGATGTATTGCCAGATATCAAGCTCAGTCC
The DNA here is from genome assembly GCF_033338745.1 of Vibrio sp. Vb1026. NCBI lineage: Bacteria > Pseudomonadati > Pseudomonadota > Gammaproteobacteria > Vibrionales > Vibrionaceae > Vibrio > Vibrio sp. Vb1026. The sequence continues at coordinate 57,647 of NZ_JAWOTH010000005.1, forward strand.
AGTTAGACAGTGGGAATACACGAATGCTCTCACCCTTATTAACCTGACCGTTGTACGTCTTCCATAGCTCAGGACGTTGGTTTTTAGGGTCCCATGTATGGTTCTTATCGCGGAATGAATACACGCGCTCTTTCGCCCGTGATTTCTCTTCGTCGCGGCGCGCACCACCAAAGGCAGCATCAAAACCGTACTTGTTCAGCGCTTGTTTTAAGCCTTGAGTCTTCATGATGTCAGTGTGCTTAGAAGAACCATGAACAAACGGGCTACAGCCCATGGCTAGACCTTCTGGATTCTTATGTACCAAAAGCTCAAAACCGTATTTGGCCGCGGTGCGATCACGAAATTCAATCATCTCGCGGAACTTCCAATCGGTGTCAACATGCAGCAATGGAAATGGAATCTTACCTGGGTAAAAAGCTTTACGCGCAAGGTGCAGCATCACTGATGAGTCTTTACCAATCGAATACATCATGACTGGGTTATCAAACTCAGCCGCAACTTCACGGATGATGTGGATACTCTCCGCTTCGAGTTGTTTAAGGTGAGTTAAACGTTGTTGGTCCATGTTTTGTATTTCCTTTTTAAGCTTGAAGGCGCATTACGTCTCTAATCTTTGGTCTGAAATTATATGGAGTTGGCAATAGCACTTTTGTTGAATTCAGTACTAGACAAAAACCAGTCTAACTTTTGAGACAGTCGCACTACCTCTCCGACAACAATCAAAGATGGCGACTGTGCTTCCTTCGATAAATCAGAGAGTTGGGAGAGTTCTCCCGTAAATACTTTTTGTTGAATCTGCGTGCCACGCTCAATAATGGCAATCGGAGTCGACGCTGAACGACCATGCTTAATGAGTTGATTCTGAATATAGTGTGATTTCATCAGCCCCATGTAGATCACTAAAGTCTGATTCCCTCGCGCCAACGTGGACCAATCCATCTCATCACTTTCTTCTTTCAAGTGGCCAGTCACAAAGATGGCCGATTGCGCATAATCACGATGAGTCAGTGGAATACCAGCATAAGCGGTTGCGCCAGCTGCTGCGGTAATGCCAGGGACAACTTGAAAACGAACGCCGGCATCAGCAAGCACTTCTAACTCTTCACCACCACGACCGAATACAAACGGATCCCCACCTTTAATGCGCACTACTTTGTAGCCCTGCTTGGCAAAATCCACCAAAAGCTGATTCGTCTTCTCCTGCGGCACACTGTGATGCCCAGCTCGCTTCCCAACGCACACCAAAATCGTATCGCTTGGAATCAATGCCATGATTTCTTCAGACACCAAGTAGTCGTACAAAACCACGTCAGCTTGCTGCAAGCAGTTCAGTGCTTTCACCGTCAGAAGTTCAGGATCGCCTGGTCCTGCACCTACTAAGGCAACTTCACCAGGCTGTAGCGATTGCTTTGCAAAACGAGTAACACCAGCGACTGGGTTGTCAGAAACTAACCGGGGCTTTGGTTTAGGAAAAGAAGTGACTGAATCGTTCGTTGCCATGTGCTTGCTCATCGTCCATTGATATCGTTATGCAAGCATTATGGCGGGGCGTTTATATTACCTGAAATTCTAAAATTTCATTTTTTATTCAAAAATCTGCTAAGAAGTTTTTGTTTGGTCTCATTCAAAAGCGTGAAAAAGTCGGCGGTTAATATGAATAAGGTTCAGTAAACTGATTAATGTTCACAGTTTTCTGTATCTTTATCATCGAGTTGCACCTGTGTTTGATACATTACGCAGTACAATTTCCCCTTATCATTGAATTGGAGTACCAAATGAAAGTGGCAGTTCATCCTATTTCCCTCGCAGTATTAAGTGGCATGCTAACGCTTGCTGGCCCAGCAATGGCCGATACCATCAAGCTTCGTATTATCGAAACCACCGACATTCACACCAACGTGATGGATTACGATTACTACAAAGACCAACCATCACAGCAAATCGGTTTAAGTCGCGCAGCGACAATAGTGAAACAAGCTAAGTCCGAGACAGAAAACACGGTACTAGTAGATAACGGTGATTTAATTCAGGGCAGCCCAATGGGCGATTACATGGCGGCAAAGGGGATTAATCCCGACGACGTGCACCCAGTCTACAAAGCGATGAACCAGCTAGACTACGATGTGGGCAACATTGGCAATCATGAGTTCAACTATGGCCTTGAGTTCCTGAAAAACTCTATCGACGGTGCGAACTTCCCTTATGTTAGTGCTAACGTTTTCGACAAGAAGACAGGCGAGCACTACTTCAAACCTTATCTAATTAAAACGCACACGTTCAAAGACACTGATGGTCAAAGCCACGAAATCAAAGTGGGTTACATCGGCTTTGTACCACCACAAATTATGGTGTGGGATAAGAAGAACTTAGAAGGCAAAGTCTTTGCTAAAGACATTAAGGAAACAGCAGAGAAACTGATTCCTCAAATGAAGAAAGAAGGCGCAGACGTGATTGTGGCAATTCCACACTCGGGCATTTCTACTGATCCATACAAGCTAGGCGCTGAAAACTCTGTTTACTACCTCACAGAAGTTGAAGGTATTGATGCAATTGCTTTTGGCCACTCTCACGCAGTCTTCCCAGGGAAAGACTTCGCAAACCTACCTGGTGTTGATATAGATAAAGGGACCATCAATGGTGTAACGTCCGTGATGCCGGGCCGCTGGGGAAGTCACGCAGGTGTGATGGATTTGATGCTGAAAGAGAAAGACGGCAGATGGCAAGTCGTCGAAGGCCAAGCAGAAGCACACCCTATCTTCGATAAAGTAAATAAGAAGTCATTAGCTAAAGCCGATGAAGATATTGTGAAAGCGTTAGAAGAAGATCACAAAGGCACTCGTGAATTTGTAAACCAACCAATCGGCAAAGCAAATGATGTCATGTACAGCTTCTTGGCATTAGTGCAGGACGACCCCACCATTCAAATCGTTAACCTTGCTCAGAAAGACTACGTAGAACGCTTTATTCAAGGCGACCCAGACCTTTCTGACATTCCAGTACTGAGTGCGGCAGCACCATTTAAAGTCGGCGGTCGTAAGAACGATCCGAATAACTTTACAGAAGTCGAATCCGGTCAGCTCACCTTCCGTAATGCGGCCGATCTTTACTTATACCCAAACACCTTGGTTGCGATGAAAGTGAAAGGTAAAGAAGTTCGCGAATGGCTAGAGTGCAGTGCGGGTCAATTCAACCACATCGACATCAACAATCCTAAACCGCAATCTTTGATTGATTGGGATAATTTCCGTACTTACAACTTCGATGTTATTGATGGGGTTAACTACCAAATCGACGTTACCCAACCGCCGAAGTACGATGCGGATTGTAAAGTGATTAATCCAGATTCTCAGCGCATTGTGAATCTGACGTTTAATGGTAAGCCTGTCAATCCGAAGCAAGATTTCATCATCGCAACCAATAACTACCGTGCTTATAGCAATACTTTCCCTGGTACAGGTCCAGATTTCATTGCGTTTGACGCACCAGATGAAAACCGCTCTGTCGTCGCCACTTATATTTCTCGCGTGAGTGAAGAAAAAGGAGAAGTGACCCCAAGCGCTGACAACAACTGGTCTTTCGCACCGATTAAGTCCGATAACAAGCTAGATATTCGTTTCGAAACCTCCCCTAGCGATAAAGCGGCGCAGTTCATCAAAGAGAAAGGACAATACCCAATGAAACGCGTGTCAACAGACGACATTGGTTTCGCAATTTATCAAATCGATCTGAATAAATAAGGTTGATTTGACAACAACACTAAGCGGCTCTCATGAGCCGCTTTTTTGTTATCAATAAAACCCGTTAAAATAAAGAAAACCGTTTCTGAGTTATCACATGCACAGCGATCTTTTTTCAGACTTAGTCAAACATGGCTTTTTAGAGGCAGAAGCAAACCAACTTATTGAAAATGGTGAGTTGCTCGAACTGCCTACACGCCACATTCTTAATCACCAAGGGGAGTTGAGCTCACACCTTTACTTCATCATTGAGGGGTTATGCCACGCAAGCTATCTCACTGAGCACGGCAAAGAATTCAGTAAAGAATTTTATTGGGAGAAGGACTGGGTTATCGGGTTTGAGAGCATAATAAAGGACCAACCTTCGCCTTACTTATTGGAAACGCTGAGCGCTTGTCAGCTATTTTGCTTGCCAATTGAAACGTTGCATCACTGGCGAGCAGAAAAGCACGCCATTTACTTAAAGCTACTCGAAAACCAACTGGTTAATAAAGAGAATAAAGAACGCTTTATGTTGCTCTACTCTCCAGAGGAACGATATCAATTATTTTGCGCTCATTACCCAGATTTAAAGCAACGTATTACCGATAGTCAAATTGCGGCCTACCTGGGCATTACACCAATCAGTTTGAGTCGAATCAAAGCACGCTTAACCAAAGATCACACTCTCAAATAAACTCAAAAAAGAAAAAAGCTCTTCAAACGAAGAGCTTTTTCTCTGCTATTTGAGCTATTTAAGAATTCGCGCCCGGAACTGGCGCCCTTTCATCTTGCCGTTACTAATGGTTTGTAGAGCCTTTTTAGCCACAGACTTTTCGACGGCAACATAAGCGCGCACAGGGAACAGATGGATCTTTCCGACTTGAGAGCCTGGAATACCATTTTTTCCTGTCAGACAACCTAAAATATCACCCGGTCGTACTTTCTGTTTCTTACCGCCATCAATGTTAATCGTCACCATCTTCGCTTGGTATGGCTGCTGATTTGATTTGGCAGGCAATGTTGCTGGTACCACGTCCATCTCTAGGTATTCTTCAATACGAGCTACACGTAAACCGTCTTTCTCACCAAAAAAGCTGAACGCTAAACCTTTACTACCCGCACGACCTGTACGACCAATACGGTGCACATGAACCTCAGGATCGCGCGATAGCTCAAAGTTAAAGACAGCATCAAGATTATCAACGTCCAAACCACGCGCTGCAACGTCTGTTGCAACAAGGATAGACACACTCTTGTTAGCAAACTGCACCAATGCTTGGTCGCGTTCACGCTGCTCTAAGTCCCCATGGATATCGATAACGCTGAATCCTTTGTGATGCAACTCATCTGCGACACTTTGAACTTCTTTTTTGGTATTACAAAAAACCACCGCGGACTCTGGTTGGTGAGTCAGCAGCAAATTAGCCAACGCTTCATCACGTGCTTCCGAGCCTTCAACTTTGTAGAAGTACTGCGCAATGCTTGAGGTATCATGCGTCGATTCCACCTTAATCACTTCCGGTGTCTGCATTATACGCTGCGCAATTTGCTCAATTTTTTCTGGAAAGGTAGCACTGAAAAGTAGAGTTTGACGCTGCTTTGGCGCTGCATCGATGATTGCATCTAATGCGTCTTGGAAACCCATGTCCAACATGCGATCAGCTTCATCTAGCACCAAGGTATTCAGTTCGCTAAGATCAATTCGGCCTTTCTCAAGGTGATCCAAAATACGACCAGGTGTACCAACTAGGATATGCGCACCATGCTCCAGCGAACCAATTTGTGGCCCCATTGGCATCCCACCGCAGAGAGTAAGCACTTTAATATTATGAATGCCGCGACCTAAAGTACGAATTTCCTTCGCTACTTGGTCTGCAAGCTCACGTGTTGGACACAATACTAATGACTGGACACGAAAGCGTTTGACGTTGAGGTTCGATAAAACCCCTAAACCAAATGCAGCGGTTTTACCTGAGCCCGTTTTACCCTGCCCGATGACATCACGATGTTTTAGGATTGCAGGCAAGCTCAAAGCTTGAATTGGCGTCATGTGGGTATAGTTCAGGGAATCAAGTGTGGCGAGTAACGCTGGATTCAGCCCAACTTGATCGAATGTTTGTTTGCTCACGGGGATATCCTCAGGTGAGATGGAAAGAGGGCACATTATCACCAGATTTGGTGGGAAAACCAGTGCTAATTAACCTTTGTTAATGAGTATGAGCTCAAAACAAAGTAAAGTCAGTCACTCTATTCTCATTACGGATAACAACATGCTCACTTGGATTACTTTGCCCTTTGCTCAGCTAACAACCACGCAGCTGTATGAAATGATGAAATTGCGTGTGGATGTATTCGTTGTTGAACAAACCTGCCCTTACCCTGAACTTGATGGTAAGGACACGCTGGAAGGCGTTTATCATCTAATAGGCTATCACGGTGATGAACTGGTTGCTTGCGCAAGATTACTGCCCGCAGGCACTACGTATGACAATGTGAGTATTGGTCGAGTGGTGACAAAGCAGACCGCGCGAGGCGGTGGCTTAGGTCATAAGTTATTGGACAAGGCCTTGGCACAATGCGAAACATTATGGCCAGGACAGACAATAGATATAGGTGCTCAAGAACACCTCATCCAGTTTTATGCTAGTCATGGATTCAAGGTTATCTCAGAGTGCTATCTTGAAGATGGTATCCCTCATGTGGATATGCGGAAAGAATCCGTAGCGCTATAAGCTTCAACTCGATTGGTTACTATGAAAACTAATCGCTATGAAAAACTGACTAAAAAGACGCGATATCTTCGCGTCTTTTCATTTGAAGCGTTTACTTGTTACGTCCAAAGGTCCCATCCGATAAACGGAAAAACATAACGGACCGCCCGCTTTTTTCCAGCTGTAGCATATCTAACTCACCTTCGTCACTAAGCTTAAAGCGAATCAACTGTCCCTGCTTTATTTGGCTTAGCGGCTTATCACTGCCTTCTATTTTGACCAGAGCGCTAAGATCCGCCATAGAGAGCTGATTACTTCTGAAAACCTGCGCTAATGTATCACCATTTTTAACCGTGTACTCTTTCCAATTTTCAGATTTCGGTCCAGAGTTCTGAGAGGTTCTCTGCTGGCTTAAACTCTGCGCGTTCAGCTCAATCGCTACGCGTTGATGATCGACCTCAGTCTGCTCAACTGGTTGATCTGTTTTATTTGGCAAAGGAATAACAAGGAGTACCAGAATCAATGGCACTAAGACCATCAAAGCACGCTGATGAAATTTAGGCAGACGCAACCAAAACTGCTTAACAGGCTGTATACGCTCCAACCATTGCTCTTTGTTGAACGGCTGCTTCCAGTCGATAGCAGCGAATTTTTGTTTAACCAATTCGACATAGTCGACTTGCTGCTTTTTCTTTCTGCGACGATTCATTGTAATGAGTCCCTTAATACTTCTACGGCCAGTATAAAAATACCGACGCGGAGAGTATATGTTTTTCACCAAACTAAAATGGAATTGGGATTAAATTAGCAGAAATTTCACTTGGAGTAAGAGATAAGTCACAACCTGGTCGCCTCAATTAAGCATTCAGTCGCAATCATTTAAACCTAAGCTCGAAACTGATATCCTGTTACCTTTATCACTCCTAATAAGAGCGACATTCATGTCTGAAATTAAATTTGAAACTGCAGAACAAAAAGCAAGCTACGGCATTGGTCTGCAAATGGGTCAGCAACTTGCAGGCTCTGGTCTTGAAGGTCTTAGCGTTGATGCTATCGCAGCAGGTATTGCAACAGCACTAACTGGTGACATGCCATCAATCGAAATTGATGAAATCAACAAAGCACTACAAGAACTTCACACTCGTGCAGAAACAGCTCGCCAAGAAGCAGCAAAAATTGCGGCAGCAGAAGGCGAAGCGTTCCTAAAAGACAACGCTCTACGACCTGAAGTTAACGTTCTAGACTCTGGTCTTCAGTACGAAATCATTTCTGAAGGTACTGGTGCAGTTCCTACAGCAGAAAGCTCAGTTCGCGTTCACTACCACGGTGAGCTAACTGACGGTACTGTATTCGATAGCTCTGTATCTCGCGGTCAACCTGCTGAATTCCCTGTTACAGGTGTAATCAAAGGTTGGGTAGAGGCACTACAACTAATGCCTGTTGGCTCTAAGTGGAAGCTATACGTACCACAAGATCTTGCGTACGGTGAGCGTGGCGCTGGTGCGGCTATCCCTCCATTTGCAGCTTTAGTTTTCGAAGTAGAACTATTAGATATTATCTAATTGAAACCATTTTCAATTATGATTAAATAAAACGGCGCACTAGCGCCGTTTTTTTGTCTAAACTGAATAGACTTTCTCACCTCTGAACCTTTCACTCTGATAGCCTTTAAAAATAAAATCACTTTTAAAAAACGCTCAACCTTTGGAGGTACTATGCGTAAAACACTCCTAACTCTAGCACTCCTATCAATCAACATTGGTAGTGCGCACGCATTCTTAGATTCAGTCACTCAAAAAAGTAAAGAAAGTGGCCTGATGGACATGGTCGGCAGCAGCTTGAACACCGAGTCATCTCCATTAACAGACATGCTAACTAGCCAATTACCAGTATCCACTGAGCAAGCAGCCGGAGGCAGTGGTGCGCTACTCGCTTTGGCTCAAAGCCAGCTTTCGCAAGAAAATAGTAGTGAATTACAGTCTTTGATTCCTGGACTTTCAAACTTGCAAGGAGCACAAAGCTTACTAGGAAATATTGAGAATATCAGTGCAGTCAAAAGTGCATTCGATACGTTAGGTTTAGACCCATCTATGATCAGTCAGTTTGCTCCAGTCATCTTGGATTACTTGAACAAGCAAGGCGCTAGCGAAGGGCTTCTAAGTTCGTTGGGCGGGTTGTGGAATACTAGTAAATAAGCGTAAGTGATAATCACTTTTTAAATTGCCAGTCTGCATGGGTTGAAATAAATGCAGGCTGGATATAAAGGTTTACTGAATTACAGATACAAAAAAGCCGAGCTAATGCTCGGCTTTCTCGTTCTTACGAACTGATTACTCAGCAGCTTCTTCAGCAGCTGGGCGATCTACAAGCTCAATGTAAGCCATTGGAGCTTTATCACCAGCACGGAAGCCAGCTTTTAGGATACGAGTGTAACCGCCCTGACGAGCAGCAAAACGTGGACCTAGTTCGTTAAATAGTTTTGCAACTACTTCGTTGTCACGAGTACGTGCAAATGCTAGACGACGGTTAGCAACACTGTCAGTCTTAGCTAGTGTAATCAAAGGCTCAACTACGCGACGTAGCTCTTTTGCTTTTGGCAAAGTAGTCTTGATAACTTCATGACGTACTAGAGAGCTAGCCATGTTGCTGAACATCGCTTTGCGATGTGAGCTGTTGCGGTTGAGTTGACGACCACTCTTACGATGGCGCATGACCTAATCCTTCTAACTAGTATCGATTAATCTTCAGCGATTGATGCAGGTGGCCAGTTTTCTAGGCGCATGCCCAGAGACAGACCACGTGACGCAAGTACGTCTTTAATCTCAGTAAGAGATTTTTTACCAAGGTTAGGCGTTTTAAGTAGCTCAACCTCAGTACGTTGTACTAGATCACCGATGTAGTGAATCGCTTCTGCTTTCAAACAGTTAGCAGAGCGAACTGTTAGTTCAAGATCGTCTACAGGACGCAGTAGGATCGGATCGAATTCTGGCTTCTCTTCCTTCTCCTCAGGAACTCGTACATCACGAAGATCTACGAATGCATCCAATTGTTCAGCTAGGATTGTAGCTGCACGACGGATTGCTTCCTCAGGTTCTAGAGTACCGTTTGTTTCCATATCGATAACAAGCTTGTCTAGATCAGTACGCTGTTCTACACGAGCTGCTTCTACAGCGTAGGCAATTTTGTCTACTGGGCTGTAAGTAGCATCTACTAGTAGGCGACCGATAGGACGCTCGTCTTCTTCGTTATGGATACGCGCAGAAGCTGGAACATAACCACGACCACGTTCAACTTTGATACGCATTGCGATCTCAGCGTTGTCATCCGTCAGGTGACAAATTACGTGTTCAGGGTTAGCGATCTCTACATCACCATCATGGGTGATGTCACCTGCAACCACAGGGCCCGAGCCTGATTTGTTCAAAGTAATGAACACTTCATCTTTGCCTTCGGCAACGCGCACAGCCAAACCTTTAAGGTTTAGAAGAATTTCAAGAATATCTTCTTGAACGCCTTCTTTCGTGCTGTACTCATGAAGTACGCCTTCAATTTCTACTTCTGTTACAGCACAACCTGGCATAGAAGATAGAAGGATGCGGCGAAGTGCATTACCCAGAGTATGACCAAAGCCACGCTCTAATGGCTCAAGAGTTACTTTTGCGTGAGTCGAGCTGATTTGTTCGATGTCAACTAGACGTGGCTTAAGAAATTCTGTTACAGAACCCTGCATTGTGTCCTCTCTTTAGTTTAAACCTTACTTAGAGTAAAGCTCGACGATCAATTGTTCGTTGATGTCAGCTGATAGATCAGAACGCTCAGGCATACGCTTGAATGTACCTTCCATCTTGCCACCATCTACTTCAATCCAAGTTGGTTTTTCACGTTGTTCAGCAACTTCTAGAGCTGCTTTGATACGAGCTTGCTGTTTAGCTTTCTCGCGAATAGAAACAACGTCATTAGCCGCTACTTTGAAAGAAGGAACGTTTACAACTTTACCGTTTACTAGGATAGCTTTGTGGCTAACTAGCTGACGTGCTTCTGCGCGAGTTGCGCCAAAGCCCATGCGGTAAACTACGTTATCAAGACGACCTTCAAGAAGCTGAAGTAGGTTTTCACCAGTGTTGCCTTTTAGGCGAGCAGCTTCTTTGTAGTAGTTACGGAATTGTTTTTCTAGAACGCCGTACATACGACGTACTTTTTGCTTCTCACGAAGCTGAACGCCATACTCAGATAGACGACCGCGACGAGCGCCGTGTACACCTGGTGCGTTATCAATTTTACACTTGGTATCGATCGCGCGAACACCAGACTTAAGGAATAAGTCAGTGCCTTCACGACGGCTAAGCTTCAGCTTAGGACCCAAATATCTTGCCATGATTCTTCTCCAATTGTCCTAGAAACGTTATACGCGACGTTTCTTAGGTGGACGACAACCGTTATGAGGGATTGGTGTAGCATCAACGATGTTTGTGATGCGGAAACCAGCGGCGTTTAGTGCACGAACAGTAGATTCGCGACCTGGACCAGGACCCTTAACCATAACTTCCAAGTTCTTTAGGCCGTATTCTTTAGCCATTTCAGCACAACGCTCAGCAGCAACCTGTGCAGCGAACGGAGTAGACTTACGAGAACCACGGAAACCAGAACCACCTGCAGTAGCCCATGCAAGAGCGTTACCTTGACGGTCAGTAATGGTTACGATTGTGTTATTGAAAGAAGCATGGATGTGCGCAACGCCATCTGCAACTTGCTTGCGTACGCGCTTACGAGCGCGAGTTGGTTGTTTAGCCATTGTACTCTACCTTCCCGATTATTTCTTGATCGGCTTACGCGGACCCTTACGGGTGCGAGCGTTGGTTTTAGTACGCTGTCCACGTAGTGGTAGACTGCGACGATGACGAAGACCACGGTAACAGCCAAGGTCCATAAGACGCTTGATGTTCATAGATACTTCACGACGTAGATCACCTTCTACAGTGTACTTAGCTACACCATCACGCAGTTGATCGATCTGCTCTTCAGTTAGTTCACTGATCTTAACATTTTCAGCAATACCCACTTCAGCTAGGATAGCTTGAGAGCGAGTTTTACCGATGCCGTAGATCGCTGTTAGAGCGATTACTGCATGTTTCTGATCAGGAATGTTAATGCCTGCTATACGGGCCATTATTCACTCCTAAGTGTTTCTATAAAAGAATTAGCCGCAGCAAAGCCCGTTATGGATACGCTGCGGAATACTACTTCTTTTGCACGCAAAAGGTAGGCCGAGGAATATACTCGACCCAACCTTCATTTTCAAGTAAAAATTTCTGCTAATTAGCCTTGGCGCTGTTTGTGCTTTGGCTCACTGCAAATCACGCGAACGACACCGTTACGCTTGATTACTTTACAGTTACGGCAGATTTTTTTAACGGAAGCACGAACTTTCATTGCTAAACTCCGTAAATGAAACTGAGTCTACCGCCGGATTAACGGCCGTAGCCTTTCAGATTCGCTTTCTTCAACACAGAATCATACTGTTGAGACATCAGATGAGTCTGTACCTGTGCCATAAAGTCCATAATTACAACAACTACGATTAGTAGCGATGTACCGCCGAAGTAGAAACGTACGTTCCACGCGACCATCATGAACTCGGGAATCAGACAGATAAAGGTAATGTACAGTGCACCAGCAAGGGTTAAACGTGTCATTACTTTATCAATGTATTTCGCTGTCTGCTCACCTGGGCGGATACCGGGTACGAATGCACCAGACTTCTTCAAGTTATCTGCTGTTTCACGCGGGTTGAAAACCAACGCCGTGTAGAAGAAACAGAAGAAGATAATTGCTGCTGCATAAAGCATTACATACAACGGTTGACCTGGGCTAAGAGCCAAAGACACGTCAGTTAACCAACCGAACGCGCTGCTCTCACCGTTTTGACCAAACCACTGAGCCAATGTTCCTGGGAACAAGATAATACTTGATGCAAAAATCGCTGGAATTACACCTGCCATGTTAATTTTAAGAGGCAAATGCGAGCTTTGCGCAGCAAATACTTTACGACCTTGTTGACGTTTCGCATAGTTAACGACGATTCGGCGTTGACCACGTTCCATGAAAACAACGAAGTAAATTACTGCAAAAGCTAATACCGCGATTAGCAACAGAAGAAGTACATGCAATTCACCTTGACGCGCTTGCTCGATTGTTTGACCGATTGCAGAAGGCAATCCAGCAACAATACCTGCAAAAATCAGTATCGAAATACCGTTACCAATTCCGCGCTCTGTAATTTGTTCACCTAACCACATCAAGAACATGGTACCGGTTACTAAACTTACGGTAGCAATTAGCGTAAACATGGTTTGGTTGATAACAACCAGATTGTCGACCATGTTTGGTAGGCCAGTTGCAATACCTATAGCTTGGAAGGTTGCAAGTACAAGCGTGCCGTAGCGTGTGTATTGGCTTATCTTACGACGGCCTGCTTCACCCTCTTTTTTGAGTTCAGCTAACGCTGGATGAACTACAGTTAGCAATTGGACAACAATAGATGCCGAAATATACGGCATGATGCCCAATGCTAATATAGATGCACGCTCAAGAGCACCACCGGAGAACATGTTAAACATTTCAACGATGGTACCTTTTTGCTGTTCGAACAAATCGGCAAGTACAGCAGCGTCAATACCAGGAATCGGCACAAAAGAGCCGGCTCGGAATACTAAAAGTGCACCAATTACGAATAACAAGCGCGACTTTAGTTCACTTAAGCCGCTCTGAGCACTACGAAAATCTTGTCCTGGTTTCTTAGCCATCTGTACCTCGTTCCTCGAGATTATTCCTCGATTTTACCGCCTGCAGCTTCGATTGCAGCTTTAGCGCCTTTAGTCACACGTAGACCTTTAACAGTCACTGCTTTGTTGATTTCACCAGAAAGAACAACTTTTACAAATTCGATGTTCTTAGTGATGATGTTAGCAGCTTTAAGACTGTTTAGATCAACTACGTCACCAGAAACTTTCGCTAGCTCAGCTAGACGAACTTCAGCAGACACTAGGCTCTTACGAGAAGTGAAACCGAATTTTGGTAGACGTTGTTTCAGAGGCATCTGACCGCCTTCGAAACCTGGACGAACACTGCCGCCAGAACGTGATTTTTGACCTTTGTGACCACGGCCACCAGTTTTACCTAGGCCTGAACCGATACCACGACCTACTCGCTTCGCAGAAGTTTTCGCGCCAGCAGCCGGTGCTAGAGTATTCAAACGCATTCTGATTACTCCTCAACTTTAACCATGTAGTAAACCTTGTTGATCATACCGCGAATACACGGAGTATCTTCAAGTTCTACTGTGTGGTTGATTTTACGAAGACCTAGACCGCGCAAAGTAGCTTTGTGCTTTGGCAGACGACCAATTGAGCTTTTAGTTTGAGTTACTTTAATAGTTGCCATGGTGTTCTTACTCCGAAATAGATTCAACAGTTAGACCACGTTTAGCAGCAACCATTTCTGGTGACTTCATGCTACCTAGTGCATCGATCGTTGCACGAACGATGTTGATAGGGTTCGTAGAACCGTACGCTTTAGATAGTACGTTGTGTACACCAGCAACTTCTAGTACTGCACGCATCGCACCACCTGCGATAACACCAGTACCTTCTGCAGCAGGCTGCATGTAAACTTTAGAGCCCGAATGGCGACCTTTCACTGGGTGGTGAAGAGTGCCTTCGTTTAGAGCGATCGTAGTCATGTTACGACGCGCTTTTTCCATTGCTTTTTGAATCGCTGCAGGTACTTCACGAGCTTTGCCGTAACCGAAACCTACACGACCGTTACCGTCACCAACTACTGTTAGTGCAGTGAAGCTCATGATTCGACCACCTTTAACCGTTTTAGAAACACGGTTAACTGCGATTAGCTTTTCTTGCAAATCATTCGCTTGAACTTGTTGTTCTTTAGCCATCTTCCAACCCTACCTTAGAATTTCAGACCAGCTTCGCGAGCAGATTCTGCTAGCGCCGCTACTCGACCGTGGTATTGGAAACCAGAACGATCAAATGCAACTGCAGTTACGCCCTTCTCTAGAGCGCGCTCAGCAATAGCTTTACCCACTGCTTTAGCTGCATCAACGTTACCAGTGTATTTCACTTGCTCACGGATCGCTTTTTCTACAGTAGAAGCTGCTGCGATAACCTCAGAGCCGTTAGCCGCGATAACCTGTGCGTACACGTGACGAGGAGTACGGTGTACAACTAGGCGAGTCGCACCCAGTTCTGCAATCTTACGACGTGCACGTGTAGCACGACGGATGCGAGATGCTTTCTTATCCATAGTGTTACCTTACTTCTTCTTAGCTTCTTTAGTACGCACATTTTCATCTGCGTAACGAACACCTTTGCCTTTGTATGGCTCAGGCTCACGGTAAGAACGAATGTCAGCCGCAACTTGACCAACTAGTTGCTTGTCAGCACCAGTGATCACGATTTCAGTTTGGCTTGGACATTCAGCTTTAATACCCGCTGGCAACTCGTGCTCAACTGGGTGTGAGAAGCCTAGTGTTAGACCTACAGCGTTGCCTTTGATAGCAGCACGGTAACCTACACCTTTAAGAGTTAGCTTCTTAGTAAAGCCTTCAGTAACACCAACAACCATGTTGTTAACTAGAGCGCGAGCAGTACCTGCTTGAGCCCATGCGTTAGCAACACCTTCTTTAGGACCGAAAGTCAGGTTATTTTCTTCCTGAGCGATTACAACTGCGTTGTTAAGAACGCGAGTTAGTTCGCCTTTCGCACCTTTTACAGTGATTTCTTGGCCGTTTAGTTTCACCTCTACGCCAGCTGGAATAGCGACAGGTGCTTTTGCAACACGAGACATAGTCTACTCCTTATTAAGCTACGTAAGCGATGATTTCACCACCAAGACCTGCTTTACGTGCAGCGCGGTCTGACATAAGACCCTTGGAAGTAGAAACGATAGCAATACCAAGACCACCCATTACAGAAGGAAGTTCATCTTTCTTCTTGTAAACACGTAGACCTGGACGAGAAACACGTTTAAGTTGCTCGATTACTGGTTTAGCTTGGAAGTACTTAAGTGTAACTTCTAGCTCAGGTTTTGCTTCGCCTTCAACAGCGAAGTCAACGATGTAACCTTCAGCTTTTAGTAGTGCAGCAATTGCAACTTTAAGCTTTGAAGAAGGCATTTTTACAGCAACTTTGTTTGCTGCCTGACCGTTACGAACACGGGTCAGCATATCCGAAATCGGATCTTGCATGCTCATATGATTTACTCCAAATGATTAAGTGGCAATTACCAGCTAGCCTTACGAAGACCCGGAATCTCGCCTTTCATGCAAGCTTCACGAACCTTAATACGGCTTAGACCGAACTTACGTAGGTAACCGTGTGGACGACCAGTTTGGTTGCAACGGTTGCGCTGACGTGATGCACTTGAATCACGTGGAAGAGATTGCAGTGTAAGAACCGCGTTCCAACGATCTTCTTCAGATGCGTTTACATCGCTGATGATAGCTTTTAGCGCTGCACGCTTTTCAGCGAACTTAGCTACTAGCTTCGCACGTTTTGCTTCACGTGCTTTCATTGAATTTTTAGCCATAACAGTAACCCTTCACCTTACTTACGGAATGGGAAGTTAAAGGCAGCCAGCAGAGCACGGCCTTCCTCATCAGTACCAGCAGACGTCGTAATAGTGATGTCTAGACCGCGTACTCGATCAACTTTATCAAAGTCGATTTCCGGGAAGATGATTTGCTCGCGAACGCCCATGCTGTAGTTACCGCGACCGTCAAAAGACTTAGCGCTAACACCACGGAAGTCACGTACACGTGGAAGAGCGATGTTAATTAAACGCTCAAGAAAATCCCACATACGTTCGCCACGCAAGGTTACTTTACAACCGATAGGGTAGCCTTCACGGATTTTGAAACCTGCAACAGATTTGCGCGCTTTTGTGATAAGTGGCTTTTGACCAGAGATCGTTGCCATATCAGACGCTGCATTTTCTAGCAGTTTCTTATCGTTGATTGCTTCACCAACACCCATGTTTAGGGTGATTTTCTCGATTCTAGGGACTTGCATGACGCTTGTGTAACCGAACTGTTTGGTCAGTTCAGCGACTACAGACGACTTGTAGTAATCATGCAGTTTCGCCATAGTAGAACTCCAAATTACTTCTATTAGTTAGAAACGGTTTCGCCGTTAGACTTGAAGAAACGAACTTTTTTGCCGTCTTCAAAACGGAAACCGATACGGTCAGCTTTACCAGTAGCTGCGTTAAAGATAGCCACGTTAGAAACGTCGATAGCTGCTTCTTGCTCTACGATACCGCCTTGGATACCCATAGCTGGAACAGGTTTCTGATGTTTCTTAACTAGGTTGATACCTTCAACGATAACTTTACCAGTTGCTAGAACCTTAGTTACTTTACCTTTCTTGCCTTTGTCTTTACCAGCAAGAACGATTACTTCGTCATTACGACGGATTTTAGCTGCCATTTCTACGTGCTCCTTACAGAACTTCTGGAGCCAGTGAAACGATCTTCATGAACTTATCGCCACGAAGTTCGCGTGTCACAGGACCAAAGATACGTGTACCGATTGGTTGCTCAGTATTGTCGTTTAGCAATACGCAAGCATTTCGGTCGAAGCGAATGACAGAACCGTCAGGACGACGTACGCCTTTACGGGTGCGCACTACCACCGCCTTCAGAACATCACCTTTTTTAACTTTACCGCGAGGGATTGCTTCCTTCACAGTAACTTTGATGACGTCACCGATATGTGCATAACGGCGGTGAGAGCCACCCAGAACCTTAATACACATTACGCTGCGTGCGCCTGAGTTATCAGCTGCGTCCAGCATACTTTGCATTTGGATCATGTTAGTGCTCCGCTAAATATTAATAACTAGACCCATCACGGGTCGGGCTGCCTCTTTAAAAGGGACGCGAATTGTACCACCCTTTTTTGTGATTGGGTAGTCAAAAAATAAACGGCTCCAAAAATATTTTGGAGCCGCTTTAGTTTCATAGAATTAACGAGATTAAATCTTCGCCTTTTCTAGAACTTTTACCAAAGTCCAAGACTTAGTCTTAGACAGTGGACGACACTCTGCGATTTCAACTGTGTCGCCTAGGCCACACTCGTTGTTCTCGTCATGTGCGTGTACTTTAGTCGTACGTTTTACGTATTTACCGTAGATTGGGTGTTTTACGAAACGTTCGATAGCAACAGTGATAGACTTGTCCATCTTGTCGCTAACAACACGACCTTGTTGAGTACGTTTTACTTCGCTCATTATGCGCCTGCCTTCTCAGTCAAAACAGTTTTCACACGTGCGATATCACGGCGTACAGCTTTCAGAGTATGAGTTTGCTGTAGTTGACCAGTCGCAGCTTGCATGCGCAAGTTGAACTGTTCGCGTAGCAAATTCATTAGCTCAGCGTTAAGCTCTTCAACGCTTTTCTCGCGTAGATCTTGTGCTTTCATCACATCACCTGCTTAGTTACAAATGTAGTTTTGAAAGGCAGTTTACGTGCCGCAAGACGGAACGCTTCACGTGCCAATTCTTCAGGTACACCACCCATTTCGTACATAACCTTACCAGGTTGGATTTGGGCTACCCAGTACTCAACGTTACCTTTACCCTTACCTTGACGAACTTCAAGTGGTTTTTCTGTGATTGGTTTGTCTGGGAACACACGGATCCAGATTTTACCTTGACGCTTAACGTGACGTGTCATTGCACGACGTGCCGCTTCGATTTGACGAGCAGTTAGACGACCACGGCCAACAGCTTTAAGACCGAATTCGCCGAAGCTTACATCAGTACCTTTAGCTAGACCACGGTTACGACCAGTCTGAACCTTACGGAACTTAGTACGTTTAGGTTGTAGCATCTGTCGACTCCTTACTTACGGCCTTTACGCTGCTTCTTAGGCTTGTCGCCTTTAGGCTCTACAGCGTTAGCTGCTGGCATACCACCTAGGATTTCACCTTTGAAGATCCAAGTTTTAATGCCGATCACACCGTATTGAGTGTGAGCCGAAGAAGTTGCGTAATCAATGTCAGCACGTAGAGTGTGTAGAGGCACACGACCTTCACGGTACCACTCTGAACGTGCGATTTCAGCGCCGCCTAGACGACCGCTTACTTCCACTTTGATACCTTTAGCGCCTAGGCGCATTGCGTTTTGTACTGCGCGCTTCATAGCACGACGGAACATAACACGACGCTCTAGCTGAGACGCGATGCTGTCACCAACAAGTTGCGCATCTAGTTCAGGCTTACGTACTTCAGCGATGTTAATTTGCGCTGGTACACCTGCAATTTTAGCTACAGCTGCGCGTAGCTTCTCAACGTCTTCACCTTTCTTACCGATAACAACGCCTGGACGAGCAGTGTGAATAGTCACACGGATGCTCTTAGCAGGACGCTCGATAACGATACGTGATAGAGACGCTTTTTTCAGTTCACTTGTAAGGAACTGACGTACCTTGAAGTCGCCGTCTAGGTTGTCAGCGAAATCTTTGGTGTTAGCAAACCATGTAGCATTCCAAGGCTTAACGATGCCTAGACGAATACCATTTGGATGTACTTTTTGACCCATTGCTTACTCTCCTAGTCTCTAGCGATCTGCTACAACAACAGTGATGTGGCTTGAACGCTTCAAGATACGATCCGCACGACCTTTAGCACGAGGCATAATACGCTTCATGGTTGGGCCTTCATCTACAAAGATTTTTGCGACATTCAGATCGTCAATATCTGCACCTTCGTTGTGCTCCGCGTTAGCGATAGCAGACTCTAGAACTTTCTTAACTAGTGCAGCAGCTTTTTTGTTGCTGAACGTTAGGATTTCTAGAGCTTGGTCAACAGATTTACCACGGATTAGATCCGCAACTAAGCGAGCTTTCTGAGGCGAAATGCGAGCAAAGTTATGTTTAGCAATTGCTTCCATTATCTACTCCTTAGCGCTTCTTAGCTTTCTTATCCGCAGCGTGACCGCGGTAAGTGCGTGTTGGTGCGAATTCACCCAGTTTGTGACCGATCATTTCATCAGTTACAAATACTGGTACGTGCTGACGACCATTATGGACAGCGATGGTCAAACCGATCATCGTAGGGATGATCATTGAACGACGGGACCAAGTCTTAATAGGCTTTTTGTCTCCGCTTTCCACCGCTTTCTCTACCTTCTTCAGCAAGTGTAGGTCAATAAAAGGACCTTTCTTGAGAGAACGTGGCATGGCGATTCCTCTTTATATAGATTACTTGTTACGACGACGTACGATGTACTTGTCAGTGCGTTTGTTCTTACGAGTCTTGAAGCCTTTAGTAGGCATACCCCAAGGAGATACTGGGTGACGACCACCAGAAGTACGGCCTTCACCACCACCATGTGGGTGGTCAATCGGGTTCATTACAACACCACGAACCGTTGGACGGATACCGCGATGACGTGATGCACCTGCTTTACCAAGTTCACGTAGCATGTGCTCAGAGTTACCAACTTCACCGATTGTTGCACGGCCTTCAGAAAGAACTTTGCGCATCTCGCCAGAACGTAGACGGATAGTTACGTACGCACCGTCGCGAGCAACGATTTGAGCGTAAGCACCAGCCGAACGAGCTAGCTGACCACCTTTACCAGGCTTAAGTTCAACGTTATGTACTGTTGAACCTACTGGGATATTACGCATTGGTAGAGTGTTACCAGCTTTGATTGGTGCATCAACACCAGACTGAATAACATCACCAGCTACAACACCTTTAGGTGCTAGGATGTAGCGACGCTCACCGTCTTTGTAAAGAACTAGAGCAATGTTTGCGCTACGGTTTGGATCGTATTCAAGACGCTCAACTGTCGCTGGAATACCATCTTTAGTACGTTTGAAGTCAACTACACGGTAGTGGTGCTTGTGACCACCGCCGATGTGACGTACTGTGATACGACCCTTGTTGTTACGACCACCGTTCTTAGAGTTTTTCTCTAGAAGAGGTGCGTATGGCTTGCCCTTGTGTAGGTCAGCGTTAACAACTTTAACAACGTGACGACGACCAGGGGAAGTCGGCTTACATTTAACAATAGCCATTTTTAACTACTCCTGTTATTCCGCGCCGCCAACGAAGTCAAGATCTTGACCTTCTTTCAAAGTAACGTACGCTTTCTTAACGTCGCTGCGGCGACCTTGGCGTAGACCTTGACGTTTGGTCTTACCCTTAGTGATAAGAGTATTTACAGACTTAACTTCAACTTCAAATAGCTTTTCTACAGCTGCTTTGATCTCTTTTTTAGTCGCATCTTTAGCTACTTTGAAAACGATAGTGTTCGCTTTCTCAGCTGCCATAGTTGCTTTTTCAGAGATGTGCGGTGCACGTAGAACTTTTAGGATACGCTCTTCAGTGATCATGCTAGCATTTCCTCTACTTGCTTAACTGCTTCTGCAGTCATTACAACTTTGTCAAACGCGATTAGAGATACTGGATCGATACCAGCAACATCACGTGCGTCAACTTTGTATAGGTTACGAGCAGCTAGGAATAGATTCTCATCTACTTCGCTAGTCACGATTAGAGCGTCAGTTAGCTCAAGCTCTTTAAGCTTAGCAACTAGCTCTTTAGTCTTTGGTGCTTCAACTGAGAAGTTATCAACAACGATTAGACGCTCTTGACGAACAAGCTCAGAAAGAATGCTCTTCATAGCACCACGGTACATTTTTTTGTTTACTTTTTGGCTGTGATCTTGTGGTTTCGCAGCAAAAGTAACACCACCTGTACGCCAGATTGGGCTACGGATTGTACCAGCACGCGCACGGCCAGTACCTTTTTGACGCCATGGCTTAGCGCCACCGCCAGAAACTTCTGAACGTGTTTTTTGAGCACGAGTACCTTGACGAGCACCTGCTGCGTACGCAACAACTACTTGGTGTACAAGAGCTTCGTTAAACTCACGTCCGAAAGTAGTTTCGGAAACAGTTAGTGCATCGGCACCTTTAACCATTAGTTCCATTACTTACTCCTGAGACGTTATGCTTTAACAGCTGGTTTAACGATCACGTTGCCGCCAGTTGCGCCTGGGACTGCACCTTTAATAAGAAGCAGGTTGCGCTCAGCGTCAACACGTACGATCTCTAGGTTTTGAGTCGTTACACGCTCAGCACCCATGTGACCTGCCATTTTCTTGCCTTTAAATACGCGACCTGGAGTCTGACATTGACCGATAGAACCAGGAGCACGGTGAGACAATGAGTTACCGTGAGTCATATCTTGAGTACGGAAGTTCCAACGCTTAACAGCGCCTTGGAAACCTTTACCCTTAGATGTACCAGTAACGTCTACTTTCTTAGTTTCGTTGAATAGTTCAACAGTTAGTTCTGAACCAACTTCGAACTCTTCGCCGTTTTCTAAACGGAATTCCCAAAGACCGCGACCAGCTTCAACGCCAGCTTTAGCAAAGTGACCTGCTTCAGCTTTGTTTACACGGTTAGCTTTCTTAGAACCAGCTGTAACCTGGATTGCTGCGTAGCCGTCAGTTTCAAGAGTTTTCACTTGAGAAACACGGTTAGCTTCAACCTCAACAACTGTTACTGGGATAGAAACGCCTTCTTCAGTAAATACGCGGGTCATGCCCACTTTACGACCGATTAGACCAATCATACTTCTAATCTCCCTTAACCTAGGCTAATTTGAACGTCAACGCCCGCAGCAAGGTCTAGACGCATTAGAGCATCAACAGTCTTGTCTGTTGGCTCAACGATGTCGATTAGACGCTTGTGAGTACGGATTTCGTACTGGTCACGTGCTTTCTTGTTAACGTGTGGAGAGATAAGAACTGTGAAACGCTCTTTACGAGTTGGCAGTGGGATTGGACCACGAACCTGTGCGCCAGTGCGCTTAGCTGTTTCAACGATTTCCGCTGTAGAAGCATCGATTAGTTTGTAATCGAAAGCTTTTAGGCGGATACGGATACGTTGGTTCTGCATGAGACAGAGCTCCAAATTTAATAAATTACACAAACAATATCGCCACTCAAACTCGTCAAGACGAGAGAATGCCGATTGATTTATGTGAAACCGTAGCATCCAAGATTAGGACGCATTGTCAGTTAATTTTCGATTAACTATCCCTATATGCCAAAGTCACCTTTGAGGATAGTTTTTCCGAAGAAAAGATAGCTAATTGTATTAACCGCGAACATAAGCTGAGTATACATTACCTCGCAAATCCTTAGATTTGCTCGCTCCTCACTGCTCATTGGTTCACAACTGGCTTAACCAGTGCGCTGCATTATACAGATCACACTTTAGGTTGCAAGCGCTGAGTGAAAAATAATCGGGAATATTCCAAACCCCATACATTCCTCTTCGCTTGGTAGCCATTAAAACAAAAAGGACGCCGAAGCGTCCTTTTCTAAACTGTAATCGTAATAGCGGCTGCTATTATTTCTTACCGCTTGATAGTGCACCGAAACGCTTGTTGAAGCGATCAACACGGCCGCCTGTATCAACGATACGTTGCTTACCAGTGTAGAATGGGTGGCACTTGTCACATACGTCTAGGTGGATAGACTCTTTACCTAGAGTAGAGTTGAACTCAAAAGAGTTGCCGCAAGAACAAGTCGCTTTTACTGCTTTGTATTCTGGGTGGATACCAGCTTTCATGGGATAACCTCAATAGTAGGCCGTGTCGCTATACGAATCTAAGCCGCACACCACACGCAATTAATAATAAAATGGGATACCGCATCAACTAATTGCCGAAGCCATATCTCAAGGCGCGATATAGTAAAGAATCACATTGCTCGGATCAACACATTTGGCAACTTTTTCGCCACTTTTTTAGCCAGACTAATCATAGAGGCACGATTCACGCTGAATCGCATTGCTTTACTCGAATTTCCATACCGATTTTAATAGACTCTCATTTCCTTTCCCTCTTTTTTAATAGCTAAGAATTTATGCGTCCAACCATTGCTAGAGTGGCATTACCCGTTCCGCTCGACAAACAATTTGATTACGCCATTCCGGGGCACCTGTTTCCGATCATTGGTGGACGCGTTTCCGTACCTTTTGGACGCCAAACGTTAGTTGGCATCGTCACCGCGATGGTTAATCACTCGGACTTTCCCAAAGATCAACTCAAGCCAATCAAAGCAGTTCTTGATTCTCAGCCGATATGGTCTGAAAAGCTTTATTCGTTGCTGACTTGGTGCAGCCAGTTCTACCAATACCCACTTGGAGATACGCTACACAATGCGATGCCAGCAGCTCTACGTAAAGGAAAGCCTGCAGATTTTGCGACGCTACAAGAGTGGCAAATTACCGAATCCGGTAAAGACAAGCTGATGCAAGGGCTTGATCGTCGAGCGGTCAAACAACAGAAGGTCTTGCAAATGTTGGTTAACGGCGCTTTGCCTCACCAGGAATTTGTCGACCAAGAGATAGCCTCAACAGTACTAAAGTCTTTAGAAGAGAAAGGCTGGATTGAACGTATCGAGAAGAAGCCTGTAATCACCCAGTGGGGACAGCACGTTGAATGCGACGTCGAAAAGCCAAAGCTCAACCACGAACAAGCGCTGGCTATTGCGAGTGTAAATAGCCAAACAGGTTTTGCCTCCTATTTATTAGAAGGCGTCACGGGCTCAGGTAAGACAGAAGTGTACCTCAACCTTATCAAGCCAGTTTTAGAGCAAGGGAAACAAGCCTTGGTTTTAGTACCAGAGATTGGCTTAACGCCCCAAACCATCAACCGCTTTAAACGCCGTTTTAATGTGCCAGTTGACGTCATCCACTCCGGGTTAAACGAGACGGAGCGTCTGAATGCGTGGCTTTCTGCACGCGACAAAGCGGCCGGAATCATTATCGGCACACGCTCTGCCCTACTCGCGCCTTTTGCTGATCTCGGGATTATCATTGTGGACGAGGAACATGACACCTCTTACAAACAGCAAGATAGCTTGCGTTATCATGCACGCGATGTTGCTGTAATGCGCGCTCATAAAGAACAAGTTCCGATTGTTCTGGGCTCAGCCACACCTGCACTGGAGACATTGCACAATGCCTTGTCAGGCAAATATCACCATTTAACACTAACCCAACGAGCTGGCTCTGCCGTGCCAACCACTAATAAAGTGTTAGATGTAAAAGGTCAGTATTTAGAAAGTGGCTTATCTGCCCAACTGATTGCCGAGATGCGCAAGCATTTAAAAGCGGGCAATCAAGTAATGTTGTTTCTTAACCGTCGAGGCTTTTCGCCCGCTTTGATGTGCCATGAATGCGGTTGGATTGCAGAATGTAAACGCTGTGATGCGTACTATACGTTCCACCATTACAGCAACGAAATACGCTGCCATCACTGCGGCTCACAACAACCGGTAATTCATCAGTGTCAGGGGTGTGGTTCAACTCAACTGGTTACCGTCGGCGTAGGAACGGAACAACTCGAACAACAATTGACTCAGTTATTTCCAGAATACAACGCCATTCGCATCGACAGAGACAGCACACGCCGCAAAGGCAGTTTGGAAGATGCCCTTGAATCGATTCGTAAAGGTGAAC
Organism: Vibrio sp. Vb1026; assembly: GCF_033338745.1. Taxonomy (NCBI): domain Bacteria; kingdom Pseudomonadati; phylum Pseudomonadota; class Gammaproteobacteria; order Vibrionales; family Vibrionaceae; genus Vibrio; species Vibrio sp. Vb1026. Next base: position 82,641 of record NZ_JAWOTH010000005.1, read on the forward strand.
ATCAAATTCTGATTGGCACCCAAATGCTGGCTAAGGGGCACCATTTTCCAAATGTAACGCTCGTTGCTCTTTTGGATGTTGATGGCTCTCTCTATAGTAGTGACTTCCGCGCTTCCGAGCGACTAGCGCAGTTGTTTATTCAAGTCGCAGGTCGTGCCGGCCGCGCAAGTAAACCTGGCGAGGTTATCCTACAAACCCACCATCCTGAGCACAGCTTGCTGCAGGCCCTGCTTCAAAAAGACTATCGCCACTTTGCTATGACTGCTCTGGAAGAACGCAAACTGGCTCAGCTTCCGCCTTATAGTTTCTTGACTCTGTTTAAAGCAGAGGCGAACCAAAGTGAGGTAGTTGAAGACTTCCTGCGTCAGGTTCGCTTTACGTTAGAGTCACACCCTCTGTTCGATGATTCCTGCATGGTGTTAGGCCCTACTCCTTCACCTTTGGCCAAGCGGGCTGGTAAATACCGTTGGCAACTATTACTGCAAACTCAGCATCGTTCATTGATGCAAAAGTTATTAACCAGTGCCAAACCTGCTATTGAGTTGTTGCCAAATGCTAAGAAAGTACGCTGGAATTTAGACATAGAACCACAAGATCTCAGCTAGCAAACGTTTAACTATGTAATGAATTACCACTTAATGTGACCAGAATCACACCAAGATTACAATTTTTGTTAAACAGACCGTAACTTTCACTTTAGAAATGAATAGACTATCCAAATTAGAAAAGTCTAAAGTGACTTGTTTGCACAGGCTTAGATTAAAACAATGACTATTCCCACAAATTGATATCGCGGTGAAGAATCCATTTTCCCACTCGTTAACACGAACTGAGCGAAGAGCAAACACAGCTCTAACTCGGTTTGATTACTCTGATTTCAAACCGGAATAACGTCATCTTGGCAAAAAATAAATGAGAGGTTAAAAACTATGGCGACAATGAAGGATGTTGCCCAGCTTGCGGGAGTGTCTACGGCTACGGTATCTCGAGCCTTAATGAATCCAGAGAAAGTCTCTTCTTCTACAAGAAAGAGAGTAGAAGATGCCGTACTTGAAGCGGGTTATTCTCCAAACTCATTAGCGCGTAACTTACGTAGAAACGAATCAAAAACCATTGTTACTATCGTTCCCGACATCTGTGATCCTTATTTTTCTGAAATTATTCGCGGTATTGAAGATGCAGCCATGGAACATGGCTATCTAGTCCTGCTGGGCGATAGCGGACAACAGAAGAAACGCGAAAGCTCTTTCGTAAACCTCGTATTTACTAAGCAGGCAGATGGAATGCTACTGCTTGGTACAGATCTACCATTCGATGTCAGTAAGCCAGAGCAAAAGAACTTACCTCCGATGGTAATGGCGTGTGAATTTGCGCCTGAACTCGAGCTCCCGACAGTACATATTGATAACCTGACCTCTGCATTTGAAGCAGTGAATTACCTGACTCAATTAGGTCATAAACGCATTGCTCAAATCTCTGGACCAGATACAGCAATATTGTGTCAATTCCGCCAGCAAGGCTACCAACAAGCCCTGCGCCGTGCCGGCATCAATAAAGATCCGCAATATAGTGTCATTACTGAGTTCTCTTTTGATGGCGGAGCAAAAGCCGTTCGTAAACTGCTCGAATTGCCAGAACCACCAACGGCTATTTTCTGTCACTGTGACACAATGGCCATCGGCGCAATTCAAGAAGCGAAAAAGCTTGGCTTACGAGTACCGCAAGATCTCTCTGTTGTGGGCTTTGATGACATTAACTTCGCTCAGTACTGCGATCCACCGTTGACCACCATCTCTCAACCTCGCTATGAGATTGGTCGACAAGCGATGCTAATGATGCTCGAGATGTTAAAAGGCCACGACGTGCATTCAGGCTCACGTCTGCTTGAAACTAATCTCGTCATTCGTGGAAGTGCAGCGCCACCACAGCGCCCTTAACCTAAAGATTAGGTATTCATCCCCAAAGCGGTGCTAAGGCGCCGCTTTTTTTATTTACCCCTCCTGCTTTTTGTGTATCCCTGAATAAATGTAAGTGAGAACGGAAACACACTCCTACACTCGGGCGTTGTCGCGCTTTAGCTATCAAGATTCTATCAATAGGGTGTTTTCTCAACTCGTTCTGGATTAACATATTTGCAAGAATCCTTGATGACCAGAAATAACCGTGGCAAATAGAGATTATGTAAGACGAGGGCGAGGCGCCCCAAAAAAGTCGACAAAAAAACAGCCGCCGAAAAGAAAAAAACCTTGGCGCAGTGGCCTGCTCGCTATCTTGCTCGTGGGCGGTTTTGGCTATGGTCTTTACCTTTTGAGTAGTGACCCAGAACCTAAACAACCAGTCGTGAAGCAGCCAACAACCACTGTAAGCAAACCAAAGCCGAAAAAAGACTTGCCGCCACCACCAGAAGAAAAATGGGAATATGTTGAGTCACTACCGAAACGTGAAGTTGAAGTTGTGGCTAAAGAAATTGAAGTTTCTAAAATTCCTTACATCATGCAGTGTGGCGCGTACAAAACTCAGGCACAAGCGGAAGAGCGCAAGCTTGCAATCGCGTTCCAAGGGATGTCGAGCAAGATTCGTAAGAAAGAAGGCAGTTCATGGTATCGTGTGGTGCTAGGTCCGTATAAGTTCAAACGTGATGCAGAACGTGACCGTCATAAACTGCAACGCGCGAAAATCGAGCCGTGCGCGATTTGGAAAGAAAATCTTTAAACTCAGGCCCTAGGAGCTAAGATCCTAGGGCCTTTCTTTTTGCCCCCTTGAATCCCCATTTCTCCTCCCCCATATACTGAATTAAATCCAAAGAGAAATAATCAAGAGGTCGACTGTGACTACCATTGTATCTGTACGTCGAAATAATAAAGTCGTCATCGCGGGTGATGGCCAAGTATCTCTAGGCAATACCGTAATGAAAGGTAATGCGCGCAAAGTTCGCCGCCTATACAACAACCAAGTACTAGCGGGCTTTGCCGGCGGTACTGCGGATGCCTTCACCCTTTTTGAGCGCTTCGAAAGCAAACTGCAAATGCACCAAGGTCACCTAACCAAAGCGGCAGTTGAGCTAGCCAAAGACTGGCGTAGCGATCGTGCTCTGCGCAAGCTCGAAGCCTTACTTGCCGTTGCCGACGAAACCGCATCGTTAATCATTACCGGTAATGGTGATGTCGTACAGCCAGAACACGACCTGATTGCGATTGGCTCTGGTGGTGCTTACGCACAAGCTGCCGCAACCGCCCTACTAGAAAACACAGATCTAGATGCTCGTGAGATCGCGGAAAAAGCTCTCAATATCGCGGGTGATATTTGTGTCTTCACTAACCATCACCACACGGTAGAAGAGCTAGACTCAACAGTAGAGCCTGAAAAACCAACCGCGTAATCGTAACGAAGTAAGGAAAGAATATGTCTGAAATGACGCCTCGCGAAATCGTTCATGAATTGAACCGCCACATTATCGGTCAAGAAAAAGCCAAGCGTTCGGTTGCGATTGCACTTCGTAACCGCTGGCGCCGCATGCAGCTTGAAGAAAGCTTGCGTGCCGAAGTGACGCCAAAAAACATCTTGATGATTGGCCCTACTGGTGTTGGTAAGACTGAAATCGCACGACGCCTCGCAAAACTGGCAAATGCCCCTTTCATCAAAGTTGAAGCGACAAAATTCACCGAAGTGGGTTACGTTGGTAAAGAAGTTGAAACCATCATCCGTGACCTAACAGATGTCGCTGTGAAAATGACGCATCAACAAGCGATGGAGAAAGTGAAATTCCGAGCAGAAGAGCAAGCGGAAGAACGCATTCTTGATGGGCTACTGCCACCAGCACGTGATAGCTGGGGTCAAGCAGAGCAAACGGAAGAGTCTTCTCACACTCGCCAGATCTTCCGTAAGAAACTGCGTGAAGGCCAACTAGACGATAAAGAAATTGAAATCGACGTAGCCGCACCGCAGATGGGCGTAGAGATCATGGCGCCTCCTGGTATGGAAGAGATGACTAACCAGCTGCAAGGCATGTTCCAAAACCTGGCAGGCGACACTAAGAAAAAACGTAAGCTGAAAATCAAAGACGCAATGAAAGCGTTAGCGGAAGAAGAAGCGGCGAAACTGGTAAACCAAGAAGAGCTAAAAGAAGCAGCGATTTTCAACGTTGAAAACAACGGCATCGTATTTATCGATGAGATCGACAAGATCTGTAAACGCGGCGAGAGCTCAGGCCCAGACGTTTCACGCGAAGGTGTTCAGCGCGACCTACTTCCATTGATTGAAGGCAGCACGGTATCAACCAAGCACGGCATGGTAAAAACAGACCATATTCTGTTTGTTGCATCTGGTGCATTCCAAGTGGCAAAACCATCTGACTTGATCCCAGAATTGCAAGGTCGTCTACCAATTCGTGTTGAGCTAGAAGCACTAAGCAGCAACGACTTCAAACGTATTCTGACAGAGCCAAAAGCCTCTCTAACAGAGCAGTACGTTGCGTTGATGAAAACGGAAGATGTGGACATCGAATTCACAGAAGACGGCATCACGCAAATCGCGGAAGCGGCATGGACGGTCAACGAAAGCACCGAAAACATCGGTGCTCGTCGCTTACACACCGTAATGGAACGCTTGATGGATGAAATCTCTTACGACGCAGCGGAGCAATCTGGCGCTAAATTCGTTATTGATTCCGCTTACGTGAAAGCGCGCCTAGGCGACACAATTGAAGATGAAGATCTAAGCCGCTTTATTCTTTAAACGCAATCTATTTTACCAAAGCCCAGAACCTTGTTTCTGGGCTTTTTGTTTAGAATGACGGTGACTTAGACAACACCCAAATCAAGGATCTCGTCATTCTAAGAGCTCAAGCGAGACTAAGAATCTGCTAACAGCAGACGCCTATTCTTTCCAACTCACCTTAACCACGGCACTATTGGGACGATAGATTCTGAATCACCTCGTTCCTCGCTGTTCAGAATGACGGTGACTTAGACAACATCTAAATCAAAAGAGCTCGTCATTCTAGCGAGCTTAAGCGAGACTAAGAATCTGCTAACAGCAAACGCCTTTCTTTCCCCACTCGCCTTCACCACCGCACAATCGGATGATAGATTCTGAATCACACTCGTTCCTCGCTGTTCAGAATGACGGTGACTTTGACAACATCTAAATCAAAAGACCTGGTCATTCTAGCGAGCTCAAGCGAGACTAAGAATCTGGTAACAGCAGACGCCTATTCTTTCCCACTCCCCTTCACCACCGCACAATCGGATGATCGATTCTGAATCACACTCGTTGTTCAGAATGGCGGTGACTTTGACAACACCTAAATCAAAAAGATCTCGTCATTCTGGCGAGCTCAAGCGAGACTAAGAATCTGCTAACAGCAAACGCCTTTCTTTCCTCACTCGCCTTCACCACCGCACAACCGGACGATAGATTCTGAATCGCCCTTTGACTTCTAGTTGAGTTGTTTTAGGTCAATAGCGTATCTGCCTCTTTGTGCTTATACTGGGCACATTGGTTACTAGCACGAAATTTCCATGAAACAATCTTTACAGATCTGGCTTGAAGCCGCTCGCCCAAAAACACTACCTCTGGCATTAGTCTCTATCTTAACGGGTAGTGTACTCGCCTACTCGGCGGGTCATTTTTCACCGACAATTGCCATCATGGCTTTCGTAACCGCGACGTTGCTGCAAATTCTATCCAATCTTGCGAACGACTACGGCGATGCCGTTCAAGGTACAGATAACGACAAACGCCTTGGCCCATTACGAGCGATGCAGTCTGGCGCGGTAAGTGCTAAACAGATGAAACAAGCGATTATCTTTAACATCGTTCTGACCGCAATCTCAGGCTTGGTGTTAGTTTTCTATTCACTAAGTTCACTGGAAAGCATTGTTACTTTTATCGGGCTGGGAATTTTGGCCATTCTCGCAGCCATTGCTTATACCATGGGTAGCAAACCATACGGTTACGTGGGGCTTGGCGATATATCAGTGTTCTTGTTTTTTGGTTTACTCGGCGTATCCGGTACCTACTTCTTGCATACCGGTCACGTAGACACCACGCTATTCTTACCTGCTTTAGGCTGCGGTTTACTCGCCGTTGCAGTACTCAACATCAACAATATGCGTGATATAGAGAACGACCGAGAGTGTGGTAAACGCACGGTGGCGGTACGCTTAGGTCAACGTAAAGCCAAGCAGTACCACTTTATCTTACTTGGCGGAGCTATCCTTGCCTTTGCGGCTTACTTGTTAATTCAAGACAAACCCGTTTGGATTAGCTTGCCATTTTTACTTAGTATTTATTTCGTGGCCGATCATGGTAAAGCAGTTTGGCATACACAAAAGCCCGCTCAGATAGCACCAATGATGCCAGTCATCGTGAAATGCTCTCTAGTCACCAACGTTTTGTTTGCAACAATTGTGGTAGCTCAAACTCTAGTAAGTTAAAAAAGGATTGTCATTGCATTGACTTAATGCCTAGATATACTCAAAGACAACCAATTTCTGTTTAGAAAGGTACGCTATGGAATACAATACCTCAGCACTCTGTGATATCTACCTCGATCAGGTAGATGTGGTTGAACCAATGTTCAGTAACTTTGGCGGTCGCGCTTCATTTGCCGGGCAAATCACCACCATCAAGTGTTTTGAAGATAATTCGTTGATCCGCGAGACATTAGAGCAAGATGGACTTGGTCGCGTTTTGTTAATTGACGGTGGCGGTTCCCTACGTAAAGCCCTTATCGATGCAGAAATCGCAACCATTGCGGAAGAAAACGAGTGGGAAGGCATTGTCGTTTACGGCTGTGTTCGTGAAGTAGATGAACTTGAAGATATGAACTTAGGCATTCAAGCCCTCGCCTCTATTCCTGTTGGAGCGACCAGCCAGGGTATTGGCGAATTGGATATACCAGTCAACTTTGGCGGCGTTAGCTTCCTTCCAGAAGATTACATTTACGCTGATAGCACCGGAATTATCCTGTCGCCAGAACCATTGAATATTGATTTAGAGTTGGATGAAGAAGCATAACGAGTCTTAGGCGCCTAAGTTATAGGGTCTTCTCTTGGCTCTTAGCGCCTAGCCTTGTCTTAACATTTTCTACTTCCCTAAAACACAAACACCCGCTTAACGCGGGTGTTTTTAATTTGGAATGAAGAAGCCGAATTATTCCACTTCGTCCATTTTGCCAAGTAGTGCACGAATGCGCTCTTGCCATTGTGCGTGCTCTTGCTGTGCTTGTTGTGCTTTTTGCTCTAGCTCTTCACGTTGAGAGCGAAGCTCGTTCGCTTCTTCCGCAAGTTTAGCTTTATCTTCTTTCAGCTCTTCGACTTCCATCTGAAGAAGAGTGATTGTGTCAACTGCAGTTTGAATTTTAGATTCTAGTTGTTCTAGTACTTCAAAAGACATCTTGGCCTACCTATGTTATTCCGTTGGGACGATGTGCGAGATTGATGCACACCTAACCTATATAAGGTTCATTCTACTCAGCGTCGCGATGAGAAACACTCACTATATTCGATATTTTGCATCATTCGGTCAAAAAATCAGCGCAATCTCACTAAACGCTGACTTTTCTTGTCGCCGAAGCATTTTTGAGCAAGGATTTTGCGTCTCGCTACGCTGAAAATCGCCCTAAGTATTGATCAAATTCAAGTTAGATAAAGTAAAAGCCTCGCAAAAAGGCAAACGTTTACTCGACCTTGTGATAGAATCGCCGCGCAAATTCTTCTTCCCTCTTGCTTACTTGGAGACATCATGAAACGCGATTTAGCAATGGCATTTTCCCGTGTGACTGAAGGTGCAGCTCTGGCTGGTTACAAATGGCTTGGCCGTGGCGATAAAAACGCAGCCGATGGCGCAGCTGTTGAAGTTATGCGCACGCTACTGAACAAAACAGATATCAGTGGTGAAATTGTCATTGGTGAAGGTGAAATCGATGATGCGCCAATGCTGTACATTGGTGAGCAAGTGGGTATTGGTGGTGATGAAGTAGATATTGCAGTCGACCCGATTGAAGGAACGCGTATGACGGCAATGGGACAATCGAACGCACTAGCCGTACTTGCCGCAGGTGAGAAAGGCAGCTTTCTTAAAGCGCCAGATATGTACATGGAAAAACTGGTTGTTGGCCCTGGTGCAAAAGGCGTAATTGACTTAGAAAAGCCGTTAAAAGAAAACCTAGAGAACGTAGCAAAAGCCCTGAACAAGCCACTTGATACCCTAGTCGTTATTACCCTTGCGAAACCTCGCCACGATAACGTTATTGCAGAAATGCAAGCAATGGGCGTACGTGTCTTTGCGGTGCCTGATGGTGACGTGGCTGCCTCTATTCTGACTTGTATGCCAGACAGTGAAGTGGACATGATGTACTGTATTGGTGGCGCGCCAGAAGGGGTAGTATCAGCAGCGGTAATTCGAGCGCTAGACGGTGATATGCACGGTCGCCTGCTTCCTCGTCACGAAGTAAAAGGCAATACTGAAGAAAACCGCATTTACGGTGCAGATGAACTAAAACGCTGCGATGAAATGGGCGTAAAAGCGAATGTTGTCCTCAAAATGGAAGACATGGCTCGTAGCGACAATGTGGTATTTTCAGCTACAGGCATCACTAAAGGTGACTTGCTGGAAGGTATCTCTCGTCAAGGCAATATTGCAACCACAGAAACGCTGCTCGTGCGCGGTCGATGCCGAACTATTCGCCGCATTAAGTCGACTCACTACCTAGATCGTAAGGATCCAGAAGTACGCGATATTATTCTTTAAGCATTTCTCGAGGCTCTCGCTCAGTCTGAGCTTGAGCCTTTCTTTCCGCACAACGGGCAATAGATTCTGAATCACACTCGTTCCTCGTTGTTCAGAATGACGGTGACTTTAATAAGCTCTAAATCGAAAGAACTCGTCATTCTAGCGAACTCCAGCGAGACTAAGAATCTAGTTGTAACAAGCTCCTATTCTTTCCTGGTCACCTTAACCACTACTCAACCAAAAAATAGATTCTGAATCACCTCGTCCCTCGCCGTTCAGAGTGACGGTTACCATAGCAAGCTCTAAATCAAAAGAACTCGTCATTCTAGCGAGCCCCAGCGAGACTAAGAATCTGGTAACAGCAGACTCCTATTCTTTCCTGGTCACCTTAACCGCTGCACAATCGGACGATAGATTCTGAATCACCTTATCCCTCGCCGTTCAGAATGACGACATATATTGGCTCATATGAACATAGCCCCTACAAATCCACACTCAAATTAAGTCAACACTTTTCTTTACTAACCCTATCGCGCATAATATGTACTGACGTATAAATGGTGGGTATATGAAGACCGTAGATAGGATATTGCAAATCGTTAAGCGTGATGGCTCCGTCACTGCAAAACAACTCTCTTCTGAGCTAGGTATGACAACCATGGGGGCGCGTCAGCACCTGCAGAGTTTAGAAGATGATGGCATCCTGTCTATCCATGACGTAAAAGTAAAAGTTGGTCGCCCTGCTCGTCATTGGTCTCTCACTCAAAAAGGTCATGAGCAATTTGCTGACCGTCACGGTGAGTTGACCATTCAGTTTATAGAAGCTGTCGAACATATCTTTGGCAAAGATGGACTGGAAAAAGTCACATCAGAAAGGGAAAAACTCACGTTACAAAGTTATCGTCAGCATCTTGAGCAATGCGACTCTCTGCAAAGCAAACTAGAAACACTTGTCACATTAAGAGAGCAAGAAGGCTATATGGCAGAGCTCGAGAGAGATGAGAACGGATTCATCTTGATCGAAAATCACTGTCCGATTTGTAAAGCCGCAACTCGCTGCCCAAGCTTGTGCCAATCAGAATTAAGTGTCTTTCAGTCTTTACTTGGACATGACACCAAAGTAGAGCGTACCGAACACATCATTAGTGGCCAAAGACGCTGCGTTTACCGCATCCAACAACTGCAGTAACCACCACAACCAAACATCGACATGCCGCACTTATTCAATCTCACTCCTGAAAGCTTCTCTTATAAGTGAGACGGCTGAAGAATTCATCCTCTCTCCTCTTTCTAGTGGTATAGGCTTTTAGTAACTAAAGGCAATTTCCATAAGGATTTGGAGAGCATCGATGTCTACTCTACGTCATATCCCATCCCAAACGCTTCCTCCATTCGATGAAATGGTTCGAATGGCAGAGCGAGACCCAGAAGCTTTTGAGCAATTTCGACATGAGATGGCGAAAGAGATGATCGAGAGCGCATCAGAAGATATGAAAGAAAGATTGTGGGCTCAACAAAGCCACATTGATAGAGTCATCAGCACGTGTAAAACCCCTCATCACACCAATGTGGTATTGATGAACGAGTTGCAAAAACAGGTCGTAAAGTTCAAAGCAGCGCTAGAAGGGGAAGCGGCACCGACACAAAAAGCGGATGTGGTTAGCTTAAATGCGTTTAAAGATAGGAATGACTTTTACTGATACTCAGTAGATAGATCGAGAAAGTTAGGGTTCGTTTCTCTTACCAAGGCTAACTTCCACTCACGCTTCCACTGCTTGAGCTGCTTTTCTCGGTTTATAGCATTAGCCATATCGTCGAATAACTCAAAGTAAACGAGCTTATGAACGTTGTATTTCTTAGTAAATCCTTCCACTACTCCATTTTTATGTTGCCATATTCTTTGGGGCAGCTGACTGGTAACACCTATGTAGAGAACGGCGTTGTTATTTGACGTTAGGATATAAACGCAAGGTGTCTTATCGATGATTCATTCTCCTTCATTATTCGCTGTTACTTTTCCATTGTAATTCGCAAGCTCAGGCAGTTTATTTCAAACTCGGAGCGCTCTATGCGTAGATTCTGAATCACGCTCGTCCCTCGCAGTTCAGAATGACGGTGAGTTTAACAGCCTCTAAATCAAAAGAGTTCGTCATTCTAGCGAGCTCAAGCGAGACTAAGAATCTGTTAACAGCAAGCTCCTATTCTTTTGCTCTCACCTTAGCCACTGCTCAACCGGATGATAGATTCTGAATCACCTCGTTCCTCGTTGTTCAGAATGATGATGACTTTAACAGCCTCCAAACCAAAAAGGATCGTCATTCTAGCGAGCTTTAGCAAAGCTAAGGATCTGGTAACAGCAAGCCCCTATTCTTTCCCGCTCAGCTTAACCACTGCTCAACCGGACGATAGATTCTGGACCACGCTCATTCCTCGCTGTTCAGAATGACAGTGGCTTTAACAGCCTCTAAATCAAAAGAGTCCGTCATTCTAGCGAGCCGCAGCGAAACTAAGGATCTGGTAACA
>NZ_JAWOTH010000005.1:93999-282757 GCF_033338745.1 Vibrio sp. Vb1026
GCAAACTCCTACTCTTTCACACACAGCTTAACCAGGGCTCAAGCGGACGATAGATTCTGAATCACACTCGTCCCTCGCTGTTCAGAATGATGATGACTTTAACAGCCTCCAAACCAAAAAGGATCGTCATTCTAGCGAGCCTTAGCGAGACTAAGGATCTGGTAACAGCAAACTCCTACTCTTTCACACACAGCTTAACCAGGGCTCAAGCGGACGATAGATTCTGAATCACACTCGTCCCTCGTTGTTCAGAATGACGATGACTTTAAGAGCCTCTAAATAAAAAGAGCTCGTCATTCTAGCGAGCCTTAGCGAGACTAAGAATCTCGTAACAGCAAGCTCCTATTCTTTCCCGTTCACCTAAACCACCGTACAATCGGATGATAGATTCTGAACCACACTCGCACCTCTCTGTTCAGAATAACGATGACTTTATCAGCCTCTAAACCAAAAAGGATCGTCATTCTAGCGAGCCTTAGCGAGACTAAGAATCTAGTAATATCAAGCTCCTATTCTTTCCCGCTCAGCTTAGCCACTGCTCAACCGGACGATAGATTCTGAATCACACTCGTTCCTCGTTGTTCAGAATGACGATGACTTTAAGAGCCTCTAAATAAAAAAGCTCGTCATTCTAGCGAGCCTTAGCGAGACTAAAAATCTCGTAACAGCAAGCTCCTATTCTTTCCCGTTCACCCAAACCACCGCACAATCGGATGATAGATTCTTAATCACCTCGTTCCTCGCTGTTTAGAGTGACGGTGAGTTTAAGAGCCTCTAAATCAAAAGAGTTCGTCATTCTAGCGAGCCTTAGCGAGACTAAGAATCTACTTTCAGCACGCACGATACTTGAGGCAATTACTCCGGCTCAGGGCCATATTGGTTTGGTCCTGATGTCCCCTTTAAGAGACCACATTCAATTAGAATCCATAAACCACAAATCAGAGAAATGGAAGCGACGAACATCTGTGGGGTCGACGGCTCTTGCGCGGCAGGGCTGGTCATTGGCGTGGCAATTCGTCCGATAATCAGCGGAATATTCAGTGCTAGCCAATAGATCGATTTGTTGCGGTCGTGCCAACGCTTGGTGGTGATCGCCAAATCAGGGATCAACAGAACCACCAAGAAAATAGGAAGAAGCACATAGGAGAGAGTAGGAAGCAGCTGGCTGATACCGGCACCAAAGCCTAGAATGGACACATAGTAAATGACGTTCCAAATCCAGTAGGTTTTACGGTCTATACGTCCTTGAAAAGAAAACAGTAACTCTTTAGTCGACATCAAATTTTACCCCAAAATAGAAAGGTTATAGATTAGCCGAGTCAATATAGTTTGGAAAGGACACCGATAGCTTGGGTGCCCACAACGACCTTACAACAAGCAGAGCCGGGCTGAGAATTCGTAACAATAACCCCTCGCTATTCTCGGGCAATTCAGCGCAACCTAGTTCACTACCTTTTGGAAGCTATCTATATCCATATCTCGGATATTGACCGTTAAACTGTGCACGTGACTAGCTTGCTCTTGAAGTGTCGCCATCAAGGCTCGTGACAGTTCTCGCTTTTGTTCTTGGGAGCGACCAGATAACAAATCAAAGTTGATATGGATAAAGTCGAGGCTATCACCCTCCTCTCCTATTAACCAATTGTGGCACCGGAGCGTTCTAGATTTCACTGACGCGAGTTCAAAAAGGCCACTTTCTAACGCCGTTTTATGTAAATCCTCCAGTAACCCCTGAACATTGACGCGTTCTTCCACCGAGTTTGAATACTCTAAAACGAGATTTGGCATTTTGATTCCTTTCTACAACAATTAATTCCAGCGCGTAGTAATACCAATCTCAGCAGCAATTTCCGAGGAATGAACTATCATTCTGTCTACGCGATCACCAATCGGTTGCTTTTGACAAAAATAACAGGATCGATGCTTGGTCGAATCAACAAAGAAAGCCGGACAAGACATGACGCCAATCATGATCTGTTCACATTATTCTGTTATATTCCTACGTAGATTTTTTACATTAATTGACTATTTACATTAAAGATAAGGGAGATATTCCTATGCGTCGTCCTGTAGTGATGGGTAACTGGAAACTAAACGGCAGCAAAGCAATGGTAACTGAGCTGCTAACTGGTCTTAACGCTGAACTTGAAGGCGTTGAAGGTGTTGACGTAGCAGTCGCTCCACCAGCACTTTACATCGACCTAGCAGAGCGCGTAATCGCTGAAGGCGGTAACAAGATCATCCTAGGTGCTCAAAACACTGACCTAAACAACAGCGGTGCGTTCACTGGCGATATGTCTCCAGAAATGCTGAAAGATTTCGGTGCTACTCACATCATCATCGGTCACTCAGAGCGTCGTGAATACCACAACGAATCTGACGAGTTCATCGCTAAGAAATTCAACTTCTTAAAAGAAAACGGTCTAACACCTGTTTTCTGTATCGGTGAATCTGAAGCGCAAAACGAAGCTGGCGAAACTGAAGCAGTATGTGCACGTCAAATCAACGCAGTTATCGACACTTACGGTGTTGAAGCTCTAAACGGCGCAATCATCGCTTACGAACCAATCTGGGCTATCGGTACTGGTAAAGCAGCAACCGCTGAAGATGCACAACGCATCCACGCTTCTATCCGCGCACTAATCGCAGCGAAAGACGAAGCAGTTGCAGCACAAGTAATCATCCAATACGGCGGCTCTGTTAAGCCAGAAAACGCTGAGGCTTACTTCTCACAACCAGACATCGACGGCGCTCTAGTTGGCGGTGCTTCTCTAGACGCGAAAAGCTTCGCAGCAATCGCTAAAGCAGCGGCTAAAGCAAAAGCTTAATCTCGTTTTTACTGAGAGTAGAAATAACAAAGGGATGCATCATGCATCCCTTTTTGTTTGCTTACGATCTAATGAGTTTTGTCATTCCAAGGAGTCTAAGCGACATCAGGAATCTACTCTCCGCACACACCCAAATCAAACCAGCAAAACAACAGAAATAATCTATAAGAGTCCCGTCATTCCGAGGAGCCTAAGCGACATCAGGAATCTACTAACCGCATGTGTCAAACCAAAAGTTAAGTAACGAAAAACGCCTTACATCAAAACAAAGAACCTAATCGCACTTCCGATTATTCCCACTCAATTCCATCCAACCAACGAACTCTATTCACTTACTCTGCCCACAGGATTTATAGTTACTGATACTTGTTCAAGGAGGAGCAATCGACATGACAACACCCATATCAGACATCGCCAGTGTGATTCACCATGGTGGGAAACATACCGTCACTGGCTCTTGTCATGAATTGAAACTGCCACACGGTAGCATCTTGATCGATTGCGGACTCTTCCAAGGCAAAGACATCCATTTTGGCAACCGCAGGGCATCATTGGATATTGAGTTTCCGGTTAAACACATCAAAGCATTAGTCCTGACTCATACTCATATCGATCATATTGGACGCCTACCTTGGTTACTGGCTGCTGGATTTAAAGGCCCCATTTACTGCACCAAAGCAACAGCCGAACTGGTACCGCTCATGCTAGAAGATGGATTAAAGCTGCAACTGGGTTTGAACTTCCATCAGAGTCAACAAGTCCTCAATGTCATTAAAAAACAGCTGAGACCCCATGACTACCAACAATGGCTGCAACTTGGTAAGCAATGTTACCTACGCTTTCAGCCTGCGGGGCACATTCTTGGTTCCGCTTACGTGGAATTCAAACTTCCCAATCATGAAATCATCGTATTTTCCGGCGATCTAGGTCCGTCCAATACCCCGCTCTTACCCGATCCAAAGCCGCCAAAGCGTGCCGACTATTTGTTCATCGAGTCCACATACGGCAACAAAGAGCATGAAGACATTGCCACTCGAGCTGAGCGCTTAAACGCCATTATCGATCACGCACTGCAAGACGGTGGTGTAATTCTGATCCCAGCTTTCAGCGTAGGACGTACGCAGGAGCTGTTATTCGATATTGAACAGCTGATTCACCAACGCGACTTGTCGTCTTCTTTGCCAATTATCCTAGACTCACCACTTGCGAAAAGAGTCACGAAGACCTACCGCCGTTTCAAAAAACTGTGGGGAAAAGAAGCAAAGCAAAAGCTCAACAATCATCGTCATCCCCTCGCTTTTGAACAATGCATTACTGTAGAAAACCATCGAGAACATCAAGCATTAGTGAATCGACTAGCCTCCACCGATGAGCCTGCGATTGTCGTCGCGGCATCCGGTATGTGCGAAGGAGGAAGAATCGTCAATTACTTAAAAGCACTCTTACCAGACGAAAGAAATGATGTGTTGTTTGCGGGCTATCAAGCGCAAGGAACCTTAGGTCGAGAAATCCAATCAGGCAGCCACACGATGGATATCGATAACCAACCAATCGAAGCCAACGCACAGATCCATACCATCTCTGGATATTCTTCACATGCAGACCAAAGCGATTTATTGAAGTTTGTTACTGGTATTCCAGCACAACCAAAAGCCGTGCATTTGATACATGGAGAGAAAGAAGCGAAAAAAGAGTTAGGAGAGAAATTGGAAGCAGAAGGAATTGAGGTGGTTTATTAAACTAATATCTGCCGACATTAGAACGATACAACCTCGTTCTTAATTATTGTTAATGAGTTAGAACAGCATAAGAATATCCACGTGCTTTAACTAAGCTTTGTACGTAAGAAAGCCATGTTAAAGCACGTTGGTAACGAGACTGAACAACTATGCAGGTTCAACAACCTTTACGGTTGGTGTTTTAGCAAGCTCAGCACTAGACGCTTTTTTGTATAGGTTCTCGTAGCAATAGTTTGTCGCCTCGATGTAACCTTCTACACTGCCGCAGTCAAAACGCTGACCTTTAAATTTGTAAGCGATAACACATCCAGATTGAGCTTGTTGCATCAATGCGTCAGTGATTTGGATTTCTCCACCTTTGCCTGGCTCTGTATTTTCGATAAGATCAAAAATATCTGGCGTTAAGATATAGCGACCAATAATTGCTAAGTTACTTGGTGCTGTGCCTGGTTCTGGCTTTTCTACCATGTTATCAATTCGGAAGATGTCATCTTTGATCATCTCTCCAGCAATCACACCATACTTATGGGTCTCAGTTTCTGGAACTTCTTGAACCGCCACAATAGAGCAACGGAACTGTTTATACAGCTCAACCATTTGCGCTAATACGCCCTGCTCTTCATTCACACAAAGGTCGTCTGCTAGCACAACAGCAAATGGCTCATCACCCACCAACTCACGACCAGTCAAGATAGCATGACCAAGACCTTTCATCTCACGTTGACGGATATATGTGTAACTCGCTGAATCAATCAAAGAACGGATATCGTCCAACAGTGCTTCTTTGCTTGTTCCTGAAATTTGATGTTCCAACTCATAGTTTTTATCGAAGTGGTCCATCAAAGAATGTTTGCCACGACCGGTGACAATGCACATGCCATCCATGCCAGCTTCAATCGCTTCTTCAACACCATATTCAATCAATGGCTTGTTAACTACCGGCATCATTTCTTTCGGCATGGATTTTGTTGCAGGTAGAAAACGAGTACCGTAACCCGCTGCAGGGAAAAGACATTTTTTAATCATTTTTAAAATCACCAACTGTAAAAAAGGCCCTCATTCATGAGAGCCATTTATTATCGTTATACTAAAAATTTAATCACTACCAAACAAGTCACGCGTGTAAACTTTATCCGCAACGTCAGCTAACTCTTCCACCATGCGGTTAGAAACAATCACATCCGCACTTTGTTTGAACTCATTCAGGTCTTTAATCACTCGAGAGTTGAAGAAATCTTCTTCTTTGAGCACTGGTTCGTAAACTACGACCTCAACACCTTTCGCCTTGATACGCTTCATGATGCCTTGAATAGAAGAAGCACGGAAGTTATCCGATCCCGCCTTCATGATTAAACGATAAATACCGACAACTTTTGGTTCGCGCTTAAGAATAGCTTCAGCCACAAAATCTTTACGAGTGCGGTTAGCATCAACAATCGCACCAATGATGTTGTTTGGTACATCTTGGTAATTGGCTAAAAGCTGTTTGGTATCTTTTGGTAAGCAGTAACCACCGTAACCAAATGATGGGTTGTTGTAATGATTACCGATACGTGGATCTAAGCCAACGCCTTCAATGATCTGACGAGCGTCCAAGCCATGAGCTTCTGCGTAAGAATCTAGCTCATTAAAGTATGCCACACGCATTGCAAGGTAGGTATTTGAAAACAGTTTAACTGCCTCAGCTTCTGTCGAGTCTGTAAATAAGACTTGGATGTCTTCTTTTACTGCACCTTCCACCAGCAAGCTAGCAAATACTTCAGCACGCTTGCTACGCTCACCAACAATGATACGTGATGGGTGAAGGTTATCATAAAGCGCTTTGCCCTCTCGCAAGAACTCAGGTGAGAAAATGACATTCTCACACCCCAACTCTTCCTTAATTCGGGCAGTATAACCAACAGGAACAGTAGACTTAATAACCATTACTGCATGAGGGTTGATAGACATAACATCTTTAATCACAGCTTCAACTGAAGAAGTATTAAAGTAATGTGTGACTGAGTCATAATCCGTTGGCGTTGCGATCACAACGTATTCTGCACTTTGATAAGCTTTCTGCTTATCGGTTGTTGCGATGAAGTTTAGTTCCCTGTTTTCAAGGAAATGTTCAATATCAGCATCAACAATTGGAGATTGCTTTTTGTTTAGCAATTCAACCTTTTCAGGAACGATATCTAGTGCAACCACTTCATGGTTTTGAGCTAACAACATAGCGTTAGAAAGCCCTACATAGCCGGTACCAGCGATAGCAATTTTCATAAGGAAACCCTTCGACTTTTTCCGTTTGAGGATAACAAAAGAGGAAGCTGGCTACTAGCTTAACCGAAAACGTATTAGCATCTTCCGATATAGAAACTCATTAACGGTGACATAAGCATTTTAAATACTATTAGACGCTATCAAGAATAATTTTGACTGTTTAGGATATAAATTCATCAACAAATAAACTATACTTCCGTGGTTATCAGAAATTGGCTAGTCTAACATTTAAAACATTAACCTATGACAGACACTATCGACACAACACTTCAAAAGAGAGAAGCGAAAGAGTTATCTAACGACGAATCTCTTAACACTCAAGTAGCATCAGAAAACTTAAAAACAACCGTTAAGGATACTTGTGTATATATCTATTGTCCGGTTTCAGACGAGAAAACCATTTTTTCAGTCTTAGAGAGGCACCCTGAAATCAATGCTCAGGTGAACAACTACTCAATCAGAGATTTCAAAAATAAGACACTATGCCACTTTAGAAGTTCGCATTTAGATGATAATCAACAAGCTTACCTTGTAGCTGCTACAGAGCTTGGGGCTTGGGTGGAACCTTTAGTGAGTTACTTTGATAGACGTTTAGGATACACAGAAACAGAGCTACTCCATAGTGGTTATTTTCTTCACCAAAAAGCTTTTTCAATCCTATCTAACCGAAAAAACAGTTGGCAAAAAAGAGTCATTGATTTGCTTTTTGTTTTTGTGCTTGCTTGGATAGCCATTCCTGTGGGATTAATTACTGTTCTTTTAATCAAGCTTGAATCACCTGGCCCCGTATTCTTTAAACAAAGACGTACCGGGCAATACAACGAAGAGTTTGATGTAATCAAATTTCGCTCCATGCGCAATGATGCGGAGAAGGATGGAGCAAAATGGGCCACGAAAAATGATGTTAGAGTAACACGAGTAGGCAAGTTTATTCGTAAAACACGCATTGACGAACTACCACAGTTGATTAACGTATTAAGAAATGAGATGTCAATGGTAGGTCCACGCCCAGAACGAGAAGTGTTTATTTCAGAATTGGAAAAAGAGATTCCTTATTATCGTTTTCGTCACGCTGTAAAACCAGGAGTTACAGGGTTGGCTCAGGTAAAATACCCATACGGAGCTTCAATTGAAGACGCAGTTTGGAAGCATAAGTATGATATTTACTATATCAAACATCAAAACTGGAAGATGGAAGTGAAGATTTTGTTTCTTACCGTAAAAACAGTACTCTTTGGAATGGGACGCTAGTGCATACTCTTTTGAAGCCAAATCAACTGCACTAATTCAGGCCTGATCTGACAGTTAGCCACTTTTCGACTCGGTCCCTGTCAGATTATATCTGGGCTAAATTCTTTTCAGCCCAGATTGACTACCCATACTCTAATGTTTCTACAGCCGTTCTACCACAACACATTTTTCCTTAATGAGTACGATGATTGTTGTAGTAGTCAATCCATTCGTCCAGCTCTTTCTGCGCCCCTTCCATTGAGCCATACAGTTTCTTTATGACCGTAACTTGGCAGAACTCATTCAATATAGTTTTATGGAGCCGTTCACAGATCCCGTTTGTTTGTGGCGACATAGCTTTAGTTGTGGTGTGGTCGATATCATTGCTCGCTAAGTAAAGCTGATAATCATGCAGCTCGACTCAACCACAGTATTCGGTTCATCGTTCAGTTAAGATTCATAGTATATACCCAATCAACTTGAAGATGCAGGCTTGAGAACCTGAAAATTATCATTAATTCTCGATGCCAAAGAGCCTGCGAACTCTGGAAGAGTCACAGCAAAAAATTGCTCTATCGCAGCCTTGAAATCCCGCTTTCTTTTGTAGTAAACGTTGTTCCTCGACTTCTCGTTCATGACTTTCCATAGTCGCTCTATTGGGTTGAGATTTGGACTGTAAGGCGGAAGGAAATGCAGTTCAATATTCAGGACAAACGCCGCATATTTAACTAGGTCACTACGGTGATATCCCGCACCATCCAAGATGATATGGAGTTTATGAGCTAACGGGTAACTTTCTCTTAACTTACAGAAGAAACGAACAACTGTTTCACTATTAATGCTCTCATAATCGTGTGTAATGGTTGCACCGATATCCGACAAGTTCAGTGCGCCAATAATGTTCAATCGGCTGCGATTGCCCGTTGTTTCAATCACTTTATCATGACCAGTTCGTATCCAACCATGAGATATTTTAGTTGATAGTGTTGGGTGAACTGCATCAATAAAGACTATCGACTCATCCTTGCCACAGCTTGCCTTTAGCGCCTCATAAGCATCTATGAATGCTTGTTGTTTTGCTTCATCAAACTTGTGTGGAACGCCTTTAGGTTGCTTGTAGCTAAAGCCATTATGGTGAAGCCATTTGTTCATGCCAGAAACCGTGTAATCAAGTCCAAATGTCTCTTTAACGTATGCGACAATTTGATACGTGTGAGAATAGGTTTTCTCAGTCAAATGCTCGATTAACTGCACGGTTTGAGCCGCAGAAAGTTTGCTTTGACTTCCACCATTTTCAGGCTTCAGTTTTTCAGACAGAACGTAGTCGCTAAGATGGCGTGCAACGGTCGATTCATGGATACGAAGAGCTTGAGCAATCATGGTCTGACTCCAACCTTCAGAAGCCAGCAAAACAGCTTTAATACGGTCACGTACTCTGCCATCACGAGTCGAATCGTGTGTTTGTTCGAGTTGTATTTTCTGTTGAGGAGTCAGTGCAATTTTCATTGTGTGTAGCATGATCCTAATTCTATTGAAAATCAAGCATCTTCAATGATCACGGGTATATAAACAATATACATGTTTTGTATAATATTTAATTGCAAATATGAAATGTTATTTTATTTTCCGAACCACTTTCAGTAACATACAATATTTTGGTCTTCTGAAATAGATATCCTTTATTGATAGTAAAACTGAAAACCTTTCAAATAAAGTCAGATACTTAAAACCTCATTGTATACATTCATCGTTTTTCTATACATGGATTCTACAGAGTGCTTTTCCATAAACTCTTCTGAATTAATCGTCGAAATTTTCCTGCGTAAATCCCTATCTTCTATTAGAATCGATAAGCATGACTCCAAATTTTTTATATCTTTTCTTGAAATCAAGTATCCATTTTTTCCATTTACTACAGCTTCCGATACTCCTCCAACATCACTAGCAATAATAGGCAGCCCACACCCCATAGCCTCTAATATAGACAAAGGATAACCTTCCCAGTTACTAATTAACAAAAATATATCACTAGAGTATAAGATATCGGGAACGTCATCTCGCTCACCGAGAAAATTAACTCGGTCACCTAAGTTTAATTTATTCGCTAATTTAGCAATAGAGTCTAAATTAGGTCCTTTTCCTACCAAGTCTAATGTCCAAGGAAGGTGGGTAATTCCAGCTAATGCTTGCAGAAGTGTTTCATGATCTTTTTGTTCTGAAAAACGAGCAACCATAACAAGCCGAACAATATTATTATCTCTATTATAAATAGCAGAGGAAACCTGATTATGCACACCATTATGGATGACAACCTGCCGATCTCCACACGCGACACCATTTTCTAAGGCTAGTTTTTTGTCTTGTTCCGAGACAGTAATTATCTTATTAGTGAACTTAGTTAAAGTTTTTTCTATCTTGATATATAATTTTTTCCTCTTTTCGTTGACACCGTCAGCAAAGGCCCAACCGTGAGCGGTAAATATAACCTTTTTCTTCAGTAGTTTGGCAACAACTCGTCCTACAACCCCGGCTTTAGATGAATGGAGGGTTATAAGATCTGGATCCAACCTATCAATAATTCGGTGTAGCTTGTAAATACACTTGATATCTTTAATTATATTAATATCTCTCTGCAACTCCGGAACAATAATCACAGAAACGTTCTCTTTTTGGAGTTGACATACAAGCCTACCAGGTTCACCTACAATTACGGTCACTTCATGGTTATCTTTTTGGGCTAATACACTCAGGTCTCGAACGTGAACTTGAGCCCCTCCGATTTCATCGGCTTTAGTTATTACATATACAATTTTCAATTTAACGTCCTCACCAGGCTCCATCTATTTTTTTATTAATCCTACGACATTTTCTTTATCTAATACGATTAAAGATGTAACTTGATGATGTTCCATCATCTCATAAGCTTGTGTAGTACTACTATCTATTGAAATAGATTTCGGGCTAACTGTTGCGAAGTCATATGCCTTTAAATCAAAAATATCCCGTCCGTGGCATTCCAATGCTCTTCTTAAGTCACCATCAGTGATAATAGAATAAATGTTATTGGTACTATCTAATACAAGAACGACACCTAATCCTTTTGATGATAGCTCTTGTATTATTTCTGAAAACCTAGCGTTTTTAGCAACAATGGGCAAATCCTCTAAAATAGCTTCATCCCTAACTTTTGATAATAGTTTTCTACCTAAAGATCCTCCCGGATGAAAACGAGCAAAGTTTTCGGGTTGAAACTCTCGAGAATTCATAAGTGCTACAGTAAGAGCATCTCCCATCACTAAAGTAGCTGTCGTTGAGGTTGTTGGTGCTAATTGATGAGGACAAGCTTCCTTGGGCACCGCTACATCTAAATGGCAATGAGCATTTTTAGCTAACGTGGAAGTATTACAACCAGTTATGGCAATAACATAGTTACCGTTATCTCGGAGAAAAGGTAGTAATTTCAGAACTTCTTCCGTTTCTCCAGAATTAGATATTGCTATAAAAACATCCTCCGGTTTAACCATTCCTAAATCACCATGAAATGCTTCGCCTGGATGCATGAAAAAGCTAGGAGTGCCGGTACTGGCAAAAGACGCGGCAATTTTTTTACCGATTATTCCCGACTTACCCATACCACAAATAATTATTCTTCCTGAGGTAGAAAGAATAGAGTTAATCGCCAAAGAAAACTGTTCGTCTATTCTTTCACACATAAAAGACAAACCTTCTATCTCAGTATGAATAACTTTTTTTGCTACTTCAATACTATCCACTTTTTCTCTCCATTTTTTCTTTTATTTCGATATAGTCAGATAAAGTATCAACACCGTTGTGTACTTCTCCGTTATATAAGTATGCTCCTATTTTTAGTCCATTTGATAGAGCCCTTAACTGTTCAAGTTTTTCATAATTTTCAAGTGGCGATTCTTCAAAAGAGCAAAATTTAGATAATACTTTAACACTGTAGGCATAAATTCCTATATGTTTGAATGCAAGTTCAAAGTTATTGGGGTCTTCTCGATTATAAGGACTTGGGGAGCGCGTAAAATATAAAGCCAAATTATTTAATCCCATAATTGCTTTTACTACATTGGGATTTTCAAGATCAGATATAGTTCGAATGGGACTTACGGCTGTAACAATGTCAAAGTCACCTCTTGCTTTACAAAAGTCTGCAAGACTTCGGATCAATTTTGCGCAAATTAAAGGTTCATCGCCCTGAACGTTAATTACAATATCATCTGGTTCCCAACAACCCGAAGTGGCAACCTCAAAGATCCTATCAGTTCCACTTTCATGCTCATTAGACGTTATCATTGCGTTTAACCCCAATGATATTGCTTTTTCAAATATCCTTTCATCATCCGTAGCTAAAACAATGTCTTCTCGCTCAAATTTTGCCTCAAGGCAACGTTGATAGACATGCCAGAAAATAGGCCTATTTAAAATTTCTAGCATAGGCTTTCCTTCAAGTCTTGAAGAATTATACCTAGCCGGAATAACAATTCTAGTTTTCATATAACTTTATGTTTGAATTTAAAACTAACTCTAAGAAATCAAACTTACTACATTCTCGATAAGAAATAGATCAAAATTTAGTTTCAATCCGACCTCTATTATTAACAACGTGGTCAATCTCTAACAAAGTTTCCAACAGTTCTTCCATATGCTCGAGAGCAAGCATATTCGGACCATCACAAAGAGCTTTATCTGGGTCTGGGTGCGTTTCCATAAACAGTCCATCAATACCAACAGCAACAGCCGCCCTTGCAATAGCGGGAACATGATAACGATTACCACCTGTTGACCCGTTTAAACTACCAGGCATTTGTACACTGTGAGTTGCGTCCATGACCACCTTACAACCTGTTGACTCTTTCATTATTGTCAATCCAGGCATATAGTTAATTAATTGCCCAAAACCAAAGCTTGTACCTCGGTCACATAACCAAATATCATCGTTACCAACAGCTCGGCATTTTTCAACAACAGGAACCATATCAGCCGGATGCATCCACTGACCTTTTTTAATATTCACTGGCTTGCCAAAAGACGCAACCCGCTGAATAAAGCTAGTTTGACGAACTAAAAAGGCGGGAGTTTGAAGAACATCAACGACAGATGCAACTTCATCAAGTGGAGTATCTTCATGGACATCCGTGATGACTTTCACCCCAAGTTGTTCCTTAGCCTTTTGGAGGATTTTTAACCCCTCTTCAACTCCTGGACCAGTAAAGGCTTTGACAGATGAGCGATTTGCCTTGGTAAATGATGACTTTGCTATATATTCGATACCTAGGTTTGACGTCATTTCTTGTAATTTAGCAAAGGTATCAAGAACCAAGCCTTCCGACTCAATTACACACGGGCCAGCTATTAAAAACATAAAGTCACCTTAATTTTTTTCTTAAAAACTTAATAAAACGGAAAGATTTAAATCTCGTATATATTTTTCTAGAACCATACTCTAAATTGATATTAAACTTAGAATTTAACATATTTTCGTACGAACGAATCAAGTATTCTTCAGATGTCGAATCACTATTAGATGACGAGAAAGAATCGATATTTTTAGCAACCATAGATAATGCATCACTAATGCTTCTCTCTTGCTCAAAACAATTGACAAACCGTTCTTGGTATCTCATCCGAGGCTCATCCATATTTAAAAAACTGCTCAGAGCTGCTGATATCGTTTTTTTTGAAGTAAATGACCAACCCGAACTAATAAATGTTGGTTCATCTCGATATAGAAGTAGAGCGACAGCCTTCCGGTTATTGATTGCAGATATTGCTATAGAGCTAGGTGTAGTTACGAAATGATCATATTTACCAAGAATAGCCTCAAAGCTGCAATCAACTACATTCTTACAACCATCCTTAATTATTATATCTTTCAGAATATTTTCGTCAAAAATTCGAAAGTCGTATTTTATATTGTTCGAGTCGAAGACAAATATAGTCTTATTAATGATATCAATTAAGTTTTGGTATTCTACATCATTAAAATAAGCAGAATTAGCGGTAGTGATTAACACTTTTTTTTCCACGCTGCTAAACTCCGTGAACTTGTTATACGCTAAGATATGTTTAGGTCGATAGCCAATGTGCTTTTTACTTGGATGAAAAAAACTACTCAATCGATGATCTACCGATAGAATAAAGTCTTGTTGTATATGCTGATAAAGTTCTAAATGATACTTTTTTACCATGGGGTTTGAGTTAGAATTAGCATAATCATATATACCATCAATAACTAAAACTGTTGGACAATTGCTTCTCTTGAATTTTTCAGTCAAAATGCAATTATGAGGTAATGTATACATGAAACATACAAACATATCAAAGTTTTGAGTTAACCAAGACTCCTTTTGTTTATAGAGTTTCATACCATCAAAAGTAAAAGAAACATTATCTATATCAACCAAACCAAGGTTACGATAATAACTTTCCTCTTCAGAAAATAAAATCTTCATAAACACCTCTAGATAATTTGAATGAGCTTGCTATAGAGTGTTTTTAAATTATTATTTTTGTTTTTCCACGGCTCCACATAGCAACTTCCTTCATAATGTTCAGTGATAAAGTCAATCGCATCATTATTATTATTTACCACCACTCCATAGCCTTTAGTAATGACTTCAGGAACCCCTCCTAGATTTAACCCCATAACGGGCAAACCACATGCTTGGGCTTCATGGTAAACAAGAGGATAAGCCTCTTCATAGGCAGATAGCATCCAAAATAAGTCACACTGACTATAATAGTATTTCAAGTTTTTTCGTTCAACTCTACCAAGAAAATGGACATCATCTAATGAAAAAGATTTTACTATGCGTGAAAACTCACTTTTGTATTCACCATCACCAATAATTACCCATGATATATCCAACTTTAATTTATTTTTAAGATGTTTAAAAATTTCAAGCTTACGATCAAAACCTTTACCTTTAACTAATCGACAAGCAGTCACCAGAGTGTATTTAGTATTAATCGTTAGTCGCATATCTTTTGGAATTTCAGATATACATATACGATCGAAGTAATCTTCATCTATACTATTATAAACAACAGAAAACTTACTATTATCTTTAACCTCTGGCACAAGTTCAAGTAACGATTGTTTAATAAAACCACTCACAAACACAACACTTTTTGCGTTATGGATCAAATCTATATATCGTTTTTTAAAAGAGAAAACAACATTTTGCAAAAACTTATCTCTAACAACAAAACTTTCTTTACCATGCACATACAAAGTATATCTATATTTTGAGTAATGTTTTATTTTAGAAAACGAAAAAGCAGCGCCAAAATCATTTAATATGATTATATCCTCACTTTCAAAGAAATGGCTGTTTAACTTTAGACTATAAGGAAAAGTGAGAAACCAACATTTATGGATAACAGGAAGCCTTATTACCTCTACCCCATTCACACTTTCTCGAACAATCCTATTAGTACAAAAATCATATATACTAGCATTGTAACTAGTTATAATAAGAATATTTTGTCCAAATTTACGAAATGCGGTAGCTATATCGGAAGCTACAATACCTGCACCTCCAATCCTTGGAGGAAACTCATACGATATGATTACAGTTTTCAAAATCAATTACTCTTTTGACTTGATTCAACTCTTTCTGTTCTAGATTGAATAATGTATCTACCTTCAGGTAAATCAAAATCAGAACTAACAAAGTCTACAACCGATGAAAAAACTCCCTTTTCAGGAGCAAAAGAAGAAACCTTCATTATTCCATAAAAATAATAAATGTTATGCAATGAAAATATCGACAATGTGAAGTATGAATAAATAATCACTTTTCGATATAACACTCTCGTGTTGCTTTGTAGATATATAAATGCATAAGGGAGTATTATTAAAAAACCGATATATATATATCGAAGATTTAACGTCCTAGAAGAGATAAAAAGAAGGCAGAAAGTTAGATAAAAGAAGAAAAACTTCAGTATGATTATATGACTATCATTGCGAGCCCGCAGCTTCAAATCCTTAATAAAGACGGAAAGAATAAACATTTTAAACAAAGCTATTAGAAATAAAAAGTATTCTAATAAACCTATATATGAGGACCACGGACCGGTAAGGTAATAATTTAATCTTAAAAAATAAAACCCAACAAAAGGAATCTCTACGTACGCACTAATGAATGAGAAAAAATAAATAAACAACAACATTATTGACGATAATATGAACAGCAGACTTAAGCTAATATTCCTGACTTTTGTAGAAAGAATAAAGATTATAGCTAAAATCACACTAGAACCATGCGTTAAAAAAGAGAGAAGAAAAAGAGCATAACAGCTTAATTTTTTTCTATTTAAATAACATAAAAAACCATTAGCAAAAAAAACAAAACTTAATGTGTTCTCAAATGAACTAAATATAAAAAATGGAATAGACGACAATAAAACAAGCAAGAAAAACACTTTATCTTTGAAGGTTTTTACATAGACAGAAAAAACTTTCAAAAAATTAAAATAAAAAATAGAATACAGAATATATATTAAAGAAATACTTATTAACGAGTAAACCTTAACTGGCAAGTCAAAGATATATTGTAATTGAAAGATCAAAAAGCGATATATTTTTAAATTTAATAACGTGTCAATAAAGTCTTTATTTATGAATGCATTATAATATACTACAACATCTCCAATATTATTTCCCATAGGGTTTATTGAGATTGACATCAGAGAAAAAATCAAACTTATGGAGAGTACTAACGCCCAATATGTTTTTTTTCCCGGGTATAATAGTGATAAAGTGAATAACCCAACCAGAAAAAACAAAGGAATATATAGTAAGCTACAAAATAGCCATATAATTATAAATAAAGCAAATAAGATATGTTCTAACCCTAAACTAAGTGTGTTCTTCAAAATATTTTAGCCTTAGAAGCAAAAAGCAACCTAAATGACATAACTGAAAAATTAAAAAATACAATTAGCGACGCCGATATATAAACATCAAATATATGTGAAAAAATAAATAAAGAAAGGAGGAGCGCATACAATAGAGAACTGTATAATATAGAGTAATTGAATTCCTTAGCATACCCCATCACAACCAAGATGCAATTGCCAAAAAAATGAGATATAATATTAATGATGACATTAAATCCTAGTATGTAAAATACAACAGCGCTATCTAAAAACTCCCCGCCGGCATAAAGCTCAATTATATACGGAATAGCCCAGTATATAAATATTCCGACTGGTATAGCTATAATCAAACAATATTTAATTACTTTAAGTACTAATTTAATATTTTTAGTATTAGATATACGAGGATATAATGCCTGATTAAGCATGTTAATCGGCAATTGGATTAAAGAAACAAACTTATTCGCCAAATCATAGACTGATACAAAGTGAGTGTTAGTATATGCACCTAAAAGTGTAATATTTAACTTTTCAATAAAAACTACAGAAACCCTAGAAGTGAAGAATAATGATGATTCTTTAATGGTTTCAAATACTTTACTACGTTCAAATGGGGTTAATCTAATATTGTATTTTAGAAATGGGTATAAGAACATTACAAGGTTAGAAAAAATCAAACTAAGAGACAATATATATAATAAAGTATCACCATCTCCAGCATCTTTTATTAGCAGAAAAATTAAAATCAAAGAAAAAAACTTCGCAAACAGATTAGAAAGTGCAACTAATCTCATTTTCTCCATTCCCTGATAAAACCACTGGATAAGAAAGACATCAGAAATGCATGTTATAAACGCGATATATAAAAGTTTATTATCAACGCCTAGATTTCCAAAAACACTAAGAATAATAAAGAGTATAAAACAGCTAACAATCAAAAAAATCAATTTACTATAGAATACGTAGCTAAAAATCTCAGATAACTTGACATTATCATTTCTATTAATTGACACTGATTTAGTAGCGGATATAGTAAACCCGAAGTTTATGAAAATAGAAAAAAATCCAACTATCGCTTGTGATAAGACAACTTCACCATAACCGTCAGTCCCTAGAATTCTCACTACATAAGGGTAATAAAACAAAGGCATTGCAACTAATAGCACTTGAATTACTGTCAAGTACGAGAAGTTTTCCCATAGTTTTTTATCCATAGTTATTGAGCCTTTGTACAACTAAAAACATTTATTCGCTCACATTCAATTCAAATTATTAAATTTAGTTTCCAATTCATGTATAAGAAGGCCTTGCTCTCCACATACATTGTATGAGTCTAATTCTTTAAAATCATAGTTTGAAAAATCAATAAAATTACTCATTTT
The DNA here is from genome assembly GCF_033338745.1 of Vibrio sp. Vb1026. Lineage (NCBI taxonomy): Bacteria > Pseudomonadati > Pseudomonadota > Gammaproteobacteria > Vibrionales > Vibrionaceae > Vibrio > Vibrio sp. Vb1026. Next base: position 112,351 of record NZ_JAWOTH010000005.1, read on the forward strand.
GGGAGTGCGCCAGTCAAGGCCATAATGCCTTTCAAAAATCTTTTCACAATCCGTCGGTATATATACCCCCCACGACTGATTAAACTCTAGTTCAAATAGAACATAGTCAACAGAAAAATAGGTTTGGTATTTTTTCTTAATCAATTTAGAAAAATCTATATCAGGTCTTTCTTTTCTAAAGTTAGGACAACGGTGAGTTACTTTTTCCTTTGAGTAATCTAGCTGAAAGAAATCGATCCTAACACCATTAAAATCAAATGATAACTCTACTAAATCATCACCTACTATTGAAAAAGCAACTAAAACCGCACCAAAATGGTTCATTTTATTAATAACTTCAATATCAAGTTGCTGCCCTTCCATCAAAGCGAAATCATAGTCATCTGCATATATAAACTTACCATCTCGATATATTGAAAGAAGGGTACCAAACATAGGGAATACTTTAAGATTAGAGTTTTTAATAAGCTGTAATACACTCTCGGCATGCTCAGACTTATTTGGATTAACTCTTTTAGATTTCCTATATTTCCTTATCTTCATTATTGCTAAATCTAAAAATGATACTTTCGTGGAAAAACCAATAATTTGGGTTTTCACTTTGTATTTTAACTTATCTAACATGTTAAAACCTCATCATGCCTTAGAGAGACTCTTTACGATCTCTAAGGCGCTATGCAATGTATCCTCAACTAGAGTTAAATTAACATTGTCTAACGTCGACAGTTCTTTTTTTATACTTGTTGTCGATATATCTTCAGTTCGCGGCAAGTACACTACATCACATAGCTCTTCTAAAAAATCAAACTTACCTTCCCAGTCATCACCCATTGCAAACACATTGACCCCGTACTTTTTAACATCATTTATTTTCTGATCCCAGTTTAGCTCTGGAAAAACCATATCAACATATTTGCAAGAATTAACTATTTCAGCTCTTTCCTCATATGAAAAGAAAGATTTTTTCCCTTTTAACTCGTTAAATTCATCAGAAGAGATACCAACATATAACTTATCACCAAGTTCACTAAGCCTTTTAAGCAGTCTGACATGACCAATATGAAAAAGGTCAAACGTCCCGTAAGTAAGAACTATCTTTTTTTTAGCAGTATTCATTATTCACCAAAAATTTTCATTTACTAAAATTTATATAAAGATCCATTACCCACAAACAACCTTTACCGGGGATAGTTGAACTCTTCGTATTTTAAACAGATTTCAGTCTTAAAATTCTACAAATCAATCAGCAATAATATTATTATTACAATTAATAACAATACTAACTTAAGACTCAAAAATGGCATGCTGCATAATCATTAGATTTTTTTCTAAATGCAAAGTTAAATAATACAATTACAACGCCCAGCACGCCTCCAATTAGAGTCCCTAAAATACAAATTAACGCACGCTGAGGACCATTTTTAACCTCTGGAACTACTGCCGGATCAACAATTTTGAAAATAAACTCTTCTTGGACCTCTGCAAGCATTAAGCTTTTTGTTTGCTCTTCAATAAGTTTATAAAAAGTACTCTGCATATCTGTCACGGCAGTTTTTTTCAATTGGATATTTAAGTAAGATAAGTTTTGAGTTGTTTCATTAATAGTACGCTCGCGCATGACTTTATTTATATCTTCAACCAACCAAGTAACCCAATCCTTTGCAAGATAAGGAGAATAAAACTTAACAGATATTCGATATAAGCCACTCTCTTTATCCTGAGTTATACTTAGTACTTCTTGGTTAAATACTTCAAATGCCTCTTGAGCTGTTGGCACCGCCCCACGTAAGCCTTGTGCTTCACGTAGCCATGTACCAGTTTTAGGGTCATATAACTTTTTGTCTAGGACAAGCTTGTTGTTTTCCAAATCCCAATCGGTTGCGGCCATTAAAGGTACAAGTAAATCATGCTTATTTATAAATGCTTCTACAAATTGGCGAGATTTCATTACTTGTACTGCCAGATCTGTTTGTGAGGATTCTCCTGCGCCAAGATTAACACCAGCCAACGCTGCTAGCCCCCCCAGTTGGCCTGCCATTTTTGATAATCCACCACCATTCGAGGTTTCTGCTGGTGCTAGGAGTGCATCCGCTTTATAAATATTCGAAAGACTCAAAGCATAAAGGACTGAGCTGATAGCGAATACAAACGCGGTTGCGACAATAAGCAACTTTCCTTTCCATAAAGCTTTTAAGAGTTCACGTAAGTCGATTTCATCATCTGTAGGTTGTGGGTTAGGTGGATATGGTAGGTAGTTTGGATTGGGTTCTTTTTGTGGTTCCATTGGTCTTTAATCCTAAGCTCTGAGGTTCGTTATACTCAATTCAGAGATTGGTGGAATTTGATTAATTATTCTCCGACTTTCAAAACACAACCGTGCTGTGACAAGATTCCTAGTCTCGCTTCGGCTCGCTGGAATGACGGGCTACGGCTGAATAATACCACTATTGGTGTTCAGAGTAGTATTTGCCGTTTTGATTAATAATGTTCATAAGGTTGAGCTTATGTAACTTAAATCGTTACATAAGCTCTTACTATCAATGTATTTCTAATCTTGTTTAAGCTGATTGGAATAACCTTGTCATTCCTTACTTCAACGCGTTGATCGCTACACCTGTTTGGTAAAGAATCTGCGTGGCAGCTGTCCAAGTGCTTAATGCATCACGGTAGTCAGTATCAATTGGTACAACAATGGTATCGCCTGCTTTTAGCTCTTCATGATTGTTACCGAACCAGTATCCTGATGTTGGTTTGTAAACCGAGCCGTCTGCGCGTACAACGAAGATACGATCTTCATCTGCTTGTTTTTTCGCACCACCTGCTTTATTCAAGTAATCATCCACACCTAGCTTGTTATCCAGTAGATATGTAATTGGAACCTGAACTTCACCCATGATCGAAACCGTGTTGCGGAAGGTCGGTACAAATAGGAAGTCACCGTCTTCTAACATAAAGTCGGCAGAACGCTCATCTTTAAGGATACGATTAAGCTGTACCACCATACGGCCAAGAGCCTTGCTACGGCTTGCTTCTTCAATAAACTTCAGCGTTTTATCTGGGTCTGAGATCACTGAACCCATATTACTATCAGCTCGGAAGGTTTTCTTCGCTGTCTCTGCTCGCATATCTGCCGCATATTGGTTTAGTAGCTTTTGCTCTTGAAGGCGCAAAGCTTCACGAGTAAAGATAGCCCCTTGTGGGTGCGCAAATTCGGTCAAACCACCAGCTCTCTCCAACAGTTCACCTAAAGTTTCACCTTGACGAACGGTATAAGTGCCTGGGAAGCGAACCTCACCTTGTAACGTTACTGTACTTTGTACCTTCACATCAGGCTTTTGCAGGATATTAAGTCTATCTCTACCCACAATAATCACATCACTGTTTACGTCACCTTGAATCGCTTTACGTAGGTCAATTCGTTTAATATCAACAGATGCTCTTTCATCGAAACTTCTAATTACGGTGCGGGCAAGCTCTGCGTTAATAGTGAATGCCCCGTATGTTAAACCGCCAGCGGCCTCAATCAAGTCAGAGATTTTCATACGAGGTGAAATTGGGTATCGACCCGGATATTTTACCTCACCAGTGATTTCTGCAATTTGAGGAGCTAGCCCCAAACGCGATTGCTGTTGTAACTTTAGTAACACTGGGGCAAGAAGAGTTGAACGCGTATTTCGCTTTAACTCCTGCATTTGTTCATCTGTAACGGGTTTTCCTTGCCACATCATACGAACATCTTTACCCGTAACATTAGCTGATGATGATTCAAGATTCTGTTCTTGTTCTTCTTTTTTAGCTTGCAGCTGTGCCTGTTCCAGGCTTTTTGCCTTATCATCAGTTTCTAAAAATGAATCAACACTTTTGTTACTCAATCGGTTAAATACCAGTACTCTATCTCTTGAGTTTAACGTCAAGTTATCTTTACTCGTTGGGGAAAGAATTGCATTAGCAAGGTTAACTTGGTAAACCTCGATGTCACGTTGTGGGTTAACCTCACGAACAACAACGGCATAGTTTACATCTGCAGTAGAATTAAATGAGGCATCAACAGATTGGAATAAATCTGCAATTCGCAGACCGTTCTTCCACTCAATAAAGCCGGGATGGCGAACATCACCTTCAATTTGCACGTAACGAGTTAGTTCTTCACTCTTCTTCAGTACATTAACGGCGTCACCATCTTTGACTTTAGTTTGCTGGTCATGTGACTGGCTAAAGTTCAGTGTTAATACATCGCGAGCACCTTTAGTGGCGTAACGCTTCACTTCGATTTGATCGCTATAAGCGTTAGCCGTAAAACCACCAGCCATTTGAATCGCTTGCTTATAGGTTTCACCTGGTTTGATTTCATAGATTGCGGGGCGGTTTACTTCACCATCAATCGAAATCGTGTTACCCAATGCACCGATGAAGACCACGTCTCCTGGTAACAGTCGAACATCATTACGCGCATCACCTTTCAACAAAAGGTCGTACATATCAAGCTTACGAATTACCTGACCATTACGCTTAAGTTGCACATTACGCAGGGCACCACTCTCACTAAAGCCACCACTATAGTAAATCGCTTGAGAGATTGTGGTTAGTGCACTAACCGTGTAAGCACCTGGCTTGAAGGCATCACCCATAACAAAAACTTGCATGGTACGCATTTCACCTAACGAAATATCACTGCGAACCCCGATCATTTGCTCTTTTACACGCTGATTTAGAGAATCGCGCACGTCAGGGAATGTCATGCCGGCTACTTGAACAGGACCAAGAGAAGGAAAATTAATGATACCAGCGCGATTAACGCGAAGGCGATGCGTCGTGTTCTCTTTACCAAACAGTTGGATAACGATTTCATCACCAGCTCCTACCGTGTAGTCAGCCGGAACAGGCACGTCACTAATTGGTGCAAATGTCGTCGGTGAACCCGCAAATAAATCTAAACCAAAACGCTTTAGACCTTGTTCGTCTTTTTCTGAATCGTTTACTTTTGCTTCAGTCGCGCTGCTAACAGGCGGACGTTGCTCAATCACTTGAGGGTTTTGGTAATTACTTGGCTGAGAAGATGCGCCGGATGGAATAGAGATGCCATACTTACTCGCCAGTGCTTGTTGCTGATCAACTGGTAAGTTCTGAAACATCTGAATTTGTTCTGGGGTTGGAGTCTGCGCAATAGTAAGCGGCGCAAATAGGCTTGCCAGAATGCAAGCACCTATCGAGAAATATCCTTTGAGCATGATAATTCGCTATTTAAAGTCAGGAGTTAAAAATCCTAGCCACAAAACTAGGCACTAGGTCTTTAATTAAAACCGGTGTTGAAAGCCAAGAGTAAGTGCGTTCAAGCGTGCCTGGTCTTCAGATGTGCTATCTACGAACTCAAAGACAACCGCATTCTGCTTGTCCAAAGCATAATGCATACCCAAGCCAAAGCTAAAACCTTGATCTTTATTAGAGCCTACATTTTGTTGGTCGATCTGGACACTAGAATAACCGGCAAGTCCGTAAAGTGCTACACGCTCGGAGACAGGCATATTCAACTTAATAAAACCACTCGCAAGACTATCTACTGCAAGTCCGCTATCTCGTTGTACAGAAGTTCCGTAACGTGCTTCAAAAGCGAGGTAATCATTGAAGAAGTAACCAGCTTGCGCTTGAAGAAGGAAAGGGTTTCCCTCGGTTACTGGAGAAGAGGAATGATGAAATTCAGCGTTAGAGTAACTTACTAACGCACCAGCATAAAAATCTGCTGAGGCAGAAAATGAGCACAAGCCTAAGCTGATTGCACTCAACGCCCCTAGCCATGGTCGTTTCTTAATCACGTAAGTGTTCCTTGGGTGTCGACTGACCGCTGCACATTATGAACGACGCGCGCAGTGAATGTCTGTTAACTTTTGTCAATTTCGCTTGTGCGTTTACACGCTACCGCCCGGCGGCATTACGCGTTAGCCACTGTTCGCTGATTCCCGATTCATTCGGTTTATTGATATAAATATTCTTTTTAAGCCTCACTTTTGCGACTAGCCGTTCAAAAAAACAATCTTTTATAAACGCAACACAAAAGCTGGCAAATTATGCATGTATTAGCGCAAAACGGCAAGGGGGCAAAAACGTCTCAGATTTCCGTTTATGGTTCGTAAATTCTCACGAATGAGAAAAACACTGGCTGTCAGCCGCTTAAAACAGAACACCGTTACGGATGCATTGAACAAAAATGTGAACGTTTGCGTAAACTCAGAGGTGGCTTGAAGTAACGCAGTAAAAATAAGCATTTTGATTAAATACAACGATCAAACCTAAGCAATTCTCTATTCTTAACTCTCAGCCTTGCAACAATTTTTCTTTAACGTTAGGTAAATTCACATAGGAAACTGTTTACATGCTGATTGTTTTTTAACTAAAATGAACAATGGTATGTTCTAAACAGACCAAACATCGATGTTTTTATACCGGATATACAAGGATTAATAATGAAGAATACAGCTCTAGCTATTCTTATGGCTCTAAGCGCATCAACTGCATTTGCAGCGACTGAAGCTGGTACAGCTGGTACAGCATCTGCGTCTGCAACTGGCACAACTGCAGTAGCAGTAGGTGCAGCAGCAGCAGTAACTGTAGTAGCAGTTGCAGCGTCAGACAGTGATTCAACTTCAACGTCTACTTCTAACTCTAACTCTACATCCCTAAATAAATAATTTTTTAGTTTTGTAGATATGGAAACAATCGCCCTGAACTATTCAGGGCGATTTTATTTGTAATGAGGGAATGATGAACACCTTTCTATCGCAAAAATGGATGCGCTTACTTATTGCCCTACCTTTAATGAGTTCAATCTTTGGCTGTACACAAAAATTTAATGACGTTTCCGCGACAGTCCAAGAAGCTTATAGCAACTACATCGATGTCGAGCTAACATCAGAAGAAATTGAAGCAGTTCCTTATGCTAGCGCTTACTTAAAAATTGGCGACCAAAAACAGGTCTTCGTAGTGTTAGCCTTTGCCGAGAAAAATCCATTAACTGGTAATACCCAGTTAAAGTGGGTCAGTGCAGACAAAGCCATGGTGGTAACAGAAAACGGCCATATCGTTAAAACCATTGGTTTGCAAACCACCAATCTAGCAGGGATTTATGGCACTGTGCCTGAATACTCCAAATCCTCAGAGCAATATGTCCTTTCTTACGATTGGGCTGATAAATACCGCTATGGCTTCCCGGCTAAAGTCGAGCGTTCTCATCAGGGTCAAGAAACCGTTGTCACCCCTATTTCATCTACCGTTACTGATGTTTATACAGAGGTTGTCACCTTTACCAGTTTAGAGGAAAGCGTAGATAACCAATATTGGGTAAACAGTAAGGGAGAAGTAGTGAAAACGCGTCAACACTTAGGTCCAAACATGGTACCTGTTGAACTGACGATTTTAAAAGGATACAGCAAATAATGAATAAACGACTGCTATCTTTATTAGGCCTAAGTTTAACGGCAACGATTCTGGCGGCACCTACTGCCGTTCAAGCTCAAAATCACCCATCTTCACCGCTTAATGTTGAACTTGTCGGAACGGGCAAAGCACTGCAGTTTCAACAAGCGGCACGCTTAGGGAGCATACTAAAGCATGCACAGGAACAACAAGTCGCCCTACAATACCCTTTAGCTGTTGCTCTATTTGATAATTCCGAAACAGCACTGCAAGAAAGTACTGCCTTAAAGAACTCGGTGTTGAACCAAATGATTCAACATAATTTAGTTGCACACCCATTTTACAAGTTTATCCAACAAAGCCTGTTTGCGCCTCGCGTGCTGTCGGCCATTGATGGTGATCGCATCCGTCTGGATAAATTTGATAACCCCCTTTTACAAGGTAAACTTGCGTTAAGTGCACCAAAACGTGAAGAGAAAGTGCTCTATGTAGGTAATATGGGAAAAGTCTACACGGTAGCAAACCAAGCGGGTATCGCTCTACATGAACAGATCCAGAATCTAGGTTCAAGCGATATTGGTGAACTTGCTTATCCGCCAATCCTAATTTACCCAGATGGCAAGGTCATTCATCCTCACCATGGCAGTTGGCTAACCACTCAATACTACTTACCACCACTCACCATGGTGTACGTACCGTTTGATGAGTTCGAAAACTCACAAATGGATAAAGACATTGTTGCTTTGCTTGCACAACGTAAACCAACCTCATCGAAGAATTAAACATGAACCTGATCAGAACCAGTTTATCCCTTTCGTTAATGGGTCCAGCGTTGGTGTGGGCTCAAAATATGCCATTTGAAGTGCCACCACTGCAACCTTCACAAATGGACTTTGGTGGTGTCGGCCTAATGCAGATGCCAACTGGCCGTATGGCACCTGAAGGTGAGTTTAACTTTGCGGTCACTGGCAGCGATGAATACCTTTTCTACAACGTAACTCTGCAAGTGATGCCATGGTTAGAAGCGACAATTCGCTATACTATGGTTAACGATTATCTCTACAGTAACGATCCCAATTTTTCCGGCGATACTAAATACACCGACAAAGGCATCGATTTTAAACTTCGACTTTTACAAGAGTCAGAATACTTGCCAGAGCTTTCTGTTGGTGTACGTGATTTTGCCGGTACCGGTCTTTTTGATGGTGAGTTTGTTGCAGCGACAAAACGCTACTCAAACCCAAACCTCGGTACCTTTGATTTTACTTTAGGTATGGGCTGGGGCTACTTAGGTACGCGTAACAATATCAGTAACCCTGCTTGTAAACTATCAGATAGCTTCTGCCAAAGACCAAGTGATGTAACTTCTACGGGTGGCACAACTAATGTAGATCGTTTTTTCAAGGGTACTGCGGCCTTGTTTGGCGGAATAGAATATCAAACTCTATATACTCCGCTTCGATTTAAGCTCGAATACGACAGCAACGATTACAGCGAAGATTTCCCTGTGGTCCGTAGTGGTGTAGATATGACGCCTCATACACCTTGGAACTTTGGTGTTCTGTATCGTTTAGGGCATATGGCCGATCTGCGCTTGAGTTATGAGCGCGGTGATACGTTAGTTGCAGGCGTAAGCCTTTACACAAACTTCAATGATATGCCGTCTTTCTGGCGTGATACACCAACGCCAGAAGTTGAAGACAAGCAACCAGAGCAACTGTCTGATGTAGATTGGGAACGTGTTACTGAGGAGCTGGATAAAATTGCTGGCTACCAAAATACCCAACTCTATGTTGAAGACAATACCGTTTCTGTTGTCGGCGAGCAGAAAAAGTATCGTGATCGCAATGAAGCTCATGAAAAAGCGGCGGCAGTCCTTTATAACGAAATGCCAGACAACATTGATACCTTTACTATCAATGAACGCAGTCGTGGTCTGATCGGCGATCAAACGGTTATCTCCAAAGAGAAATACCGTGACTTTGCAGAAGTTAACTACATCAATCCAAATATCGAAGATGCAACATCAACCTCAAATGATAAACCGCAAGGCAAACCTGCTTACGATGGTTTTGAGCGCTTTGATTGGGGCTTCTCACCAAAACTGGCTCAGACCTTGGGCAACCCAGAAGAGTTCTACCTGTTCAGTGTTGGTCTAAGTGGCAGCGCCTCTTACTGGCTGACAGATAACCTAGAAATTGGTGGCTCGCTATACTGGGATTGGTACAACAACTACGACAAGTTTAACTACGTCACCCCACCAGACGGCACTTCGATTCCTCGTGTACGTACCATGTTCCGTGCTTATCAAAATGAACACGCGGTAACCATGTCCAACCTACAGTTAACTTGGTTCCAAGAGTATTCAGATACCATGGACCAGCAATTCTACGCGGGCTATCTGGAGAGCATGTTTGCCGGAGTCGGTACCGAGTTTCTTTACCGACCACAAGGAGCTAACTGGGCGATTGGCGCTGACGTCAACTTAATTTCTCAACGTGATCCACAAAGTTACTTCGGTGTTTACGATGAGAAATGGCAAAATGTGCCAGAATATGGACGTCCGTTCCAAGTTGTAGATAAAGGCTTTACTGGTTTTGTGTCGGGTTATTACTACCCTCAATGGGATTTCCTACAAGATTTGATGATTCAAGTTGATGTTGGTCAGTTCCTAGCGGGTGATATCGGTACACAAGTGAATGTATCTAAACAGTTCAAGAGTGGTGTCATTGCAGGTGCATTCGCATCAATCAGTGATTTGTCGGCTGACGAATTCGGTGAAGGTAGCTTTACTAAAGGCTTCTACATTTCGATTCCATTCGACATCATGACCGTTAAGCCAAGCAACAACCGTGCGTTCTTTAGCTGGCAACCATTGACTCGCGATGGCGGTCAGAAGCTAGGTCGTAAGTACAGCTTGATTGAGCTGACGGATGAGCGTAATCCTTGGTATCAACGCCCAAATACGTCAAACGCTAAATAACAGCCTACTTGAGGGAGCTTCGGCTCCCTTTTGTTTATTCCTCCCCCAAGTGCTCTATACCTTTCCTTTTCCTTCCAATAGCGCTAATTTCTGTTTCTTGCTAGAATTCCTGAGAAAATTTTAATCTATGGTGGAAGTTCTATGATCATCGTAACTGGTGGCGCTGGCATGATCGGCAGCAACATTGTTAAAGCACTAAACGAAGCTGGTATTAACGATATCCTGGTTGTCGACAACCTAAAAAATGGCAAAAAGTTTAAGAACTTAGTTGATCTGGACATCACAGATTACATGGATCGTGACGACTTTCTGACCCAAATTATGGCGGGCGATGATTTTGGTCCGATTGAGGCAATTTTCCACGAAGGTGCTTGCTCTGCAACGACTGAGTGGGATGGTAAGTACATGATGCTAAACAATTACGAGTACTCTAAAGAGCTGCTGCATTACTGTTTAGATCGCGAGATTCCATTCCTATACGCTTCTTCCGCAGCCACTTACGGCGATACCGATACTTTCGTTGAAGAACGCGAATACGAAGGCGCACTGAATGTATACGGTTACTCGAAACAGCAGTTTGATAACTACGTTCGTCGCCTATGGCAAGACGCTGAAGAGCATGGTGAGACCCTTTCTCAAATCACCGGCTTCCGCTACTTCAACGTATATGGCCCACGTGAAGACCACAAAGGTAGCATGGCATCAGTTGCGTTCCACCTAAACAACCAACTTAACGCAGGTGAAAATCCTAAATTGTTCGCGGGTAGCGAATCATTCAAACGCGACTTCGTTTACGTTGGTGATGTATGTAAAGTAAACCTGTGGTTCTTAGAAAACGGCGTATCAGGCATTTTTAACTGTGGTACTGGCCGTGCTGAATCTTTTGAAGAGGTAGCAAAAGCAGTTATCAAGCATCATGGCAAAGGCCAAATTGAAACCATCCCATTCCCTGAGCACCTAAAAGGCGCTTACCAAGAATTCACACAAGCGGATCTGACCAAACTGCGCACCGCAGGTTGTGATGTTGAATTCAAGACAGTTGCAGAAGGCGTTGCCGAATACTTGACTATCCAAAACAGTTAAGCACCACAAGGTGGTAGAACCATAACCTGCCACCTTTACTCAAATGCAATAGCCTGTATCATTCCTAACTATCTTTTTTCTCATTTAAACCACTTCGCCCGTACACGAATAGGTAACTAGACACGCCATGACCATAAAACGTGATGACTTCGACCCTAAAGCATATAACCCTGAGTTTAAGCGCCACTTTCTGTCGCCTAAGTACTGGGGCACGTGGTTAGGTGTTATCTTATTTTTACCTTTATCATTAATGCCACTGGGTTTACAAAAGTGGTTGGCGAAAACCATAGCCAAAAAACTGTCGAAATCCCACAAGGGGCCAGCTCACCGAGCGAGGGTTAACTTTGAGCTGTGTTTTCCGGAAAAGTCGTTCCAAGAACGTGAAGCTTTGATAGAAAAAACACTCTACACAGCAGCCATGTTCTTTTTTCGCTTCGGGTTACTAAGTTTACGCTCACCAAAATGGCTTCAGAACCGTTGCCAAATTCGCGGCCTAGACATTTTACGACAGCACATTGATAACAACGAAAATGTGATTTTAATGGTTCCCCACTCTTGGGCAATTGATGTGCCTGCTATCTTGCTCGCGTCAATGGGAATGCCAGTTTCTGCAATGGCGAAGAAACAAAAGAATGATGTTGCTGACTGGCTAATGCACAAGCAAAGAGTCCAATACGGTGGCCGTGTTTATGAACGCTCAGGTGGCATTAAGCCTTTCCTGAAATCCATTCGAGATGGCTATGTAGGGTATTACCTACCCGATCAAGATCACGGCCCAGAGCATAGTGTGTTTGTGGATTTTTTTGCAACACGTAAAGCAACGCTACCTGGTTTAGGCAAAATTGCGAAACTATCACGCTCAAAAGTACTGCCTCTATTTGCGTCGATGAACACTGAAGATGGTACGTTTGATATTGAGATTTTACCAGCGTTTGAGCTGGATAAAGGCGAAGAGCAAGACGCTCGTACCTGTAATGAAGCCATTGAATATTTTGTCGGTGATAAACCCGAACAATATATGTGGGTACTACAGTTGCTGCACTCTCAAGAAGACGGCAATAACTATTACAATTTGTTTAAACCAAGATATAACAGCGACTGGAAAGTGCAGTGAAAGTATTTGTCGTAAGCTTGGCTCGATCGCTAGATCGCCGAGAACGTATTGAAGAAAAGTTAAAACAACAAGGCATTACGTTTGAATTTTTTGATGCAGTAGATGGCTCTGTTGACCGTTTTCTTCATTCAGAAAAAAGTCGTCCTACCATTACTCTACGCCGCAAAGGGTATCAATTAAAAACCAGTGAAGTCGCCTGTTTTGCAAGCCATTACGAGTTGTGGGTTCGCTGTGTTGAGCTTGATGAACCGATCGTCATCTTAGAAGACAACGTCGACCCCGTAGAAGGGCTGAAGCAAGTACTCGAACATACCCTTCCATTGACTTCTAATTATGACTACATCAAGTTGTCTGCCACTCAGAAGCGTGTATTCACCCCAATCGTACCTATTGATGATAATCATATGCTAGGGGGATACTCAGCAGGCACTTGTGGTACCACCGCTTATATCGTCACACCTAAAGCAGCCTCAAAGTTTGTTATGCATGCTCAAGAGTTTATTGAACCAGTCGATGACTACATGGAAAAACCATGGAGACATGGTGTTCAAGTTTACAGCGTGTCTCCAGATCTCTTTACTAGAGCAGAGATTGCTTCGACGATTGGTGGTAAAAGAAAAGATAAATCCAAAATGACTCTTGCGAATAAAATATACGCTGAACTTTTTAGAACTTATGAGTCAATTTTGAAATTCCTATACTGGAAAAACAAAGCATGAAGATTTTAGTCATTGGCCCTGCATGGGTCGGCGATATGGTAATGTCGCAATCGTTATATATCGTATTAAAGCAACGCCATCCAGATAGCCAAATTGACGTTATCGCTCCAGGATGGTGTAAACCGATTCTTGAGCGTATGCCAGAAATCCATCAAGCGATTGAAATGCCTATCGGTCATGGTGAGTTTAACTTATTAGGCCGCAGGGAAATTGGCAAATCATTACGTGAAAAGCAATATGACCACGCCTATATCTTGCCTAAATCAGCGAAATCAGCACTGATCCCATGGTTTGCCAACATTCCTCTTCGTACTGGCTGGAAGGGAGAAATGCGCTATGGTTTATTGAACGACTTACGCCCTAACATGAAGTCTTTTCAGTACATGGTAGAGCGCTATGTAGCGTTAGCTTATCCAAAAGCAGAAATGGTGGACTCTAACTCTCTTGGCGGGCTTGAAACCTTACCTCGCCCTCGCCTTGCAATTAACGCGGCAGAGCAACAAGCCACGATCAAAAAGTTCAACTTAGCCCAAGACCAACCAATTATCGGACTGTGCCCAGGAGCAGAGTTTGGTCCCGCAAAAAAATGGCCCGAAACACACTACGCTGAAGTTGCGACACAAATGGCTCGATCTGGGCATCAAATCTGGTTGTTTGGTTCTCAAAAAGACTTAGAGACTTGTAACAATATTCGCGCACTTGTTCCGACGCAATTCCATGAGCACATTCATGTTCTGGCAGGCCAAACCAGCTTAATTGAAGCAGTCGACTTACTTGCTGCATGTAAGACTGTTGTCGCAAATGACTCAGGCTTAATGCATGTGGCAGCTGCGGTTGGTTGTAATGTTGTTGCCGTGTATGGCTCAACTTCACCGAAGTACACCCCCCCACTCGCAGAAAAAGTGGAGATTGTTCATACCGATATTGATTGTCGCCCTTGTTTCCAGCGTGAATGTCAATACAAACACCTTAAGTGCTTGACAGAACTTTCGCCTAAGCAAGTGCTAGATAGTATCCAAAAACTTGACGCCATTACGATAAGCTCATGTTAGTTCGTATTGTTTATACCTTACTACTCGCCCTAGCGTCACCGCTGCTTTTATTTGGTTTGTACAAGAGCAAACCAAATAAGCCTCAGTTTGGCTCTCGCTGGAAAGAGCACTTTGGCATAACTCCCAAGCTAAAAAGCAACGACAAACCTATTTGGATACATGCCGTATCTGTTGGTGAAAGCATAGCAGCAACACCTTTAATTAAAGCCCTTAAGGAACAAAACCCCGAACAATCTATTCTAGTTACTACAACAACAAGTACCGGAGCTGAACAGATTGCTAAGTTGGGTGATTTAATTGAACACCGCTATATGCCAATTGACTTTGGGTTCGCTATCATAGGTTTTCTTAAAGCAGTGCAACCAAAACAGATGTTGATCATTGAGACTGAGCTGTGGCCAAACACGCTTCACAATGTTCACAAAGCGGGTATCCCTATAACTGTCGTAAATGCGCGCCTATCTGAAAAATCGTGTCAGAACTACGCCAAAATACAGCGGCTTTTTAACCAGCTTCATCCATGCCTAACTCAAGTACTCTGCCAAACGGATTCAGATGCAGAGCGCTTCGAACGCTTAGGCGTTGAGAAAAAGAAACTATCCGTTACTGGCTCGATTAAGTTCGATATTCAAATATCAGAGCAAGTGAAACAGCAAGGACAGCAGCTTCGAGCCCAACTTGGAAACGATCGTCCGATTTGGATTGCAGCTAGCACCCACAAAGGCGAGGACGAACAGGTATTAGATGCACATAGACAAGTTTTAAAATCTCATCCAAATGCTTTACTCGTTTTGGTTCCTCGCCATCCAGAACGATTTGATGATGTATTCACGCTTTGCCAACAGCAAGGCTTTAACACTGTGCGTCGTACTTCAACGCATGCAGTAGAGACGGATACTCAAGTATATCTCGGCGATACTATGGGTGAGATGCTAACGTTGATGGGCGCAGCGGACATCTGCTTTATGGGTGGAAGCCTAATTGGAGATAAGGTTGGTGGGCACAATGTATTGGAGCCTGCTGCTTTGGGCGTCCCTATTATCAATGGTCCAAGCTTCTTTAACTTCAAAGAAATCGTACATGAAATGAAGCAGAACAGCCTCATCAAAATTGTGAAAAATGAGGATGAACTGGCAAGAGCTATCGTGGCTCTAATTAAAGACGTCGCAGCTCATGAGCGCATCACGTCAGAGCTTGCTCATTTTATGTTAGCAAACTCAGGCTCCTTACAACGTACCACCACAGCCACCTCTCCTATCTAAAAAAGCCGAGTATTAACTCGGCTTTATTTTAAGCTTTAGTTTTAAACCAACGCTTTATTTTCTTTAGGTAATGTTTTTTCGATTTTTTCAGATATGTACCTAAAAAGCATATCCAATACTTATAGCGATAGATCTTGTTCAAACCAAGAATACGGATTTTATATTGCTCAAACTCTCGGTCTTCTGCCGTTGGGTCTTTTGCTTGCTGGAGACTCCAAGAGCCCTCATGCATGCTACGATAAACCGACATTTTTTCAGGGAGGTACCAGGCGCCTTGCTCGATACTATTGATAATCTGCAACACAGAGTGCTCGCCATAAAGCTTGAAAAAGTCTTCATGTTGGTAAATTAGGTCAAAAAACGGCTCTTTTCTAATAAACATCGATGCCATAGGCATAGTGTCTCCGCCCTTCTTAATGACATACTGATAAGGTATTTTCTTTTCTAAATCGCCTTGGTATCCGTATTTCTTGTCAACCAACTGGTCTTTTAGCAAAGTCAAAGAAGGATGAAAACAAGCATTAATATCCTTATGGTTTGCCAAAGCTTCAAGCTGTTTTTGAAGCTTGTTGTCATCAACCCAATAGTCATCACCTTCACAAAAAGCGATGAACTCCCCATCAACATGAGGCAACATGTTAAAAAGTACAGCTGATGACCCTTTAGAGTATATATTCTCCTCTGGATAAATTCTCTTTATTTGGCATTTCCCAGAATACTCATTAAAAACTCTATCGATAATTTTTCGACTATTGTCAGGAGAACAATCATCATGTATAAGCAACTCGTATTCAAAGTCTACTGTCTGATTAAGTATAGATAAAAGTGTCTGCTCAATATATTTTTCGTGATTATAGCAAGTACAAATAACCGAGACTTTGGTGGACATTTTATTCCTCTGTCTTCTATTTTATTTAATTAAGAAGAGTTATATCTTTTTAGCAGGATTACCTAGAACGGTGGTATTTGACCTCACTTTGGTAAATACGACAGCTCCCATGCCAACTGTCGCATCATCTGCTACTTTAACTTTAGGGTGGATAGTTGCTCCGGAGCCAATCAATACTCTCTCACCAATTTCTACATGACCATTGATGGTATTGCTTCCTAGTAAAGAGGTATAGCGACCAATTTTGACATCATGTCCAATAGCACAATTACAGTTGATGAGCGAAAAGTCACCAATAGCTGCACCAGGAGAGATGCTGCAGTTTGGGTTAATAATTACACCTTCACCTATTAAAGAGAATGGGCTCAACACAACACTAGGGTGAATAAATGAGATAGCATTACCGCCTTTATCTTTTAGCATTTCGGCAATACTAGCCCGAGCATAACCTTCCCCTCCAAATGCCAAAATAAAATCAAACTGTTCAAGATCATCTAGCATGGAGATTGATTTTACTTCGTGGCCATAAAATGTTGTTCCTGATACAAAATATTCGTCAGTCACACAAAAACACAAGAAACGTTCACGAATATCATTTACATCTTGTATCCAGCTGTACACTTCCGCAGCTAGGCCACTAGCTCCAAATATAATAATTGGATTAGACATTATTTACCCCTGCTCAATCTCGGTTTTTTCAACGTGTATTTTTAACAAGCCAAACTCATCATTTATCACGATGCTATTTTCGCTACAATTTACAGATTTATCGCTTGGTTCATCAATAAACTGATAAGCACGTACAGAGTATCTATCACCATCATTATCAATTAGAGCCTTAGGAAAAACTTTAAATGGTCCATAATCTAATGCTCTCAATATGCGATAGTTCTCAAGCGTTGATTGTTTTATATCTAGCCAGCCATTTCCGGGAATATCTTTGGACAGGTACAGATAGTCGTATCTCAATGGCTGTTTAGTCAAGCAAGGAGTACTGCCTGTTTGCAACAATTCATCAATTACGTTTGAAAAGGCTTCTAATCCGGCATGCATACATTTATGAGCGACCTGATATGCTTTGTCATGCTTATCAACTAATACGTCGGAAAAAGCAATAGCCTCACCAGTGTCTACACCTTCATCAACATAATGCCAAGTGACACCGGTTTTTTCTAATTGATGAAAAATAGCCCAACTAGGTGCGTTTCTTCCTCGTAAATTTGGTAAAAGTGCATTATGAAAATTGATAATAGTTACATTCTTTAAAGTCAGTAACTTCCCTTTAAAAAGGTAGTTATTATTCGCACTGATGATTAATGTATTACCAGACAGCCACCTGAGTAACGAAGACTCGATATCTTCTTTCGTATGCTTAAATTGATATGCGACGTCGTGTTTTTGAGCAAATGACTCAAGAGTAGAAAAAGGTTGCATCTCTGTCTGTAACAATTTCAGCGTCACATCATATTGAAGAAGCTTGGAAGCAACGTCTTGAGCTATCTTACCAAAACCGATCACGATTACGGTTTCAAACTTTAATTTAGACACTGCGCCCTCCATCAATCACAAGATCTAAACCAGTCACCCAGCGAGACGCTCTGCTACTCAAAAAATAACAGGCCTCTGCAACATCTTCAGGTTTGCCTAAACCTAAAGGATATAGGTTATCTAACTTTTCAAGTGCTGCTTCGCCCAAATCAACCGCTACATCTTTTGTGTGCTTGGTCTCAACCCATCCAGGCGAAACGGTATTTACTCTGATTTTACGCGGAGCTAATTCTCTAGCCATTGATTTACTTGCAGAAATCAAAGCCCCTTTTGCTGCAGAATAAGCAACTAATCCTGGCTCACCAACGAAATGGGCAATGCTAGAAATCAGTGTAATACTTCTATCCTGAGACTTATCTGAATATAAAGCGTTCGAAAAAAGCTGGCAAAGGATCAAGTGACTATTCACGTTCGTTTGCATAGTCAAAAGAAGCTCTTCATCCGATACTAACTTCAACGGCAAGATTTTATGGTAGCCCGCAGCACAGATAAGATCTGTAACTTTACCTTGCTCAGTAACGATCTTTTTCAGCAGCGGTTTTAATGATGAAGGAGACTTCAAATCCCAAACATAAGCGGCTGAGGAATCTTTTCCTAAAGATTCCTCAGCGATTTTAAGGCTCTCTTCATTACGTCCAAGAAGGATCACAAAGTTTCCCTCTTGAACATGTTTGTGAGCAATACTCAAGCCAATGTCTGAAGTCGCTCCTGTGATAAGAACTTTTCTTTTCATCGAAATTACTGAGGAAGTAGCTCGAGCAATTGACCCACAGTTTTTCGTTCGATTAAATCACCGTGCCCAATTTCTACTTGATATTCATCTGCGAATAAAGTGATAAGAGATAATTGGGCTAAAGAGTCCCACTCTTCCGTTTCTTGATATTCAAAATCAGGAGTTAACTCTTCTACTTCCAACTCTAGGATCTCAGCTAGTTCTTCCAAAAAAACAGTCATTTATACATCCAACTTAATTAGTTTACATAGTGTAAGTTCATTGACATCAACCAAGGTCGCCCCCCAACTCAGACCTACACCAAAGCCTGATAATAGTGCTTTTTTACCCTCAAAGCCCGAATTCTTCATCCAAGATGATAAAATCGACATTGGAACAGTTGCGGACGAAGAGTTACCATAAATAGTCACTACCTCTGAAGGTAACTGCTCTTCCGTTACCTTCAGTGCTGAACGGAAACGATCCAAGATAAACTTATTTGCTTGATGAAAGAAAAAGTAGTCAATCTCTTCTGGTTTTGTGTTCGTTTCAATAAACTCTTTAATAAAATTGATTACCGTTGTTTGAGTAAACGTAAAAACGTCTCTACCTTGCATGACCAAATGCTCAGAACAACGCCAATTCCCTTCTTCGTCCTCAGCAAGAGTGGCAGTATCAGAGGTACAAGGGTTTACCATACCACCTGATGGGATCATTAAAGCTTTTGCTCCTTTACCATCATGTTTGATCTCAAGAGGGGCCTTCACATTTTCCGCTCTTCTTTCTATTAAAGTGATAGTAACTGCATCCCCAATAAGAGGGTATGAGTTACGATCTTTTAAAGAAACCTTACGGCTTAAAACATCACCAGCAATTAGCAACACTTTTTGCGCATCACTATTACGAACTAGGCTCGAAGCTTCAAACAAACCTCGAATATAGCCATTGCAACCATCGTTGATGTCCATGCAATAACAATCGGTTTTAAAGTCAAAAGCGCCATGTACTATCGAAGCCGTTGACGGAATTGGGTAATCAGGAGTTTGAGTTACCACCAAAATTCCATCCACATCCTGATAGTCGCACCCAAGAGTGGTTGACAGGTCCTCAAGCAAAGGAAAAATCATATCAGTGAGCGCCGTTTCTTTTGAAACAACATGATGTTGATTGTATCCCATTAGCTTCTTCAGCTTTTTAGAACTCTGCTCTGTGTGTGAGTAGTTTTTTATCTCATCATCAAAGTAAGAAATATGCTTTGGAACGGCTGCGACTATCCCTTTCAGCGAGATATTGCCAATATCACTTTTCATAAATTAACCTTGAATCGTTTTAAGATACTCACCAATAACATGCGGCGAAACAAAATTCTCAGGAACCAAACCTTCACCAGGAATTGAAATAGCTAGCTGAGCTTCGATCTCACTTACTAGGACTAACAAATCAAAAGAGTCCAACAGACCTGATTCAAAAAGTTCAGTATCTTTAGCAAACTCATGTTCTGGTTTCATTGTGGTTAAGATTGCTATAATTTTTTCACACATACTACTATTTAACCTTTACAAATTCTTGTAGCGCTTTCTCTGAAAAAGCTTTTCTATTTAACTTACCATTTGGCGTAAAAAGCATTTCCTTTATAAAGCCAATCTTGCTTGGAATCATGTACTTTGGTAAACGTTTCGTCAGTGCAACTTTAAGCTCAACTTCACTCATCGAACTACTGCA
Organism: Vibrio sp. Vb1026; assembly: GCF_033338745.1. Taxonomy (NCBI): domain Bacteria; kingdom Pseudomonadati; phylum Pseudomonadota; class Gammaproteobacteria; order Vibrionales; family Vibrionaceae; genus Vibrio; species Vibrio sp. Vb1026. The sequence continues at coordinate 132,842 of NZ_JAWOTH010000005.1, forward strand.
TTGAACAAAAGAATAAAGCACTTTATCTTCTGATAAATAACCAACAATACACTGTTCGACAGCATCTAGCTCCATGATCTGAGACTCAATTTCACCAAGTTCTATACGATAGCCATTGTGCTTAATCTGGAAGTCTTTTCTACCAATATAATAAATTAAACCATCAACAAGTCTAACCAAGTCTCCGGTACGATAGATCATATCAATGTATTTATCTTGAAGTGGGTTTTGACAAAATACCTCTTCTGTTTTTTCTGAGTTAGCCCAATACCCAAGCGCTAAGCTAGAGCCTCGAACGCACAATTCACCTTCATCATTACGTTGGTCGTTTTCATCTAGGATTAGAATTCCTGAGTTATGGCAAGGGATCCCTATAGGTAAGCTATCCCCATCCCAGTCTGACGGCACATCATAGTAGGTGCAATCAACGGTAATTTCTGTTGGTCCGTACAAGTTAGAGTAATGAGCATTAGGATGCTTATCTAACCAGTACTTAATCGTCTTCGCTGGCATTACTTCCCCAGCAAACAATACATTCTTCAAGCATGGCAATTGAAACTGATCAAGTAACTTAAGGTTCGCAATATTTACAAGCAATGAAGGAACCCAGAAGATCGTTGTTATTGCTTTTTCTTTCAGGTATTCAAGTGTTTTCTGAGGAAAAATAAACACGCTTTCAGGAATAACATGCAATTCTGCCGCATTAGACAACGCCAAATAGATGTCTAAAGTCGAATTATCAAAGAATAGTGGTGCTTGACTACCAATAATATCAGCCTTGCTCACTTGATAGGTTGAATTAGCCCAATCAATATAATCAATAACACTAGAATGGCAAATAGTGACACCTTTTGGTGTGCCTGTAGAGCCTGAAGTAAAAATTATATAACATGGATCTTTATCAATAACGGTTTGATTAAACTTTTCGATATCAGCCCAAATATCTTGCATAGGTAGCTTAGATGTTGGTATTTCATCGATATTAATAGTTGAAATTGGACTATCTAATTCTAATGAATTTAATAAATTTCGAGACGTTTCATCATAAAGAACAAGACAATCTTGAAGGTTAGATAAGATCTTTAATAGTCGTTCTTTAGGTGAGTTAATGTCTACGGGACAGTAAATCCCTCCAGCCATTGTCGCAGAAAAGATCATGGAGAGTGCATTTACAGATTTTTTCGCAAATACAACAATCGGCTTGTTTAAACTTCCCTGCTGTCTTAGTTGCAATGAGATAGCATATGACTTTGCTGTACTTTCTGCATAAGTCAAAGAGTGGTTCGAATCCGAAACACAAATATTTTCTGGATGTTTCATCGACGATGCTTGTAGATATTTCAGGATGCTGTTTCTCATCTTATACTCTCTTTTTGCAACCAATCATGATTTTTTAAGTATTTGTTTTATCTTGTTTACCATTGATTCACACAAATCAAAATATATAGGCAAGCATAAGATCCTTTTACTAATCGAGCGACTAACTTCACATGGAGTTCCTTCATGACCATAACTATCAACAAGATCTAAACTTGGATAAAAGTACCTTCTTGGAAAAATGTTATTCGCTTCCAAGTTAGCCTTAGCTCTAAGTAATGACTGCTCCGAGTCAAACACGATTGGTACGTACGCACCATTAGGTTTTGAGCTATCCGACCAATATTGCATTTGGAAAACATCAGAAAGGTGAGTTTGATAACTTTTCCATAAACCTCTTCGCTTGGTCATGATACTTTCTATATCATCTAGAACACAGTGACCCATAGCGGCTTCAAACTCATTCATCTTGGCATTAGTTCCAACGCCTTCTATCGAATCCGGTCCCGTTATTCCAAAGTTAATCATAGAGCGTACTTTAGCTGCTAGCTCATCACATTGTGTAATCACAGCTCCACCCTCTATCGTGTGGAATAACTTTGTGGCATGGAAACTTAATGTACTTATATCACCGTACGTTAATACACTTTCTTTATTTAGGTCCACACCAAAAGCATGAGCGGCATCATAGATAACTTTTAGGCCGTGCTTGTTTGCTATAGCTTGAATCTCATTGACTTTACATGGGTTACCAAACACGTGCACCGGTACTATTGCAGACGTTTTTTCTGTAATAAGATCTTCAATTAAATCAGGATTGATATTAAAGGTATCACTTTCAATATCACAAAAAACAGGGGTTAAATTTTCCCAATTAAGCGTGCTTGTGGTCGCAGCGAAAGAGAAAGGTGTTGTGACCACCTCTCCAGCTAGATTAAGTGCTTTGTAAGCAACTTGAAGTGCCAATGAGCCATTTGCTACCAATATAACATGCTTAACACCAAGATACTCAGCTAGTCGAGATTCTAAATCCTTAACGAGAGGACCACTATTGGTCAACCAACCGCTCTCGTACACACGATCAACATATTGTTTATACTTATCTTTTGACGGTAGATATGGTTTTGTTACAGGAACAATTTCATTGCTCATCATTTAATATCTCATTGCAACTAACGAGTAGTGCTATTTTTGTTCGGTGACTAACTCGGAAAGGTAACGTCCGTAATCATTTTTTTGCATCGGTTTTGCAATGGATAGTATCTGGTCTCTTGTTAACCACCCATTGCGCCACGCAATCTCTTCTAAACAGGCAACTTTAAGACCTTGAACATTTTCAATGGTTTGAACAAACGAAGAAGCTTCATGTAGGCTTTCATGCGTTCCAGTATCTAACCAAGCAAAGCCGCGCCCTAGTAATTGAACATTCAGGTCACCTCGCTCAAGGTACATTTGGTTTAGCGTCGAAATCTCTAATTCACCACGAGCTGAAGGTTTGACTTTTTTTGCCAATTCGACGACTCGGTTATCATAAAAATACAGCCCAGTGACAGCATAATTGGATTTAGGCTTTACTGGTTTTTCTTCAATCGAAATCGCCTGCATATTGGCATCAAATTCTACAACGCCAAATCGCTCTGGATCTTTAACCTGATAACCGAATACCGTCGCACCACGGCTCTTCATCGCAGCTTGCTGAAGAATAGGAGTGAACCCTTGCCCATAAAAAATGTTGTCACCCAGCACCAAACATACTGAGTCATCGCCAATGAAGTCTTCACCAATGATGAAGGCCTGAGCTAAGCCATCTGGGCTTGGCTGAATCGCGTATTGCAACTCAATGCCAAACTCTGAGCCATCACCCAATAGGCGCTGAAAACCCTCTTGGTCTTCTGGCGTGGTGATGATCAAGATTTCACGAATGCCAGCAAGCATGAGTACCGACAACGGGTAGTAAATCATTGGTTTGTCATAAACCGGCAGTAACTGCTTAGAGACACCGCGTGTAATAGGGTAAAGGCGAGTGCCCGAGCCACCAGCTAAAATAATGCCTTTCATTATTCGCCCGCTCCTAATCGCTCTAAACTGTATGAACCATCAAGCACGCGTTGCCACCATTGCGGATTATTGAGGTACCATTCCACGGTTTTGCGAATACCGCTTTCAAACGTTTCTTCTGGCGTCCAGCCAAGCTCTTGAGCAATCTTGGTGGCATCAATTGCGTAACGCACATCATGACCTGGGCGATCTTTCACATACGTGATCAAAGATTCATAAGACTCAACACCTGCAGGTTTGTTTGGTCGCAGCTCTTCAAGCAAAGCACAAATGGTTTTCACCACTTCGATGTTGGCTTTTTCGTTATGGCCACCAATGTTGTAGGTTTCACCGACTTCACCTTCGTTGACCACTTTGTACAGCGCGCGAGCATGGTCTTCCACAAACAGCCAATCTCGGATCTGCATACCATCACCATACACAGGCAACGGCTTGCCATCGAGGGCATTTAAAATCATCAGAGGGATCAACTTCTCTGGGAAGTGGTACGGGCCATAGTTGTTGGAGCAATTAGTGATAAGTGTTGGTAAGCCATAAGTACGTTGCCAAGCGCGAACCAGGTGATCGCTCGAAGCTTTAGATGCAGAATATGGGCTGCTCGGCGCGTATGAAGTGGTTTCGGTGAACAAATCATCCGTTCCCTCTAAATCACCATACACTTCATCCGTAGAAATATGATGAAAACGGAATGCCGATTGGCGCGCTTCATCTAAGCCCGACCAATATTGACGAGCCGCTTCAAGCAAATGGTAAGTGCCCATCACGTTGGTCTCAATAAAAGCAGCAGGACCATCAATAGAGCGATCGACATGAGACTCGGCGGCCAAATGCATCACCCTATCGGGTTGATGCTCTGAAAACACGCGATCTAGTTCAGCTCGGTCACAGATATCTACTTGCTCAAAGTAGTAACGTTCACTCTCTGAGACATCAACCAGTGATTCTAGATTCCCTGCGTAGGTCAGTTTATCTAAATTGATGACGGTATCTTGGGTGTCACGAATGATATGTCGGACAACAGCTGACCCAATAAAGCCTGCTCCACCGGTTACTAATATTTTCATTACAAATGTTACCTACGTTAATTTTTGTGCCATCAGATACACATGAATACTTTATGATTATTGTAGTTTATAGACTCACTCGAGCATCGTTAGACTCAAGAAGGCTTACTTAGAGCAATCAACATAAAATGATAAAAAACTCAATTAAGATTGAGAAGCATAACCGTCCTGAAAATGTTCAAAATCGGATTCTTGCCAAATAATCTGTCGCTTTAAACGCTCTTTATTAAATGAACGCAGAAGTCTATTTAGATTTTGATGCTTCCAGTCACCAGAAGTTTCAAAACGACACTTATCAAAATCGATAATCCATACCTTATCTTTGTCGTCGATCAAGATATTGTGGATATTCAAATCAGTATGGTTAACGCCAACCTGATGCATCTTGGCAATTTCTTTCCCTATTTTCTGATACATTTCTACCGATAAAGACTGTTCTTGCAAGATACTAACCAGATCTCTGGCGTTTGGGATTCGCTCACTTAATAAATCAGCTTGATAGAAGAGTCCTGACTTTACGGCTCTTGCTGCAATAGGACGAGGAACATGCACCCCAGCCTCAATTAGCGCCAACAAAAGCTGAAACTCTTGCGCACAACGGGTGTTATCCCAGCCAGAGAACCAATAATGATCGTTAACTAACTTCCCAAACAAACCGCCACGACGGTAATGACGTAGTGCCGCTTGCATGTTCTCTAGTTGGATAAACCATGTCGTGCCTCGCCCCGTCGCACTGCCAACCACCTTGTCGGAGGACTGCCAGTATTCCGCATCAAATATCGGTTGGCTAGGGTCTGTAATGATCTCGTCATCAAACCAGATCACTTGGTTGTTGTTTTTATACTGTTGAGTCATACGCTCACCCTCTAGCCTAAATATCGGCTGGCTAATATATACAACCAAGTAAATGCAGCGAACGCCAATGCAACCATAACGGCAGCAGAGCCTATATCTTTAGCTCGACCACTGAGTTCATGCCGTTCAATACCGATACGATCAACCACTGCCTCAATCGCTGAGTTTACAAGCTCTACAATCAAGACTAACACCACGACCCCGATCATTAAGATACGCTCAACCATGCCGACATCCACGAGCCAAACCAAAATCACGGCGATACTCAACAGAGCCAACTCTTGTCGAATGGCAGCTTCATACTTAAAAGCCGCTTTTAATCCTTGGATCGAATAACCCGTCGCTTTAACGATGCGCTTTAGCCCGGTGTTACCCGGCTTGCCAGATTCTTGCGATTGATGTGGTGTTGTCTTTGACATTGCAGAACACTTATCGGTACTTAGCTATATTCGAGCCGTGTATTTTACATTTATTGGGGATGTCTGCATAATTTACCTGCCTCTATTCATCGAATCAGACAATAATTATGTTCACTTCTGCCCCATCGTCACTATGCGTCTTGCGTTTGTCCGCTATCGGAGACGTTTGCAATACTATCGCCACCATTCAAGCTATTCAGAAACACTGGCCTTCGACCCAGATTACTTGGATAACGGGTAAACTTGAAGCCCAGTTATTAGCCGCCATCGATGGTGTAGAAGTGATTGTTTTTGATAAAAAAGCGGGACTTGATGGCTACAAATCACTTTGGCGACAGCTGAAAGGCAGAGAGTTTGATGCGCTATTGCATATGCAGTACGCGATTCGAGCGAGTGTCGCAACGTTGGGCATTAAAGCAAAATACAAACTTGGTTTCTCTTCTGATAGAAGCCAGGACTTTCAAACACTATTTACCAATGTCAAAGTGCCTTCCCCGCAATCTCTGCATGTCGCAGATGGCTTAATGGCCTTTGCCCATCAAATTGGGGTACCAAAGGCAGAACTAGACTGGGTACTTTCTTATTCAGACCACGACCAAGCTTGGGCAGAGTCTCATATTTCTCGTAGTAAACCTAACCTGCTGATTGTGCCCGGTGCGAGCAAAGCTTATAAAAACTGGAACGCGGAAGGTTATGTGGATGTGATTCATCACGCCAGAGCAAAAGGCTGGAACGTGATTCTGGCAGGCAGCCCTGCTCAGGTAGAATTGGATCTGGCAGAAGTCATTCAATCTCGCTTGGAAGAGCCGTGTCTAAATTTAGTTGGACAAAGTTCAATTCTACAAATGCTTGCGTTAATAGATAAGGTTGAAATAGTCATCGCCCCCGATACCGGACCAGCACACATGGCGAATGCCATGAAAACGCCAATCATCGGGCTCTATGCACACCATAATCCGCTGCGAGTGGGACCTTACCGCTACCTAAAATACGTTATCTCAGTGTATGAAGAAACGATCTTTGCGGAAACAGGTAAAAACAGTCACGAGTTAAGCTGGCGAACTCGCGCTAAAGATGAAACGGCAATGAACCGCATTACCAGCACTCAAGTAATGAGCATGTTCGATCAAGTCTTAGAAGATTTGTATCCTCAATACCAGTAAACTTACTGTCTTGATTTGTTAAGAAGGAAATGACCTTGTCCAAACCAACCTTAGCCGTTGCCTTAATTGTAAAAAATGAAGAGAAGCACTTACAAGCTTGTCTAGACACAGTAAAAGATTGGGTCGATGAGATTGTCCTTCTAGACTCGGGCAGCACTGATCGCACTGAAGAAATCGCCCGACAATACACAGATAAGTTTTACACCAACCTAGATTGGCCAGGATTCGGTAAACAGCGCCAACTGGCGCAGCAATACGTTACAGCAGACTACGTTTTGTGGCTTGATGCGGACGAACAAGTCACTCCAGAGCTAAAAGAAAGTATCTTACACGCGGTATCAGCCAATAAGCCGAACGTTTTATACAAACTTAATCGACTAAGCTCAGCGTTTGGTAAGTTCATCTACCATTCTGGTTGGTCTCCAGACTGGATTGTGCGCTTATATCGCACCGAATATACACAATATAATGATTCGCTCGTTCATGAAAAAGTTGATGAGAAAAACTATCAAACTGAAAAACTGGATGGTCGACTGCATCACTACACTTACGAGCACCTTCATCATTACATCAATAAAACCACTGGATACCTCAAGGCCTGGACAGATGAACGGGAAGGAAAAAAGAAAGCGGGGTTAACGACCGCTATCGTTCACGCTCTTGCGAGCTTTTTGAAGATGTATGTTCTCAAACGAGGTTTCCTTGATGGCAAACATGGCTTCATTCTAGCTTGGCTAAGCATGCACTCTACTTTTGTAAAATATATCGATCTCTACTTACGTGAACAGGCAAAAAAATCATGAAAACGACTTTAATTATCACCACTTACAACTGGAAAGAAGCATTAAAAGCGGTGTTAGAAAGCGTGAAACGTCAAACCGTTTTGCCTGACGAAGTAATTGTTGCAGATGATGGCTCTCGAGAAGACACCAAAGCAATGGTTGACCAAATGCGTGAAGGTTTTCCGGTTCCACTGATTCATAGTTGGCACGAGGATAATGGCTTTCAGCTTTCAATGAGCCGCAACCGTGCGATCGCCAAAGCATCAGGTGACTACCTCATCATGATTGATGGCGACATGGTGCTGTCCCAAACGTTTATTGAATCACATAAGCAAGTCGCAAAACCAAATTGGTTTGTGCAGGGTGGACGTGTGTTAACGGATGAAAGCTGCAGCAAGGCCATCATGGAAAACGGCTTAGTGCCTTCCATTTTCAGCAAAGGCATTCGCAATCGTAAAAACTGCATCACCAACGCCTTGCTATCGAAATGGTTCTCTTACGAGCGTAATAACGATAAAGCCACTCGCGGCTGCAACATGGCGTTTTGGCGACAAGATGTCATCGAGGTGAATGGCTTCAACCAAGATTTTGTTGGATGGGGACGCGAAGACAGCGAGTTTGTTCATCGCATGTTGAATGCGGGTAAGTCACGTCTTTACCTAAAATTCGCAGGTGTAGGCTACCACTTGTACCACGTAGAAAACTCTCGTGCGTCACTCGGACAAAATGACGAGATTTTAGAAAACACCATTAAAAACAAGCTTAAACGCTGTGAGAATGGTGTTGATCAATTTCTAGAAGCTTAAGATTATAAAAAGGGGCGTTTCGCCCCTTTTTTATTGTTGCTGAGATAAAGCGAAGTACTTATCGGCAACCATCAATGAGATCAAACGCTCTTTAGGTTTATCTTTGAACTGCTCAACCCACTGGTGCGCATTTTCAATGATCGCTAATGCTTCTTGCTCATTCGCTAGGTAATAATCCATCTTTTCGGGCAAATCCGAATAGTCATCCTTCACTTCAACATAGTGGACGCCTGCCTCTAACTTACCTTCCATAAACCAAGTCTCATATTTTGGCTTTGACATAATAACCAAGGAGTTAGACGACATAGCCCACTTAAGGTTGGTGGCCACATCATTGCCTTCTATACAGAGCAAAAACTTATACTGCAGTTGCTCTTCAATACTCATAAAGCCCTTTTCCCATGGTTCCCCTTCTACCGGGCGGGTCTGGCCAATATTGCATTGCGGATGGTTGTAAAACGCATGAATCACCTTTTTACGATGCGGCTGAAAACCCACGCCGCGCCACGCTACCATGTCCTTTTTATCTTGATAGCGAACAGGATCATCAATAAATTTAAAATGACGAACTTGATTAAGTTTCAACACCACTGAATTTTGGTTGTTACCAAAAATAGGGCGGCTTTTTATAAAGCTCGGTACATTGGGGATGTGTGTAACATCGCCGTTGATGTAGTTAAACGCAAAACTGGAAGGGAAATAGCGTACAACTTGGCGAAGATCGAAAAAATACGTCCAGCCTTTCGTTTTTTTGAATGTATCGATGGTCGAGTAATTTTGTTCTCGGCTATCGACTGAAAACGGCGTTTCACACTTATTGTAATAGTTCACTCGCTCAAGACAGCGGTGCTGCTCTGCTTCGGTCAGATTCGAAAGTAAACGCTTGGCTTGTGCTCGATATACAAAGCGAGGGATAAGTATCGAGAGAGCGTTTGAGAAATAATAAGGGAACTTACTGTCTTTCATTCAGTTTTTCCCCAATCGCGATGGCTACTGGCTTGGGAACGAATTGTTCGATACTTCCGCCATGAATCGCTACTTCTCTCACGATAGTCGACGACAAAAACGCAAACTCTTCTTCAGGAGTTAAAAATACGCTCTCGATTCCTGGTAATAGCTTTCGGTACATGTTGGTCAGTCCAAACTCGTATTCAAAGTCTACCGTTGTTCGTAAACCACGAATAAGAACCTTAGCTTTCTCATCTCTCGCGAAATCCACTAATAACCCGGAGAACCCCTTTACCGTCACACCAGGTAAATGCGCTACAACGTCCTGCATCAGTGCAACGCGCTCTTCCAATGAAAACATAGTGTTCTTCGATGGGCTTGCGGCTACGCCAATCACAACCTCATCAAACATTTCGTGAGTACGTTCTATTAGATTGAGGTGACCATTAGTCACTGGATCAAAAGTGCCCGGATAAATGACTTTCATATAATTTACTAAGTTATTCGAAACTGATTGAATTATTGAGGCTCGAACGCAAGATTACAACAACTTAAGCTCGATAATAGCTCGACTTACTTCTGACACTCACTACAAAAGAAGGTATTACGTTGGCCAATCTTTAGCTCTTGAAGTCGTTCGCCACACTCTGGGCATGGCTCTCCGGGTTTTCCGTAAACCAATAACTCTTGTGCAAAGTAACCCGGCTTTCCATCGGCTTGCGCAAAATCTTTCAGAGTAGTCCCACCTTGCGTAATGGCAATCTCAAGTGTCATTTTGATATTTTCAACAAGTAACCTCCACTCTTGAGAAGTCAACTTACCTGCGGGCCTTGAAGGGTGAATTCGAGATTTAAACAACGACTCATTCGCGTAGATGTTCCCAACACCAACCACGACTTTGTTGTCCATGATGAACTGCTTGACGGCGACACGCTTATTTTTAGCTTTCTCCGCTACATATTCCGCATTGAACTCTTCAGTTAAAGGCTCAGGCCCCATGTTTGCTAGCACAGCATGGGACTCGCCAGGAGCACACCACAGCCATGCCCCAAAACGACGCGGATCGTTATAACGCAGTATTTTTCCACTGCTTAGTTTGAGATCCACATGATCGTGCTTTGCTGGCGGAAAGTCGGCATCTAGGACACGTAAAGACCCAGACATGCCCAAGTGAACAATGGCTGTACCTGTGTTTGTCTCGATCAGTAAGTATTTCGCACGACGGCTAATCGCACGGATCACCTGCCCTTCCAATTTTTTAAGCTCTGTAGGAATATCCCAGCGCAATTTAGGCGTTCGAAAAGTAAACGACTGGATCGTTTGTCCAACCATGTGGGGGCTAATCCCCATACGGCTCACTTCAACTTCTGGCAACTCAGGCATTAGATTCTCCAATTCACCGGCTAATAGTTCTCGCTGCTAGCATAATCGAAAAGAAAAACGATAAATAGGGAAGCTTATTAGGGGTATAGGCGCAAAAAGGCTCTACTCTGGCATAAGGTAGTTTTCATCGACGGAGATAGCGACCCATTTGTCTTGCCAGGTTTTAAATAGCCAAAAATCAGGTAAACGAAAGAAAGTCACCCGCTGCGGCTCTTCGAGATCCTGATACCAAACTTCTACCGTTTCAGGTACCGTCAGGTTAGGTTTTAAATGATCGTACTGTTCTGAGGTGAGCTCGGTCCCTTCCAATGATTGCCAGCGTGATACAAGTTCACTGATCGATGCATCAACTTTGATGTTGGATTGCCATCGTCCATCATGCAGTTCGAACTCCCAGCCACTATAGTACAAAGACTCCACCGTATAGTCGGAGCGAAGTACATTTGGGTAGGGGTCTGCTTGGTCTGTTAATAGGTAAGTTTTGATCCACATCGGCGCATTTAAGATCACTATAAACGCGATAATGCCCAGAATAAGAATATTGTTCCATCGGCGGCGACGAGCCGGACTCACACGCATAACCATCTCTACTCTCTTATCGTTATGAGTAAACTACCAAAGAGTATTGAGCTTGACTAGAACAACGGTGTGCAAGTGTGTAGAGAATTGCTGGCAAAGCGGTAGAGAGCGATCAATCAAAAATTCGAGTATAGAGTCGGACCGATAAAATGACTTCAGCAGTACTTTATAATCCGATGACGTACTGAACACTTTATCTTCAGCACTTTTATTCAGGTAATAAAAAACCCAACTCGAAAGTTGGGTTTTTCAATTCATCAAAGAGACTGAAACCAATTATTTGATTTTTGCTTCTTTGTACATAACGTGCTGGCGAACTACTGGATCAAACTTTTTGATCTCAAATTTGCCTGGCATGTTACGCTTGTTCTTATCAGTTGTGTAGAAGTGGCCTGTACCTGCAGAAGATACTAGACGGATTTTCTCACGAACGCCTTTCTTTGCCATTGCTTATTTCCTCTTAAACGTTTTCGCCACGTGCACGCATGTCTGCAAGAACAGTATCAATACCTTTCTTGTCGATGATGCGCATACCTTTAGCAGATAGACGTAGTTTAACAAAACGTTTTTCGCTCTCTACCCAGAAACGATGAGTTTGTAGGTTCGGCAGAAAACGACGCTTAGTAGCATTTCGTGCGTGTGAACGGTTGTTACCCGTTACTGGACGCTTACCAGTTACTTGGCATACTCGTGACATGAATGTCTTCTCCAAAATCGTTTCAGCTCGATATCAACCTTGGTGGCCGAACCTCTCTATCTCTCGAAAAGAAGTTAGAGGTTAAGAACCGCTATGGAAAATCCATACAAGGCTATCAAAGGTCGCGCATTATACTAACTTGATATGCATTGCTCAAGACCCGAACAGATCCTTTTTACAGGTTTTCGTGATCTTTTTTTAGACAGCAGATTTTTTTAGCAGTCCAAGCTGAATTCAGTTAAAAATTTAGTGGCGTGGATGATAGCAGATTTTTAGCAACTAACAACCTAAAAAACGCACAGTTATATCCAGCCTCTTTCAGCAAAAGAGACACTTTCCCCATCTCCGATGACGAAATGGTCCAAAATACGAATATCCACCAATGCTAATGCGTCGGTGAGACGCCTTGTAATCCTTCTGTCAGCTTGGCTCGGCTCAGCAACGCCTGAAGGATGATTGTGCGCCAAAATCAAAGCCGCCGCGTTATGATGCAGAGCACGCTTAACAACTTCTCTCGGATACACCGACGCTGCATCCAACGTTCCTTCAAATAAAATTTCATCTTTTATCACTCGGTGCTGGTTATCGAGAAAAAGAATATAAAAAGCCTCTCTTTGCCGATCCCTTAAAATAGAAGACAGATATAACTTAGTTTGGTCGGGGCTGGTTAAGGCATCACCACGCTTTAGCGTCTCCGCCAAGTAACGTTGTGTCATTTCTAGTACAGCTTGCAATTGAACATACTTGGCTTGCCCTAATCCTTTGTGACGACAAAACTCTTCTTCTGATGCTGAAAATAGTTGTCTGAGCGAACCAAAGTCTTGAATAAGGAAGTCTGCGAGCTCAATCACGTTCATTCCGCGGGTGCCTGTGCGCAAGAAGATGGCCAGTAGCTCAGCATCGGTCAAAGCTTGCGGCCCTCGTTGCAGTAGCTTCTCTCTGGGCATGGACTCATTTGGCAAAGCTTTCAGTATCATCTGATGTCTCTTTATATGGAAAGTGTCCCTATTCCACAAAACAAAAAGCGAAAGTCGAGTATGACTTTCGCTTTCTTCGTACCATCAGTGCTTTCCATGCAACTTAACAGTTCATCAGAGTTTAAAGTTGCCAACCAAGCCGTGAATTTCCGTTCCAGACTGTGATAGCTGCGTGCTGATTGACTCGGCATGCTGCAACGTCTCATTAATGTTGTTCACGATCTGTTGAATAGCCACTAAGTTTTGGTTGATGTCTTCTGCAACCGCACTTTGCTCTTCGGCGGCAGACGCGGTTTGAATACCCATATCTCGAATCGTACCGATAGAATTATGAACACCAGAAAGAGATTGCTGAATGAGCGCCGATTCTTCCGCCGTTTTGACACCTCGTTTTTGGCTCACCGACATTGTACTGACCGCTCTTGATACACCATTTTGCAGCTGCTTAAGCATGTCACCAATTTCATGAGTACTATTTTGCGTACGACTGGCTAACGAGCGCACTTCATCCGCAACGACGGCAAACCCTCGACCTTGCTCACCGGCTCTAGCCGCTTCAATCGCCGCATTTAGGGCCAACAAATTCGTTTGCTCGGCTATCTCGCCAATCACATCCAGCACTTTGGTTATTTTTTCAGTCTGTAAACTCAACTCAGAAATTGCATCTGACGTGCTGTCTATCTCCGTCACGAGTTCGGTAATACCCTCTATTGCTTGCTCGACCTCATGCTGAGCGGCGGTGACTTGACTGTTGGCATCGTCAATTGCCTGCGCGGTCGCATTGGTATTGCTGGCTACTTCTTTGGCAGTCATGCTCATTTGCGTCACTGCCGTCACGACTTTGTCCGTCTCTAAACAGTGATCCTGCATTTGACCGCTCGCTTGGCTGGTCTGAGTGTTCAGGCTTTGAGAAACGGTCTGTACTGTCGTCGCAGAGCGATGAATGTCCTGCATCAGTGGGTGCAGCTTATCCATAAACTCATTAAACGCGGCCGCCACTTCACCGACTTCATCCTGACTTTCGACTTTTAAACGAGCCGTTAAGTCACCGCCGCCTGCGGCAACATCTTTTAATGAAGCCGCGACATGTTGTAATGGCTGAATGCCTTTAGACACCACGATACTGGTGAGAACACTGGTAATGATCAATCCAATAACGGAAATCAACACGGCAGATAACGTATGCTCTTTTAGCTCTTGAGTCTTTAACTCTCTGTGCATCGCAACTTGCTGGTCGATGTCATCAATATAAACGCCAGTACCTAAAACCCAGTCCCATTTCGATAGATATTCTGCATAGCCCAACTTAGGCGCTTGTGCGTCAATGGTCGGTTTATGCCACGAGAAATAGAGGAACCCATCCCCTTTTTGAGAAGCGTCAATCAAGCCCGCAATAACTGCGACCCCATTTTCATCTTTTAAGTCGTAAAGGTTTTTACCCTCTAATGCAGGTTTGATGGCGTGCAACGTATTCACACCTTGAGAGTCGTAGGCAAAAAAGTAGCCATCGCTTTCAAAGCGCATGGCTTTCAGAATTTCTTTTGCTGCCTCTTTATTACTTCCATTTACATCCGTGTCGTATAACGGTTTTATCGCCGTCACGCCCATCATCATATAGGCTTGTAACTCTTTCTTTTTCGTTTCGATGAGCTCTTGCCTGTCTCTTGCCAGCTCCGCTTCCAAACTTTTACTGCTGTTGATGTAATACACCACTGAGATCAACGTGGTGATCAACAACAGCGGAATTAGGGTTATCAGCAGCAATTTGTTTCGACTTTTCAACACCATGGTTTCCACTACCTCTTTTTCTTTTCAGACTTGCAAACTCCGCGCAACTTGTCTGTGAGGTAGGCGAGAATTTTCCCTTCCTCGGTCAGATTAATACTCTGGAGTTTGATGTGAATTATCTTCTCGTTATATATGCTCGGGCGGTCAGACTTTGAATTGTGTTAAAATCCGGTCATCAAATTGGAGATCTCACATGCAAACACTAGCAGGAAAGAAAATTCTACTCGGCATCAGTGGCGGTATTGCCGCGTATAAATGTGCGGAGCTAACCCGTCGCCTCATAGAGAGAGGAGCGCAAGTTCAAGTTGTAATGACGAAAGCCGCAAAAGAGTTCATTACCCCTTTAACCATGCAAGCCGTTTCGGGCCGTCCTGTCTCGGACAGTTTACTAGACCCAGCAGCGGAAGCCTCTATGGGCCATATTGAATTGGCCAAATGGGCAGATTTAGTGCTATTAGCGCCCGCGACCGCGGACTTAATCGCGCGCATGTCCGCAGGCATAGGGAACGATTTACTTACTACGCTCGTGCTCGCGACGGATTCCCCTGTTGCTGTTTCTCCGGCGATGAATCAACAGATGTATCGCAATATCGCAACCCAAGAGAACATCGCTACGTTAGCGCGTCGTGGTATGCACATCTGGGGCCCTGCGGCAGGAGAGCAAGCCTGTGGTGATGTAGGACCAGGTCGAATGCTGGAACCAATGCAGCTAGTACAGCTATGTGAACAGTTCTTTCAACCAAAATTGCTAGAAGGTAGGTCGATACTCATTACCGCCGGACCAACTCGCGAAGCGATTGATCCAGTGCGTTACATTACGAACCATAGCTCCGGGAAAATGGGCTATGCATTGGCGAGCGCCGCAGCGCAGATGGGAGCAAAAGTCACCCTCGTGAGCGGTCCTGTCAGTTTAAATACGCCCGTAGGTGTTGAGCGCATAAATGTTTCCAGTGCACAAGAGATGCACGAAGCCGTTATGACACATGCAAACCAGCATGATGCCTTTATTAGCTGCGCTGCCGTTGCCGACTACCGCCCACAAACGATCGCGTCTCAAAAGTTGAAAAAGACAGAAGACAACGACGAAATGGTCATTAATATGGTTAAAAATCCTGATATTGTTGCATCTGTGGCAGCAATGACGGAGAAGCGTCCGTTTACCGTCGGTTTTGCGGCTGAAACCAATGATGTAGAGACCTATGCTCGAGGCAAGTTAACAAAGAAAAACCTCGATATGATCTGTGCAAACGACGTTTCGGTTGCAGGGCAAGGATTTAACAGCAACGACAACGCAATTACCCTTTACTGGCCTGAAGGTGAACTTGCGCTCGCTTTGGAATCAAAAGAAGCATTGAGCTTTAAAATTCTCGAAAAAATGCATCAATTGATGTAACTAACGTTTGAAAACCCTGCCAATTTTTTACAAAAGCTGGCATAAATTTGGTACAAAAATGACAACTAAGGGTGTTAAATCTCCCATTCCACCCTTAGTGGTCTAGTTTGAGGCGAAATAGCGTCTTATAATCCCCTCCGCTCAACTTTGTATTTTGAAAGGAAGTAACTAATGGCCGGCAGTAAAAAATCCAACCGTCGTGAAGAAATCTTACAAGCATTGGCAGAAATGCTTGAATCAACAGATGGCGCTTCACGCATTACTACGGCAAAACTGGCCAAGCAAGTCGGCGTTTCAGAAGCCGCGCTGTATCGTCATTTCCCAAGTAAAGCGCGCATGTTCGAAGGGTTGATTGAGTTCATTGAAGAAGCCTTGATGACACGTATCAACCGTATTCTAGACGACGAAAAAGATACACTAGAGCGTATTCGTATGGTGATGCACCTTATTTTGGCGTTCTCTGAACGTAACCCAGGTCTGACACGCATTTTGTCGGGTCATGCTCTAATGTTTGAAAATGAACGTCTACGTGAACGCATCAATCAACTCTTTGAGCGTATAGAAACACAATTGCGCCAAATCCTGCGTGAACGTAAGATTCGTGAAGGGAAGTCTTTCCCTGTCGAAGAGCGCATCCTAGCCGCGCAAATTCTGGGACAAGTTGAGGGGAGCCTAAACCGCTTTGTGCGTAGCGACTTTAAATACCATCCGACTGCAAACTTTGACGAGTACTGGGCGCTTTTGAGTGCACAAATAAAGTAAAAGACTATGAGTAAAGACAAATACACGCAGCCCGAGTTTTCTCTTTCACTTCTTCACCCTCGTAACTGGGGCGTATGGCTTGGTTTTGGTCTGTTGGCCATCCTCGTCAATATTCTTCCTTATCGGCTGCTGCTTTCATTAGGTCGTTCACTCGGCAAACTTGGCATGCGCTACGGTAAAAAGCGTGTCCACGTTGCTCAGCGTAACTTAGAATTGGCCTTTCCAAACAAAACACCTGAAGAGATTCAACATATTGTTGAAGAGAACTTCAAAAATACCGGTATGGCACTGATAGAAACCGGAATCACTTGGTTCTGGCCGACTTGGCGCTTTAAAAACCTGATCGTCGAGAAAGATCTCGGCGCACTGCGTGAAAAAGCCAAAGAAGGTAAAGGCGTCCTACTTTGTTGTGTCCATGCTCTTAATCTAGAGATCACTGCGCGTGCTTTCGCCGTGTTAGGCGTGGCCGGGTACGGCGCGTTTCGTCCGCATAATAATCCTGCTTATAACTTTATCCAGTATTGGGGACGGACACATAACGGCAATAAACTGATTGATCGTAAAGATGTAAAAAAGATGATTCGTGTTTTACGCAGCGGTGAGCGTCTGTTCTATTTACCGGATCACGATTACGGTCGCAAAAAATCAGTATTTGTGCCCTTCTTTGCCGTAGACGATGCGTGTACGACAACAGGCACGAGCATTCTGGCGTATACCTCAAAATGTGCGATCATCCCAGGCTCAGGATTTCGCAATGACGAAGGAAAATACGACATCATCGCCGATAACTGCATTGAAGCCGATTATCCACAAAAAGACGAAGTCGCCGCTGCCGCTTATATGAACAAGTATGTGGAAAAAGTCATTCTACGCGCTCCAGAGCAATGGATGTGGCTCCATAAACGCTATAAAACCATGCAAGATGAGCATGTCGAGAAAGGCATTCGCTATAAGTAAGTGGTCAAGGCGATGAATCCAAAAACAAAAAAGGGCAGATGAATATCCATCTGCCCTTTTTACTTTTTCAGAAAAAGTAACCAATTAAATGCCGTATTCTGCGCGGTACGCTTTGACTGCTTCTAGATGCTCTTTGTCTGTGCCTTTCTCTTCAAGGAAAGTCACAAGGTCAGTCAGGCTAATGATTGAGATGATTGCACAACCAAAGTCACGCTCCACTTCTTGAATCGCAGACAACTCACCTTTGCCTTTTTCTTGGCGGTCAATCGCAACCAACACACCAGCAAGGTCTGCGCCATTTGCTTGAATGATTTCCATCGATTCACGAATCGCAGTACCTGCTGTGATTACGTCATCTACTAGCATGATACGACCTTCAAGCGCAGAGCCTACAAGGTTACCGCCTTCGCCGTGATCTTTCGCTTCTTTACGGTTGAAGCAGTAAGGCGTGTCGATATCGTGGTGATCCGCCAGCGCGACTGCTGTTGTCGTCGCGATTGGGATACCTTTGTACGCCGGGCCAAACAGCACATCAAACTCAATGCCAGAATCAGCAAGCGCTGCTGCGTAAAAACGACCAAGACGCGCTAGGTCACGACCAGTATTGAAAAGACCAGCGTTAAAGAAGTACGGGCTTTTACGGCCAGATTTCAAAGTAAACTCACCAAACTTAAGAACTTCTTTCTCAAGTGCAAACTCAATAAATTCACGCTGGTATGCTTTCATTATTTTCTCTCTATGTCCTTGGTTTCTTGTGTCTCTTCTCGACAATCATTCATTTCTCTATTGTCGAGATAAAAAAATAGCCCCCATAATGGGAGCTATCTAAATCAATTGGCTAACGCCGCCTTCTGCGCTGCGACAATTTCCGTAATGCCGACTTTCGCCGACTCGAGCAATGCCATCAGCTGTTCGTGACTGAACGGTTCACCTTCTGCGGTGCCCTGAATTTCAATCATCTTGCCTTCTTCGGTCATTACTACGTTCATGTCTGTGTCTGCCGCTGAATCTTCAACGTATTCAAGATCACACAATACTTCGTCGCCTAGTAAGCCGACAGAAACTGCCGCTACGTGGCCTTTCATTGGGTTTGCTTTTAGCTTGCCGCTATCTACTAGGTGTTGGAACGCATCGGCCATTGCAACACTTGCGCCGCTGATAGATGCAGTGCGAGTGCCGCCGTCTGCTTGGATAACGTCACAGTCAACGGTGATCATGAACTCACCCATGGCTTTTAGATCGACAACAGCACGTAGGCTTCGCGCGATAAGACGCTGAATTTCCATCGTACGGCCGCCTTGTTTGCCACTTGCCGCCTCACGACGAGTACGAGAATGTGTTGCTCGAGGTAGCATGCCGTATTCAGCTGTAACCCAGCCTTTACCTTGACCTTTTAGCCAACGTGGCACAGATTCTTCGACGGTCGCATTACACAACACTTTGGTGTTACCGAACTCAACTAGCACTGACCCTTCAGCGTAAGCTGTGTAGTTACGAGTAATTTTGATAGGGCGAACTTGATCCGCCTTGCGATCGTTTGGACGCATGGGCATCTACCTTAAATATGAGGAGAAGACGATTTGGTTGGGCGAAGATTATAACGGAATCGATTCCGGATTCATAGGTTACGCCGCTGGCACAACATAAACAATCCATACATCCCGCGCACCTATCGACGCAGCATGATACACTCTTGAAGTAATTTTCAAAAAATGAAGACAGGAAAATTCGATGATTTACAGTATGACAGCGTATGCACGCAAAGAAGTAAAAGGCGATTGGGGCTCTGCGGTATGGGAAATCCGCAGCGTGAACCAGCGTTATTTAGAAACATACTTCCGCATGCCAGAACAATTTCGCGGGTTAGAGCCCGTTTTACGTGAGCGCTTTCGTAAGCGCTTAGCGCGAGGCAAAGTAGAATGTAATCTGCGTTTTGAAGCAAACCCTGCCGCAAAAGGTGAGCTTAGCATCAATGAAGCGCTTGCTAGCCAGGTAATTAAAGCCGCTGAACAAGTCATGCACATGACTGGTGAACTGAGCCGAATCAATCCATTTCAAGTCATGCAATGGCCGGGGGTAATGGAAACGCCAGAGCAAGACATGGATGCGGTAAATAAAGTGCTACTAGAAGCATTTGATGGCGCAATGGATGAATTTATTGAAGCGCGCGCTCGTGAAGGCGAGAACATGAAGGCGCTGATTGAGCAACGCCTAGAAGCGATCACATCAGAAGTTGTGAAAGTGCGCGCACGCATGCCAGAAATACTAGAGTGGCAACGTGAGCGTCTGTTCTCTAAATTTGAAGATGCGAAAGTAGAGCTAGACCCATCTCGCGTTGAGCAAGAGCTAATCCTTCTGGCACAGAAATCAGACGTAGCAGAAGAGCTAGACCGTCTTGATTCTCACGTAAAAGAAACCACAAACATTCTGAAAAAAGGTGGCGCAGTCGGTCGTCGTCTGGACTTCATGATGCAAGAGTTCAACCGTGAATCGAACACGCTAGCGTCGAAATCCATCAGCACCGACATCACCGCATCGGGCGTTGAACTGAAAGTTCTAATTGAACAGATGCGTGAGCAGATCCAGAATATTGAATAACTTCCACACTCTTCTATATTGTTATTTAAAGAAATAAATATCAAAAACTTAACTAGAATTAGATTCCATACAGGTCCATAGGGAACCACCTTTAACCACCACCAACTGGTGGTTAAATTGGTGGGTATGTTACACTACCATTAGAGCATGGTGGTGGGTAAAGTAAGATTCCGCCGATTTAATGGGTATGGAGTTAGGGTAGGATGTCTCAGTTAACAGTTAAGAAAGTAGAAGCATTAATTAAAGCTGGTGGGGATAAAACAAAGCGCTATGGTGATGGTGGTGGTTTGTATTTGGTTGTTCCCCACTCTGGCTATCCTAGTTGGATGTTACGTTTCACATCGAACAGAAAGCGCCGCGAAATGACACTCGGCAAAGTCAGTGACATCTCTTTGCGTGACGCCCGACTCCTAGCTGCCGAAAAAATGAAACAAGTTCGTGAAGGACTTGATCCGATTATACAACGTAAGCGCGCAGAGCAAGAAAAAATTAAAACCGTTAACGACTTGTTTTCAGACTGGTATCCATCCCTAGAAAAACGTTTAAAGCACCCTAACATTCCGAAACGTGTCTTCTTAAAAGATATTGCCCCTCATATCGGCGATATCCCTCTCGATCAAGTCAACGCTCGTGATATTCGCACCACTATTAATGCCATTACTGCTGCTGGAAAACCCGCAATCGCGAATGACGCCCTTAACTATTGTAAACAACTGTTCAACCATGGAATGAAGCTCGACCTCATGCAAGGTAATCCTGCTTCTGCATTTACGGTTCGGGATGCTGGCGGTGTGGAAAAGAGCAGAGATAGAGCCTTAACTACCGAAGAGCTCAAGCAGTTTTTTAATACCGCTAAACTAAACCCGATAAGCTTTACCCGTGACAACTATTTAGCATGTGCCTTACTAGTGTGCTTAGGTGTGCGTAAATCCGAATTGTGCGAAGCCAAATGGAAAGAGTTTGATTTAGAAAAAGCAGTGTGGGAACTCCCAAAAGAACGCAGCAAAACCAATGCCGCTCTTACTATCCCTTTAGCTACACCAGCATTAGAATGGCTGGAAGAACTGAAAGTGAGAAGCTTAGGCTCTGAGTATGTATTCCCTAGCCGCCGATCCAGTAAAAATCCACATATGGGGCCAGATACGCTTAATCGTGCGATTACCAAACTATTTGGGCATGAACCTGGTAAAAAGAAACAGCCGCCAAATCTTATGGGGGATATGCCTCGCTTTACTGTTCATGACCTACGCCGTACGTGCCGAACCTTATTGGCACAACAAGGCACCCCCGGCCATGTGGCCGAGAGGTGCTTAAATCACAAGTTAAAAGGTGTTGAAGGGATTTATGACCGACATGACTATTTTGAAGAGCGGAGAGAGGCTTTGGATAAGCTAGCTCTACAAATATCTAATCTAGTAAATAACTAAAAGCTGAGGGGGTGACGAGATGGGTATAGCTATCTATTTCGCGATTAATTTGAGTTGTGCGCTCTCACCCCCCTTATTTTTTAAAACCTTCTAATAGTAATCTTCTTTTACAGCAGCAATGGTGCTGCGATTAAAAAGGAAATCTACTATGTCTGGATTCAAAAACGGCTATGAGCCAACACAGGATGATCTCGATAATCACTCAGCTCAACTGAACCCTAACAATGATGCATATTGGCAATCACGTGGTGAAGATGAAAGGCCTGATGATTGGGAGGATCAATAATGACAGCAAAAAATCGTAACTGGCCAACTAAAAACGGCACCAGTAATCCATCGGGTAAGAACCGTGGTAATAATCCACCTAAAAAGTAATCTTAACAGCGGCCGTAACACAGGCCGCTTTCTCTTTGTCGTAATAACGAGAGTAGTTTTCTGCTGAATAAATCTCTCGTAGAAGCGCTCGATCATCTTTACGTTTACATTTATCCATCATCCGGTCGATAGCCTGGCAAATAAACCCATAGATCAATAAAGGAAACTGATCACCTACATCAAAATGAGAAAAAAACTCATCCATTACGGTAAAGCTAGGTTTAGTTTTTCCTTTTCGCCATTCTTTTAGCCGCTCTACTTTAGCTTCTGATTCTGTTCTACCACTATCAGTACTTTGATATTGTATCGGAATAAGCTGCGCTAATTTGCTATAGCTGCAACCTGTCTTTATCTTTATAAGAGCGAGTAGTTTGCCGAAGTAACACTGTCCTTCAGCTTCCAGCAACTGAGTGAAGAAACTCTCATCTTGTTTGACCACATCATCATAAACTAGCAACGCTAAATTGCGTGCAACTAAGTCAAGCGATGCAAACAAAGATAAATTAAAATCATGTGAGAAAAGAGTAAGCGCTTTAATTTCATCTTGATCGACCTTAACTCCCTCTCCCAGAGATACCTTATCTAGCACCTCCCTCACCATGACTATCTGTTTTGAATCAAGTAAAGTTTTGTCGATAACCGGCTGATAAAAATCCGTCAGATAACAGAGAATCTCTTCTGGTTCCATACCACGGTATCGCGTAATCCACTCTCTTTGAGGTTCATACTCTGCACACCGTCTTTCGATAAAAGCGACCAAAGGTTGCAAACAGCACTTTTCTTCATCAGAGAACTTAGCTCCAAGTACAAATGTGGTAATAGAAGCTTTCCAGAAAACATGAACATCAGATGTTTTTGTTCCATCGGGAATCAAATCATCGAAATCGATATTGATCCGCTCCGAGAACGCCTTGAAAATAGGTTCTAGTGCATCTTCCGCTTTTTTCTTGGATATTCCTCGTCTAGCAAGATTATCAAGGCTACGATCACTAAGTGCTACCTCCTGCTTCATGGCTCTCGCAGCTAATTTTACTTTACTCCGAACTGATGTACTAAATCCAAATAGCTTAACCACCTCATCAGGAGTTTTCAGAAAAGGATTTCCTTGAAGGAGGGGTTGTATAACGATTTTTTCTTTGTTCATAGTTCAAAACAGATAAGTAAAATCCCCATTTTCCACAACTAGTTCTAAAGGTTGTGACTTCCTGCGCCCATAGCTACCAGTTCAACTACTCCTCCAGCATGCCAACGTATAACATTAACTAAGGAATGAAGACAAACCTCATTATTGCCAAGAAACTCTTGTAGCTGTTCTGTATTATTCATTATGCAATTTTAGGCTTACTCTCCACTTCAATTCCTTTGGTATAATTACCATAGTGCTTACGTAAGAATTCAAGACCATCAGAGCTATCGACATTTAAATCCAACTGTTGCCTAATGAACTCCATTCGATGCTTACACTCGTTGATTATCTCTCCCCAAGTTTTAACCCAAATCTTAACTCCTTCGGCATTGTACAACAGTCCTTTCTGTTGCCGATCTTCTTTGAGCTCTCGACGAGTAAAACTGTCTAAGTCAGTTGAAATTAGCCAGAAGTTCCAGCTTGTATCTAAGGAGCTAAACCGCTCATCCTCCACTACAGCATAGGCATATGACTTAATCTGATTGAGTTCATCTTGACCAATCTTAACTTTTGGAGCTTTCAGCTCGACAATAAGGTGCTCACGTTGGGTTGGATGATTTTTAGCAATGTTCCTGGTCAGCATTAAGTCTACAATTCCTACCGACTCATCTAGCCGCTTAACCGGCGAGTCAGGAATCAAGTCAATACCCTTACTCTCTAGGTGCTTTCTGAGAACTTGAGTCAGTGACTTGTCGCTTACCGATAGAGAAAATTGCTCCCCAAATATCCAAGTGTTTTCCTCAAGAATTTTATGCAATTGGCTACGTTCTTTAAGGACACTCTTAATCTCAGGATTAAATACGATTTCCTCGAGCCCGGCTAAAAATTTCAGCCTATCTGTAACAATTTTAGTAGCGCTTATGATTGCAGAAAGAGAAGCGTCTTTGAGTAGCTCAGCGAACTCTCTTTGTTTATCTTCCGACAGATTCAAGACCTCAATTAAGATTGCATGAAGGTCTGTAGGTTGTGACGCAACGATCTGTTTCAGCAGGCCAAATTGGAGTTTCTTTAGCTGAAGGCTGGCTCTATCGAACTCTGGCATCAACTCGTTTATATTGATAGCCAGAATATCGAACATTTGCTTCTCAGCTTGCTCAACATGACTCGACACTACTTCCTTGTATGGATATACATCCTCGCCTTTCCATTTTTCAATTAGGTGGGCAGAGTTCTCTACCTTTCGCCTCATTAAATAGTCTTTTATTTGGCGGGCTGCTTCTTCAACTGGAGCTTTGAGAGAAGGCTCTAAGTCCCCAAGGCCTAATCTTCCTTGTCGATTTAACTCCGTAATATGCTCAGACTTAAGGTAGGCGGTAAAAGAAAACTCAGCACCACCTCTGATCTTTTTATCGATAGGAAGAAGAGGGAAACCAGCCTGATTGCAAAGTTGAACCTGTTTCTTCTTCGAATTTTTCCATTCGATGATCTGAAGCTCGTAACTATAGTTGTTTCCTTCATAAGTAACTTTGGGTAACTCAATCAACTCCGAGTTGATAATCAGTGAGTCAGGGTCAATTTTTTCACCATTAACGATTAGTGACACCTCTTGATACATCGAGAGGTAGATCGCGAAAGTTGACGTCAAGTGTTCAACTATTTTTGCCTGGGCCAAAGATGGGAATTCTTTGAGCAGCTCATAAATTGAGACTGTTGTTCCGGTAGTAACAAGCCCAGTATCAACCTGTTCCCCCAAATCAAAAAATTTCTTGTTATCAGCTAACCCTTTAATGCAATAACCAACAACAGAGTCTTCCTGTACCTTGTAACGAGTATTCCATTCAACTACTCTGCCCACAGAGAAAGATTTAAAGCGACCTTGACCTTCCTTACCATGTAAAAAACGCCCTTTAGGAGAGATACCTTTTGAACCTTTCCAGGAACCCCCTAATCCTCGGAAATACATGTCGGCCTTTGCGAAATCAATACCGTGCCCATTATCTTTAACATGAATAGCATCAATACCTAGTTCTCCATCATCAATGGCGATTTCGACAACTGTGGCATCTGCATCAACCGCATTCCAAACCAATTCTGAAATTGCTGTTAATGCATTAGCCTTAGACACCTTATCTAAGTGATCGCCTTGAACCTCGACCTCTATCTGCTTGCTCATAGTTCTTCCTCCCTAGAAGGGCTTTAACTTATCCGTGTGAGTCAGAACCTCTGCCACAGATGTTGCGACAGCATAATCCACATTCTCCAATGCTTTGAAGTGTGCAGCTCCACAGAGAATCTTCAGATTTTCTTCCATGCGGCGTTTGTCTGAGTCATGGGTTGTCTTGGTTTCGCGAATCAAATAGACCTTTTTATCATCCTCAAGTACAACCGCCCAGTCTGGGTTATACTCACCAACAGGCGTAGGAATAGTAAACCACTTAGGGAGCTTGCAGAAAAATTTTACATTTTCAGCCCCATCCAAGGCATTCGCAGTTTTAAGTTCTATATCTGAGTCATATTGAATGTAGTCATAGGGCGTTTGAGTATATTCGCCCTTATCAGCATGTTGAACGTGATAAGCTTTATCCAAATAGGCTTCCAATTCAGCTTCATCAAATTTTTCCATCTGATACTGTTCACCAGCTATCTTTTGATAACGAATTCCATCAACTAACAATTCGGTTAGCGACTTGTTGATCTCTTTAGCCGCCTCAGTGATAAATGCCTGAGGGTTTGTTTTAAACTCACCCAAGCGAGCACCTTTTTTAATAATAGCCAGCAAGGTGCTTCGGGTTAGGTCTGTTCTGTTTTGTAAGGCACTAATCAAGTCAGGTAGTTGTTTATGTGACGTGATATGCTGAACTTTGGGAGCTTGTATTACTCGATCCGCTCCCACACCAGCATCCGTCACACTTGCTTGTGTCTGAGCTATTGTTAGCGAAACTGGAGGAACAATAGGCATGGTTTTTAGCTTATGAGCAGCAAGATCGATAAGTTCATCTGTTTTAAACTGAATTGAGTAGCGGGTTCTTTGGCAAATTTTCTCCCACAAAACTTTAAAATCAGGGTTTAGATAGATGTTTTTATTAAAGTTAATCGGTACTCTCTTACGCTCGTTCTGAACTCGCCCTGCAAACATATAACTTCTGAGTTTGTCGATGATCTCGCTTTCCATCGGCTGATACTCATCAGAAAGCTTAAGCTCAAAGTACAAATCATCTGGATTGAACTTAGGCTCTATATCTCCTTTGCTGTTAATATAACCCTCTCGTTTGAGCTCATGCCAAAGCTGTTTAGAACGCTCTTGCCCTAGAGTTTCATCGTTTGTTCCAACCAAAGACGCAAAGGCAATAGATGGTACTCGGCCAAACTTAAAGCCGCCGCCAATATCTTTTTCCATCTCAGTTTGTAAGTTCTTAGCGTAATCTTCAAAGGACTCACTAGCTATAACCGTCAGGCGGTTCACCTGAGGGTTATAAAGGCGCTCGCCATTAGCGTCAACCGCTAAACGCAAGCCTCTACCAAGGGTTTGTCGACGCTCCTTTTCACTACCAAACTCTCGTAAGGAACAGATTTGAAAGACATTGGGGTTATCCCATCCCTCTTTAAGTGCTGAGTGACTGAATACAAAGCGCAGTGGCTCATTTTCATCTAGCAGTCGCTCTTTATTTTTCATGATCAGCTCATAGACTTCAGCGTCATCTTTTGTTGTGCCGGAGGTGTCTTTAACATCAACCACCTTTCCACGTTTTTTCACCTCCGCAAAATAGCCATCATGGACTAGATCTACACTACGTTTTGGTAACTGTGCGAATTGAGGAAGTTGAGATATTTCCTGATAGGCTTGTTCAAACCAAAGTGCCAACTTACCTTTTTGTCGGCTACCTTGCTCATCATAAAAGCGATAATTTGCAACCTTATCGATAAAAAACAGCGATAAGACTTTAACTGAAAGTCCCTGCTTCAGAAGCACTCTCTCTTTGTTGAAATGTGCGAGAACGGTTTGTCGAATCTGCTCTTTCATTACTTCGTCCTGGATACTGCCTTTTTCCTCCTCTGGCTCCAGTACAATTTTATTAGTAAAGCGTACATACTCTGCACCTGGTTCTGCGTAGATTTCATCCACAACATAACCCTCATAACCCTGACGATTGGTATGGTCTGAGAGGTCAGTTCCCTGCTTAAGTTTTACTGCTTTTTCTTTGGTTCCGTTCGAAGAGTCTTCAAAGATCATGACCGTAGCTGAAGGTGTTTTAGCTTTACCTGCGTAACCAATGTCAGAGAGCTTAATGTAGGCCTGGTTAATATCCTGTTCAGCCTTAATAGAAGCTACCGAGATCTGTTTTACCAACTTCATGTCATAGGCTTTTACTGGCCCAAGTTCATAAAGCACGTTATAGGGATTTTTGTGGGTAGCAGAATAACGCAAAGCAAACATCGGCTTTAAGTGATTAATAGCACGCCTAGCTTTAGCTGTAGTGTCAACCGATTGAGGCTCATCAATTATTACCACAGGGCGAACTTCTTGAATAAACTGGATCGGGCGAATGCCCGACATTTTGTCTTGCTCACGGTGTATCACTGAAAGCTTTTTAATTTGCTCAGGTGTCAGTGACTCATAGTTCTCGATATCTCCAGCATCTCGCTGAAATGCCTGTATATTGATCACCATTATCTGCATGGTATTTGCCGTAGCGTACTGGCGAACTTTGGAGAGATCTTTTGAGCTATAAACGTAGTGGTCAAAGGGAACTCTGTTGTAAAGCCCCAAAAAGTGCTCTCGCATACTGGCTAGTGATGCAAGAACACCTTCACGAATGGCTACAGAAGGCACGACTATTATGAATTTTCGCAGACCTAGATTTTTGTTTAGCTCAAAGATGGTACGCAGATAAACATAGGTTTTACCAGTACCTGTTTCCATCTCCACTGAAAAGTTAGGGAAGGGATAAACATCATTATCATCGAGCAGGCTAGCCGATTTTTCAATAAAGTTTTGCTCTTGCACCTTATGCAGATTGGCTAGAATTTTCTCTGGATTCAAATCTATTGTATTAGCAATACCATGCTCCACATAGGTATCTCCATCACTGGATAGCCCATCAAACAGTGTTAATGTCGATTGAATTGCTTGCTGCTGGTAGTCAAGGTTAGGATTAAATTTAAGCTTCATTTCCCCCACCTATACCGTTTTAAATTCAATTTGTTCGATTTTGTCGCGGCTTTGATTGTATGCATTGAAAGTTTGCACTGTATTAGCCTTTAACTGGTCATTACCGTGGAATGCAGAATCAAGACAAATAAACTGACTTGGAGCCAGCTCTAAAACGGCATCAATCAGTGGCTTACTAATGGTTTCAGCTAGGTGGATCAATAATGCACCTTCAGCTACGGAGAACAGACTTTGCCCAGCAAGCTCAATGGTCTCTACTTTTTCGGTAGGCATAATCCCTGCTTTTATTAGCAGTTCATAAAGCAAGTCTTCTTGCGAAACATCTGGCTCTACATGCTCAACCAATAGCTCCATCTGACTTAACAGCTCCTCATCACTCACATCTTTGCCTGGCGCTTGCCATTGTTTAAAATTGCTTTGGTCAAGTTTAAACACCTTAAAGCCGAGATCGGGCAGGGGCTTGCTATCAGAATCAGGCCGCCTTTCTAACTCAGTGCGAATCTTTTGTCCTGCACGGCGGATACGTTCTTTTGCTATATCTGAAATGTAATTGAAGCCATCTTTCTTTGCTTTTGACCCTGCTTTAGTCGGTTCTGGCAACTGAACGAGAATAAACTTTATGTCTTGGTTGTCAGAAACAGAAACATTGTAAACTGAGTGTGCCGTTGTTGCAGAGCCTGCGAAGAAGTCCAAAACAATGAATTCACTTTCGCCCTGCATCCTAATAAAATACTCGATTAAAGAGGTTGGCTTAGGGTAATCGTCAAATATCACCTCAAGCTCTTCTATTTCGGACTGTGCTTTTTGAGAACCGCCAAAGCCATTTAAGCTTGATATCACATGACTTTGAACGTCATTTCTCTCTTTTATATACTCAATTGCCCCAGTCGCTGTAACTTCAAAACGAGTTTTTTGGCCTTTACTATCGGTGATTGGTAAAAAGTTATTTTGAATAAATTCCAGCAGAAGCTCCTTAGAACTCCACCCGCTTTGTACCGCAACATCTTTTGTTAACTTTCCTCCTTGAAAGGTTGCATCGGACTTATAGTGAGGCCAAGAGTCCGTGCGAGCACTTATCGAGCCATCTATAAACCTACTAGGAAATCCCTTAGGAAGGACTACTTCACTAACTGGGTTTTTGGGGCCATTTTTTACAATTGTATTAACAATGTGCGTATTAAAAAGCTTACTATTTTCACGTGTGTTTGGATCGATCACTGGAGGATGAGGAAATTTCACCGCATCACGACAATACATCAAAATATACTCGTGACAGTTTTTGATCTTTGCCTGGTTATCAAAATTTCCGTCTGTTCTCCAAGAGAATTGTGCTAGGCAGTTCTCTTCTCCAAAAATTTCATCACAAAGCCTCCGAAGGTTTTCCACTTCATTATCATCAATGGAGATAAAAATAACCCCATCTTCTCGAAGCAGGTTACGAGCGAGATAGAGGCGTGGATACATCATATTGAGCCACTTGGTATGGAAGCGGCCTTCATTCTCGCTATTACTACTCCACTTTTTGCCTTCGCCACCAACCTCTTTTAGCCCTGCATATTCAAGATAGGTATCCAGATTTTCTGAGAAGTTATCTGGGTAGATAAATTCTTTACCAGTATTATATGGCGGATCTATGTAGATCATCTTCACCTGGCCGTAGTAGCTCTTTTGTAGCAGCTTAAGTACTTCCAGGTTATCACCCTCAATAAAAATGTTCTCGGTGTTATCGAAGTCAACAGACTCTTCAAGGCAAGGTTTTAGGGTTGCATGGCTTGGCTCCTGAATCAGACGCAAGCAGTCTCGTTTACCTGGCCACTCCATACTGTAGCGTTCACGGCGATTATCGTAAACTTCACTAAAGCTGCCTAGCTCTGCTTTGAGGCGCTCAAAATCAAGGGTTTCTACGATTTCACCGGCATCATTTCTGGTTTCAGTAAATACTGAGGGAAATAGCTGCTTCAGCTCTTGCTTGCGTTGTGCGCTAATGTCCAAAGAGCTTCCATCCATTATCGTTGTTGTCATTTGATTAGTCCTGTTCCTTCTTGCTTGCCGCATAAATGGTGAGGAGTAGCTCTGAATCATCTACCAAGCGGTATTCTGGTTCTTTGCCGCTTAGCTCTTTGCTGGTGTTAATTATCTTAGGCACCCCTTCTCCCCGGCGTTCAATTAGAGCTTGTCGCCCAGCCTCTTCTCTTGCCTGATAGTAACGACTTAGTAGATTCACTAATGCTTCGTTACGAGTTACCGTGTTTTCCATTAAGCCATCAATGGTCAAACTATTAGAAAGTTGGCCTGGACTGAACAGCTCTAGCCTGTCGGCAAACATATGCAAGCGGATACGTCGCCCAGTCATTGAATAATCGCGATGTGCTACCGCGTTAACGATAGCCTCGAACAAGACACCAAGGTCGTATTGAGGTATATCAATTCTACCTACTACTTTGGTGGCTTCGATTCTCATATTGCGCTTAACAAACTCTAACGCTCCATTAATCTGATGATCAATAGGACCCACTAAGTCTTGAGCATCCAGTTGATCATTCGCATCGCGCTCAATACCACTGTAATGAACACACTGTATATATGCGTTGTGTAGCCACTGGGTAGGGTTAGCAGTTAAAAGCAGTACACCACTGACAGAAAGCCCTACATCACCGTAGTCATCTTTGGCTGTCAGGTGAAGTTTATAGAACTGCTCATGCTCTGGGGTAACTGGTTTTAAAAAGCGCCGTTTAAGAGAAACATCAATATCTCCCTTGCTAGTCCCTGGGACTAGGGTTTCATCAAAGCGAATAAGGCGAGCCTGAGACCTCTGCTGGAATAAACGTGCTAAAACTTCTGGCTTCATCTCTTGCTTGGTTGAACCAACTCGCTGATAGTAGCGCCCCGCACTTTGGTGTACAGATATACTTCTAGGAATATCAACATAGATGACCGTTTTTAGGTCACCTTTCTGATTAGGCAGTTGCAAAATACGTGTATCCAACTGAACAGGAGGATTGATATTTTGCTGACTAATATTGACAATCCATAGCTCTGTATTATCTATCTTTTCTTCTTCAATACCTATTACATCGCGAGTTTTGTCATCTACGCCCAGTAGAATCCTCCCTCCTTTGCCATTTGCAAAAGCAGCGATTTCATGGGCCATTTTGTCTTTATTTGGATTCTTTGGCTTGTTGCCATCAAAAGTGACGGCCTTAAATTCAATGCTGGAGTCCTCGCCTAAGCGAATATGAAACAGCAGCTCTTTGGTTAACTTTTCTCTTTCCATTCTAATTTGTCTCGCTTAGTGAGTAAGTGTCCAGGTTGCAGTAAATAACTCTCGAACTTCACAGGTGAGCTCTAACTTATCACTCACTTCGTCCAATAACCTATCTTCTTCCTCTTCAATGAGCTTTTTCGAGTGATGATATTCGCTCAAAGCATCATCCCGCTTCCGCTCCAATTTCCTAAGCGTTTTTTTAGCTTCAATTTTTTCTCGTGTGGAGGCTAAACGTCTTGATTCTTTTTTCAACAAATTGATCTCTTGATCAAGCTGATCAACTGTTTCAAATAGACTATCCCGCTTGTCTCGAGCCCACCGTTCAAGCTTCTCAGACTCTCGCTCTAGATATTGATCCAACTCTTCTTCCGTTTGAGCACGCTGCTGCTCAAGTTCCTCTTGCTTCCACTGCTCAAAAAGTTGATTCTCAACAATTCCTTGGAGCGGAGAAGACTGTGCGGGAATAAAAAGCAATTGCTCACTACTCTTTAGGTCCAATCGTTGATGCTGATCAGTAATGGCCAATACCATAGTCTTGCTCTGCTTAGTTTTATTATTGTTGAATGAGAAAACAAGTTCGATAGCGCAAAGCTTTCCGGATTGACCGATAAGTAATTGTAACGCTGAGTAGTTACCCACCAACTGATCGTAATGGAACGTTAAGTGAACAGGTGCTAGATCATGTGCTTTTGCTCTATGAACAAGCTCCCAAGCCAAATAGTGCTCTGTCGCTTGTAACCGAAAGAACTCTGAGTCATTTTGAGTGGCTAATGACCAACTTAGGTCATATCGCTCTCCATTATAGACAAAATGATTGGTATTAAAGGTTGCCTGCGGTAGCTCTGCCTTTGCCAAATCAAGCAATACTCGCTCGTACTCCTGCAAAAAGTCTTCACTCTCATCTCGTCTTGTTTTTAGCGCTGCAACGACATCTCGATCAAAGTTGTTTAACAGCGTATGTCGGGCTTGCTGCTCTCTAACTCCAAGTTCTTTTTCCATATCTTGCTGAAGCTGATTAAAACTTTCTTCAATCTCTTCATCACTTCGGCACTTTTGATAGATTTCGTAGATACGCTTCTCAATATCGATACTATCTTCGATAGCCCCCAGAACCTCATCAGAGGCACCAAAAACACCCTCAAACAGTTTTAATTTTTCATTTAACAGTTGAAAAACACGCTGGTCCGCTGGGTTCTTACGGTTTACAAAGTTAACAACCACAACATCATTTTTCTGGCCATATCTGTGTACACGCCCGATCCGCTGCTCAACTTTCTGAGGATTCCAAGGCAAGTCATAGTTGACAAGGACTGAACAGAACTGGAGGTTGATACCTTCACCACCAGCTTCGGTTGAGATGAGAATATCAGCCTGATCACTTTTGAAGTGATCCACTATTGCTGCTTTCATATCGACTGCTTTGGAACCACTAATTCGGGCTGAGCCTTCATGCTGTCGTAGCCACTCGCAATAGATTTGTTGTGACCTGTCATCATTGTTTGAACCATTCAACAAGACCGTTCGCCCTGCATAACCGTTTGTTTCCAGAAGATTTGAAAGGTACTTCTGAGTTCGACAAGACTCTGTAAATACAACAGCTTTACGAAGTCCTCCAAGCGATTCAGTCATTAACATTGCTTTCTCAAGAACGACTAATAACGCATCTCCTTTAGCATTGCTTCGAATGTTCTCAGCCATTTTTTGAAACTTGCTAAGCAACTCAATTTCCAACTCTAACTTTGTCGGTTCCTTGTTGGTAGTTGGTTCCTCTTGTTCACCCAAATCAGCATCCAACCAGTTGTCGGCTTCTTCTAGATCACCTAAAGAATCTTCATCTAGTTGCTGCTTCAACCTAAGCCTATCAATCATACCTTTCAATGTTTCAGCAACAGCAAAGGAGGAAGACGCTAGAATCTTTCTGAGACCAATACTCACCAAGTGCTTTGCTTGTGCACTAATTGCTATATTTCCAGATGCCTGAAGATAGGCAGAAAGCTCTTTGTAAAGCTCCCACTCTTCATCTGTTGGTATAAAATCTTGAGTTAGCGAATAGCGGTTGGTGAAGTTTATTCCTCCTTCTTTCTGCACCTGCCTTCGCAGAGTTCTATGACAAAAAGGAACAATACGTTGCTTTAGATCATCTAATGTGTTCTGGTTTTTCTGACGATTGACATAAAGCGACTTGAAAGACTTCTCATCTCCAAAATAGTGAGGGTCTATAACCTTACTCAGTCCATAAAGCTCCATAAGATTGTTTTGAAGTGGCGTTGCCGATAACAACACCTTGTTATCGGCGTGAGCTATTGCCTCAACAACAGCTTTAGCTCTTTTGGCTCCGTTCTTTTGGTAGATATTACGTAGCT
The DNA here is from genome assembly GCF_033338745.1 of Vibrio sp. Vb1026. NCBI lineage: Bacteria > Pseudomonadati > Pseudomonadota > Gammaproteobacteria > Vibrionales > Vibrionaceae > Vibrio > Vibrio sp. Vb1026. The sequence continues at coordinate 167,114 of NZ_JAWOTH010000005.1, forward strand.
TGTGTGCTTCATCAAAGACGACCAAATCCCAATCTACAAGTTTTAATAAATCTGATTGTCGAGCTGCATAATCATAAGAGCAGATGACAATATTATCATTTTGCTCAAATGGTCTTCGATGGCCTTGTTTTTTGAGTTCAGTAACAACCTTACTGTCCAATACGACCGAAGGTAGTTCAAACTTGTCTTGTAGTTCTTGGTTCCACTGTTTGCGAAGCGAAGCCGGCACAACTAAAAGAATATGACGTTTGCGTTCAGCCCATTTTTGAGCTATCACAAGGCTGGCTTCAATGGTTTTACCCAGACCAACCTCGTCAGCTAATAATACCCCTTTAGATAAAGGAGACTGTAGAGCAAAGCATGCTGCATCAACTTGATGAGGGTTCATGTCTACCCTTGCAGAAGCCATCACCTTTGAGACCTGATTTTCAACCTTACCCGCTTGTGTTAGCCAGTGAGCAAAATAGGCGCTTTGATGAGGTGTAAACATGTTAATTATCTCCCACCTTTTGTGGTTGGTTATTTAGCCATTCATTAATTGCTTTCTTTCCAAATCGCCACTGTTTACCCAGTTTTTTTCCCGGAATACGGCCGTCCTGTACCAGCTTATAAACCGTCGATTTGGGTATCTTTAGGTAGATCGAGAGCTCTTCAAGAGTCATGACTTCGTCCGCTTGATCATTCATGGCAGAATTTATCTATTATTAACAGTTATTGGAAATTTAGGCTTTTTATTAAGAATAATCAAGTAGGTAAATGCTCTGTAATATGGCCCACCGAAGCGCTCTTAACAAGTATGTAGATTTTGGGGGTCACTCTAGTAATGTTGCAGTAAAACAAAATCTTGAGCTATCAAAATCATTAAGTTAAGTGAATAGCTCAAACCTCGTTGCCACTATTCGTTATCAAGAGTCTATTTGCTCAATTTTGCTCATCATCCAATCTTCTACATCACTTTCAAGCCAAGCCTTACGCTTACCTGATACAGTGAAGTTTTTTGGAAACTCTCCAACTTTCATTAGCTCATAAATAGTGCTTTTACATAGTGTTGTTTTGGTTATCACTTGCTCTAAGTTAAGAAAATTCAACATTTTAAAACCTTGTTATGTAGTTCAACTCATAACAAAGGCCGCGGCGTTATTTTTTACTTTTCCTGTACGCCTAGCCTGAGGGTACAGCTAACAATTCCTGAACAAAGCAGCGCATAAGATGAATCACTTGCTGGCAGTACCAGCAAGTGATTCATTATCTTTACAACTGACGGTTCGCCGCTGCGAGAGCGTATCTATAAGCTGCACCTTTTCCTGCTGAACAGGCTGCGACTTTTCTCACCTCAACACGTTTCTCCGCGCTTCTCTCATCCACCAGCCTCCAGAGCTCTGCATTAGCTATCGATTCTTTATTTGCTTTACGCCAATCTCGTCGCTTCCAGCCATCTAACCACTCATTAAAGCCTTTGACGCAATAATCGCTGCTTGAATAGATAATATCGCCATCTCTCGCATGCTTTAACCCAAAAGCAAGCGCTGACAGCTCTAGGTAAGTTTGGTCTGCGACATAGCCAAAATACTCCCAATCTTCATGTTCAATGCACGCATCATCATCGATCACGATTAAGCCAACACCACCAACAAGACGACCTCTTTGCTTTCTCACCATGGCCGCTTCTACATAAATTTCTGTATTCATTGTCATACTCTCCAGAGACTAAAAAGCCGATACATCCTCTGATTCGGCTTGGTTGTTAATAACTTGCTTTACAGCGATTTCTACATAACAACGGCAAGTAAGTTATTTTTTACCTGTCTCTGGCACGCTTGCTTTCTCCCTTCCAGCCCTAACAAGCCGATTTAAAACCCTTCCAGATATATTTCATCAGTACGCATAACCAAACAGATAGCCCAAGGAGCCCTTATGCGTACCCCAAATACTGACCATGACTACCCCTTTGAGACTTCAGAACTCAATGAACTGCTAGAGCGTGCAGCCGAGGCGCTGGCTGTGAAATACAAACGTGAAGGCAAGTTCACCAACCCCACCAATGTCAAAGAGTACTTAAAGCTCAAATTAGGAGCACATGACCGAGAAGTGTTTGCTGTAATGTTTCTTGATAATCAACATCAATTGATCAGTTTCGAAGAGTTGTTCTTTGGCACGATTGACGCCGCTTCGATTTATCCCCGTGAAGTATTGAAGACAGCACTAAACCACAACGCTGCCGCTGTGATTTTTGCCCACAATCATCCTTCCGGTATTGCTGAGCCTAGCCAAGCCGACAAACGCATTACACAGCGACTTATCGACGCTCTGAAGCTCGTGGATATCCGTGTCTTAGACCACATCGTTGTTGGTGAAGACTGTGTCTCATTTGCTGAAAAGGGATTGATATGAGTGAGTTTATTGTTTCCGGGCTTAATGATGAGCTCGTTACTCCGATGCATTGCTTTCTCGATGCCCTGTTATTGGACAACACCATTCCCAATACAGTTGAACGATTGGCGTTAAACATTCGCTCTCAAGAGACTGACCAACGATTTCAGCCCATTGAAATTCAACTAGAACGCACATCCAGTGATTCGCCCTGGCAGCTTCGCTTTATCGCAACCTTTGACATTGTCGTCACAGGCACGCCACAAAAAGAGTTATCGCTGTATTTCAACTTCACAGGGTGTTGGTTCTATCACCCTGAGATTAAGCAGTGCAGCTTACAACGGCCAGAAGTACAAACCTTACTCGCCAGCTGGCTTAAAGCAGTAACTCACTCACTCATCGCACACTCTGCAATCTCAATCGACATTACCCCCATTCGCTAATCTCCATTTCCGTCAAAGAGGTCGCTATGAATCAAGCTGCTAACCTGGCTATGTTCGCATGCAAGCGAGCAAAGCCTTCACACCAACTCAAAGACTTAATCAAACGCTCTATTCATGATGTTAATTACCGAGGACGGTTAACTATCCGATTTAAGGACACCAGTTACCACCCGAAAGATGGAGGGTTTCATCCTATCTCTATCACTATCGATATGAAAGACCGCCATATAGCCATTAGGGAGATAACGGACCGCGTTTATGTGGGCGACGAAACGCCGGAACTGGTTCCCGACCTGACTTTTGATTTTGCTAACAACGTCGCTTTCGCGCGCTTTAGCGGCTGGCTGGGCATGCACCTACAAGAAACCACAGAGCTGTATGAAATGTGGGAGTGTAACTTTCTAGCTTATGTGGCAATGGATGCTTACAACCAAGTTCAGATTAAGTGTGGCTAGTAACCAGAGCCAATCCACTTACCACACCGGAACACTCCCCTCCGTAACCAAACATTCAACAAAACCACTCGCATAGAGCTACACCGATACCTGCTTCCCATATTGTTAAAACGGGAAGCTTCAATCCCTTATTGCACAAGGGTTTCTTGATATCGTCGGCTCTGTGCTTCTCAAAACATCCTTCTACAGACAAAAAAGGAAGCAGATTATGGCTGAGGTCCAAGCAATCAAAGATGATGACACCATACGCCTGGTTGGTCATCTATTGAGTATTCGTTGTAATCCGCAAATGGCCGATGTATGGCATATCGGATTAAACCTAGCACTGAGGATTTCTGATTTATTATCGATTCGCTTTGAAGACATTCATGGTGACCGACTTATTATTCGTGAAAGTAAAACTGGCAAGCTGGCAAACATTCAGCTCAATACCAAAGCTCAGCAGCACATTGCTAGATTAAGGGAGCAGCATCCCGACCACATCTACTTATTTCAATCCCACCGATGCCAACAGTTGAAAAACAAACCACCGCAGCCAATCACGCGACGTGCTGTGTCCATGGCATTTCAACAAGTAGGCCAAGAGCTAAATATCGCTTTAGGTACTCATTCGATGAGAAAGACGCGAGGCTACTTTCTTTACCAATCCACAAAAGATATAGGCCGTGTAATGAAAATGCTTCGTCACACATCTGAGGGCGTCACGCTTCGCTATATCGGTATCACTCAAGATGAAGTCGATAAAGACTTTGTTTCTCTTGAACTTTAAACCGGATCATTTAGTGAGGGGGCGGGACCGTCAATCCCTTATAAACATTAGGCTCACAGCCTTTTTGAGTTTCGCAATTAATACATTTGAGAGCAAATAACATGAACCCATATCACGCAATAGGCAGCTTATCGAAAAGTTTAATCCAAAACTTATTCTGGAAAACCAATCACCCAATCAGAGGTAGCATTGTGTATTGCGATCTCGCATTTGGATATGCTGAACATTCAGGTGTCTACGTGGGAGACGGACGTATCATCCATCGTAATGGCAAAGGTCTTATCGAGGCCGTATCAATTCATCAATTCCTAGCAGATACCACAGCCCTTTCCATTTACGTGAGTTGCAATGCTCACGGCAACTCTACTGGCAGTGAGTTTACCGCTCAACTAGCAGAAGCTATGCTTGGTGTACAAACAGACTATTCCCTATTAAATGAAAACTGCCATCAGTTCTGTAGCTACTGTCTAGGTGGTGACATATTCTCCAACACCTTCACATTAACTCAGCTTAAAGGTGACGCTTATGCGCACATTCAAGCGAATCAGTGGCGTGTATGGGATTTAAGGCATCGTCATAAAGGATAAGGGGATTCTCTCCCCTTTTTTGCTTTCTAGATAACGACCTTGGTTCGAACCTAACGAATACTTCGACCTATACAGCGATTACCCTCGTCATTATGCTTTGTAGCATACTTGGCAAAATAACTGAGTCTACAGAATAAGTCGTTAAACTGTTCAATAAAGTCCTCGCTTTTTCTCTCAAGGACATAACATGCATTGTCAGGGAAGTGCACAAGGCGACGGATAGTCTCAACATCACAGTTAAGTGCACTAGCCCAAGCACTGGTGATAGTCCATGCTAGAGAGCCTTCTCTTGTAATACTGCCCAACCTCCCAAAACGATCCTCATTTAGGAGTAAAACAAAGTGATAGTGGTCATGTTCCGATTTATCACGCTCCCTAACCCACACGAACCTAACGGTACAAGGATAAACTCTTATCCCTTTGCGGTGACATCTTCGTTCATGTGCCTTAAGTTTGGCCTTGAACGACTGAACAAATCGAGTAGCTAAATCTGTACGTCGAATGGCTAAAGCCTCATTGCCCAAGATTTCATCACGGCTAAGGCAATCAAGAAAATCACCTTTAGGTTGGCGAAGATCAAATCGAACAGCAAAAACCGTCGGGTACTCATCGACAGCGTTATCCATTGGTACGCGGATAACCTCCAGATAATCGCAGTTAAGATCATATGATGAGCCTAATGTGGGTAATCCTTGGTAGGTAGGTTTCTTCATGAGATTAATTCCTGTGTTGTTTATCTACAGGAATCTCTTCTCATATGATTTTTTACCGTATGCCCCTAACCTACTTGAGGTAGGTATAGCTCTTCTAACTAACTCCTTTGACTAAATATATTAACCATACCGTCACTTAAACCTGGCTTGTTACTCGGTCACAAACCAGCTCTGACAACACTCCATCTATCGCACAAAGTATGAAATTCACTCTCAAGTTATCAAGAACGAAACGAAAATCATCACTGAAACAAAGCGTAATCACGATTAAAGCCATACCAAACAACACTTCAAAAGCCAAATCCATCAACAATAAATTACTATGTAATCACTATTAAGTTATTACTAAAACAACATTAAATTAATGAGTAACTGTTATTGAAATGATAATCTATTACTAACGTGATTATGTTTTTAATTAGAGAAGTAGTAATGAATGATTCTGATATGTTACAGGCTCACTCGTGGCGTGAAGCTATTTACCTTGCAAGAGAAATACGCAAACAACATTCCATTGATACAAGCTTTATTGAGTCTTGTAATACTTTGGTACAAGCAAATAAGTACCTCAACAGATACCTATCCGAGTTAGAAGAATGTGAAGGTAAATCACAACTAATTGCAGAGGTCCGTGAAAAGTTCGAAGCCAATGATCAAATCTCGGAAGACGAGTTGCGTTTCCTAAAGGACAATCCAAGAGCCTGTGGTTTCTGTATCACGTTCCTTTTGTTTCACTCGGAACCTGACTCAGCAGCTTTCTTCTCAAATAATGAAAACTCACGTTTTGCACAGAAAGAAAAGTATAACTTTTCACCAGTCGCATCGAGTTCTTATGGTAGAAAAGCAAGACCAACGTCCAACGAATTTAGAGAGCATCCTGTGCCTTTGAGGTTTTTTACGCGGACAGATGAACTACGACAATTCGTCGACCATAACGCGCGTTTTCGCTATGTTATTGAAACATTACACCATAGTAATGTTGACTTGGGAGGGCAGCTCTATTTGGTAAATTTGATTCACGATCTATGGGCTCAATGTACTAATCAATCCAGCGAAAACCAAAAGTTTATCGATTGGCTTGACCATAAAAGTGAAGATCAAATTACAAGCTGTATAAAGTACCTGAAAAGAAATTTAGATGGGTTTATCTTACCTTGGCAACCAGTAGTTACTAGTGAAAAGTACCAAGCGCTAGTCGCCTATTTCGATTATCAATTACTAATGAAACCAGCTGAGACAACATTAGTAATCCAAAAAATGAAAGCATCTTGGAATCAAAAAAAGTTTCGAGAGAAAACGAAGGGCAAACGCCCCTATAGTGTTTCTATGACAGACCGAACTAAAACACGGCTAACATGGTTGGTGGAGCAGGATGACTCCAATATCAGCGATGTAATCAAGAAACTTATCGATGAGAAGTATGATCAGCTTAAGCTTAAGTAAGTGAGACTTGCCATAGATATGCTGTTTTGTAGAACACCTTATGTTTATGCAAATTTATCAGGCAAGCTCTCACATATTGATAGGTTTATATCAACAAACGCTTGCCAAGTATAAGTAGAAGCATAATGCCTTCTATACTGTAGTTCTACTCGACAAATATCCGGTCTCGTGTCATAGATACGACATTGTTTATTTTCCACATTGAGATGACGGCAAATGCCGTCACCTCGGTCCAAGTTCTTGGTCTCTGCGGATAAATCAACATTCGCACAACATTTACCGCATGAATAGCAAGGGAAAAGATTTAGGGTAACTTGGTTCATAAACTCATCAACCAAGCTCTAGTACTATCTAGGTTGTTGTCTTCAAAAGGTAACTCTATCTCTCTTCGACTTACTTCTTTCGACAACATCATACTTCTTTCGTATTCACAACTAACAGATTCTAAGTTGTCGACAAGTCCAGCTAGTTCATCAGGTGAAAGATTAAACTCAACTTTGGAAAGCTCAATCAAGTATCGATCAAGTTCAGCATTTACCGTCTGGAAGTATTCCAAGGTTCTCTTTTCTACTGACTTAAACTGATCTAGGTAATCCCATACTTTTCGCATTAATTTACTGTGATCTAAAAAGTATGTGATACCAATAGTCATTATGCCCGTAGCCACCGCGCTAACAAACGAGGCTAGTTCAATACCGAGAGGAAATGTCATCAGCGAGGCTAACTGTTGGTTAAGCATCACTCCCATTGCAACCGCAACACCAGTAGATAAAATACGTGTAACTTCTCGCACCAAAGCACCAGGGCTAAGTCTCTGCGGATTAAAGAACAAGACTTTAGCAGCCGAAACTAGACTTGACCAAGTTTCACGGAGGAGTTTTCCAATCAACTTTTGAGTGGTGAAAAAGATGTTCATTATGGTCGAACTTAAGCTAGACAGGGCACCCGCTAAAGCCCCGTTTTTAAACTCTTCCAGAATATCTTTGAATCGAGTTTTGACCCTATCCCAAATTTTTAGTGCGGTAACCTTTAGCTTATTTAGGAACTTATCAAGTGTGAAGTTTTCTTCTTTATCTTTAAAGAGCTGAGGAATTGTATCTTTTATTTCAAACCAAACTTCAGCAAGAACAAGCCCTAATGCTTGTCTAACCCCCATAGCGAAACCAGCTTTACTAGACGCCATAGCAGTACTCTTAAAAAACTTACTGCTGGTATAGTAAGTGAAATTGATCTGCTTATCGTACTGCTGTCTTGCTCTCTTATCCGCCTCACGCATTTTGTCTTCATCAAGACTCTCAAGAACAGCAACCTGTTCACTTTGCTTGGTGATTTTATCTGCTAGTTTACGTTTTTCATGCTTTTGCTGTTTAGTTTCCGAGGGCATAGAAGCTAAACGCAGTTTATCTCTTTCAATATTTTTACGCTTGTTCTCAATTGTCCTTGGTACAACGGTTCCTAAGAAATCATCCATAGAATGATCTGACTTGAGGTTGTTGATGTAATAATGTGTCGATTGAAAATTTGAGTTCTGATTAGCAAGTTCTACGCCGTCTAGCCCTGCAAGCACTCTTCCCGCATCATTATGGACTTCATGCGATGAAATGATGTGGTCTAGTTGGCGTTTTTCATCCTGAGACATAAGCTGGTTACGATATTCGTCTGGCAAATTACCATCATGTTGCAGCTTTTTGTCTTCCTTTCCCTTCGCCTTATAATTCTGATGAGAGTGGTAACGATCTTCTCTTTTGGGTTTGTTCTTTCTATCAGTTACGATACTTCCGTCAGCATGATGTTTAACTGGTTTGTAATCCCCTTTATTCGCATACTCTGCTTGAACACTCTTTGAGACATAGATTTCAGCATCACCTTTTTGGTGCTGGCGAACATTGTGAACGGTTGCAACATCGCCACCTTTTTTGTCTTCAAAAAGTAAAAAGTCCAAACCGAACGTCGTTACTAGACTTTTAGTAACCGTCTTATTTAGCTCATCGACTAGCGCAAAATGTTGTGAATTGGTTTCTGACATACCATACAGCTCCATTGAAAAGGGAGAAAAACCTCCCTTTATATCTCTTCGAGAACAATACTTACTTGTGAGTATTACTCGACTTTGCAAGCGTAGCTTTTATTCCAGGCTCATTGATCACTTGCATTCCATCGCTATCAGTTTCAATTTGAACAATGTTTTCATCATTTAATACCACATTACCCTGTGCGTCTTTTTTAGGTTTAAACAGCGGTGTTGTAATGATATCAGTGAGAATAGCGGCAATTTGGTAGCCATTTTGAATTAGACGAATAACGTCATCTTCGAACTTGGAAATGTCAGCTTTGTTCGATAGCAATTGTTCAAAAGCTTTTAGGCTATCAAAGTATTCTTTAAATACTGAATACAGGCGTTCTATCTCTTTGTAAATTCTATCGGCATATAACTTAGTTTTGGCTAGTTGTTTGCGCCCCTTCTCCATCTTACCTACAGCTTCGTTAACTTCTGCTCGAGTTTTTCTTGCATCGCTTAATGCTTCCTCCGCATGAGAGGCAAAAGCCCACCCAGCAATCGCCATAATAGGAGCTGCAACAACACCACCAAGAACCATCGCACCTCCAGCCATACCAAAGCCACCAGCAGCAAGGGAACCTCCGCCAATAGCGGCCATAGTTGCGTTATATGCAGCAGCGCCAGATAGAGCGGCAATCGGTGTTCCTGTTGAAGCGGCAGCCATAGCCATAACGCCACCGTATACAGCATATGCAGCGGCAGCACCAGCAGCACCAGCTCCAGCGACCTTACTCATGTAAGCTGTTGTAGATAACGCGAGACCATCTATCTCATCAAGCTTATGCTGAGGGAAGTCAATTTCTAGGTCCTTAGAGTTGGATTGGTTCAATTTAACTAAAAGCTTTTCTGCAATTGTTCTGAACTCTTTAAAATCGTTACCAACTTGTAGTTGAAACTCACCGAGGCTGGTTAAACTTTTATTTGTCTGTTCATTCTGTTTGTCAAAGACAGTTCTCTCTTCATCGTACTTTCTCTTTGCAGACTCAATAATATCGTTTGCTTCAGACTTATCTTGATACCCGTCGTAGCCTTTTTTAGCTCCATAACTTGCTGCTGCAACAGCAGCACCTGCTAAAATAAATGGTAATGGCATGTTTATTTCTCCAAAAATTTTTCTGCTTCGAGCACAAGAGCCATCTGGCGCTGAACCCAATCCTTTAACTCTTCAATGATTGACAAGTCCACATTTAGGCTTTCCGCTACACTTTTTATGAAATTGTCTTCACTTTCTGCAATTACCTGATCCGCGTAAGCAACACCAACTAATTCAATTAGAAACGCCATTTGCTGCGCCTTTTCTGAAAAGATCTCAGAAAGCTTTTTAATATCAAACGTTTTATCTAAATTTGCACTGTTGTTACATTGAGCAGTGATTCCCTCCAAAAGTAGAGTTTCTCGTTCATCAACGTATCCATCAGCTGCAATTAACTCCTTAGAGAAGTAATATAATGCGGCTTGTTGTTCATCATTAAGGTGCTGAATAAACATTGCTATTTCCTTTCTTTTTATAGATGTTACAGACGTCTGTTCCAAAGCTCTTAAGCCACTTATCAAGTAAGAATGAATCAATGACTGTGGCTGACACTCTATAGGTACTTCCCAACTCTTCTATGACCTGGTCTTCCGACAACGGTGTCTCAACAAGGTGGTATCCAGCCTGTTTATCTATATCAAACTGAACTCGACACAACTCTCCCTCGCCAAAACCAAATCTTCCGTCAGAATCGTATTTAGCCAACGAAAAGCTCTCCGGTCTCTTGAAATTAAATGACGAAACTATCGCATCATTTATACGATGAACGGCTAAGCTTCTTTCATTGTTGAACCCGTCAAACCGGCACACTAGATAAAGTCGAACTCCTTGCTGTGCAAGGCCGAACGGCATAACTGTAGATGTTCTAACTTGCTTATTGGCATTGTGATAGGTTACGGTCAATAAACGATCTTCATACAATGCCTTACTTATATTTTCCAAAACTTTGTTATCAATTTTTGGCGCTAGAAGAGGTTGAGACTCTCGCACTACTTTGATTTTATCTTTCCACACACGATCTTTATGGTTTTTAGGGTCAAACTCGAGGTTATACCTAGCCTCTGTAAAGTGAGGTCTTAGTGACTGCATTACATCTTTTGGTAGCAGTAACTTTAGGTGCTTCTCTGCTAAAGCCAAGAGTAAAGATTCATGAGCATTAAGTGAGCTCACTCCTAGTGCGTGACTATTTCTATCAAAACTGTACCCATAAGGCTTAGAGCGAGTATCCCTATCTATGGGAAAGTGTTCACTCAACATCTCTAGATTGCGTTGTATTGTTCTTATATCTCTCGAAATGCCTATTACTTCTAATTGCTCTCGTATTTCTAGAGCCGTTATCTTTCTGTGCTTAGGGATTCGTTTAAGTATTTCAAGCACAAGAACTAATGAGTCTTGTGTACTTTTTCTTTTCGACAAAGCCAAGTTATTCCGTTGTTTAAATCTATCGTGACATTCGTTCCATAAATGAGAACATCGATACTATACATGTGAAACTAATCCATCATGTGACTTAATGCACACAAATTATATTTGATTCCAGCGACAAGTTGTGTCGCACAAATATCAACCAGAAAAAGTTCAAAAAATAACGAATTTTACTTCGGTATACTGATCTCAGAGGTAAGTTAGCGACCGTCAGCTACAAAGTCAGCACGTTAGAGGAGAATGAGATCGAAACATCGGAGGAGGGGGCTAAGTTGATGTCGTTATCCCTCCCATAACCTTGTGCTCATGAGAGGGTAGCGAAAAGTAATAATATTATCGCTCTAAATTATCTATAGCTCTAATCAAGCTTTGTGCTTTCCGGTCATTTTCAAAAGCTATTTTTTCTCTAAGATTAAGCAGGGCTTTTTTTGCTGCCTGATCTTTTGCAAATAGATTACCGTCTTGTAATGCAGCAATAGCAAGAGCCCTTTTTAAAGGCGAATTTTTGTCTTGCTGATTATTTCTATCATAGTAATCTCTGACGCGCTCACTTGGAGCTCGATTTACCTTTTCCCATTGTTCTAAGGTTTGAGTTAAAGCAGCATCATTCACTGCCTTAACTGCCGATTTTCCTGCACTAACCAATGAATCGAAAAATCCCATAATGACTCCTTACCAACTGTTAATTCAACGTTGTTTATTTTGTAGTTAAACAATCTATCAATACGACTAAAACAGATAACCTTTAAAAGCCATGCTTCTGAGATCATTGCACTCATAACTGAATACTCTTAATGATCGACTATAAAAGTTACTTTTGATCACCAATAGGCTACCAATAAAGATTATTAATTTTTCTTACACTTAGATAACTTACATAGATAAGTGAAATATAAATTAATAAAATCAACAATAAAACTCCACTACTAATGCTACTGTCTACGATTGAATGCGACACATCATGTCGCAGCCAAAATGTTTCCAGCAATAGATTCATTTAACCACCTACTACGACATAACTTGCCGCATAACAAAGTAACCTAATATCAATCAAGATATTGAAGGTAACGATATGTCAAAAAGTAAAGGCAACACTCATGCCCGTAGCATTTCTCTTATTGATGAACAAAACATGTCCCTCCCTAATAATGTTGGACTTAAAAACATACTAAAAAAAATTTCAGACTTAGAGATTGAAAATCAAAAACTTACAAATAGAGTTTTACTCTTAGAGAAGCGTTTAAGTGTTGATTTTTTGACTGGTTTATCTTCTCGTGCTCAAGGCATTACACACATAGAGTCTCTAATTCAAGACAATGATATTGGAACTTTCTCACTGGTATTTATCGATTTAGATCAGTTGAAGAAAATTAACGACTCTGCTGGTCACGTTGTCGGAGATAGAATGATTGAAAGACTAGGTAATATCTTGAAAAAAATGCAACTACCAAAGCAGACGATAGCTAGGTTTGGAGGAGATGAATTCATTGCCATCCTCCCAAACTACGACCACCAAAAAACCACGAGTTGGTGTAACTGCTTACAAAAAAGAACTAAGCTTCAGGAGCCAATACGTATTGATGGACAGCATTTCTACCTTTCTGTTTCAGTTGGATCTTACGTGTACCATAAGGCAAGAGAGCCTGAACATTTAGATGCAAAGCAACTAATAGAGAGAGCAGACAAAGATATGTATAAAAACAAACAAAGTAAAAACGACTCACTCAAAAGTTATATCTATAAAGCACCAATCGGTGGGTAATGTGGTGGTTAAAAAATACAAAATAATGACTTAAATTAAATAAATTATTGATATAAATGAATTTTAATAAATAAATCAACATTCAGATCCAAAACATTGAATGATCTAAAAGTCATCGAGTATTGAAACAAAAAAGCCCCGCTAATACGGGGCTTTCTTTTATTCGTCTTTTTCCAAGGTACTGTTATCAACGTAGGGCCAATAATGGTGCCCAATTCTGATCAGCAAAGTAGCCGCAGCCAAAATAAACGCAGCCAGAGATAACCACACAACCAAAACTGCATCCAGCTCTTTCATTCCGAGAGTGATATAGCGGGCGATTGCCATCATCGCGATATAGATAGGATAGCGTACCGGAATTTTACCGTTCATCACGAACTGCTGCACCATGGCGAGCACTTCCAGATAGATAAACATCAAAAGAATATCTGTGAGTAAGACACGCTTCTCTACAAATACGTGCACAAACTCTTGCATCATGGCGTACAACGTCGCCAAGGTAATAGAGACTAATAACACCGCCTCCAAAATATGGAAGATTTTCAGGAAAGGTCGACTAAAGGATTTCGGTAAATTCGACGGCATGGTCCATTATCCAAACAAAGAAAATAGGCCTTGAGTTTAGCATGCAACGATCTTCAATCAATCAGAATAAACATCAGTGCGAATCGACTCCAAGTCCTGGCATTTGCTTATAAAAATGCTCCGCTTATTTGGCGGAGCGCTTTTGTGTTATAGGACCTGTGGCATCACTTACGCCACTTGCTGCTTTTTTTCAGCTACGCGCTTTTTCTTCCGATATTTAGGGTGAGTGATCGGAATCGCAGATAGGAGTTTTTTGGTGTATTCGTTTTGCGGGTTTGCATAAATTTCTTTAGCGCTGCCTGCTTCTACCACTTTACCAAAATACATCACGGCAACTTTGTCAGAGACATGTTTCACCACCGAGAGATCGTGAGAGATAAATATGATCGCCAAATTCATTTCTTGTTGCAGTTGTAGCAATAGGTTCAAGATTTGCGCCTGTACCGACACATCTAACGCAGATACCGATTCATCACAAATCAGTAGTTTAGGCTTCAATGCAATCGCGCGAGCAATACCGATACGCTGCCGTTGTCCGCCTGAAAATTCATGTGGATAACGGTTTACTGCCGTTTCTGGTAATCCCACTTTGATTAAAAGCTCTTTTACCCATTGTTTACGCTCTGTTGGCGTGCCAATTTTATGAATAACAAACGGTTCTTCCAGAATCATACCGATGGTATGACGCTGATTGAGTGACTCCATTGGGTCTTGAAAGACGATTTGCATGTCTTTACGCAGCGAGCGCATCTCTTTAACAGACAATTTAGTGATGTCTTTACCTTCAAAGAAAATCTTACCTTCCGTTGGCTCGTATAACTTTAAGATCGTGCGACCAAGGGTGCTTTTACCACAACCTGACTCACCAACTAGCCCCAGTGTTTCACCTTCAGAAACAGACAGTGAAACCCCGTCTACCGCTTTGATGGTGTAGCCTTTCTTGAACAGCCCTTTACCAGAAACAAAGTGCTGCTTAAGATTTTCAATTCTTAATACTTCTTTTGCCATAACATCCTCTTTTATGACTGGTTCACTTTGCTCAGTTAACTGGCAAACATACTGGCATCAATAGGCTTGATATCGATCATCTGCTTTGGCTCATTATCTAAGCTCGGCATCAACCCCATCAAACGCTCTGTGTATGGGTGCTGCGGGTTATCAAACAACTCAAAAATTTCTGCTTTTTCGACAATACGCCCACCATACATCACGGCAACATCATCACACACTTCTGCCACAACCCCGAGATCGTGAGTGATGAAGATCATTGCCATGCCTGTTTCTTCCTGAAGCTCGTTCATCAGTTCAAGGATAGACGCCTGAACCGTAACATCCAACGCTGTAGTCGGTTCATCACAAATCAGAATATCCGGCTTACAGGCCAATGCCATCGCGATCATGACACGCTGGCGCATACCACCAGATAGGTTATGGGGATACTCATTCAATCGCTTCTCTGGCATTGGAATTTTTACTTTTGCCAGCATCTCAATCGAGTACGCCTCCCGCTCCTTTTTGTCGAGCTCAGGTCGATGGAGCTCAAGCACTTCACATATTTGACGACCAATGGTGTGCACTGGGTTGAGCGCAGTCATCGGGTCTTGGAAGATGATCGAAATGCGATCGCCACGCATGGCGTACATCTCTTCCGCAGGCAAATCAACTAGGTTGGTGCCGCGATAATTCACTTCACCTTTAATGATGTTGCCATATGGCTTAGGTAATAGCCCCATGATCGACATTGAGGTTACGCTCTTACCACTACCTGACTCTCCCACCAGGCCGAGTGTACGTCCAGCTCGCACATCAAAGTTCACACCATGCAGAACCTTCACTGGCCCATCATCGGTGGTAAATTCAACTTCGAGATCTTTAACACTTAGGATTACATCGTTTTCCATAACCAATCCTTACAGCTTATAAGTGTCATCTACGACAACGACAGGTTCAAAAGCTTTGTCTGACTTCATCGCTTGTTTCGTTTCTTTTTTGATATCACTATCAATCCAGTAAGTGCCATCGCCTATGATTGCACCACTGAACAGCGCCTCTGTCATGCGATTCATTGGCTTATCTGGAAACTTTAACCAGCGCCAGTGACCATAGCGGACATAAGGAACCATGTAGCCTGGGACGATAACGTGAGCATCAATGATGTCACGCTGAATCTCATGACCTAGCTGGATCTTTTTATCCATATCCATGCCAAAACGATACTCGATGATCTTTTCATCCAGTTCAGGCGTGCTGTAGTTTGTGAAAGAGTTAGTTTGCGGCTTGTTCGCATTGACTGAATGGAAATACTCCCAATACGTTGGGATCTCAGACGTACCCATATCTAAGAAAGCCAAATCGTGCTTTTTCTCACGTACGTATTTGAACATGGATGAGCCATCAACTAACTTGAGCTCAATATCCAGCCCTGCTAGCTTGGCTTGCTCACGCAAAAAGGCAATACGAGGAGTATGAACAGGTGTTCCGTAGGTCAGCTCGAAGCTTAAGCGCTCACCTTTATCATTGACACGAATACCATCAGAACCAATTTTGTTAAAGCCTGCGGCTTCGAATGCCTCGGCCGCTTTTGCGGGATCAAACTTCGGTGCCTTAGCATCTGGTAGGGTGTATTTACCATGACCATAACCGGTCGGGTTCGGTTTACGGGAGTAGTCGCCACGCATGACATTCTCTATCATGCCATCAAAGTCAATCGCGTAAGTAATGCCCTTGCGAATGTTTAAATCATCCAGCAAAGGCATCGCGGTGTTCATCCATACACCACCAGCCCCAACTGGAAATTGGTTGTAACCCCAGAACTTGTGAATGTATCCCTTTTGGTAAGGTTCCGTATTCGATTTATCATGCCATAAGCTTGGTAAAACAAGACCAAATGCATCCAGCTTCCCTTTCTCAAAGTGCTTCATCGCGATATCACTGTCGCGAATCACTGTGATGCGGATTTTGTCGACATTATAGCGATGTTGATAATACTTATTGCTGTAACCCCACCAGTCTTCACCGACATGTTTGAAGGTCACACTTTTACCTTTTTTAATGTCATCTAGGTAGTATGCACTGGTCGTTGGTTCACTTTTAAAATTGTAGTAGCGGACAAAGTTGTCATGTATACCGTCACCATTTTCATCTTTTGAAGGGTTAGCATAAAAATGTGCGGGACGTGGGCGCAGAGCCCCCATTCGTAACAGCAATTCTTCCGGATTGAACTCTTTCGCCGCCTTAACAGCAAACGTGTGAGTGTCGTACTTGATAACATCCGCAATCGTTTTGTTGTAGTAATCGTTGTACCAAGGTTCCAAGATATCTTTGGAACGATAAAACTTCAGCATGAACACGAAATCGTCGGCAGTCACAGGTTTGCCGTCCGACCATTTGGCCTCAGGGTTGAGTTTGAAATAGACCGTTTTGTTGTCACCTGCTAACGCCCACTCGTTAGCAAGCTCAGGGATGAACTCTAAAGTATCTGGGTGGCGGACCACCAAGCCTGGTGTTTCATCTAAGATAAAAGAACGTAGCCCTGCATTAGCGTCTGGACCAACACTACGTAACGTCTGTGGGAAACTTGACATAAAGGTGCGATAAGTCCCTCCACGTTTCGCTTCTGGCGAACCATATTGAGGCTCATCCCAGTTTGTTTGCCAGTTTAAGTCAGTCGGAAGCGTTGCTGACATTGCACCAAAACTCAGGGCGCTCAGCGTGGACGCTAAAAATAATTTCTTCATAAAACTTCCCTTTTTATGTTTTGCTCACAATGCTCGCTTAAACATAGCGTGTGAATTTTTTCGGGTCGAAAGCCGCTCGAATGGCTTCACCAATAAAGGTCACCATTACCAGAACCAGAACAATAGAAGTCACTACTGACGCAACAATCCATGGCGAATCTAAGTTTGACTTACCTTGTTGCAGTAGTTCACCCCAACTTGGCGTTGGTGGCATCAAGCCTAATCCTAGGTAATCGAGAGCAGTCAGTGCTGTGATGTTAGCTGCAATAGTGAAAGGCGCTAGGGTTACAATCATCACCATCGTATTTGGCAAGATGTGATTAAACAAGATACGTCCGGTCGATGCCCCTAAAGCACGAGCCGCCATTACATATTCTCGTGCCGCTTCTTTATAGGTCATGGTCCGCATGTACCATGTCATACCCATCCAAGTGAAAAGCACGTTAATAGCGACAAAGAGAGCGAACGTCGGCTGAACGATTGAGACAAGAATCATAATGACGTACAAAAACGGGACCATTGACCAGATTTCGATAAGTCGCTGTACAAACAAGTCAAATTTACCGCCCCAAAAACCCATAGCACAACCGACTGCAGTACCGATCGCGTAGGAAATGGCCATCGTAAGCAACGCAAATCCCATCGCCGTTCTGAATCCGTAGACGAGTCGCGCCAAAATATCGCGACCTATCACATCTGTACCTAAATAATGCTTATTTTCGGCACTAGGCGCTGTTGGCGGGAAATCACCACTAAAATCTTGTTCGTATGGGTTCCACGGCACAAGCGGCAAAATAACAAAGTTGTCGCCCCCTTCAGCCTCAAACGCTTTTTGCAGTACACGATAATCGGCTTCACTGGATGACTCTTGGCCGAATTCGCTACCTAAACGTACGTCACTGACAACAGGAAAATAGTAGCTACCATCGTACTTGACGACTAGCGCTTTACTGTTGATCAAAAGTTCGGCGAATAGAGAAAGGATCAACATGATAGAAAGAGCAACAAACGACCAATAGCCTCGTTTGATCTCTTTAAAGTGACGAATTTTCTTTTGAGTTAATGGACTAACTTTAATCATGTTACGCTCCAAACTTCACACGTGGGTCGACTAAAGCAACACAAATATCTGAAATGATGTTACCAATGAGCAGTAACAACGCATTAATGGCGACAATACCCATAACAACAGGGTAATCACGCTCCATGATTGATTCGTAACCCAATAAGCCAATGCCATCAATATTGAAGATAACTTCAATCAGGAAAGCACCGGTCATGAAGAACAACAAAGAGTTACCAAAGTGACTCGCGATTGGAATTAAGCTGTTACGCAACGCGTGCTTACGAACTGCTTTTTTGAAAGGTAATCCTTTCGCAATTGCGGTGCGTATGTAATCTGAGGAAAGGTTTTCCATCAGGTTATTTTTCATTGTCATCGTCAGCGTGGCAAAATCACCAATGAGGTAACAGATCAAAGGCAACACCGCATGCCACATAATGTCTTTAGCGCGTTCTAAGAAGGTTTCGTAATCGTCGAAGTCATCGCCGACAAAACCTCCCATCGGAAACCATTCCAAGTGATAACTAAATAACGTGATCAGCAATACACCCACCACATAACCTGGTAGCGCGTAGCCTACGAAAATGAGTACTGAAGAAGCGGAATCAAACACAGAACCGTGCTTGAGTGCCTTATAGTAACCAAGAGGAATCGAGATAAAATAACTAATAAAGAAGGTCATGCCGCCATAAAACAACGACACTGGCAAACGCTCTGCGATCATGTCCGAGACAGGCTCGTAGTAACGCGTCGACTCGCCAAGATCTAGCATTACCAAACGACTTAACCACTCGACGTACGCTTCCGTTACTGGTTTATCCAGGCCATAAAACGCATTCAGCTCCGCGATTTGATCGTCAGAAAGGGCCGTATTACCACCCGCAGACGTCATTGATGCGGCGCCGTCCCCCTGGGACTGCATTTGTGACAACATGCGTTCAACAGGTCCGCCAGGCACGAAACGAGTGATAGCAAAGATGAGAATAGTTATCCCGAGAAACGTTGGGATAACCAACGCCAAACGGCGTAAAAAGTACGACAGCATATACAACTTGCTCCTTGTCTACTGTCCAGTTCAAACGGAGTGAAAGAGAATATTTTCCGCCCAAAATGGTGCATATTTATCTCGTAGTAACTAAAACTGTTGAAGCACACTCCCTGCGCCTCAAGAGCTAGACTTTTCTACTACTGCAATAATTTCAGCGTCATATTTATCTTGAATCCACATCAGCTTCAAGTGTTTGAAATCAAAACATGACAAACTTCCTTCGATGTCGAAAAACAGAAATGTTTTTGTAAAAAATTATAAAAAACCACAAAAATAATTCATACAGAATATCAATCTAGGCTGTTTAGAGCCAAAACCCTACATAAAAATGCACCCTACACACATAAATAGACACATAATCCAAGGTTATATTTGACCTAAAAATACGAGTGAGCCCTTTAACCGCAATGGGTATCATATTTTGATACCACCTAATAAGTTCGAGCTAACAAAGTATGGATTCGATATAAAACTCATCTCAGAACAATTCACTGGAAAAATATCTTTTTCCAGATTCAATTACCCACTAAAAAACCATAGGCAAGATAAGTCATTAAAGTTTATAAGAAACACAAAATACGGTGTTTTATTGAAATTTAATCTCGATTCATAAACCTTATTCGGTTTTTTATTCCGCCTTTTAAATAAAGCCTGGTTATTTACATCTTTTTTACATTTAAGCATCCCCGTTTACCACTGGTTTGACTTCCTTTTTTCATCTCGGTTATACATTGGCCGAACGTTAACGAAATATTAACGTCACATTTGGCCGCTATGCGGCCAGACATAGGAAATAATAATAATCGGAGCAACAAGGATGTATAAAAACACAACCGCTTTATCTGTTGCGATAAGCCTTGCTTTGGGGACAGCAGCAGTTGCAGCCCCAGCAACAGCACTGGCAGAAGAGCAGCAAGTTGAAAAACTTCAAAAGATGAAAGTTACTGGTTCGCGTATCTCCACGACGGATATGGAAGGTCCTTCACCAGTTACTGTTATTAATAGTAAAGACATTGAGTCTAAAGGCTTTAACAGCGCGCAAGACGTATTGAACAGTTTGACCCAAAACACAGGTGGTGTAATGGCTCAAACAGACTCTTTCTCGTTTACACCAGCAGCGCAGTCAGTCAACTTACGTGGCCTTGGCGCGTCACGCACATTGATTCTTATTGATGGCCGTCGTCTTCCTCAATACCCGCTAGCACAAGATGGTACATCTAACTTCCAAGATATCGGCCAAATCCCTGTCGCCGCTATTGAGCGTGTTGAAGTAATGACCGACTCAGGTTCTGCTATCTACGGCTCCGACGCAATCGGTGGTGTCGTAAACTTCATTTTAAAGAAAGACTTTGATGGCGTTTCTGTAAAAGTACGCGCGGGTGACGCGACGGATGGTGGTTACCAAAACGGCCGTTTAGACGTTGTGGCTGGCAAAAACTTTGACGACAAACGTATTCTCTTCGTTGGCCAATTTGCGGGCAACGAAATGCTAAAGCAATCTGACCGAGATGATTGGGCTGGCGATGACGGTTCTAGCCGTTCTCAGCTAAGTGGCTACTCTAGCTACGGTGCAAACTTTGAAGGCGCCAACGGAACACTTCTAACACCAGCTGATGCTGGTTCTTCATGTAAAGAAGTCGTTGGTGATGCCGCGATTGAACGAGCGGATGGAAAGTGTGGTGTTAACCGTTCTGCATACCGAACATTAAAACCAGAAAACAAACAAGTAGACCTACTTTTACGTGGTGAAATGGACATTAACGACAATGTCACTGCCATGGCAGAAGCCCGTTTTGGCTACAAGTCTACAGAATCTGAATTCGAACCTAACCCTTACAGCGTTGAAGTTGATGCCACTCACTTCCGCGGCGAAGGCGAATACACTCGCCGTATGGTCGAATTTGGACCACGCGAAAGTAACACTGAAGCCGATTCTTTTGGCTTAACCTTGGGCTTGAACGGCCTGCTTGCTGATACGTATGATTGGGACCTATCCGCTGGTTACTCTGAGCAAAGCGTTGAAACAAGCAACCCAGCAATCTTTCTAACTCTCGACCAAGCTGTACAAAATGGTGATGTCGATCTTCTAGGGCCTATCTCACAAGACGTTGTAGACAAATACAGCGGCACTTCAAGCAAAGAAGCTTACTCAAAGCTTTACTCTGTTAACGGCTCACTGGCTGGTGATTTGGTTGAACTTCCTGCAGGTATGTCTGGCTTTGCTGTTTATGGTGAATGGAACCGTACTGACTACAATGAGACGATTGATGCTACAACAGCAGCTGGTGGTTTCTCTGGTCTAGGTGGAACGTCAGGCGGCGGTGACCGCGATCAGATTGGTCTTGGTGTTGAAGCTCTTATTCCTATCATTGAAGATTTAGAAATGACTGTCGCTGGTCGTTACGACCACTACTTCGACGACTCGGCAACTGGCGGCGCATTCACTCCTAAAGTAGCCCTAGCATACCGTCCTACTGACACCCTATTGCTGCGTGGTAGCTACGGTCTAGGCTTCCGAGCTCCAGACTTGAAGCGACTATTTGGTGATCAAACTCGAGGCTTTGGTTCTGGTTTTGACCCTGTGCTTTGTGCCAACGCTGGTGGTAGCGGCCCACAAGATAAAGATAAGTACCCAGAGTGTGATACTCAGTACTTCGATACGCTTAATGGCCCTAACTCTGAGCTGAAAGAAGAAACAAGTACAAACATTAACTTGGGCCTAGCGTGGGAGCCTGTGGATGATCTTGGTGTAACTGTTGACTGGTACCACATCAAGATGGAAGACGTCGTAACAGCACCAACTTACCAAGACGTAATTAACGATCCAGGTAAATACCCAGGTACTGAAGTCGTTCGTAACCCAGATGGCACCATTAAGTCGGTATCCTATGGTCCAGTGAACCAATCGTATGAAGAGCGTTCTGGTATTGACCTAGCGATCAAATACGCATACGACACTAATGAGTTCGGTTCATTTAACACGCGTGTTGCTGTAACGAAGATCTTGATTGCTGAATATCAAGAAAACGACAGCGAACCTGTAACGGATGAAAGAGATTTCATGCCTGAATACACCGCAACGTTAAATCTTGGCTGGGCATATGAAGATGTCGCTATCAACCTATTTGGTAAATACCGCGACCGTATGTGTTCAAGCTACGCAAACCGTTACTACTTTGATGACTGTGATTCTGCTAAAAAAGCGGGTTACAAAGCAGAAATCGCTAGTATGACAACGTGGAACCTAACGGCTTCTTACCAATTCAACGAGAGTGGCCGTGTAACTCTTGGTGCTATCAACATGTTTGACAAAGTACCGCCTGCAGATCCTCTAAGCGATACCTCTCCATTCTATGCAACTGGGTATGACGATCCAATCGGACGTCAGCTATACGTCGAGGCATCATACGACTTCTAAAAAATATTTGGCGCGGGTTTTCCGCGCCCTTTTCGACTGACTAAAACACTGACAAGGATGCAACCATGAAATTCAAGGAATTTGGTCTCAGTGCCATAGCTGCAGCATTGCTTACTATCAGTAGTAGCTCTATAGCGGCCAACTCTGGTGCTGTCGTTTCCACACAAGCAAAAGCAAATCAATCTTCAGAAGCTTCGCAACAAAAAATCGACAATTATGCCGAAAGTACTGAAGGCATGTTGGCAGAATACAAAGGCTTACTACGTCAAATCGACAGCATGAAAGTCTACAACGAGCAAATTAACCGTATGGTTCAATCACAGCAAGGTGAATTGGACTCATTAAATAACCAAATTGCTCAGATCGATCAAACGGCAACAGAAGTAGTGCCACTAACACTTAAAATGATCGATGCACTCGATGAGTTTGTGACTCTCGATCTGCCTTTCCAGAAAAAAGAACGTAATAAACGTGTCCAAGAACTGCGTCGTCTCATGGATCGCGCCGACGTAACGACTTCTGAGAAATTCCGTAAAGTTATGGAAGCCTACCAAATTGAAGAAGGCTTCTCTCGCTCAATTGAATCTTACAAAGCTAGCCTAGATAGAAATGGGGAAACCGTGACTTACGACTTCCTACGTATTGGTCGCACGGCGCTTTTATTCCAATCTCCAGACGGTGGTGAGACAGGTATGTGGAACCAACAAACACGTCAATGGGAAACATTACCGGAAAGCTACCGCATAGCGGTGCAGCAAGGCCTTCGTATCGCGAAGAAGCAAGCGCCACCAGCGCTAATCAAATTGCCTGTATATGCTGGGGAGGAATAAGAGATGAAAGGATTCAAAACTCTAGCCGCTGGTCTACTAGCGAGCTTATTTATGGCTTCAGGCGTACAAGCAGAAACGCCTAAAAACCTATCTGAACTACTCAAAAACGTAAAATCAGAAAGCATCGTTGAGTCAAAAGAGAACAAAGCCCGTGAAGCTGAGTTCAAGAACAACCGAGATAAGCAAGCAGCATTATTGCAACAGGCTCGTGAAGAGCTAGCTTCACAGCAAGCACTGGGCGATCAACTTAAAGCGACATTTGATGAAAACGATAAGCAGCTGACTGAACTAACAGAAACCTTACGTGTTCGCTCTGGTACTTTGGGCGAAATGTTTGGTGTGGTCCGCCAATATGCGGGCGAGTTTAAAGGCTTATTTGCAGCCTCTCAAAACGCAGTTCAGTTCCCAGAGCGTGACGCTCTACTAACGAAACTGGCTGAAAGTAAAGAACTGCCATCAACACAAGAGCTAGAAGCATTCTGGCATACCATTCTTCAACAAGTGGTTGCCTCAGGCGAGACAGCAACAACCCAAGCAACGGTTGTTTATGGCGAAGGTAAAGAAGCGGTTCGCGATGTTACTCTTGTCGGTGAATTTAACGCGATTGCCGATGGTAAGTACGTTACTTATGTACCTCAAACAGGTAAGTTCGAAGAACTCTCTCGACAGCCTCGCACCAATATTACACGTCATGTTGCGGGCTTTGAGTCAGCGTCAAACAGCTATGAGCCACTGTTTATTGACCCATCCCGTGGTGTAATTCTGTCTCTACTTGTACAAAGCCCTACCGTTCAAGAACGTATTGATCAAGGTGGCATTGTAGGTTACGTCATCCTTGGTATGGGTGCAGTTGGCGCTATCATTGCTCTAGTTTGCTTCCTACGCCTTCAAGTGATTGGCGGTAAAATGCGTAAGCAAGCGAAATCAGAAACCGTGATTCCTGGTAACCCTCTGGGTGAAGTTATCCAGGCTTACCAAGAGCACAAAGGTGACAACCTTGAAGATCTTGAAGCGAAACTGGACGAAATCATCCTACGTAACGCACCGAGCATTGAACGCTTTATCAGCTCAATCAAACTGTTCGCTTCTGTAGCACCACTTCTAGGTCTACTGGGTACGGTTATGGGTATGATCGGTACGTTCCAAGCAATCACACTATTTGGTACAGGTGATCCTAAGCTAATGGCTGGCGGTATCTCTGAAGCTCTTGTTACAACCATGCTAGGTCTGGTTGTCGCAATTCCATTGCTGTTCCTTTACACCATCGTACACAGTAAAGGTCGTCGTTTGGTTCAAACTCTTGAAGAACAGAGTGCAGGCTTCATCGCTCGCTATCAGGAAAAACTACATAAAGCCGAAAGCTAAGGAGGCGTTATGTGGTGGTTAGTTGGAGAACTTGAATCAATTAGGCGCTTCTTGGGAATGGGTGGCGATGTACTCGTCGCCATCTTCATCCTCAGCTTTATGCTGTGGGCAGTATTGTTAGAACGTTGGTTCTATTTTGCTGCCGTCGCTCCAAAAGCCATGAAAAAAGCCGTTGGCTCATGGCAGGGGCGATCAGAGCACCAGAGCTGGAACGCTAAGATGATCCGACAAGAAATTGTTTCTCGTCAGGACATTGAGAATAAAAAGGGCCTGCCAATCGTGAAAGTGTTGATTGCGCTTTGTCCCTTACTGGGTTTGCTCGGCACCGTTGTTGGCATGATCCAAGTATTCGACATCTTAGCGGTAACAGGAACAGGAAGCCCTCGAGCAATGGCCTCGGGGATCTCAAAGGCAACAATCCCAACGTTAGCCGGGATGGTGGCTTCTCTATCAGGACTGTTCTTTAGTTCACGTCTTGATCATTTAGCCAAAGTCACAACGCAAAAGCTGGAAGATAAGCTAAAGCATATTGCCTGAGTAAATGGAATTAGAGGTATAGGTCATGAAAAGACGCTATAGCAGTGATAGCAGTGATGAAACCGCTATCGATATGACACCGATGCTCGACATCGTATTCATCATGTTGATCTTCTTTATCGTAACAACATCGTTCGTAAAAGAAGCTGGTCTAGAAGTAAACCGCCCGACAGCAAGCTCTGCGCAAACCGTGAAAAAAGGTAACATCATGGTCGCAGTTGGTGCGGCGGGTGATGTTTGGGTTGATAAACGCCGCATCGAAGTGGACGCGGTTCGCGCGAATATTGAACGTCTTCGTGCAGAAAGCCCTGATGGCGCAGTTGTTATCCAAGCCGACACTGAAGCAAATGCTGGCGTAGTCGTGAAGGTTATGGACCAGATCAAAATGGCAGGTGTAGAAAGCATCTCCATTGCCGCAACCAATAAGGATTAAGCTTATGCGGTATCTGGCCTCAATTGCACTGGCGCTCATTGTCTCCCTCGGGTTGTTCTGGGGGATGGACAAGCTAGTAAACAAAGAGCGCCACGAGTTAGTGTCGAATGATGACCTGCGTATGGTCGAGTTTATTCGCATTAAACCAGACGAAAAAATACAGGAGAAAAAACGCGAACTTCCAAAACCACCACCGCCTAAGCGTCCGCCGCCACCGCCAGAAATGAAAGTGACAGCGACAGTAAAACCGGTGATGGAGCAGACCCCAATGGATATGCCAAAGCTTGACCTACCCGTAAATGTTACAGGTGGTTCGGTGCTTGGACATTATAGCCAGGGTGGAGGTGCGCAACTCGCGGGTAGCGGAGGTCCAACACCTCTAGCGACATTCCAACCTCAAATGCCTAGGAAGGCTGCGAAAGCAGGAATAGAAAAAGGGGTCGTCTTATTAGAGTTTACTGTAAACGCACGTGGTGCCGTAGAGGACATCAAAGTTCTTAAAGAGCAACCACGACGCTTAGGCCTCGGTCGAGCGGCAAGAAAAACAGTCTCTAAATGGACATTTAAACCAAAATTGGTTGACGGGAAACCTGTTAGCTCGCGCCTATCGCAAGAAATAGAATTCTCAACCAATTAAGGAGTCACGATGAAAAGTTTATGGAAAAGCAAAGTGGCTTCTTTAATTCTCTTCGTAGGAGTGGCAATGGCCGCTCCTACGATGGCAAAAGAAGCTCCTCAGTTATCAGATCGGACATTTCGAACCGTTAACAAAGTGCAAGAGTTGATCGCAACTGAAAAATATTCAGCAGCGAAAGAAAAACTAGCAAGCGCTTTAGAAAGCACAAGTTCGAAAAAATACGACCGAGCAGTTTTACTTCAGCAGACTGGCTTTTTGTATTCGCTACAAGACAATTATGTGCAAGCAGCAAAATACTTTGCCGAAGCATTACAGCTCGACGCACTTCCCGTTCCTGTTGCTCAACAAGTTCGCTACAGCTTGGCTCAGCTTTACCTAGCTGAAGAAAAGTATACGTTGTCTGTAAAAACGATGAAGGAATGGTTCAAGGTTGCAGAAACAACCAAAGAGAAGCCTCAAGCTCATGCTTATATCACGTTAGCGAGCGCTTATGTTCAGTTGGAAGATTACAGAAATGCAATCCCGCCAACCAAAAAAGCCATCGCGATGAGCAAGAGCCCAAGTGAGTCTTGGTACTTAATTCTCGTTGCATCTCACTACGAGTTAGGCCAGCTGAAAAGCGTTGCCAGTGTACTCAAAACTCTGACTTCAAAGTACCCTCAGAAAAAGCGTTACTGGATGCAACTTTCTGGTGTCTACATGGAGCTAGGTCAAGAGCGCAACTCTCTAGCCACCCTAGAAATGGTTTACAAAATGGGGAAACTAGAAGGAGAGAAGGAATATTTACGCTTTGTAAACTTCTTGGCTTATCAAGGTATTCCATATAAAGCAGCCAAAACTCTTGAAAAGGAAATGGCAGCTGGAAACATTGAAAAGACGAAGGAAAACTATGACCGCCTAGCCAGCTTCTGGCAGCAAGCTAAAGAGCTAGATAAATCAATTCTCGCTTATAAAAAGTCATATAACCTCGCTCCTTCTGCTAAAACGCAAATTCAGATTGCTCGCTTAATGATACAAGACAAGCAGTATTCTGAAGCAACTCGTTTTGTAGAAAGCGCGGCATCCAGTGCCTCTAAAGAGCAAAAGGCAGAACTTGAATACATTCGCGGGATGGCCTATTTCGAGCTTAAGCAGCCACAAAAGGCCTTGCAGGCGATGAAAGGCGCTGCTCAATCGCCAAAATTCAGGTCAACCGTTAGCCCTTGGATAAATTTCCTAGAGTCTCAAGGATAATTCGAAGATTAAGTGTGAGTCAGTCGCACGCCTGGGGAAGTGAAAGCTTCCCCTTTTTTCCGTTTTATCTTTATTAACCCCTATTTTTAACCAGAGTCACTCACGCAAGCCAAATCGGGACTCTAAACCTAAAATCAGCACACTAAACGGTTGTAGAAATGGTTTTAATAACAGAGTGCGCGGATGGTAAGTCCTGGTATCACGCTCCTTCTTCGCTGTTTAGGAACACTCTGGCGTAAGTAACTATTTCATCTGGGACGATCACAGACAGAAAGATCAACTGGTAACAAAATAGAGATCATGATACTCTTCGCCTCCATTTTTCTGGCGGGATTATCACCAATATCCACCCCTTTGGTGGTTGATTTCTCAATGCCAGTGCTATCGTTATAAGAATGTCGAACTTTCCTTCGGCACTCAATCAATCCAATCAAAAGTGGAACAGTACAATGGGCAAAGGTACTCTCTATATCGTATCTGCACCTAGCGGCGCAGGTAAATCTAGCTTGATCTCAGCGATGTTGGAACGCAACCCAACCTACGCAATGAAAGTGTCTGTGTCTCACACCACGCGCAACATGCGACCTGGTGAAGAAAATGGTGTCCACTACCATTTTGTAGCGAAAGATGAGTTTGAAGCCCTGATCGCTAAAGGTGACTTCCTAGAATACGCAGAAGTGTTTGGTAATTATTACGGCACATCTCGTGTATGGATTGAAGAAACACTAAATAAAGGTATCGACGTTTTTCTAGATATCGACTGGCAAGGCGCACGCCAAATCCGTGAACAAATGCCAGAAGCCAAAAGCATCTTCATCCTGCCACCATCAAACGGTGAGTTAGAGCGTCGCTTGAACACTCGTGGTCAAGATAGCGATGAAGTGATCGCAAAGCGTATGGCTGAAGCCAAGTCGGAAATCTCTCATTACAACGAGTACGACTACGTGATCGTAAACGACGATTTTGATACCGCTTTGATGGATTTTAAAGCTATCTTGCGTGCTGAAAGATTGAAGGAAGAAAAGCAAGCTGCTAAATATAAAGGTATGCTTGACGCGTTGTTAGCAGAGTAACTTCAAAAAAGTCACGCTGTAAAACATAAAGAATTTCCCGTTTTTTGCCCAGTGCGAAAAACACAATAAACTACCTGAGAAAGTCCACAAACGGTGGCTTGTCTAATTGCTAGTAAATAAAGTAGTTAGGTTGTATACTTTCTCGTCATTCTAAAATTTTAGTTAACTATTTGGAGTCCTCATGGCACGCGTAACTGTTCAAGACGCTGTTGAAAAAGTTGGCAACCGTTTCGACCTAGTACTGATTGCGGCTCGCCGCGCTCGTCAAATGCAAACTGGCGGTAAAGATGCACTAGTGCCAGAAGAGAACGATAAGCCAACGGTTATCGCTCTACGCGAAATCGAAGAAGGTTTAATTACTAAAGAAGTTCTAGACGCTCGTGAACGTCAAGAACAGCAAGAGCAAGAAGCGGCAGAGCTAGCGGCAGTAAGCAGCATCGCTCACAACCGTTAATTCTGACTTTAGAATTCAACAACCTCCCGGGCCTATAATTTGTATCTATTCGATAGCCTCAAAGACGTTGCCCAAGAATACCTAACAGAGCCTCAGATTGAGGCTCTGCGTCAATCTTATGTGGTAGCGAGAGATGCCCATGAAGGGCAAACCCGCTCTAGCGGTGAACCATACATCATCCACCCTGTCGCAGTGGCTCGTATCTTGGCCGAAATGCGCCTTGATATCGAAACCCTCCAAGCTGCTTTGCTGCATGACGTCATTGAAGACTGTGATGTAACTAAAGAAGATCTCGAAGAGAAATTCGGCAACACTGTCGCAGAATTGGTTGATGGTGTATCTAAACTGGACAAACTCAAATTCCGCGATAGGAAAGAGGCTCAGGCTGAGAACTTTCGTAAGATGGTTCTGGCCATGGTGCAAGATATCCGCGTCATTCTGATCAAACTTGCTGACCGCACGCACAACATGCGTACGCTTGGCGCGCTTCGACCAGATAAAAAGCGTCGTATTGCTCGTGAAACGTTAGAAATTTACGCGCCCCTCGCTCATCGTCTTGGTATTCACAATATCAAAACCGAACTCGAAGAGTTGGGCTTTGAGGCGCTATATCCCAACCGCTACCGCGTACTGAAAGAAGTGGTTAAAGCCGCACGTGGTAACCGTAAAGAGATGATCCAACGCATTCACAGCGAAATAGAAGGCCGTCTGCAAGATTTTGGCTTGAATGCTCGCGTCGTTGGTCGTGAGAAAAACCTGTTCTCTATCTACAACAAGATGAAAACCAAAGAACAGCGCTTTCACACCATCATGGATATCTATGCGTTCCGAGTCGTTGTTGATACCGCTGATACTTGTTATCGCGTTTTAGGCCAAGTACACAGCTTGTATAAGCCACGTCCTGGTCGCATGAAAGATTACATCGCGGTACCAAAGGCGAACGGCTATCAATCGCTACACACTTCCATGGTTGGCCCACACGGCGTACCTGTTGAAGTTCAGATCCGTACTGAAGATATGGATCAAATGGCGGACAAAGGTGTCGCGGCACACTGGTCTTACAAAGACAAAGGCGACAAGTCTGGTACCACTGCGCAAGTGAAAGCTCAGCGTTGGATGCAAAGCCTGTTAGAGCTACAACAAAGCGCGGGTAACTCATTCGAATTCATTGAAAACGTAAAATCCGATCTTTTCCCAGATGAGATTTACGTCTTCACACCAAAAGGTCGTATCGTTGAATTACCTTTAGGCGCAACGGCTGTCGACTTTGCCTATGCCGTACATACCGATGTAGGCAACTCTTGTGTTGGTGCTCGTGTTGATCGTAACCCTTACCCATTGAGTAAGGCATTGAAAAACGGTCAGACGGTGGAAATTATCAGTGCCCCTGGTGCGCGTCCGAATGCGGCATGGCTAAACTATGTCGTGACTTCTCGTGCCCGCACTAAGATTCGACAAGTACTGAAAACGATGCGTCGTGAAGAGTCGATTACTTTAGGTCGTCGCCTACTTAATCACGCACTTGGCCGTCACTCGATTGATTCAATTTATCCAGAAAATATCCAAGAAGTCTTGAATGATCTTCGCCTAGAAAGCATCGATGATTTATTGGCTGCTATTGGATTGGGTGAGTTGATGAGCATTGTGATCGCACGTCGTCTCCTTGGTGACACCGAAGAGCTCACGACAACAAGTTCAATCCCAACGGACTCGAAGAAGAAGCTTCCGATTCGTGGCGCAGAAGGCTTATTGCTGACGTTTGCAAATTGTTGTCATCCTATCCCAGATGATCACATTATTGCTCACGTATCGCCTGGTCGTGGTTTGGTTGTTCACCGAGAAACATGTCCGAACGTTCGTGGTTATCAGAAAGAGCCAGACCGTTATATGGCTGTCGCTTGGTCTGAAGACTACGATAAAGAGTTCATTGCTGAACTTAAAGTCGACATGCTTAACAACCAAGGTGCTCTTGCAGAACTGACCAACGTGATCTCGAAAACAGGATCAAACATTCATGGCCTTTCAACGGAAGAACGTGATGGTCGTCTATACACTGTGACTGTGCTGTTGACGACGAAAGATCGTGTCCACCTTGCTGGTATCATGCGTAAGATTAAGGCAATGCCTCAAGCAACCCGAGTCAGACGCAGAAAGAACTAACCTCTATCGCCACCTACTCTGTTAGGTGGCGATTTTTTATACCTCAATAAATATGAACCTAGAACGTTACAACCGTATTCACCAAGTCCTAAAAACTCGCCAAACTGATCTGACACTTTGTCTCGAAGAAGTACATAAGCCAAACAACGTCTCTGCTGTGATCCGCACCGCTGACGCGACAGGCTTACACAAAGTTCACGCAATTTGGCCAGACAAAATGCGTACGCTGAGCCATACCTCAGCTGGCGCGCGTAACTGGGTTGAAGTGGATACTCACGATTCGATTGAAACTGCGATTACCGAACTCAAAGCGCAAGGTATGCAGGTTTTGGTGACCAATCTTTCGGACACCGCCGTCGATTTTCGCGAAATCGACTACACCAAACCAACGGCAATCATTTTAGGCAGCGAAAAGGTTGGCGCTTCGGAGCAAGCCAAACAGCTTGCCGATCAAGACATTATTATCCCGATGGTGGGCATGGTGCAGTCACTAAACGTATCGGTTGCCAGTGCCGTAATTTTGTATGAAGCGCAACGTCAACGTGAAGCCGCAGGCATGTACGACCGAGAAGAAAGCGCTCTGCCTAAAGAGACAATCAACCGTATTCTCTTTGAACGTGGTCACCCAGTGCTGGCAAAGGTCGCGAAACGAAAAGGGCTCGTTTACCCACCACTCGATGAAGAAGGTCAAATCATCGCCGATGACGCGTGGTGGCAAGAGATGCAAAGCAAGTAACAGACTTTCGTCATCCTGAACGGCGGCGAAGGAGCGTGGTTCAGGATCTAATTCTCAAATATACAGATGCTGATAGTGTTAACTTCAGCGACATACTTGTTGGAAATAGAATCGTGATGTCGCTAAAGCTCCTCGGAATGATAGGTTATCAGTCAAATCATGACACTAACTAAAGCATGACTATTTTTTCCTGTACAAAAACACAGCTCCATGGTTAACATACTGCTATGTTAACCATTTTCTTGAGCCCTCTATGCCCGCCCAAATGTTATCTGCCGTCCCATTAACCTCCCTTTCTGGAGTTGGCGCGAAAGTCGCAGAAAAACTCGCCAAAGTTGGCTTACATAGCGTTCAAGATTTGCTGTTTCACCTTCCGTTACGCTACGAAGATCGTACTCGTATTTACCCTATTGCCAAACTGCATGCTGGCCTTTGGGCGGCCGTGCAAGGTAAGGTCATGGCAGTCGACACCATCTTCGGTAAGCGCAAAATGCTAACGGTAAAAATCAGCGACGGTAATGGCACTATCACGCTGCGCTTTTTCAACTTTACCGCAGCCATGAAGAACAATTTCACGCAAGGTAAGTTAGTACATGCTTACGGTGAAATTAAGCGCGGTGGCATGGGTTTGGAAATTGTTCATCCTGACTACAAGTTTTACGTTAGCGAGCAAAAGCCCGATGTAGAACAGAGCTTAACCCCTGTTTATCCCACCACCGATGGTTTACGTCAAATCACATTGCGCAACCTTACCGAACAAGCTTTAGCCCTGCTTGATAAAACCGCAGTGCAGGAATTACTTCCAGCTGGGTTGTATGACCATCAAATCACGATGTCGCAAGCGCTGCACACCATTCATCGCCCACCACCAACCATTAATTTAGATGAGTTTGACGAAGGCAAACATCCTGCCCAAATCCGCTTGATCATGGAAGAATTGCTCGCACAAAACTTATCGATGCTGGCGGTGCGTAGCAAAGGTCAGAAGGATTCA
Source organism: Vibrio sp. Vb1026 (assembly GCF_033338745.1). NCBI lineage: Bacteria > Pseudomonadati > Pseudomonadota > Gammaproteobacteria > Vibrionales > Vibrionaceae > Vibrio > Vibrio sp. Vb1026. The sequence continues at coordinate 200,476 of NZ_JAWOTH010000005.1, forward strand.
GCGCTATCTCTCGGTCCTTGTCATAAACTAAAAACGCAGCTTTTAGCCCAACTGCCTTTCTCTCCTACAAACGCTCAAACCCGAGTAGTACAAGAGATTGAAGCCGATCTAGAAAAACCGCACCCAATGATGCGATTAGTGCAAGGCGATGTTGGTTCGGGGAAAACATTGGTTGCCGCTTTGGCCGCTGTTAGAGCCATTGAGCATGGCCATCAGGTGGCACTCATGGCGCCAACCGAACTATTGGCCGAGCAACACGCTATCAACTTCGCAAACTGGTTTGAAACAATGGGCATTCAAGTCGGTTGGTTAGCGGGCAAACTCAAAGGTAAGGCAAAGGAAGCCGAGCTGGCTCGTATTGCCAGTGGTGAAGCGCAAATGGTAGTGGGTACTCACGCGCTATTCCAAGAGCACGTTGAATTTCATCACCTTGCTTTGGTCATCATTGATGAACAGCACCGCTTCGGTGTCCATCAGCGATTAGAATTGCGTGAAAAAGGCGCAAAACAAGGCGCCTATCCACATCAGCTCATCATGACAGCAACGCCGATTCCGCGAACGTTAGCCATGACTGCTTATGCTGACTTAGAAACGTCGGTGATTGATGAGTTACCGCCAGGTCGAACACCAATCCAGACTGTCGCGATTCCAGATACCAAACGCAATGATATCGTCGAACGTGTCCGAAATGCCTGCTTAAACGAAGGCAAGCAGGCATATTGGGTGTGTACCCTGATTGATGAGTCGGAAGTATTAGAAGCGCAAGCCGCGGCAGATACCGCAGAAGAGCTTCAACGTAAGCTACCGGACGTAAAAATTGGTCTAGTACACGGACGAATGAAGCCGGCAGAGAAACAAGCGGTGATGCAAGATTTCAAAGACAATAAACTGCATTTGCTGGTCGCAACGACAGTGATTGAAGTTGGTGTGGATGTGCCAAACTCTAGCTTGATGATCATAGAAAACCCTGAACGTCTTGGTTTGGCACAATTACACCAGTTAAGAGGTCGCGTGGGCCGAGGTTCCGTTGCTAGCCATTGTGTGCTGCTGTACCACTCTCCGCTGTCAAAAACCGCGCAAAAACGTCTCGGAGTACTACGTGAAAGTAACGATGGCTTCGTCATTGCGCAGAAAGACCTAGAAATTCGCGGCCCTGGAGAACTATTGGGTACAAAGCAGACAGGTCTTGCTGATTTCAAAATCGCAGACTTAGTTCGAGATCAACGCCTGATTCCCGAAGTTCAGCGTATTGCGCGTCATATTCATGACAATTACCCGACTAACGCAACAGCGATTATCGATCGCTGGTTGGGTGAGCGGGATATTTACTCCAAAGCGTAATGATTGAAAGCGAGCCAAATGGCTCGTTTTTTAATACGCCAAAAGCAAACGTTTGCTTTTTGAGAAAATCTCTCTATAATCGCGCACAAATTTTTAAGTGTGTTAGATCACACTCCACCAACCTGAGTTGACTCTGATTAACAGCAATCACAGATAACGACGTCAACTCCACCCTGCTCTCCCATTCAGCGAGAACTAGGGAAATATTGCGACTAGCGAGACAAACAATGACAACTTCAAACCGATCTTCGGAACTGGTCTATCAACTCAACGATCGACCACCTTTGCCTCAAACCATTTTTGCCGCACTTCAGCACTTATTGGCGATGTTCGTCGCGGTTATCACTCCGTCACTGATCATCTGTCAGTCTTTGGGTGTACCAGCAGACCAAACGAATACCATCATCAGCATGTCTTTGTTTGCGTCAGGCGTGTCTTCGTTTATTCAAATTCGCACCGTTGGCCCAATTGGCTCTGGTTTGCTCTCTGTTCAAGGCACCAGCTTTAACTTTTTAGGTCCTATTATTGGTGCAGGCCTATCGCTGAAAGCCGGTGGAGCAGACATCAGTACCATGATGGCTGCCATTTTTGGTACGATTTTAGTCGCATCATTTGCAGAAATTTTTCTATCTCGCGTGTTGGAGCATGCCCGCCGAATCATCACTCCGCTTGTTTCAGGCATCGTCGTCACTCTTATCGGTCTCACACTGATTCAAGTCGGCTTAGTATCAATGGGCGGTGGCTACGCAGCATTAAATGAAGGAACCTTCGGCAGCTTAGACAAACTTGCTCTGGCTGGGACGGTACTTGGATTAATTGTGATTTTAAACCGCTCGAAAAACCCATACATCCGTGTGGCTTCAATCGTGATTGCGATGCTAGTGGGCTACATCATGGCGTATTTTATGGGGATGGTAGATACTTCTCAGCTAGGCGCAACCGAGATCGTAGCACTGCCCGTACCAATGCAATATGGCTTATCGTTTGACTGGTCTCTGTTCATTCCGCTGGTACTGATTTTCTTTATTACCGCACTAGAAGCCATCGGTGATATTACCGCAACATCTGAAGTGTCTGGTGAGCCAGTAAAAGGCCCAGTGTACATGAAACGCATTAAGGGCGGTGTGTTAGCAGACGGCTTAAACTCTGCAATCGCAGCCGTTTTCAACAGCTTCCCGAACTCAACGTTTAGCCAGAATAACGGCATCATCATGCTAACAGGAGTCGCGAGCCGCTACGTGGGTTACTTTATTTCTGGCATGTTAGTGATTCTTGGCTTGTTTCCTGGCGTCGCTAGCTTTGTTCAGCTGATTCCTGAGCCAGTACTTGGCGGCGCAACGATTGTCATGTTTGGTACGATTGCTGCCGCTGGTGTGCGTATTATCTCTCGTGTTGAGCTCGATCGCCGCGCAATTCTGATCATGGCCTTATCCTTCTCAATGGGACTTGGTATCGCACAAAAACCAGAGATCCTGCAATTTATGCCAGAATTTATTAAGAGTATTTTCTCAACTGGTGTTGCAGCAGGTGGCATCACAGCGATCATTTTAAATCTACTTCTGCCAGAGAAACTGGAAGACGAAGATGAACTTCCTCAGGAAGCGAAAGAGTCTTAAGATTATTGAGAATAAGAAAAGCCCAACCTATTTAGGTTGGGCTTTTTGTTTTAAAGGGTGCAGGCCATCGACTTACTTGGTAGGAAAACTGATTTGAGCGATTAAACCGCCTTCACTGCGATTACGTATCACCACAGAGCCTGAATGCTGGCTGATTATACGCTTCACAATCGCCAACCCTAGCCCAGTGCCTTCACTACCGCGAGCGGTGTCACCACGCGTAAAGGGTTCAAATAACCTCGCGATTTGAGAATGCTCGATACCCGGTCCGTTGTCCTCTACTGAAATCCACACTAGCTGCTTATCTGCTGTCACACCAGTGCTGACTTTGACCCAGCCATTACCATAACGTAGCGCATTCACAACTAAATTACTGATCGCCCGCTTAATCGCAATCGCGCTTCCTTTGGCTGGTGGCAAGTTAAGATTAAGATCTGTTTCAATTTCAACCTCATAGCCACCTTCAGAACTGGCAACGTCACTGGCAATCGTACTGATATCAACCGCTTCAAACGATTCTTGGTTCACCGGTTTGAGATAATCCATAAACTGACTGATGATCTCATTACATTCTTCCGTATCGCTAATGATCCCCTCCGCAAGATAGCTGTCCTCAGGAGACATCATTTCTGTCGCTAGGCGAATACGCGTCAGAGGTGTTCGTAAGTCATGGCTAATCCCCGCCATTAATAAGGCTCGGTCCTCTTCTAGCTCTTGAATACCTTTCGACATTTGATTAAAGGCTCGAGTTACAGAGCGAATCTCCGATGCGCCTTTCTCTGCTAAGGGGGGTGGGATCTCACCTCGACCGACGTCTTTCGCGGCTCTCTCTAAAGCCAAAAGTGGACGGTTTTGCAAACGAATAAACAACCAACCACCTGCAATGATCAGCAGCGCCATAATCAAACTGTTACGAAACAGCGGTGCAAAATCTTCTTCTTGCAGCTCAGATAACGGAATACGAATGATGGAGTTCGGCAACTTTTCGATGTGCATCCACAAAATGTAACTTTCATCGCCAAGCAATAAGCGCACTTCTGTAGGCGAACCCAGCTCTTGGCTCATTTCTTCAGACATCAAATCAATCGACATTGCGTGATGAAATTCAATCGCCTTATCGCTATCGAGACTATGAACCGTCACCCCTAGTCTTTCTAATAATTGACGTCTTAACGGTGCATCAGACTTTAAAGGTCCTTCATCATCAAGCACTAAATTGAGCTCATGGGCGAGAATTTTATTGAACTGCTGCAAACTCGGCATCAACGCGTAGTTAAAAACGGCGTAGTAAGAGAAAACTTGGCTCGCGAGAAGCAAAGAGATGAACAGCAGAATAGATTGTGTCAGTGAACTTCGGATGCGCATGGAACGTTCCTAGTGGTCCTAATCGCGAAATTTCAGCCTTCAAAGGGAAGGTAATGAAGGCTGAAGTTGCTATAGCCAAGTGCTAGCTATGGAGTGAAGAGATTACACCTCTTTGCCGTCTGGGACGAAAACATAACCTAGGCCCCACACGGTTTGAATGTAGCGCGGCTTGCTCGGATCGTCTTCTAACATGCGACGTAAGCGTGAGATTTGTACGTCAATAGAGCGTTCCATTGCAGAATATTCACGGCCACGCGCCATGTTCATCAATTTATCTCGTGACATTGGCTCACGCGCATTCATCACGAGCGCCTTTAGGACAGCAAACTCTCCAGAGGTGAGTGGCATTGCCTCGTCACCGCGGAACATCTCGCGAGTGCCTAGATTGAGTCGGAACTCCCCGAACTCCACCACTTTTTCTTCCGTGCTTGGTGCACCCGGCAACTCTACAGTTTGGCGGCGTAATACGGCCTTGATGCGAGCCAACAATTCGCGTGGGTTAAACGGTTTTGGCAAATAATCATCCGCCCCTACCTCAAGACCTACGATGCGGTCCACTTCATCACCTTTCGCGGTGAGCATTAAGATTGGCAACATATTGTTCGCGTGGCGTAGACGACGACAAATTGACAAACCGTCTTCACCTGGCAACATTAGGTCCAGCACCATTAAGTGAAAGTTTTCGCGCGTTAGTAGGCGATCCATCTGTTCGCCATTGGCGACACTTCGTACCTGAAAACCTTGCTCAGAAAGGTAACGCTCCAATAGAGCACGTAAACGAGCATCGTCATCAACCACTAAAATTTTATGATTTTCTTGCATTGAAACATCCTTTCAGAAGCGTCTATTGTCGAAAATGTATCACTGTTTTTCCTAACGTGCTCAAGCAAATTGTTACTCTTTTTATCTTAAGCGCTTTATTCTCTCTCTAGCAGGTATTTTCAGCACCTACTATTGACCATAATTCCATTCCAGTTCACGTTTGGCCTCAAGCAGCTCTTGCTGTGCCTCAGCCAGCTTGTGACGTTTTTTCTCAATTTTGTCTGCTTTCCCTGAATGCTGAGCTTCGACTAATTCTTCCTCTCGCTCCTCAACTTCTTTAGTCTTTTCTTCCACTTCTGTTTGCAGCTCTTGGCGCAGCTCACCTTCCGAGCATTCATTCTGGATAGCGGAAAGTGCTTGCTCCAAGCCTTTAATTCGATGTTCATTACCTTGCGCTTTTGCATACTCGAGCTGCTGCTCTACCGCTAACTCTTTAGCGTCACAGCCTTTCACTTCATCTTGAGCAAAAACTGAAAGTGAGAAACCTATTGTTAGTGCAGCACTACACATGACTGCTTTGTTCATTTTACTTCTCCGAGAAAGGCACCATGCCTTTATACCAAATATTCTGACGTTGAGACCCAAGTCACTCCTAGTGAACTTCATGAGACTTGAATCGGTGATAAAGCCTCAGTCTTCCGAGGCCGGTTGAATATATTCAATTGAGTTGATGAACCACTCTTTTTCACCTTCTGGGGTGCGTACCGTGAACTCTTCATCCACTTGTTTTTTCAACATCGCTCGCGCCATAGGTGAATCGATAGAGATGTAGTCTTTCGCATCGCCATAAATCTCTTCAGGCCCGACAATACGAAACTTTTTCACTTCTCCTGCCTCATTTTCTATTTCCACCCATGCACCAAAAAAGACTTTGCCTTCTTGTTGCGGAGAATAGTCAACGATCGTGACTTCTGGCAGGAATTTACGAAGGAAGCGGACACGACGGTCGATCTGACGGAGTAAACGTTTATTGAAGGTGTAATCCGCATTTTCTGAGCGATCGCCCAGGCTCGCCGCCCAAGTGACGATCTTGGTGATTTCCGGGCGCTTTTCATTCCAAAGGTAATCATGCTCTTGTTTGAGTTTGTTGTAACCTTCTCGTGTAATCAGCTTAGTTTTCAAATTAACTCCTATCTCAACTAAAAAATGCTGCTCTTTGGCAGCATTAAGGAGATGATATACCCAAAGATCCAATGTTGTTCAGGCTTTGGGTATCAAGGTGATAAGGCGGCCAGAGTGTTACTTTTCGTAATCCGGTTTTTGCGTCACGATGTAATTCGTATCACTCGAAACAACCGCGCCATGTTTTAGGAAGTTTTTACCTAAAATCATGCTGTAATGGAAGCGACCTCGGTCCTGTAAGTTGACTCGGATCTTCTTCTCTAATTCGCCAAGCTTAACATGCATTTCAACCACAGGGCGTACGTTCGCTTTCTCGCCTTTCTTAGCTTTAATACGCATGACATCAACAACAGGCTTGGTAAACGCCTGTTTCATGCCAAGATCGTTCTCATAGGTAAAGCTCACCATGTCTTTGCCGTCTTTCTTAAACTGCTTGATGTTCTTAGCATTGATTGAGCTTACATCTGCACCCGTGTCTAACTTCACAGGGAAAGACATCCCCTCAACTTCCGCCACTTCGATATGGCCAGCTTTGAAAAGTGGCCTTACATCTAGTAGATGGTCTGCGCGAGTGTTCAGCAACACACCCCCCTTGGCTATGTCATGACCAAAGACGAAAAAGGGTTGAGTGTCACCCTCATCAAGCACATCGAGCGCAAACTTCATTGATGTGTCTTTTCTACCGAGAAGAAAGTCTCCTTCGACAACAGGGCGAACCGCGCTGCCAACCTTGAGCTTTTTCAACACTGGTTTGGTGATTTTTTCTTCTTTCCCCTCATCGTTCATTAAATAAAACGTGACGGATTCATCCTTACCTTTTTCTGTTACTTCAAACCCATTTACACGCAGTAATGGCGTTTTCACAATAAAAGTGGGGTAAGCAGGGACGGTATAACCATCAATGGTGACCTGTTCTTCTGGTGAAACGACAAGAGGTTTTGATTTGAGTGCGCTTTTGAACGTTTTTTCTACGCCACCCAGTAGATTTTCTCTGTCCGTATCAATAACAAAGTGCTGACTCGCGACGTCCCGACCTAAGCGAATTTGCGAACTGAACTTACTGCGATCACGCAGATACACCAACCAACGTTGAGTTTCATTTTCGCCGACTTTGACGGGTAAATAGACTAAAGGGCGCTCGCTTTTGGTCGTTTTCAGCATTCGTACCAAGGGTAATGTCATTGGATGACGCTTGCCATTCTCGCCCTCTAACATAAAAGAGACTTCGTTATGCTTTTTGTCTACCTTGATGTCCAGTGCATGGACGTTGGTATAACGGCTAGAAGTTGAGATGCTGATCTTATATGGCACACCTTCGACTTCAACCGTCTCTTTTTTGCCAATCATTTTTGCGCGTGGCTGTTCTTGAAGGTAATCGTAACCAGCGAAGACCCATGCGTTATCATCGAGATAGGTTTTACCAATCAAGATAGGAGAAGAGAATTGCGTACGCTTGGTCAGGTTCACTTCCGTATCAACGGTGTGACCAGCGATTGTCATCGGCATTTTTATTGTCGGGCGTAGGATGGGCTTTTTGCTTGTTCGACTGCGAATCGCGCTCACTCTTTCCAGATCATCGGTAATCTGTATTTCCTTCCCTGTATAAGGGTGAGGAACCGTAAAGCTAACCTTTACTTGATATGGCTTAAAGCTGTCGGCGTCCCACTTTGCCTTCGTACCACCTAAGTCATCGACAATCGCCCAAAGTAACTCGTTATCTTTCAAATCTTGGTAATCTGGGTGTGAGCTACTGACATGGATATTCTCCGCATGCATCGATGTCGTATCTGCACCAGTATCAATCTTGCCAATAAATGGCACCGCTTTTAGTTCCGGAATGTCACTGTAGTAGACGCTCTCCACACGCCCTAGTACCAATTTGTTATCGAGCTGATAAACGGGAGCTTGTGTGGTTCCTGAGATAGACTGCGCCCAACTAAGCGGGGCGACAAGTAAGGCACTCGTAAGCGCTAACGCCAAAGACATTTTTTTCATCATGATTATCCGTATAAGCCGAGGTACATTTAGTGATATCAACAACCGTGGAATTAGGTTAGTCGATAACTGCGGATATAAGTTCTCAATTTAATTACAGTTTTGACATAAATCTGACTGATGTCCACCAGCGCCCGGTAAATTTTTGCCTCGTTAATTTAAAACATTGCAAATTCTTCGAACGACCCCAATGTTCTATACAACCAAAACTGAATTAAAAGAGAAAACACGGATGAGCCAAGCTATCTGTCGCATGATTGCTCAAGAACTGAATGTTCGCCCAGAGCAAGTCAACGCCGCTGTCACCCTAATTGATGATGGCAACACTGTCCCTTTTATTGCACGTTACCGCAAAGAGGTGACGGGGGGCCTTGATGATACCCAGCTTCGTACTTTGGACAGCCGTCTGTCTTACCTTCGTGAAATGGATGATCGCCGCCAAACCATCCTCAAATCAATCCAAGAGCAAGGCAAACTGACGCCAGAGCTAGAACAAGAGATCGCGCAGGCAGACAGCAAAACTCGTCTTGAAGACTTATACCTACCTTACAAACCCAAGCGTCGTACGAAAGGTCAGATCGCGATTGAAGCTGGTCTTGAACCACTCGCAGATCAGCTTTGGAATCATCCACAAACCGAGCCAGAAAGCGAAGCAAGCAAATACCTTGATGCAGACAAAGGCATCGCAGACACCAAAGCTGCATTGGATGGCGCTCGCGCGATCATCATGGAGCGCATCGCAGAAGACGCAAACTTACTGGAAAAAATTCGCAACCACTTAAATCGCAATGCGGAACTGGTTTCACGAGTCGTTGAAGGCAAAGAGCAAGAAGGCGAGAAGTTTAAAGATTACTTCAACCACAACGAGCCCCTAAGCAAAGTGCCATCGCACCGCGCACTGGCGATGCTACGCGGCCGTAACGAAGGCTTCCTGACATTGGCAATGAATGCTGATCCAGAACAGGAAGAAGGCGCTCGTCAGTCTTACTGCGAAACGATTATCGCCGACCATTATGGCGTGACGCTAAGCAGCGCACCGGCGGATACCTGGCGTAAGCAAGTGATCAGCTGGGCATGGCGCATCAAAGTATCGATGCACATGGAAACCGAGCTAATGGGCGCAATGAAAGAGCGCGCTGAAATCGAAGCGATTGAAGTATTCGCCACTAACCTAAAAGACTTGTTGATGGCAGCACCGGCTGGCCCTCGTGCAACACTTGGTCTCGATCCGGGTCTGCGTACAGGTTCAAAAATCGCGGTTGTCGACTCAACAGGTAAAGTGCTTGCAACCGAAACCATCTACCCTCACCCACCACAAAAACAATACGACAAGTCAGCACAAATCGTTGAGCAGTTGGTGCGTAAGTACAACGTGGATTTGATTGCGATTGGTAACGGTACGGCTTCACGTGAAACCGACAGCTTTGTCGCAGACGTCATCAAACGTGGCAACCTGAAAGTTCAGAAGATCATCGTAAGTGAAGCGGGTGCATCGGTTTACTCAGCGTCTGAGCTTGCAGCAAAAGAGTTCCCGAATATGGACGTATCACTGCGTGGTGCAGTGTCGATTGCACGTCGTTTGCAAGATCCATTGGCTGAACTCGTGAAAATTGATCCTAAATCTATTGGTGTGGGTCAATACCAGCACGATGTAAGCCAATCTATGTTGGCAAAACGCCTAGATGCGATTGTGGAAGACTGTGTAAACGCGGTTGGTGTTGATGTGAACACTGCTTCTGCGGCGCTACTGACGCGCGTAGCAGGCTTATCAAGCACCATCGCGCAGAACATTGTCGACTTCCGCGATGAGAACGGCCGCTTCGAAGCACGTACAACCTTGAAGAAAGTACCTCGTTTAGGTCCTAAGGCGTTCGAGCAGTGTGCGGGCTTCCTGCGTATTATGGATGGTAAGAACCCACTTGATGCGTCTGCGGTTCACCCAGAAGCGTACCCAGTGGTCAAAGCGATTTCTGAGAAGAACAACAAAGATATCAAAGCACTGATTGGTGATTCAAGCTTCCTTAAAGGTCTGCATGCGGTCGATTACACCGACGATAACTTCGGCGTTCCAACCATTACAGACATCATCAAAGAGTTAGACAAGCCGGGTCGTGACCCACGTCCAGAATTCAAAACGGCGACCTTTGCAGAAGGTGTAAACTCGGTATCTGACTTGGAACCGGGCATGATTCTAGAAGGCGTGGTGTCTAACGTAGCCAACTTCGGTGCCTTCGTTGATATCGGCGTTCACCAAGATGGTCTTGTGCATATTTCTGCACTGACAGATCGTTATGTGTCTGACCCACGTGAAGTGGTGAAAGCGGGCGACATCGTCAAAGTGAAAGTGATGGAAGTTGACGTGCAGCGTAAACGTATTGGTCTATCGATGCGTATGAACGACGAACCGGGTCAAGACAACCGTAGCCAACGCTCATCAGCAGCGCCGCGTCGTAATGACCAACCGCAGCGTCGTCAGCCTCGCCGTGATGATTCGTCATCGAACAGCGCGATGGGCGGTGCATTTGCTGCAGCGTTTGCTAAAGCGAAAAAGTAATCTTACCTAGGCTTCACCGCTAACGAGCTTTCATAACTAAAAAGAAAACGCTCCAATCAGTCAACCTGCTTGGAGCGTTTTTGTTTGAGTAGGATATTGAGTCGTCATAATACTGCTATCACTTCTGACGGGGTATGGGGAGCGACTGCATGACCATAATGAAACTTGATCACCTTCCTGCGCTTTTCCATTAATCCTTCATTGATCGCAGCATCCAAAATGCGCTTTGGTAAGCGAAAGCGGATCGCGTAGCCTTTCCCCTGGTCTTCACTATACGATTTGAGCGCAAGCAAACTAAAAAGCCGTTCTAGTGTATCTTCCGGCTCTTCTTGATAACGCGTGTCGACTTCCGTTTCCATATCATAATCAGGATGCTCTGAAGGATCCCAAGAAGACTGACGTCGGCGCTTGTCATCACCTTTTACTTTTCGCTCTGCATTGGTTTTGGCCAATGCGACCGTTGGCGTTACAGGCTCTCGGACTTTATTGTCGCGAGCTGCTTGTTCCGTCTGCACATTCACGGATGGGGCGATCAGTGGCACACTTACGTTGGTCGGTGACACAATCATTGCGAACCCTCCTCAGAGTCGCCCAACTCGTCAATATGGCTTAGCTTTATTGGCTAATAAAACCTCACCAGCCTTTATATCGACCACTTTTTAAACAACTTGAGGTATTTCCGCTCGTACTTGCTCAATCGTGAGCAAACTCTCGGATTTGAACACAAAATTCGTCATGTTCGGTGATAAAAGGCGCGTGAGAGGACTGATTAAAAACAAACTGCTGGGTATGAGGCAACTGTTCACTTAAATCGTTAGCTACTTTAATTGGCACCAACCCATCTAAACGGCCATAAAGACGCAACATTGGAACAGAAAGAGACGTCAACGCATCGCGCAGATCCACATCAGCAAGGATGTTTAGCCCAACCAACAGCGATTCAGGGTTTGGCTGAGGGCGCGATAGTACCGCTTGCTTGAGCTGTTTAACGTCTTTACGCGCTGATGGGCTGCCCATCGCTTGCAACGCCATAAAGCGCTCAATGGTCAGTGAGAAATCTTCTAGCAACTGAGAGGTGAACGCACTCAGTACATTCGGTTGAATGCCACGCCACGGTTTTTCTGCGGCAAATTTAGGTGAGCTGGCAACCGTAATCAACTTAGCCACGCGCTCGGGCATATTTAATGCCACATGCGTCGCCACTAAACCTCCGAGGGACCAACCAAGCCAAATCGCTTTCTCTGGCGCACCTTGCACCACCAAGTTAGCAATATGGTCTAAATCTTCAGCATGAGATTCGGCGCTATGTCCGTACCCCGGAAGGTCAACCACATGAACTCGGAAATAAGGTTGAAGAGACTCGACTGTCTGCTGCCATACCGCACCATTCATGCCCCAACCATGCAGTAACACCAAATCTGGTCCCTGACCAAATGACTGCCAGTGTAATTTCGTGCTCATGCTCTCAATCTCTCCCACTTATTTTATTCCCTACGGCTTCAGCCAAGCGTTAGGCTGAGTAAAATATCACCATGAATAAACGCTATGTTATCTCATCACTGGCAAAACATCATGCATCGCGTATTGAGCAGTCAATGCGGCCTGTGTCGGTTCCCTATTCAAACACCAAGCCACACAAATACTCTGCGCTGGTGCGAGCACTGTTTAAAATACCTAACTCCGGTAAAACGATGTCAACGCTGCGGTTTATCATTACAGAAAGAAGAAATGAGTACGGATAGTATTTGTGGTGAATGTCTTTCAAAGCCACCGCCATGGCAAAGGCTATACACGTTAGGCGATTACGACTTTCCCCTTTCACGGGAAGTACAACGCTTTAAAGATCACGGAGAGTCTTGGCATGTAAAAGCATTAACCGAGCAACTGGCACAGCGCATCACCACGCCAGCTCCAATCATTACCAGTGTGCCATTGCACTGGCAGCGTTACCTGCGCCGGGGTTTTAATCAAAGTGATGTTTTAGCCCGACACCTCGCCAAGCAATTGCAGACTAATTTTGATGCGAAGGTCTTTCGTCGAGTAAGGCTCGCCCAATCACAGCGTGGTAATACCAAAACAAGCCGTGAACAAAACTTAAAAGGCGCGTTTATTCTCAATAAGCGCCCTCACTCTTCCCATGTTGCCATCGTCGATGATGTAGTCACCACAGGCAGTACCGTCCGACAATTATGTCATTTACTACTTGAAGTTGGCGTAGAAAGCATCGATATTTACTGCATCTGCAGAACACCTGCTCCTCGTTCTCTCTAGATCGCTTCGCCATGCCTTAGCATCAAAAAGACTAGACCCATACGTCAACAAGAGTAGAATAGCAGCAGTAACCTACAAATTTACTCGGGTATTCGTCGTGTCAAATATTACTATTACAGAAACTGCGCAAACGCATTTCGCTAACCTTTTAGGTCAACAACCTGAAGGCACTAACATTCGTATTTTCGTTGTGAACCCAGGTACACAAAACGCTGAGTGTGGCGTGTCTTACTGTCCACCAGAAGCAGTAGAATCGACCGACACTGAACTCTCTTACAGCGGTTTTTCAGCTTACGTTGATGAGCTAAGCCTGCCATTCCTTGAAGACGCTGAAATCGATTTTGTTACCGATAAAATGGGCTCTCAGTTAACGCTAAAAGCACCTAACGCTAAAATGCGTAAAGTTGCGGACGACGCACCACTGGTTGAGCGCGTTGAGTACGTTATCCAAACTCAAGTGAACCCACAACTTGCTGGCCACGGTGGTCACGTAAACTTGGTTGAGATCACTGAAGACGGTGTTGCGATTGTTGCATTTGGTGGCGGTTGTAATGGCTGTTCTATGGTTGACGTAACACTAAAAGAAGGCATCGAGAAAGAGCTGCTAAACCAGTTCATTGGTGAACTAACCGCAGTTCGTGATGCTACAGAACATGACCGTGGTGATCACTCTTACTACTAAGAGTAAACACTGTCAGAAAATGGGAGGCTTCGGTCTCCCATTTTTGTATCGATACTGAGGTGATGCTGAGATGCTTAGCTCGACTCGTAAAATCCGCTAGAAACTCAGGCGGAGTTCTCATATATTAAGAATCTTACGCATCTCGTAAACGCCAACGACACCAAGGAGCCAGCGTCATGCCGAAACGAACCCCACCAGAGATACTCTCATGCCAGACGGTTGCAAAATCCAAACTGTTTGCTGTGGAAGCGCTCGACCTTCGTTTTTCCAATGGTGAGCATCGTACTTATGAGCGTATGAAGCCAAGTGGACGAGATGCTGTAATGGTGGTTCCTGTAACAGAACAAGGCGATTTATTACTGGTGCGTGAATACGCCGCTGGAACTGAACGTTACGAGCTAGGTTTCCCAAAAGGGCTGATTGACCCAGGAGAAACACCACACCAAGCTGCGGATCGTGAGTTAAAAGAAGAAATCGGCTTTGGCTGTAATCAGTTAACCCCGTTGAAACAAGTTATCCTCGCGCCATCTTACTTTTCGAGCAAAATGACTCTATTTTTAGGACAGGCGCTTTATCCAGAGAAGCAAGAAGGCGATGAGCCTGAACCACTGGAAATTGTGCGTTGGCCACTTGCGCAAGCCGAAGAGTTATTAACTCACATGGATTTCTGTGAAGCACGAAGCATCACAGCGCTAATGTTGGCACTGAAACACTTACCAAACACCACTCACAAGCATAACCAATAACGGTCATTAGAACCGAATAACACTGTGAGTAAGGACTATCACTTATGCCAATGACAAAAGATCTATCTCACCTACTTCCTCAAGTCATCGAGATTGCCCGCAGTGCTGGGCAAATGATCCTCGAAATATATGAAAAGAAGCAATACGAGGCCTACACCAAAAGTGACGAAACTCCCGTAACAAGTGCAGATATTGCAGCTCACAAGTTCATCACTGAACGCTTGAGTGATCTGACGCCTGACATTCCCGTGTTGTCAGAAGAAGACGCAGACATAAGCTTAGAGCAACGCGCTCAGTGGGAACGTTATTGGTTAGTCGACCCTCTTGATGGTACTCAAGAATTCATCGCTCGCAGTGGTGACTTTGCCACTATTATTGCGTTGGTCGACAACAATCGACCAACCATGGGCGTCGTTTACGGCCCTGTATCTGGCGTGACTTACTACGCTTATAATGGCAAAGGCGCCTGGAAAATTCCCGACATGTCGGACAGCGTCAAAATCCATACACACAAACACGAACAGCCAGAGCAAAGCATCGCAATTGCTATTAGTCGTCGCCAAGACATCAATCGTATTACTAACCGTATGAGCAGCGCCTGGAATTACGACTTAATACCGCTCGGTTCTGCAGCATTGAAAGCATGCCTCGTCGCGGAAGGGGCGGTAGATTGCTATCTCCGACTAGGTCCAACAGGTGAGTGGGACACCGCTGCGACACAATGCATTGTTGAAGAAGCTGGCGGACGTATTCTCAGCACGCAATTAGAACCGCTGTCATATAACGAACGGGAAACACTAGAAAACCCGAACTTTATTGTTCTTGGTGATGCGGATTTACCTTGGAATGAGATTTTACAACGCAAAGATTAAGCGCCCTATCGGTAAAATTTAGAGCACAAAATTCTAGCAATAGAAAGGCCACGAATATCTTCGTGGCCTTTTCTTTTTGCCCTTCTGTACAGCACTTGGAGTATTTGGCCTACTATGTTCCAATTGCCTGTAAAGCTGAACGAAAGAAAATAAATCAATTAAAAATCATGGTTTTAAATTTCCATTCATTCCCAATGTACAGCGAATAGAGGTTTTAGCTTACGATGATCCAAAAGCAAAAAGAGCTGCACAATAGCAGCTCTTTTAAGATATTGGATTTTGTCACGATAGGTTAGAAGCGCCCTTGGTAATTAAACTCATATTGACCTTGAGCATTCGGCTTACCCAGCCATTTCAGTTGCTCCCCCATGCTGGATGGGAACTCTGCACCAGGTTTGAACCACGCTTTGGTTGAGTACCGTTGATTAGGCATCAGTTCAGCGGAAAACGCCGCAGAGACTTGTTTGCTGCTCTGCTCACCAGTTGCCGTCAATACACTATCCTGACAGTTTATATCGGCAATCACAGGACCGAGATCTAAGCTGCCAACGGGGCTTTGAATACCACTGGCATTCCATACTAAAGTGCCTTCACCGTTCTTACACCAAGGCGCAGCATAAGTCGCATGACGAATATTCAGCTCAAGCTGCCCATCAACACCAACAGGCACAGGGAGGCGCGCTTGCTCAACAACTTTTACCGCCGGAATTGAGGCAACTAAGTTTTTGGCATAAGGGCCATCACTTAAGCTATAGCCGACAAAACCGCGCCCACGAACGTCCATTTCACTACCACGACCAAAGCGCACAGCAAACTCAGTTTTACCTGTCAGTAGACTCGACCATTGGAAATCCCAATTAACTTCTCCAAGGTTCTGGCGCTGCCAACGAATACTAGCAGCTTGACCTTGCCATACCGAACCGTTGGCTCCTTGAATGTCCAGGCCTCTCACTGTTGGTGCTTGTTGTAACACCCAAGAGACTGGTAATCCCATTAAAAGACTGACTGAAAAAAAGACGATAAAGATAACAACGTAAAGTACTGCTCGCTTCACCTTAACCTCGCTTAAACTGAAGGCGGTTTACATCGATCATGCCCGCTTGCTCTGTTCGGTCGATATCTAAAAATTCGACTTCAATACCCTGTTGCTCTTTCAAGTAACGTAACCAATCCACTAGTTGATTAAACGCGAGTGGTTTGATCCACACTTGAACGCTCTCATTACGAGGTTGTACGCGAATCAACTCAACTTTATAACGACGAGCTGAAGAAGAAACCAACTGATTCAACGGTTGACTAGAGTAGCTCACACCGCTGCTTTTTCGCAGTGCAGTGATGCCATCCGCTTTATCTTGTACCCAAGCTAGCAACTGTTTTTCGCTTTGAATACGTGACTGAGCTAGCTCCGCACGTTGGCTCATTGGCTGTAATAAACCCCAATAAATAATACCGATAACGGCAATAGCGCCACATCCCATGACCAAACGCTGCTCACGCTGCGAGATGCTACTCCACCAAACCTGAGCTTGAGAAATTAAGTTTTTCATCATCACCTCACAAACGCTTCAAAACAAAGCTGCCAACCACAACGTTATCGCTACGGTTCAACTGACCTTGCTCAACATTAAACTTCTCTGCCAATTTCACACGAGCCTGCTCAAAAGGTTGGAAGTCTGAACTACGAGCCTGAATACGTACTTCGCCACGTTGTCCGTCGTATTTAAAGCTAGTGATCTCCAAGTCGCTGACCTGACCAAGCGTCGCGGGTAATGCCGCCAACCATGACAACATTGCCTGCTGACCACTTCCACCAGATAAGCGGCGCTCTTCATCATCCATTTGTCGTTTGAGGTAACTAACGGTAGGAATGCGTCGTTTATTTGGGAACACCTGGCGGAAAATACGCTCACTCTCCTCACGATACGCTTGAGCTTGTGCTTCGTACTTGTGGACCACGAGCAACTGCTGCGCAACCATGACGACGATAAGCACCCCCGCAGCAATGGTGGCTTTTTGCCAGAGCTTCCAGTATTTACCCCAAGAAGATTTCGGCTTGAAGATCCCAGTCAGCAAATTGACTTTGCTTTCTGTCACCCCCTTCGCCAGTAAAGCCATCGTCATTTCTTCTGGTTGCGGCTCCCATATTTCAGGTAACGCAGATTCCGGGACCGAGCTATAGCAATCGAGCTTCCAACCTTCATGATTTTGTAGATAAGAAGAGAGGTAAAGGTCTAACCAAGAAGCGTCGACAACCGCGCCCTCTGTCGCAGAGTGACGAATTAGCCATTGCTCGCCAATCATTGCAGCACAGCTGTGCTCTCCACGAACCGGTAACGCAAGCACATCGGGTAAAATGCGTTTAATAGCGATACCTTGGCTTGAGAAACGTTGCAGTACAGTCTGAATCCAAGCACGTTCAACTGCGCAAATCTGCGCTTTATCCGCTTGTTTACCCAACACGCTAAAGTGCAGGCCATCAACGTCCTGAGCAACTTCGTCTTCCACTAAGTACGGTAACATCGCCTCGAATTGGCGTGTTGCACCAGGTGGTATATCCACTTGCGTCAGGACCACATCATTACTCGCCAACAGCGCCACAACTTGGCGCTGACCAGCATATGAGACCAACTCATCTAAGTGTTCCCACCCGGCGATTTCACCGCTAGCAATCACTTCCTGTTGATCTGTCGACCACACCACCCAAGGAATGGTACTTTGTTGTTCGCTACTCAGCCGAACGGTCAGAAACTCGCTCACTGATCCCTCCAAAACGACGGCGAACTACGGTCACCGTTTCTCTATTTGTACTTTGCAAAAGGCTTCGGATACGTACACGTGATTCATCCACCAACACTTGTGCATCCAATTCAAAAAAGGCGCTATCCACACCCAAATAGCCTTTGGCGTTTTTCTTTACATCTTCACTTAAGCCAGCCATTTCTGACTCTGCTAAAAATTCATCAATGCTATCCCACCCATCAAATGGGCGTTTTTCAATTAGCTGAATCGCATCACTACTGCTTAAGTTTGGTGAGAACATTGCCACCAAAATCGGAGCTTGCTCAACATCAATCGTATTCACGTTTAAACGCCAGTCATCACTTGGTAATGCACAGACCAACGGCTCCAATTTTTGGAAAATTTCACCACTCACCTGATAGACAGCCCGTAACTCGGAAGCATCTGCCATCCAACCATTTGATGCCAAATAGGAAGGCTTCATCGCTTCATATGTGCTGTCTTCAACCCCAGTAGTCGAACGGACAGAGTCATCAGCATCAATGTATTCCCAAGTAGAGTCTGCAATGATTTCTGCTTGATATGGCTCGACATCCAACTCTTCTAATAGGCGCTGCAATACATTCACTAAATATGGTCTTGTAATTTGCTGACCCGTTGGTTGCACACGACTCAATACATTTAGATTAAAGCACGCTTGCTTGTCTCTAATTCGTCCCGCCGCTTGACCATAATCTAACGGATAGACTTGCTCTTTTATCGCCCACGGTTGACTCATATTAATCGTGTCGGTGTCTTTATAACTTTGCTCGATACCCACTTTTGCTAGCGCCTCGACGCCAAGGCTGTACCAATACGCTTGCTGGTAATTGATTTGATTAGCGCCTCGCTGAAACTGCAAGAACAAACGTTCCGACATACTGGCAGCAACCGTTGCCATAATCGCCAGCAACATCAACACTATAATCAAAGCAACACCGCGCTGACGGTTAACCATTATTGCTGTCTCCTGAACTTTCCTCTTTCTGACTCAATGTGCCATCAGGAGTGAGATAAGTGCGGGCAATTTCTCCATAGTCTTTGAGAGTGAGAACAACAGAAACCGCTTTCGGCAGCGCTTTTTCTTCAGCCCACTCGTTTTTCCATTGCTTACCATCATAGAAACGCATATCAAATGACTCGACCTGCGTTAGCAATGGAGTAACAGTACCTTGTTGCCCAACCGGCGTATCAGGATAGCGCCACCATACTCGCTGCAGTGTTTCTTCTTTTAAGCGATAGCCAACCTTGGTTACTTCTCCACGAGGGAACTGCTGCTGAGGGTTGTGCCAACCTAAACGGGCAAACATCAGCCCTTTAGTATCGGAGTCCAACAGGTAATCGGACCAAAAAATTAGCCGGCTAGCAGGCTCTTCACCATTAGTACGTGTTTGACGCATCGCCATTTGACGAAAATCGTTATCCATCATCACCATGGCACGCTGAATTTCGTTTAAGCGTTGGGTTCGTTCTTGTGATAGCGCATTGCTACGCTGTACTTGCGATACCACTTGGTACGCAGCGACACTTAAACTGGCAAAGATGGCAATCGATACCAACACTTCAATAAGTGTAAAACCTTTTACCCTTTGGCGCGTGTTTGCGCGGGGATGATTATTGCGCCACATAGCTTCGTACCGTTACTACAGGGCTCGCGCTTTTCTCTACCGAGACGCTCACATCAAATGCTTTCAGCAATGGCTGCGTCGTGGCGACTGGCGTGACTTTCCAGAACCAAGTGCGTCCTGCCAGCTCTTCTGTGCCGTTTTTCGCTTTGAGTTCTCCGGTATTCAACATCACATTTGCCATCTGATTATCCACAACCATGGCTGCAAACATTTTTTCTTCTAAATAACTGATTGTATTAATATGCTGGCTCACGGAGCGAATGACACTGATGGCAGCGGTGGCGAAAATTGCCAGTGCGACCAATACTTCCAGTAAGGTCATGCCTCTCGTCCGGCGATGACTCAAATTGGGGCGAGCTTGCTTAAAATTGCGCATTCTCATCCTCTTTCACTTCTTCGCCCGGAGCTAATAACAAAATTTGTCCACTTTCTTTGCCAATGACTCGCCAACCGTCATTAAAGGCATCACCATTTTGCGGAAAAAAAGACAGGGTGAATGGCGTGACTTCAGCGCTGGAAAAGATAAACACTTGCGGTGGCTCAATTTTCTTTTCGTCCTCTTCTTCTGCGAACATGTCTTCATCAAAAAGAGAACCTGGTTTGAATAAGCGCTCATCATTATCCCAAGCACCACCTCCGAGCTCGAGTTGTAGCGCAATATCTTCTTCTAGCTTGGTTTTGCTCGGAATCTGCTTTAATTTCAGAGGCTGCCAACCTTCTGAGGTTAAACTCAGTAGAGCGTAGGTCGATTTGGCATCATCCACTCGAACGCCAAAATCTTTACCGCTCAGCACCGCTTCTTCATTGAGCAGCTGTAAACGCTGAAAAAAGCTTTGAGCATACTGTTTGGAAAGATCTTTTTGGCTAGTCGGTAACGTCGAGATCACGGCCACAGCCGTAAGAGATAGCAAAACCAGCACTAATAGAATTTCTATCAATGTAAAACCGTTATGTTTTCGCATTTGTTTCATTAGTGCTGGCTTAGGCTCAATTATTGGAAGTCTTGCATGTTCCAGTTGCCAATATCTGCAGCTGGACCTTCTCCACCCTCTTGGCCATCTGCGCCTAGAGTGAAGATATCGATTGTACCGTTATCACCTGGGCTTAAGTATTGGTACTGGTTGCCCCAAGGGTCATTAGGAAGACGTTTGATGTAACCACCATCACGGTAGTTGCGTGGCTCTGGGTTAGATGGCTTGCTAACCAATGCTTCTAGACCTTGGTCCGTTGTTGGGTAAACGCTGTTGTCCAACTTGTACATATCTAAGGCATTTTCCAACGCGACAATGTCCGTAATCGCTTTTTGTTGGTCTGCCTTCTCTTTGTTACCCAATAGGTTTGGAACAACAAAACTTGCCAAAATACCCAGGATAACTACAACAACCATCACTTCTAAAAGTGTAAAACCCTGTTGTTTACTACGCTTAAACTTCATTTTTTTCTCCGAAAGTTAGATTAAAGCCATGCCGTTAGTAGACACGTCTTAATTCGAAATTATCCGCTCATCAAGTTATTCATTTCTAGCATTGGCATCAAGGTCGCCATCACAATGAACAACACTAATCCAGCCATTAATGCAATCAGCGCAGGAGTAAACACACCCAGAGCAATATTGACTGTTGATTCAAAGTTTTGATCTTGGTTATCGGCTGCCCGCGTCAACATGCTCTCTAATTCACCACTTTGCTCACCACTGGCGATCATGTGTAGCATCATTGGTGGAAACAAGCGAGTTTGGTCCAACGCCTTACGCAAACTAGCGCCCTCTCGGACGTTATCCGCTGCAAGCAAGACTTGCTGCTTCACATAACGGTTAGACATAACATCTACCGCAACGCGCATACCCTCGAGAATTGGAATCGCACTGGAAGTACAGATCGAAAGTGTTCGTGCGAATCGTGCGGTATTCAAACCTCGAGAGATCTTACCTATTAGCGGTAAGCTCAAGATTTTTCTGTCCCAAGCTAAGCGAAAGTCTGGCTTTTGCAACGCCAGTTTGAGGCCATAGAAAAGCGCCACCAGCACAACGAAAATAATCAGCCCCCAATCTTGCACAAACTCACTGGCTGCCAGTAAAAATTGCGTCGATTGAGGTAACTCTTGGCCCATCTGAATGATGGGTTCAATGATTTTAGGAACAACTGTCGCCAATAAGAACGAAACGATGACAACCGCGAATACCACCAAAACTACAGGATAAATCATGGCTTGAAGCAATTTAGATCGCATCTTTTGGCGGTTTTCGACGTAGTCTGCCAAACGCTCTAATACGGTATCGAGGTGACCTGATTTTTCGCCCGCCGCAACCATGGAGCGGTACAGTTCATCAAACACGTGTGGGTAATCGGCAAAACTGTCGGCGAGCGGATAACCCTCAGTTACTTTCGAGCGAACCGCAGCCAACATAGAACGAATCCTCGGCTTTTCAGCCTGCTCAGAGACCGCACGCAAACACTCTTCCAAAGGCATTCCTGATTGGACTAGCGTAGACAATTGACGTGTGATGAGTGCTAACTCAGATGTTGAGATGCCGCGCTTAAAGCTGACTGAACCTGAAGACTTAGCCGATTTAGCTTTCGTCTCAACCACTTCAATCGGGATCATCCCTTGCTCTTTGAGTCGCTGGCGCACTTGTCGGGCGTTATCCCCTTCTATCGTGCCTTTTTTATGCTTGCCTTTTGCATCTAGCGCTTTGTACTCAAATGCCGCCATTAGGTTTCCTTCGTCACTCGCATCACTTCTTCAAGTGACGTAATGCCACGACGCACTTTGCTTAAACCATCGCTGCGAATACTTGGCGTATGGGCGCGAACGGCTCTCTCAATTTCTTGCTCACCAGACTCTCGGTGAATCAACTCTTGCACTTGCTCATCAACCATAATGAGCTCGTGGATACCTGTTCGACCTCGGTAGCCTTTTTGGTTACACGCTTCACAGCCTTTTGCTCGGTGCAGTTCTAACGGTTCATGCGCTTCCATACCAAACAGTTTTTTCTGTTCCGCATCGGCTTCATACGGCTCTTTACAGCTTGGACAAAGCGTTCGAACTAAGCGCTGCGCTAGCACCCCTAATAACGAAGAAGAAATAAGGAATGGCTCAATACCCATATCACGTAGACGCGTAATCGCACCCACTGCGGTGTTGGTGTGGAGAGTCGACATTACCAAGTGACCCGTTAAGGACGCTTGCACTGCAATTTGTGCGGTTTCTAAGTCACGGATCTCACCGACCATCACCACATCCGGGTCCTGACGCAGAATGGCACGCAAGCCGCGCGCAAACGTCATGTCGACCTTTGGGTTCACCTGAGTTTGACCGATGCCATCAATATCAAATTCGATCGGGTCTTCAACCGTTAGAATGTTGCGTTCGTTGCTATTGATCTCTTGCAAGCCAGCGTACAAGGTGGTGGATTTACCAGAACCTGTCGGGCCCGTCACCAAGATGATACCGTGAGGGCGGCCAATCAAGTGACGGAAGTTGTCATGCACTGAAGGGGTCATGCCCAAACTATGTAAATCAAGACGAGTCGCGTTTTTATCCAACAGACGCATTACCACGCGCTCCCCATGAGAGGACGGCATCGTCGATACACGCACGTCCACCGCACGACCACCGATACGCAACGAAATACGGCCATCTTGAGGCACACGCTTTTCTGCGATATCTAGTTTAGCCATAACCTTCACACGAGAAACCAGCAAAGGCGCTAGCTTACGACTTGGGGTCAGAACTTCACGCAATACGCCATCGACACGGAAACGAATCGAAAGGGTTTTCTCGAACGTCTCAATATGAATATCCGACGCACCTTCTTTGATCGCTTCGCCCAACATGGCGTTGATCAATTTGATGATTGGCGCATCGTCTTCCGATTCTAATAAGTCTTCATCATGCGGCAGTTCTTCAGCCAAAGAGAAGAAATCATCGCTATCAGCACCAATATCTTCCATCAACTGACGCGCTTCAGACGAGTCGCGTTGATATGCTTCAGTCAGCTTTTTATCAAAGGCTTCTTTATCAATAGGTTGCGGTACGAAGCTTTTCTTTAATACACGACGGACTTCAACCAGAGCCGCAGGGTTAAGCGGCTCGACATAGTAAAGAATAGGTGGACGCTCAGGATGCTCTGTCTCCAGCACCAGTTTAAAGCGGTTGGCAAAACTGAATGGCAGACGACGCATACTTGGCGCTGTGTCTAACATATCAACCATTAGTTGTTTTCCATTTGATCAATAAACGCTTGAATCTCTGTTGGGTGCTGACGCTCCTGGCCAAAGGCAGGCATAACCGGGATCTTCTCGTCAGCCATCAACTTCAAACCTTGATCCGCTTTGTAAAGCTGTTCTGCGCGAATAAAGTTGTATTTACGCTGCGTAATACCGTCGGCCGTCACACCATCGCGAATAATCGTCGGCTTGATGAACACCATCAAGTTACGTTTTTCTGTTTGCGTGCTAGTTGACTTGAACAGATGGCCAAGTACCGGAATGTCACCCAATAGCGGCACTTTAGACTCACTTTCAAGTGCGCGTTCATCGACCAAACCACCAAGAACCAACATCTGACCATCTTGGATCATGACAGAGGTGTTTAACTGTCGTTTAGCAAAGCGAACGTCAACCGCACCGTTTGCGCCTAATACGTTGGAAACTTCTTGTTCAATGTTTAACTGTACAGAGTCACCTTCGTTAATTTGTGGCACTACTTTGAGTTTGATACCGACTTCTTTACGGTCAACCGTTTGGAATGGGTTGTCGTTGTTTGAGCCAGCCGTAGAGCCCGTAATAACCGGAACCTCTTCACCCACAATAAATGATGCTTCGCCATTATCCATTACGGTAATACTCGGAGAAGATAGAATGTTTGAGTTGGAGTCAGAAGCAACAGCACTAATTAGCGCTGTCCAGTCACCCATGACAATACTCATTGCCGCACCATTTACTCCGCTAAGTGCTGACGCTAGCGTAGAGTAGTCACCTGATTCAGTAACATCATATGGCGTTCGTTCGCCATTAGAGTTGGTATAGTATTCAGTTCGGGTTTGATCTTTTGCTTCTTCTAGCCCAACCATCACCTGACCAATCGGGGCTCCTGAGTTACCGTACTGAATTACAGCACCCGTTTCTAATGAACCCCACTGAACACCTAGGTTAATACCATCACCTTCAGACATTTCGACAATTAACGCTTCAATAAGAACCTGAGCACGACGAATATCGAGTTGAGAAATGACGTCTTGTAATGCCATCATAATATCTGGTGGCGCTGTTAAAACTAACGAGTTAGTTGCAGCGTGAGCAGCAATGACGACCTCACCACGCGATGCACCTGATGTTTTCTGACCGGCTTGTTTTTCAGCTTGCAGGTTATCGGAAACACCTTTCAATACATCCACCAAATCTTCAGCTTTCGCATTTTTCAGGTACACAACTCGGTTGTTACCTTTTGTCGCCATTTCAACATCAAGTTGACGAATCAAACGTTTCAAGCGGGCTCTTACTTTTGGATCACCAGAAATTAAAATCGCGTTAGTACGTTCATCGGCCACAATTTTAGGTTCAAGGAACTCTGGCGTGCTTTTCTGATTCGCACTTTTATTCAGTGCTTCGACAATGCGTACCATTTCAGCAGCAGATGCATTACGCAGCTCCACCAATTCAATTTCTTTATCGCCGGCTTGGTCAACACGCTTGATGATCTCTGCTAAGCGATTCACTACTGCCGCACGACCAGTAATCAAGATAATATTCGCTGGATCATAATGAACCACGTTACCGGCACCGGCGTTATCAATCAGCTGACGAAGTAGAGGAGACAACTCACGGACCGACACATTACGCACCGCGACAACTCGAGTGATAACACTATCGCCTTGCGCGCTGCCATCACCTAACACAGGGATTGCTGAGGTTTTTGAGTCTTTTGCTTTGATAACCTTAAGTACCCCATTGTCCATCTCTACGACTGCGTAACCGTATACTTCAAGGACATTAAGGAAAAAGCTGTAATATTGCTCTTCGTTAAGTACGTCATAGCTGCGGACATCGATTTTACCGCGTACTGAAGGATCAACAATGATGGTCTTTTCGAGGTTACGACCCACTATGTTGATGAATTCTTGAATATCAGTGCCTTTAAAGCTCGCACTAAATTCGTTTGCCATTGCACCTGGTACGCAGAGTAAACTTCCTGCTAGTAGCCAAGCACTTTTGCTGAACCAATGTTTCACGTATGTCTCCCTGAACTTACGCCGGTTGCCTAAGTCTTACAATTGGATATAGATATCGTACTGTTGGCCGTCTCGCTCAACAGTTAAATTTAATTCTTGCGGATCGCTCATCACTTGCATCAGTTGTACTGAAGAAGACGGGTCACTTAAATCGATCCCGTTCAGTTGAACCGCAATATCGCCAGGTTGTAGCCCTACATCATTAAATAATGCGGCATCACGACCAGGTGATACTCGATAACCAACAATGTCTCCGTCTTTTTTGACGGGTGAAATGGTGATGTATTTAAAAACGCTTTGTGGATCTTTCGCAATTTCCTCGCGGATTTGCTCTAATTTCTCTCCAACGTCAGACGTCGCTGCTTCTGCTCGCTGAGCTTGCGCCCTAGCTACCTGCGGCGATTCAGATAGCTTCTTATATTCTATACCTTCCATCATTAAGGTCTCGTCTCGACCTTGATTATCAATGATGACGCGATCCACCAATACCGCTTTTAGTGTCGCACGTGTCCCTTCGATTTCTTCACCCAAACCATACGTAGCTTGCTTACCTCGGTTAGCAATAACAGCAAGGCTAGTGTTGGCATCACTACTTGCGACCGCACCGACTAGCGTGAGGTTAAGGCGCGTCTTAGGGGCGTCTTTAACAATGGGCTGTTCTACAACTGCCGCTTTTTGCTCAGTGAATTTACCGAATAGGTTGGCATTCTGAAGGGCATTAAAATCTATCGCGTCGCCTTTATTGCTCGCAGTAACGCTACTCGCCGATGGACGCCATTGCGGCACTTCCGACGATTGAGGTATGGCTAACCACACAATTTTGCCAAGTATCCATCCGGTTATCGCAATAAACAGACAGGTAAGCAACAAGCTAAGTTTGGCTTGAATGGTATAATGATTGGACTTGATCTGAGCCAGTAGCGGTCTGCTTGATAATCCTGCACTTAGCTCTAAACGTTTCACTGAATGGATTCCTTTATTCTAACGTCCGTCATTTAAGCTATAACGATAGCTATCGACTTTAAATTGCTAAATTTGCAATAAAATTATTACTCAACAAAGAGCAGTGAACTATATCACAAGTTGTCTTTCATACCTTTTTCTTATGCAGTTTTTGCCAACTCCCTTGAAAAAAATACGCCTTGACTCCATCTGTAGGTGAATAATCCATCACTCATTGCCGTATTCGGGCAGTGATTAGATAGCGTAGTGTTCTATGAGTTCCCTAAATGAAGCCGTTAGGCTAGATAAATGGCTATGGGCCGCAAGATTTTACAAAACCCGCTCCATCGCGCGTAACATGGTCGATGGCGGTAAAGTCCACTATAATGGCCAACGAAGCAAGCCGAGTAAAATCGTTGAAGTGGGCGCTGAAGTCAGACTTCGTCAAGGCAACGAAGAAAAAATCGTGATAATCGAACAAATCTCAGATCAACGCCGAGGCGCTCCCATCGCACAAACCTTATATCGCGAAACCAATGAGAGTATCGCGAAACGTGAGGAACACGCGACTCAACGTAAGCTTAATGCCCACAACCCAAGTCCGGAACGCCGCCCAGATAAAAAGCAGCGCCGAGACATCATTAAGTTCAAACACCAATAAAAGCCGGAATTACCAACGAGGAAAGCACTCCATGGCAAATAATGTTTTAAACCGCTACCTATTCGAAGATCTTTCAGTACGTGGCGAGTTGGTACAATTGGATGAAGCGTACCAACGTGTTATCTCCAGCAAGGAATATCCGGCAGCAATAGAGAAACTGCTGGGTGAGCTACTCGTTTCAACTACTCTTTTAACTGCCACTCTTAAGTTCGAAGGTTCGATCACCATCCAGCTACAAGGCGACGGTCCTGTGTCTCTTGCCGTTATCAACGGTGACCATAACCAACGTGTTCGTGGCGTAGCTCGCTGGGAAGGCGATGTTGCCGATGACGCAAACATTCACGATCTAATGGGTAAGGGCTACCTTGTGATCACCATCGAACCGAAAAACGGCGAGCGTTACCAAGGCGTCGTTGGACTAGAAGGTGACACTTTAGCAGAAGTGCTAGAAGGCTACTTTGCAAACTCAGAGCAGTTAAAAACGCGCCTATGGATCCGCACTGGTGAGCATGAAGGCAAAGCACACGCAGCAGGTATGTTGATTCAAGTGATCCCTGACGGCACTGGCTCTCCAGATGATTTCGAACATCTGGAGCAGCTCACTGACACAGTAAAAGATGAAGAATTGTTTGGTTTAGAAGCGAACGAGTTATTGTATCGACTATATAACCAAGACAAAGTACGTCTGTACGAGCCGCAACCTGTCGAGTTCCATTGTGGCTGTTCTCGTGAGCGTAGCGGTGCCGCAATCATCACCGTTGAGAAAGCTGAAATTTATGACATTTTGGCAGAAGTTGGATCAGTTTCTTTACATTGTGATTACTGTGGCACAACTTATACGTTCGACGAATCTGAAGTCACTGAACTGTATGCACAAGCTTCTACAGACAAGAAAACCCTGCATTAATTTACATAGCTTATCAAGCACGTAATTTACCCTACAAAAGGCCAGCTTAATGCTGGCCTTTTTGTGATCAACCCCTCGTAATAACTAGCCTCAAGCGTAATAAAACAACTGCTTAATTTTAAACAATTAATAATGATTTTGCCCTAGCGCAAAGGATTGCGTGCACGATAGACTATTCCCACCAATATGTGACGGGTTACCTAAAACCTTATTGAAATCATGGGTAAATTTTGAGCTATCTCCCTGTTTTCTCCCCGCCCCGTTGCTAGCATGGTGAGCAGATTAAAATTAAAACATTCTTACAAAATCCCTACAAAATCCTTATAAGGAGCACCTATGACCGTTATGGAACATACTAAGGCTGCAACACTTGATCTAACCAAGCACGGACTGCATAACGTAAAAGAGGTTATTCGCAACCCAAGCTACGAAATGTTGTTTGAGGAAGAAACGCGTGAAGACCTAACCGGTTATGAGCGCGGCGTGGTTACTGAACTAGGTGCGGTTGCCGTTGACACTGGCATCTTTACTGGTCGCTCACCAAAAGATAAATACATCGTCAAAGACGCTACGACAGAAGAACATATGTGGTGGACGTCTGATCAAGTGAAAAATGATAACAAACCAATCACTCCTGAAGTGTGGGACGAGCTAAAAGAACTGGTCACAAACCAGCTTTCTAACAAACGCTTGTTTGTTGTTGACGGTTACTGTGGTGCAAACCCAGATACACGTTTGAGCATTCGTGTTATCACAGAAGTCGCATGGCAAGCGCACTTCGTTAAAAACATGTTTATTCGCCCGACAGAAGAAGAATTAGCGACATTTGAACCAGACTTCGTAGTAATGAATGGCGCAAAATGCACTAATCCAAAATGGGAAGAGCAAGGCCTGAACTCAGAAAACTTCACCGTATTTAACCTAACCGAGCGCATGCAACTTATCGGTGGTACTTGGTACGGCGGTGAAATGAAGAAAGGTATGTTCGCCATGATGAACTACTTCCTTCCACTAAAAGACATCGCATCAATGCACTGTAGCGCTAACATGGGCAAAGATGGCGATGTAGCAGTATTCTTCGGTCTATCTGGTACAGGTAAAACGACCCTGTCGACTGATCCTAAACGTGCGCTAATTGGTGATGATGAGCACGGCTGGGATGATGACGGTGTCTTCAACTTCGAAGGTGGTTGTTACGCAAAAACCATCAAACTTTCGAAAGAAGCAGAGCCGGACATCTACAATGCAATTCGTCGTGATGCACTGCTAGAAAACGTAACAGTACGTGGCGATGGCTCTATCGACTTTGATGATGGTTCGAAAACAGAAAACACACGTGTTTCTTACCCTATCTACCATATCGATAATATCGTTAAGCCAGTATCAAAAGGCGGTCACGCGAATAAAGTGATCTTCCTATCAGCCGATGCATTTGGCGTACTGCCTCCAGTATCTAAATTGACACCTGAGCAAACTAAGTACCACTTCCTGTCTGGCTTTACCGCCAAACTAGCGGGAACAGAGCGCGGTATTACTGAGCCAACACCAACTTTCTCTGCTTGTTTCGGCGCGGCGTTCCTAACGCTCCACCCAACAAAATACGCGGAAGTACTGGTAAAACGCATGGAAGCAGCGGGCGCTGAGGCTTACCTAGTGAATACTGGTTGGAACGGCACTGGCAAACGTATCTCTATTCAAGATACACGCGGAATTATTGATGCCATTCTTGATGGTTCGATTGAAGAAGCACCAACTAAGCACATTCCAATCTTCAACCTTGAAGTACCAACGTCACTACCAGGTGTGGATCCTAGCATTCTAGACCCTCGCGACACGTACGTTGACCCACTTCAGTGGGAAAGCAAAGCGAAAGATTTAGCAGCGCGCTTTATCAATAACTTTGATAAGTACACAGACAACGCTGAAGGTAAATCTCTGGTTGCGGCTGGTCCTCAGATTGATTAAATCGAGTAACAGCGACGTCGCGTAAACGCAGTGAAAAGTTGGCATTAACTTATCACCTTTACGTAGGCCAAGTTACAAAAATTGCTTCAAGCCCCTCTTTTGAGGGGCTTTTTATTGAATACCACAGAATATTGATACAAGCTAAAGCCTATCTAGTTTTATTTCATAACACACGTAGGTTCTAGCAAAGATGAAAACAGCGCGTCGAGTTCTACTTCTGTTACTGGTTATCTTAGTTGCCATTCCAGCCGCTACGATTGCGCTGCTAACAACATCTTACGCGGACGCAACCTGGCGCTTGCTGTCAAACACCTTTTCTCTTCCCTTCCGGGCCGGAAGCGTGCGTTATGGCTTTCCCTATCACCTAACTTTACAACGCGTGAACACCAGCGGAGACGATGCGTCTTACATCGAGCAAGTCGATTTATGGATGAATCCCGATGTTTATCGCGATGGTAAATGGATCGTTGATAGTTTATTGATTGATGGTATGAGCTTGCAGTATGGCGCACCAAAGCTCCCACCTTTAGACAACGTTTTATTCCATCAAATCGCGCTCAAAAATATTGATTACGCCGACGAGCAGTTCTCTGCCAATGGCATTGACCTTCAAATTCAATCACCACAATGGAATGGTCATTTAATACCATATGGCGAAGTTCAACTTGCAGCTGACCAACTCTATTGGAATGGCGAAGCCTTTAATCAAGTCTTAGTCGATATAGACTACAAACCGCAAGACAGTACGCTTTATGGCACCTCTTTTAACTGGCGTAACAGTCAAATATCTGGGCAAGGGGAGCAGTATCCTCAAGG
Organism: Vibrio sp. Vb1026; assembly: GCF_033338745.1. Classification (NCBI taxonomy): domain Bacteria; kingdom Pseudomonadati; phylum Pseudomonadota; class Gammaproteobacteria; order Vibrionales; family Vibrionaceae; genus Vibrio; species Vibrio sp. Vb1026. The sequence goes on from NZ_JAWOTH010000005.1 coordinate 231,791, forward strand.
CTGGTCTTTAGTAAATGTGACCATCAACAAGCTGAAACTGAGTAATACGCAGCGCCAATCACTGCTTGCAAAACCTTGGCACGATCTACCATTTAACATTAATCATATTAATAGCTTAGATTTGCTTAACGCCGATATTGAATGGGGCGACTGGCACTGGCAGAACTTGGATCTTTCTGTGGAAAACGCCACGCTGCCACTGTCTCTCTGGAAGACAAAAGCTCAAGTGTCATTGCAGGCGGATAGCGTTCGATTCCAGCAGCAAACCGCAATAGAGCCACGTTTGAGTGCCGCTATCGAGCCAGGAGTAATCCAGCTCAACGAGCTCAGCTTAGATTGGCAGCAAGGTCGAGTGCAAGTTTCTGGATTGTTCACGCCAACACAATGGAAGCTCAAAGAAGCCTCTATTCAAGGCCTCAAGTGGGCAACACAGCCAGAAGACAACCTAAATTGGTGGCACGCCGCCACCAGCGAGTTAGAGCATGTTGCAATCGAACGACTCGACATTGAGCGCAGCCAAATTATCCAGCTATCTCACGAACCTTATTGGCAACTTTCCGGTTTAAATATCGAAGGGCAACAGCTTGATATTAAACAGTCTGCTCAACGTTGGGGCCTTTGGCAAGGCGAATTGGAAGTCAGCGTTGTCAACGCCAGCTATGACCAAATACTCACGTCTCACGCAGCACTTGCCATGCAAAGCAAAGATGGCTTTTGGCAATTGACTCGCCTTTTTGCGCCACTCGAGCAAGGCTACGTAGAAGGCATCGGACAAATAGATTTGAGTACCCCGAGCCAACCTTGGGCGCTCAACGTCAATGCTGATGGTATTCCCTTATCGCTCTTCCACGATTATTTTTTACCCGACACACTGGCTATTGATGGTTTTTCCGATCTCAGCCTCGATCTACAAGGGTTATCAGGTGATCGCAACATGCTGGCCTACAGCTTATCGGGTGAAGTGGAAGCCAATCTCCGAGATACCCGCTTGAAGTCCCAAGCGGATCATTCGCTCAAAGCCATTACCTTAAGTCCACTGCGTTTAAGCGCGCAACGAGGGGAAGTTGCCATAACGCCGGTCACCATCTCAGGAAAAGCCATAAGTGGTAAGGTTTGGGGAACATTTGATATGGCCAACAACCCGCTAAGTGGCATTACTTATCAATTGGAAGAGTCGTGCGGAAACATTGAAGGCGATCTACTAAGTGGCGAAACCCACCGTAATGAGTGCGTGAACGCATCAAAACTGGCCGAGCCTACTGATATTGAGACTCCACAGAAAAATGAACCTTCCATCGAGCAGCCAATCGTAATTGATAACATCAATTTGGAGACTCAAGAGGAAGAGCTTTACGAAGAAGTTATCGAAGAAGATGAAGTACCCGACACGAATTCCGCAGCAGAACAAACCCTCTCACCGACAGAGCAAGAAGGTGAAACAGATAAGCGCCCAGCAGATCAGTCGGCGCTTACCCCATCAGCAACTGAGTAACTGCGAGTAGTTCGGTATCAGCATATAGGTACCGACAAAATCCACAGCTGGCGTGTCACCACTATAAATCACTACGTGAATAACGATGCGTGCTTTGCGTCCCGACTCCAATCGGTCTAGGTCACCACTGATCCCATCCAACGAAGTACTCGCCACGGGGTTTTGTTCGACTGGTTGACGATAACGAATAGAGCTGTCGGCCAACACAATATCACCGTGCAACCCACGCTCTTTAAGCAGCAGCCACGTCATCCCCCACCCTGTCAAGGTTGCTAAGGTAAAAGCTGACCCGGCGAACATGGTGTTATGCGGATTAAGGTTAGGATTAAGCTGCGCACAGCATTCAAACTGGTAACCCGTGTACTGATTAATTTTGATCCCCATTTTGTCGCTAATTGGGATTTGTTGCTCCCAGCGCTGTTGAAGCTCAGTACACCATTCAGGGCGACGTAACACATTGGCCATCGGATCCAGTTGCTTCACCATTTGCTGATGGCGCACAGGGCCACGCTCATCGGTTAGCTCGCCTCGACGCTCAAAGCCATTTTTTTCATAAAAGGCGATGGCATCTTCACGGGCATTACACACCAAGCGTTTCGCTCCTTCCTGGCGTGCTAACGACTCTAGTGCAACCAAAACCAGCGAACCCATCCCTTTGCTACGGCGATTATTTTTAACCGCCATATAGCGGATCTGGCCATCATTGTCCGGCGTAATGTATAAACGGCCAATCGCCATAGGACGACCTCGACCATCAACAATCATGCGGTGATGACTCATTTCGTCGTATTCATCGCGCTCTGAGCCGATCGGCATACGCCATGGCTCACGAAGCAGTTGCCAGCGAAACTGATAATACTTGTTTATCTGATTATCGGTTTTGGGAGTAATGAGTTTGAACATATCAATCCTTTGAAAGCACAACACTAATCAGTGTCGGAAAAATTACTCCAAGCCAATTCCATGAGCTTGGAGTTAAAGCTTAGACTATGGCGCCTGTGTTACCAGATTAGACCTGCAACCAAAACGTCACAGGACCGTCATTCACCAAGGACACTTTCATATCGGCAGCGAAGCGGCCACGCTGTGTGGGTAAGACTTCTTCACACAAGTCAGAAAAGTAATCATACAAGCGCTCTGCATCAACAGGATGCGCACCGCGAGAAAAGCCAGCTCGCGTGCCTTTTTTTGTATCCGCAGGCAGCGTAAATTGAGAAACCACCAGCACTTTACCTTCCACCTGTTTAACGTTCAGGTTCATCTTGCCTTCGTCATCTTCGAACACACGGTAGGTTGTAACACGCTCCATTAAACGCTTTGCTTTAGCTTCATCGTCGTCCTTCTCTACGCCCAATAAGACCAGCAGACCACGATCAATTTCTCCTACGACTTCACCATCCACACGGACGGCTGCTTCACTGACTCGTTGAATTAGCGCTATCACTACTCTCGCTTCCTTCATCTGTTAACTGAGATTCAGCGGTCGAGTGTATCATGTCTAAATCTTCACTCCAGTGCTCTCGCTCACCAAGCGCAGCCGTAACTTCCGCCCCCAATAACACGATCATCCAGCATAAATACACCCAAACAAATAAGATAGGAATCGCCGCTAACGCGCCGTAGATGAGCTGATAAGACGGAAACTGAGTGATGTAGAGTGCAAAGCCTTTTTTACTCAACTCGAACAGTATCGCGGCGACTGCTGCCCCCATGGCACCATGAGCGAGGTGTACTTTTTTATTCGGCACTAGAATATACAAGCCAAGAAAAGCAAAAAAGGACAGCAACAACGGTAGCCAACGCAGAAATAAATTAAACGCACCAGATAATGTCTCGTTCTCTAAAATTTGCAGCGAAGTCACGTACGACGTCGCCGCAATACTCGCACCGACCATGATCGGCCCTAACGTGAGTACCATCCAATACATAGAGAATGAAAAGACTAAACGGCGCTTGTCTTTAACTCGCCAAATGTAGTTTAAGTTCTTATCAATGTTGGAAATCAGCATGACCGCTGCGATGAATAAAAACCCACCGCCAACCGCGCTCATTTTGCCCGTATTCGCCACAAATTCCTGTAATGCCGTATGTACAGCTTCTCCAGAAGCTGGCACAAAATTCTCAATAATGTAGCCTTGCAGCACCTCACCAACGTTCGCAAAAACGGGAAATTTCGACAATATTGATAACAATACCGTCAGCATTGGCACGATGGATAACAAGGTAATGTAGGCAAGATAGCCCGCGTTCACATTCACACGGTCATGCGTTAATCGCTTAAGAAGATACTTAAAAAACGCGACGCAACTTGGCAGTAGATTGATTAATCTCGCCTTGTAACTCTCTGATAACTGGTTCATAGTTCATCCCATAATTAGCGCCGAGGACATAAGAATGCCTTATTTATTAGCAATTGTACTATCAATTTTCACTTTAACAGGGTGTCAATCTGCTTATTACTCAGCAATGGAGCAGGTTGGGTATCATAAACGAGATATTATGGTCGACCGCGTCGAAGATGCCAAAGAATCTCAACAAGATGCACAAGAAGAATTCACCAGTGCACTTGAAGCCTTGTCTGCGATCACCAACTTTGATGGTGGTGAGCTAGAAAATGTCTACAACAACATCAATGACAAATATGAAGATAGCGAAAAAGCGGCTCAAGACGTACGTGACCGTATTGCTGCGATTGAAGACGTATCCGGCGCACTGTTTGATGAGTGGCAAGATGAGCTAGAGCTGTACTCGAGTGCGAAACTGCGTCGTTCAAGCGAGCAAAAACTACGTGAAACCAAAGCCTCGTACAAAACCATGCTTAGCGCTATGAAGCGTGCAGAGAAAAAGATGACACCGGTACTGGATACGCTACGTGACAACACGTTGTACTTAAAACACAACCTTAACGCCAGTGCGATTGGTTCTTTGCAAGGTGAGTTCTCTAGCTTAGAGAAAGACATCCAGTTTGCGATCAAACAAATGAACGAAGCGATTGCAGAGTCCGATAAATTCCTACAAAAGCTCAATCAAAAGTAAATGATTTAGACCTCCTCCTAGTGAGGAGGTTTTAGTCGGCGACCTCACCGAGTAAACCGATGACTCTTCGAACAAAGCCTACCCTCTCTGGTACAGTTCCCCATGGCACTTCTACCACTTCATAACCCAACTCAGTATAGACACTCACTAACGACTGATGAATCTCCAATGCTTCTTCAAAGCTGTGCGGACGCACTTCATCTTGTACGTAAATGGATGCTTCAGGTCGACAAGTAAACACCTGACTATGGTACCCAGCGCTTTCGGTTAAGAAAGCTTGATCAACCTTACAGCCGCCCACTTGTAGGTATGCAATGATGTCGGGGATGGCGCGATCAACAAACGCAACATCATGACAACGCGCATCACTCTTTTGTTTGTCCATCAACCCAAGGCATAACTTGGCAAACTCAGGCAAATTCGTCCACGGCAAAATACCATTTTCTAACTGGCTTTGCTGCTCAATCAAGTCGCGGGACCCTTCTGGAAACGTGGCGTAACCACACGCGTCTAGCGCATTCAGCAGTGTTGTTTTTCCCGCACCAGGCCCACCGGTAATAATAATCGGGTTCATATTCAACTCCAGAAAACAAAAAGCCCCGAGCATAACTCGAGGCTTCTTCTTAATTGAATCGCTTAACGAAAATTATTTCGCGCCACGAGAAGCACGCTTACGGTCGCTTTCCGTTAGGAACTTCTTACGGATACGGATGCTTTCAGGCGTTACTTCTACTAGCTCGTCGTCATCGATGAATTCTAGTGCTTGCTCAAGAGTCATCTTGATTGGCGGAGTAAGAACCTGTGCGTCATCGGTACCAGATGCACGAACGTTGGTTAGCTGCTTACCTTTCAGTGCGTTTACCGTTAGGTCGTTGTCACGGCTGTGAATACCGATAACCATACCTTCGTAAACTTCAACACCGTGACCGATAAATAGACGACCACGCTCTTGAAGGTTGAACAGTGCGTTAGTTAGCGCTTTACCCATCGCGTTCGCGATTAGTACACCGTTTACACGTTGACCGATGTTACCGCCTTTGTGAGGGCCGTAGTGATCAAACGTATGGTAAAGAAGACCTGAACCTGAAGTCAGTGTCATGAATTCCGTTTGGAAACCGATCAGACCACGTGATGGCATAACGAAGTCCATACGCACACGACCTTTACCGTCTGGAGACATGTCTTTCAGCTCACCTTTACGTAGGCCGATGTTCTCCATGATGCCGCCTTGGTGCTCTTCCATTACGTCGATAGTTACCGTTTCGAACGGTTCCATCAACTGACCATCCTCTTCTTTGATGATTACTTCTGGACGAGATACCGCAAGCTCAAAGCCTTCACGACGCATGTTTTCGATCAGGATAGAAAGGTGAAGTTCACCACGACCTGATACGCGGAATTTATCTGGATCGTCTGTTTGCTCAACGCGTAGTGCAACGTTGTGTACCAATTCCTTCTCAAGACGCTCAAGGATGTTACGTGACGTTACGAACTTACCTTCTTTACCCGCGAATGGAGACGTGTTTACTTGGAACGTCATCGTTACTGTTGGTTCATCAACAGACAATGGTGGTAATGCTTCTACTGCGTTTTGTGCACAGATAGTGTCAGAAATTTTCAGCTCGCCAAGACCAGTGATTGCGATGATATCACCCGCGTTAGCTTGTTCCACTTCGTGACGCTCTAGGCCAAGGTAGCCCATTACTGTACCCACTTTACCGTTGCGAGTTTTACCGTCAGCACCAATAATGGTTACCTGCTGGTTTGGTTTAACGCTACCACGAGTTACGCGAGCCACGCCGATAACACCAACGTAAGAGCTGTAGTCTAGCTGAGAAACTTGCATCTGTAGTGGACCATCAAGGTCAACATTTGGCGCGTCAACAACATCAACGATAGTTTGGAATAGTGGTTCCATGTTCTCGCCAGTTTCGCCTTCTTCTAGAGAAGCCCAACCGTTAAGTGCAGATGCGTAAACTACTTTAAAGTCTAGCTGGTCATCAGTTGCACCTAAGTTGTCGAACAGGTCGAACACTTGGTCCATAACCCAATCAGGACGTGCACCAGGGCGGTCAATCTTGTTGATTACAACGATTGGTTTTAAACCGTGAGCAAACGCTTTTTGTGTTACGAAACGCGTTTGAGGCATTGGACCATCAACTGCGTCAACGATAAGTAGTACAGAGTCTACCATCGACATGATACGCTCAACTTCACCACCGAAGTCCGCGTGTCCCGGAGTATCTACGATGTTGATACGGTAATCGTTCCAGTCGATTGCTGTGTTTTTAGCAAGAATGGTAATACCGCGCTCTTTCTCGATGTCGTTCGAGTCCATGACTCGCTCTTCAGCTTCACCGCGAGACTCAAGCGTGCCTGATTGTTGTAGCAGCTTGTCAACCAACGTGGTTTTACCGTGGTCAACGTGCGCGATGATCGCGATATTTCTTAATTTATCAATCTGTGGAGTAGCCATGGATATTGATTCACTTAGATAGATGAAATGCCCCCACGCTGAGAACGGGTGCTCTCTGGCGACATTTGCTGATTAAAAAAACGGCCATAATGTACCAGATTTTAGCAAAAAGCCTAGAAATATGTGATCTACTCCCGAGCATTTCTGCGATTTTTACGCTTAATGCCCATTTTCTTCCTCAGAACGAATTGATTAAACGCAACTTTATTCTAATCGATGCATAATTCAAATTGACTCTTGCTCAAAAACTGGGCTGAATACGCAATGTACCTGTCACATTATGGTGCAACAATGATTTTTAGCACCATAATAGTGCAAGCAAAGATCATTTTGGTGCAAGCAAGTGCACCAAACTAGCATTCAAAAACACAATTGCTTGAAATTAATGGAATATTTTTTTTGGCACGGTTTTGGCTTTAGTTAAAACAGCATCGATTAATGAAAAGTCAAATTGATTAATCAATGCCAGGTTTCATGAATAATTCATAAATCGAGCTTTTACCGCTTATTAACACTGGAGGTTATCCAAGATGTCAGTAGAAAACGTTCTATCGCTGATCCAAGAAAACGAAGTTAAGTTTGTTGACCTACGCTTCACTGATACAAAAGGTAAAGAGCAGCACATTTCGATCCCTGCTCACCAAATCGACGCAGACTTCTTCGAAGAAGGTAAAATGTTCGATGGTTCATCAGTTGCTGGCTGGAAAGGTATCAACGAATCAGACATGGTAATGATGCCTGACGCATCTTCTGCTGTGCTTGACCCATTCACGGAAGACGCAACACTAAATATCCGTTGTGACATCTTAGAGCCTGCAACAATGCAAGGCTACGACCGTGACCCACGCTCTATCGCAAAACGCGCTGAAGACTTCATGCGTTCTACAGGTGTTGCAGATACTGTACTTATCGGTCCTGAACCAGAATTCTTCCTATTTGATGACGTGAAGTTCTCGACAGACATGTCAGGCTCTTTCTTCAAAATCGACGACGTAGAAGCGGCATGGAACACAGGTTCTGACTACGAAGAAGGTAACAAAGGTCACCGTCCAGGCGTTAAAGGTGGTTACTTCCCAGTAGCTCCAGTAGATTCATCTCAAGACATCCGTTCTGCTATGTGTCTAGTAATGGAAGAAATGGGTCTTGTTGTTGAAGCGCACCACCACGAAGTGGCAACGGCGGGTCAAAACGAAATCGCAACTCGTTTCAACACGCTAACAACCAAAGCTGACGAAATCCAAATCTACAAGTACGTTGTACACAACGTTGCTCACGCGTTTGGTAAAACAGCGACGTTTATGCCTAAACCACTTGTTGGCGACAACGGCAGCGGTATGCACGTTCACCAGTCTCTAGCAAAAGATGGCGTAAACCTATTTGCTGGTGACAAGTACGGCGGTCTATCTGAAATGGCGCTTTACTACATCGGTGGTATCATCAAACACGCTCGTGCAATCAACGCATTCGCTAACCCATCAACAAACTCGTACAAACGTCTTGTACCAGGCTTCGAAGCACCAGTAATGCTAGCTTACTCAGCGCGTAACCGCTCTGCTTCAATCCGTATCCCAGTGGTACCAAGCCCGAAAGCACGTCGTATCGAAGTTCGTTTCGGTGACCCAGCGGCGAACCCATACCTATGTTTCGCAGCAATGCTTATGGCTGGTCTTGACGGTATCAAGAATAAGATCCACCCAGGCGAAGCGATGGATAAAGACCTTTACGATCTTCCAGCTGAAGAAGCAGCAGAAATCCCAACTGTTGCATACTCACTAAAAGACGCACTAGCAGAGCTAGATGCTGATCGTGAGTTCTTAACAGCGGGCGGCGTATTCTCTGACGACTTCATCGATTCATACATCGACCTTAAGTCTCAGGACGTAGAGCGTGTGAACATGACAACTCACCCTGTTGAGTTCGAACTTTACTACTCTGTGTAAGGTCGACACTGTGTAAAATGTAAACACAGCAATAAAATATTAGGCTCGCCTCGCAGGCGGGCCTTTTTTGTATTCGCCAGTCAAGCTTCGACGTTTAACATAAGAGGATAATAAAAATACGCTTAGAATTTTTCCTTACAGGTCAAAGAGCTAAGCCATTGAAACGTGAAATCATCGAACAAGAGAAGGTGAGCAATGAAAGTTCAGCTTATTCCATCACTGTGTGCACTCAGCGGATTGTTAATCGCCTCTATCGCCTTCGCGCAGGTCGCGTATACGTGGGTAGATGAAAATGGCGTGGTTCACTTTAGTGATACGCCAAACAAAGGAGCAAAAGCGATCGCACTGCCAAACCTTGAAGCCAGCGCACCAGCTCCTGAGGTAGAAAGTACTGAATCGCTCGCACCTCAGACTACGCCATCTACTGCATCACAAAACAAGCCAGAGAAAACAACCGAGAAGCCTCTTCTATTACAACTCTCGATGCTGACTCCCAAGCACAACGAGACCATCCGCAGCAATCGAGGCATCATCAATATTCAATTAGAAACCAATCGCAAGCTTAGTATCGGTGAGCAATTGCAATTGTTACTCGATGGAAAACCTTATGGTGCGCCACAAAGCCATATAGTGTGGCAGTTAAACAATATTGACCGAGGCACTCACACACTTGCTGTGCACGCGAAAAGAAGCGGCAAGCTTATTGCATCTACTAGCCCTATAACGGTGCATTTACATAGAGCAAGTGTTAAGCCGACCGTAAAAGGGGCAAAATAGAATATCTGGTGAAAAAAATCACATCTCAGCGGTGCTTTTCACTTTTTCTTCTAAGATTTATTCGCCATACTTAACGTTCAATTGCACCATTATTGTGCATCGCACAATCTTAAAGCAAAACAAGGACGTAATGTGGATACCAGTCTTCCTAGTGCCATTCTCAACAATATGGTGACAGCAACGCTGATTCTTGATGATGGATTGGCCATCCGTTATGCCAATCCGGCTGCCGAATTGCTGTTTTCTCAAAGCGCCAAACGAATTATTGAACAATCACTTTCTCAATTGATTCAGCATGCGTCGCTGGATCTCGCGCTGCTCACTCAACCGTTGCAAAGTGGCCAAAGCATCACCGACAGTGACGTCACTTTCGTTGTTGATGGCCGCCCTTTAATGCTAGAGGTGACGGTTAGCCCTATCACTTGGCAAAAACAGTTGATGCTTCTGGTCGAGATGCGCAAAATTGATCAGCAGCGCCGACTCTCTCAAGAACTGAACCAACACGCCCAACAACAAGCGGCGAAGCTGTTAGTCCGAGGGCTTGCACATGAGATTAAAAATCCGCTTGGCGGCTTACGCGGTGCGGCGCAATTGCTAGAAAAAATGCTGCCAGAGCCCTCTCTCACCGAATATACACACATCATCATTGAGCAAGCAGACCGTTTAAGGGCGCTCGTGGATCGATTACTAGGACCGCAAAAGCCAGGTAAGAAGACACAAGAGAATCTGCACCAAATTCTTGAAAAGGTTCGCCAACTGGTTGAATTAGAGTCACAACGCTCAATCATCATTGAACGAGATTATGACCCAAGCTTGCCAGAGATTTTGATGGATACAGACCAAATCGAGCAGGCAATGCTTAATATCGTCAGCAACGCCGCACAAATTCTTAGCCATCAAGAACACGGGAAAATAACCATTCGCACCAGAACGGTGCATCAAGCCAATATTCACGGCAAACGCTGTAAACTCGCTGCTCGTGTCGAAATCACAGACAACGGCCCAGGTATTCCACCGGAACTACAAGACACGCTGTTCTATCCCATGGTCAGTGGCCGCGAGGGAGGAACTGGATTAGGGCTATCTATTTCGCAAAATTTGATCGACCAGCACAATGGAAAAATAGACGTAGAAAGCTGGCCTGGTCACACAACATTTACTATTTATCTGCCGATCTGAGTGCGCTAATGGACTTCAAGTCGCGTCAGTTTTTCGGTTTGCTGCAAGGATTACTACATGAGTAAAGGATATGTTTGGGTCGTTGATGACGACAGTTCAATTCGCTGGGTAATGGAGAAAACGCTCTCCTCTGCCAACATCAAATGTGAAACCTATGCCGATGGAGAAAGCGTGTTAATGGCGCTCGAACGCGAAGTGCCGGATGTTCTAGTATCAGACATTCGCATGCCAGGTATTGATGGGTTGGAGCTACTAAAGCAAGTACAGCGCGATTACCCAGACCTTCCCGTGATTATCATGACCGCGCATTCAGATTTAGATGCGGCAGTGAATGCGTACCAAAAAGGTGCTTTTGAATATTTACCAAAACCTTTTGATATTGATGAAACTTTAACTCTGGTTGAACGAGCCATTGCACACAGCCACGAAAACAAACGCGAGCAGCTCTCTCCAGAAGACATTCCAGCAGAAACGCCTGAAATTATCGGTGAAGCACCAGCGATGCAAGAGGTGTTTCGCGCCATTGGTCGTCTTTCTCGCTCCTCTATTTCAGTCTTGATTAACGGTGAATCGGGCACGGGTAAAGAACTCGTTGCTCATGCACTGCACCGTCACAGTCCACGTGCTAACAAACCTTTCATTGCGCTCAATATGGCGGCGATTCCCAAAGACTTGATTGAATCAGAACTGTTTGGCCACGAAAAAGGCGCGTTTACGGGGGCAAACAATGTTCGTCAAGGACGATTCGAACAAGCCAATGGCGGCACTCTATTTTTAGACGAAATCGGCGACATGCCATTGGACATTCAAACTCGTTTACTACGCGTTCTAGCTGACGGGCAGTTTTATCGAGTGGGCGGTCACTCTCCGATCAGTGTCGATGTACGAATTGTCGCGGCAACACACCAGAACTTAGAAAAGCTGGTGCACGAAGGTGACTTTCGTGAGGACCTATTTCATCGCTTAAACGTGATTCGCGTTCAGATCCCGGCACTGCGTGAGCGTAAGCAAGACATTGAAAAGCTTACACAGCATTTTCTTATCCGTGCGGCTGATGAGCTTGGTGTGGAAACAAAAACTCTCCACCCGTCGACTGTAGAGATTCTTAACCGCCTTGATTGGCCTGGCAACGTGCGTCAATTAGAGAATATTTGCCGTTGGTTAACCGTTATGGCCAGTGGTAGCGAGGTGTTACCAAATGACTTGCCAAGCGAACTACTAGAAGAGAAAAAATCCATTTCAGACTCTGCACATGGTAGTTGGCAAGAACAATTGGCGGATTGGGCACGGCATTCACTCGCAGCAGGAGATAAAGAACTACTTTCTTACGCTTTACCAGAATTTGAACGCATTTTATTAGAAGCAGCCTTAGAGCACACTAAAGGTCATAAGCAAGATGCCGCTAAAGTATTAGGCTGGGGGCGAAATACACTCACCAGAAAATTAAAAGAATTGTACTGACAATCACTTACGTGGTGCGTTAACAACGAGCGTCGTTTGTCACTCGATATTAATAAAAACATCAGTACAATTGTGGCGCACCACCATCTATGTGATTAGGCGATGTCTACTGCTACGACTCAAATTACACTGCGTACTGCTGTTCTGATTCCATTTGTCATGATCTTCTTACTGGCGATCGGTGTCATTATCTACGTCCAAAAACAAAGTTACGAAGAAGTGGTCACGGATATCAGTGACAAGCAACTTTCCGTGTTAACCGAAAGTGTCCACGACCACCTCAATAGCTATCTACGTAAGCCTTTTACTGCGGTTATGGCTCTCGCGCACAACGTCAGCTATCACAACCTTTATCGCCCTCACGATACCTCAGACATTCAAAACTACCTGCTAAGTGCATTCAAAAATCTTTACCAATCGATACCGCAGTTGGATGTAATCGCATTTGGTTCAGAAAACGGCGACTTTGCAGGCTTTCGCCGCGAACTTTCCGACGATTACACCTTAATGGTGCAAGATCGCCACACCGATGGTGATCTGGTTATTTATGGAACCAACCATGTGAGTAACAACATTCGAACGGTTATCTCCCAATACGATCCTCGCACTCGCCCATGGTATAAGCCCGTTGCAGAGAGCCAAAACGCCACTTGGTCTGAAATTTATACCAATGCTGATGAACGCCAGGATATTACGCTATCAGCCATGACGCCGGTGTACAAACACGACCAATTTGCTGGTGTTTTGGTGACAGACATTCGTATCAATACATTCAACGAATTCCTGCGCGAGTTAAAATACAACACTAAAGCGTCGGTCTACATCATGGACCCAGATCATCGTTTAATCGCTCACTCAGGCCCGGGAAGCGTCATCTCATGGGGCACAAAATTTTCGGATAAAGGGCAGCGTTTGCTTGCCGCTGAAAACGCAGACCCGATCATCAAAATCAGTGCGAGCCGAGTCCGGTCTTTCGATCTCAACAACACCAAGCAACCTTATACTTTTTCATTTGAACATGATGGCCAACGTATTTTCAGTCGGCTAACCCCGTATCGAGACCAAGACGGCTTAACATGGTTTATCGGCACCTCCATTTCGGAGTCTGAGCTTCTCGGCCTGTTACCAAAAAGCCAGCAAGAGAGCTGGCTCGTTGGCATTATTGTAAGCCTATTTGGTATCGCCATCAGTTGGATCATTTTCAACCGAGTTACCAGACCAATTAACGCGACGGCCGCCGCCGCTCAGCACCTGGCAAATGGGGATTGGGATAGCGGCATGCCAAAGCCTGGTTATGTGTATGAGACAACCGTACTGGTCCATGCTTTTAATGAAATGGCGAACAATCTAAGAGCTTCATTCAAAGCATTGCGTGAACAGTTGGTTTATGACTCTCTGACACGCTTATATAGCCGTCAGGGTTTGGTCGAAATCTGTGAAAATCAGTCTGATCTTTGTCACGGCAGTTTATTTTTACTTGGTATCAACAAATTTAGAGATATCAACGACAGTGTGGGTCATCACAACGGCGACCAGTTGTTGGTCAGCATCGCTAAAAGGTTAAAACAGCAGTTTCGTGACAACGCATTATTGGCTCGGATTGGTGGTGACGAATTCGCGGTGTTTCTCTCAAATGTCGACACGGAAACCAAAATTAAACAAACCGAGCGTCGATTACAGCAACTCTTTTCCACCCCATTTATGGTGGAAGGCGAGAATGTAGTGATGAAGATTTCACTTGGTATTGTACAAACCCAGCCAAACGAAACCATGCCTTTATGGTTACGCAACGCCAGCATCGCATTAAGTTACGCCAAACAAGACTCACTGACTGGTGTTTGTCACTACAGCCCAGAACTAGCGAGCGCTTCAAAGTTTCGTACACAAATGCTGACCAAGATCCAAACTGGCATTGAAAACCGAGAGTTTATTCCTCATTACCAACCGATTGTGGATCTCGTCAGTGGCACAGTGTGTGGCGCCGAAGCACTTGCGCGTTGGCATAGCGACTCAGGTATGGTGTCACCATTAGATTTTATCCCAATCGCGGAAGAAAGCGGCATGATCAAAGCCATCGGCCAACAGATTCTGTTACAAGCTTGTCGCGACACTTACCAAGCGATCGAAAGCAAACAGTGGCCGTCGGACTTCCAACTACATGTGAATATCTCCGTTAATCAACTATCTTGCCCAAGTTTTGTTGATACGGTGACAAGCGTATTGGATATCACGAAATTACCAGCAAGTAACCTCACACTAGAGATCACAGAATCACGTATCATTGATAGCGCACCGACCACACTAGAAAATATGACTAAACTGCGTGAAATGGGTATTGGTATCGCGATAGATGACTTTGGCACCGGCTACTCATCACTGGGTTACCTCCACTCTCTGCCGTTTACCTGCTTGAAGATTGATCGCACCTTCATCAATCAACTCACACAAGAAAACTTAAACAGTTCAGTCGTCGCTGCCGTCATCAATATCACAGCAGGTCTCAAAACTAATGTCGTCGCGGAAGGTGTCGAGGATAGCAATCAAGCACAATTACTGCGCTCTTTAGGCTGTAATCAGGTGCAAGGCTTCTACTACAGCCGCCCTATGCCACTAGAAGAATGGCCAACACATTTGGTGAACATGAAGTAGAAAAGAGCGAGAATCGTTGATTCCCTAGTCATCCTCTACTGACAATCTACCCAACTGTTATTTATACTTAACTGCAAATCTTACCCATGTATTGTCACAGATGATGTTTGGGCCCTGTTCCAGTTCATAACTATCCGGATCGACAAAATGATAACGAAGAACCTTCCTCTTACTGATTTGCACCGTCACCTCGACGGTAACATTCGTACTAAAACGATTCTTGAGCTAGGCCAAAAGTTTGGCATTGCCCTACCAGCGTACGATATTGAGTCTCTCACTCCTCACGTTCAAATTGTCGAAGCGGAACCCTCTCTTGTTGCTTTCCTTTCTAAGCTCGACTGGGGTGTTGCTGTACTGGGCGATCTAGATGCGTGTCGTCGTGTCGCGTACGAAAACGTAGAAGACGCGCTAAACGCACAAATCGATTACGCAGAGCTGCGTTTCTCTCCTTACTACATGGCGATGAAACACAAACTACCAGTAGCGGGGGTTGTTGAAGCCGTCGTGGACGGTGTGCAAGCGGGTATGCGCGATTTTGGCGTGAAAACCAACCTGATCGGTATCATGAGTCGCACATTTGGCACTGACGCATGTCAACAAGAACTGGACGGCATTCTGAGCCAGAAAGATCACATCGTTGCCGTCGACCTTGCGGGTGACGAGCTAGGCCAACCGGGTGATCGCTTTGTGTCTCACTTCAAGCAAGTACGCGATGCTGGCCTTGGGGTAACGGTCCATGCTGGTGAAGCAGCAGGTGCAGAGAGCATGTGGCAAGCAATCAATGAGCTGGGCGCAACTCGTATCGGTCACGGCGTAAAAGCGATTCACGATCCAAAACTGATGGATTACCTAGCAGAAAACCGCATTGGTATTGAATCTTGCCTGACGTCAAACTACCAAACAAGTACAGTAGAAACGCTAGAAAACCACCCTCTCAAGCAGTTCCTAGAGCATGGCGTTCTTGCGTGTCTGAACACTGACGATCCAGCGGTTGAAGGCATCGAACTGCCATACGAATACGAAGTAGCAGCACCAGCCGCTGGTCTGAGCCAAGACCAGATTCGCCAAGCGCAAATCAATGGCCTTGAGATTGCGTTCCTTTCAGAAGCAGAAAAAGCGGAACTGAGAGAAAAAGTAAAAGATCGCGCTTAAATCCAGCGAAAACATAAAAAATGCCAGCATCTGCTGGCATTTTTTATATCTTGAATCTGTATCTCTGATTAAATAACACGAGAGAATTGTTGCTGACGCGCCTTCGCTCGCAGGTACTTATCGAAGCTCATACAAATATTACGGATCAGCAAACGACCTCGCAGCGTCACACGAATTTCATTGTCATCCACTTCCACCA
Source organism: Vibrio sp. Vb1026 (assembly GCF_033338745.1). NCBI lineage: Bacteria > Pseudomonadati > Pseudomonadota > Gammaproteobacteria > Vibrionales > Vibrionaceae > Vibrio > Vibrio sp. Vb1026. The sequence goes on from NZ_JAWOTH010000005.1 coordinate 248,152, forward strand.
GCTCATCGTTGATGAAGGTCTGAAGTAGCTGTAAGTCTTCTTTAAAGTACTGATCAAACTTCACTTTAAACTCAGACTCAATGGCTTTCTTGTCTAACTTGAAGTTACAAATCAGCTGCTTAATCACTTCACGACGGAGCAAATCATCGGAGTCCAGCGAGACCCCTTTCCATAGAGCGTGACGAAGTTCGTTGACTTGAGCGTAGTATTTCTTCAGCTCTTTCTGGTTTTGCGCGTAAGCATCGCCGATCATCGAGATTGCAGAAACACCAAAGCCAACCAAGTCACATTCACCTTGTGTGGTGTAGCCTTGGAAATTGCGATGCAAAATACCTTCGCGCTGGGCAACAGCAAGTTCATCGTCCGGCAAAGCAAAGTGGTCCATACCGATAAATTGGTAGCCAGCACCAGTCAGTGTCGCGATGGTGTCTTGCAGAATCGCCATCTTCTCCTCTGCTTTTGGCAGGTCTTCGTCTTTAATCTTACGCTGCGCTGCAAATAGCTGTGGCATGTGCGCGTAGTTAAACACGGATAGACGGCCCGGCTGCATCTCTAGCACTTGTTCTAGAGTCTTGGCAAAAGATTCTTTGGTCTGCTTCGGTAAACCGTAAATCAAATCTAGGTTCGTCGAACGAAAGCCTAACTCTTTTGCGCGCGCAACCATCGCAACGATGAACTCTTCATCTTGCTCACGATTCACCAGTTTTTGCACTTCTTTGTTGAAGTCCTGCACACCGATGCTCAAGCGATTGAAGCCTTCACTACGCAGATGATCCAGCATGGTCAGCTCGATTTCACGCGGGTCAACCTCGATACTGATTTCAGCATCGCTACTAAAAGTAAACTCTTGGCGTAGCAGGCTCATTACACGCGTGATTTGCTTTTCAGAGAGAAACGTCGGTGTACCACCACCAAAATGCAATTGCGTCACAGTGCGACCAACAAGTAATGCAGCACGTTGACGAATTTCGTGTTCAAGCACGTCGAGGTATTCATCCGCTTTGTGCGAGTGGCGTGTAATGACTTTATTACATCCACAGTAGTAACAAAGCTTGTGACAGAACGGAATGTGTACGTACAGCGATAATGGGCGTTCTGGGTATTGAGTGCATGCCATATCATAATCAGAAATGGTGAACGCTTCATGAAACTCCAGCGCCGTTGGGTACGACGTATAACGAGGCCCGGAATAGTTGTACTTATCCAATACCGCTTGATCCCAGACGATTTGCTGTTTCGATTCAGTGTGTTGATTCGACATGGTGGTACTTTCCGTTAAATGCTAGGGCAACGAAAGCCGTCACCCGATATTCAGAGCCGCTATTTTGCCATACGACGATGACAAGCGTGGCAACGCCGACTGGCTTTTTAAGTATAAAACTAAAGAAGTGCTAGCGTGATCACGATACCCCCATTAGCCATAAGGAGACTATTGGGGGTCGCGCTTAAATCATCTGAATATTGATTTTATTATTCAGTGGCTGGACGTTTTTCTGCAACACTTTGAGCTCCTCAATAATCGCATCAGTGAGGCGGCTTTCCGCTTTATGACGCGTCAAGTTCTGTTGCATACGCTCTTTCTTGGCAAGTTGTTGGCGTTCTTCGCCACGCGCCATATCTTTCACGATGTGGTAAAGCTCAGAAATCGCAGGGTACGTTTTATCGAAATCAACGCGGTCTTCACCTTGTACATAATCCATGATGTTATACACACGGATACTGATTTCAGATAAATCGCACTGGCCTTGAATGCCCGCCTGACACAAGGTATGCACATTCTCAAAAATGTTGGCGTTACGTTTGTCTATCGCCAATTTTTGATGCTTCAGCTGCAATTCCTTTTGCTTTTTCAATTGAAGCAGAAGGTAACCTGCATAAGAAGCGAGTGCGATGATAATCACAACACCAGCAATAGCTAATAAGGTTACATTCATAGCTTAATTATCCTTTATAGTCGTCGAAATTAATGTCGTCGAAATCTGCCAGCAAGTCATCATCGTTGCGCGTGCTTTTCTCAGCAGGTGCAGTGAAGTCTTCCTCTTCTTCAGGTTCCAACAAACCTAGTTGGTCCATTAGTTTCTCAATGCGATCGAGTTTCTCATCGACGAATTTCTGTAGACCTGTGCCCAGGTTTTCACCCGCTTCAATACGGTCTAGCAACACGTTCAATTGCGCGTCATTTTCTAGCATCTCTAGTTCTTGCTCTGCCGACAAACGACGCTCTTGCTTCGTCATTTTCTTCGCAGGTTCAACAATCAGAGGTATTTTCTTTTTGCTGCCTAAGCGCGGGTCGCGATTTTGTGCAGCAGCTTGCTTTTTCTGCTCGTTAACTTCTGAGTTACGGTTACCCGTTTTCAGACCTTTACGCTTTTTAGCACGCTTGCGTAAGCGGCCTTCCACATCAGATTCTGTACGGTTACGAGTTACAACAAACTCAGGCGCACCAGCGGCACCCGGCTTTCTAGATTTTTTACTACGGCTCATTACTGGGGTTTCCTCAGTAAAATTACATCATTACCAATAAATTCGAGTTCGAGCTTATCCCGCTCTGCTAGGAACTGGAACGTGTCACGACTAAAGAACACTACGTGAGTGAGATCGTTCTTATAATGCCATGATTTGAAAGCCTCCACGTCGATGACCATTTTCGTCATCAGGCCTATCCAGCCCCCTGGCTTAACTAAATTCAACCATTGCTTCCACACCAAATCTGGGTGGTAGAGGTGCTCTATCACCTCTGTTGCTGTCATGAAGTCGTACGTTTTTTCTAAAACCGACGTATCAGGGTAGTAATAGAGATCGTACAACGCCATGTTGTGCCCCGCCTCTTCCAGCATCAAGGAGAGCGTTGGGCCAGGACCACAACCAAAGTCGATACCATTTGATTGTGGAGAAATTCGCTCTGTGATCGGGTCAGCAATACGCGACAAAAAGCGTCGGTAACCCAAATCATCGGGGTTGTTCTCATGCAAATCATAGTGAGCTTTTTCGCTTTCCGCATCCAAACGTTGGTCTGGATTTACGAATACCAAGCTGCACTGCTCACATTGAAGATATTCACGACGCTTATCTTCAAAATAATGGTGAGTGCGCTGATTTTGGCATAAAGGACAGGTATGCATGCTGACTTCCTCAAACAGGGATGCGAAACATACCAGAAAGTGAACTCGGATTGGAGTGTTGTTGAGTATTTTTTCAGCAATTTTTATTAAAAAACTTTGTTTACAACCTATAAAGCTAAAGTAAGTGCTGTAATCTCAATTTAAGTTACGACTGAGCAAGTCAACGGATATAAAAAAAGCGACAGTCAGACTGTCGCTTTCTAAGTGCCATCAATTGGCGAAACTGTGTTGCACACATTTGGTGCACCAATGATCCCTTTGTTTTTAGAGCTTTCCCTGCCAAAAAGAGTTGTTTTTCATCTTCCTGATGAGTTTTGGCTATCCGTTTACTTCCTGTCTACTGAGCAACTTCCTGTGCCTGATCCGTTTCACTGTCTTAACCGTCAGACGAGATGACCATCCTTATCTGATAGGCTCCCTACCTATCTAAATCCCTTTCTAAATCACCAAGCATCCGAGCTACATCCTTGGAGACCTAAACCGTAGTCTTAAATCCTTACATTCACCCCCTGTGAACGACTTCTACTTTACGCCATCCCGTTATGCTCACAAGTAATGGGTTGAAAAAAAATCCGCCTATTTTTCTAAAAAATCAAAATTATCATTTAATCAAAAACTTAAAAACACTAACAAGAAAAAGCCAACATCAAGTATGGCAAATGTCTCACAAACTGCCGAGCCAACTATCGCTTTCGCATCCAAACTCGACTGTGATATCTGTCACGAACAAAAATGCCCTAGTGGATTCACTAGGGCATTTTTGTACAAGTTGCTCGAACGATGTAGGGACATCTACCCAACCAGCTCAAGATGCAGGATCTTGAGCGATTTAGGTATATTAGTGCAGACCGCCAACGTATTTAGACAGCACTTCGATATCTTCGTCTGTCATTTTCTTCGCGATGTCGCGCATCATGGCATTCATATCATTACCACGGTCGCCATCACGGAATTTTTCTAGCTGAGCTTTGATGTAGTCAGCATGCTGACCAGAAATTTTCGGGAAACCTGAAAGCTCAGTACCATTGCCACGAGGACCATGACATGCAATACATGCGGTTAGGCCACGCTCGGCATCACCAGCGGTATAAAGCGTTTTGCCTTTTGCTACTACATCTTCAGGTGTTGAGTTTTCTGAAACTGGTAGCGAAGCGTAGTAAGCAGATAGGTCTGCGATATCTTCATCGCTCAGTGGCATTGCCATACCACTCATTACAGGATCGTAACGACCTTGTTTACCACCACTTGTCATGCCTAGCTTAAGTTCTTTTAACTGCTTCTCAAGATACTTAGCGTGTTGGCCTGCGAGTTTCGGGTACGTTGTTATTGCACTGTTGCCATCTGCTCCGTGACAGGCGACACAGGTTTGTGATTTTGCTTTACCAGCCTCAATATTACCTTGGGCCCATACTGAGCAACTGGCTAAAAGACTCAAAATTAGCGCTAATTTCTTCATGACATTCCATTATAATTATCAAGCTTCCAGTACCACTGAATGTGAACATACCGCGTACACTCATGGTACAATAGGCGACCTTATGCCGAGCACGGTTATTTTACACATTTTCACAAAAAAGTAATCAATCGACTACACAAAGTCGAGATGGAGTTAACAGTGAGCGTAAAAATTCATTACCAAAATACGCATTTCATCACCAGCGCACCCGATATTCGTCACCTGCCGGAAGACGAAGGTGTCGAAATTGCGTTTGCAGGACGCTCAAACGCTGGTAAATCGAGTGCACTTAACCGTCTAACTAATCAAAAAAGCTTAGCCAAGACATCAAAGACACCTGGTCGTACGCAATTAATCAACCTTTTCAAAGTAGAAGAAGGTTGTCACATTGTCGATCTACCTGGATACGGTTTTGCTCAAGTACCGGTAGAGATGAAAAACAAATGGCAGAAATCTTTGGGTGAATACCTACAGAAACGCGAGTGCCTAAAAGGCTTAGTGGTTCTAATGGACATTCGTCATCCAATGAAAGATCTCGACCAACAAATGATTTTCTGGGCCATCGATAGCCACATTCCTGTGCAGGTTTTGCTAACCAAAGCAGATAAACTAAAAAGTGGTGCACGCAAACAAACTCTACTGAAAGTTCGTAAGCAAGTAGAAACTTTCGGTGGTGACGTTTCTGTTGATGTGTTCTCTTCACTTAAAGGATTAGGTGTCGATCAGCTACGTGCAAAACTGGATATCTGGTTTGCACCAGCACTAGCGCACCTGATAGAAGAAGACGAACAAGAGACACCAGCGAGTGATGAAGAATAATTAACAATATTTGTTAAATTTCTTCGACACGGCCCTGCCATTTGGTGGGGCTTTTGTTTATCTGAACTAAATAACAGGCAATAAAAATCCCCGCCTTCCTGGCAGGGATAACGGGAGAGAAAAATTGGTAATTATTGTTATGTGACGAAGCATTGCTGAACTGAGATTCGATTTCAATAGGTTAAAAAGCGCTCTTTTTTCCTGTGTATCACCAAACATTCACTCCAAAAACACCCAATAGCGTTACAATTCAGACAGTTAAGCCAAGCAAGTCTTCAAAAAGATGTAACTTAGTTTCTTTCAAGAAAAAATAATAGTGTGACTGGCGTAAATTTACAGGATGAATAACGCAATAAATTTGAAGGAAAAATCGAGATTTTGCAGTGACTTAGAAAGGTCAAAAAAGAAGGTTTTTAAAGGCTTACTTTAAGCTACTGATCCAAAAGAATAATTTTCTTTCGCCCAATAAAAAACGCCCCAGTCAAAAACTGACTGGGGCGGCTGAATCAGCCTAATCCAATAACGTGAAACAAAAGGTCTGAAAGATAGAACATCTTACCTCTGTACCCTACGAGTATTAATGTACAACAATTGGTCAGAATTGCAAAGAATTTTTGTAGTTTTTTTTCATGAAATTTTTATTAAGCAACATCAAAGTTAACTTTGCGCTAGCTTTTTTAATCTCAAAAAAAAGCCAGCGTTTGTGCGCTGGCTCATAATTAATTGGTTATTTTGGTCTAAAATTGACTAATGAGCTTGATCCCAGTTATCACCATGACCTGCTTCTGCAACCAACGGTACTTTTAGCTCTGCTGCAGATTCCATCAATTTCTGTACTTTACTTTCAATTTCGGACAATGATGACTCTTCAACTTCAAAGACTAATTCATCGTGTACTTGCATTAATAACTTCACACGACCATTGCCTTCTTCCTGAATCCACTGATCAACCAACAGCATCGCTTTCTTAATGATGTCCGCAGCCGTACCTTGCATTGGTGCGTTGATTGCCGCACGTTCAGCAGCTTTACGACGCATCCCGTTGCGCGATTTGATTTCTGGTAAATGCAAACGTCGACCAAAAATCGTTTCAACATACCCTTTATCTGCTGCCGTGCTGCGTGTGTCTTCCATGTACTGCATCACGCCTGGGTAACGTTCAAAGTATGTATCCATGTACGCTTGAGCCTCACCACGAGGAATGCCTAATTGCTTCGCCAAACCAAACGCACTCATGCCGTAAATAAGACCGAAATTAACCGCTTTCGCACGACGACGTTGCTCACTTGAAACGTCTTCAATAGAAACACCCATGATTTCTGCTGCGGTTGCCGCGTGGATATCTTTGCCATCACGGAATGCATCCAATAAAGCTTGGTCGCCTGAAAGGTGCGCCATGATGCGCAGTTCGATTTGCGAGTAGTCGACCGCTAAGATTTTATGCCCTGATGGCGCGACAAACGCTTGACGAATACGACGGCCAGCTTCGTTACGAATTGGAATGTTCTGTAAGTTCGGATCAGTAGAAGATAGACGACCCGTTGCAGTCACTGCTTGGTGGTAAGAAGTATGCACGCGTCCCGTTGATGGGTTGATCATCTTAGGCAGTTTGTCGGTGTAAGTTGATTTTAGCTTCGCCAAACCACGGTATTCCAAAATCAGTTTTGGTAGTGGGTAGTCTAGCGCGAGTTCTTGCAGAACTTCTTCATTCGTCGATGGTGTGCCTGATGGCGTTTTCTTCACAACCGGTAAACCCATTTTTTCAAATAGGATGGCTTGTAATTGCTTTGGCGAGTTCATGTTAAACTCTTGCTCTGCAATTTCGTACGCTTTCTTTTCAAGCTCATCAAGGCGAGCGGTAATCTCGACCGACTGCGCACTCAGCTTCATTTCATCAATAAAGACCCCAGTGCGTTCAATGCGCGAAAGAACTGGCACCAACGGCATTTCAATCTCTTCGTAAACTGTCTTCAGGCTTTCATCCTGCTCGATATTAGCAAACAAGCGATTGTGCAGACGAAGGGTCACATCCGCATCTTCTGCCGCGTATGGCGATGCTTGTTCCAGTTCGATTTGGTTAAACGTAAGCTGATTTTTGCCTTTACCTGCAATTTGCTCAAAAGAAATGCAGCTGTGCTGTAGGAAGCGAAGCGCCAAGCTGTCCATATCGTGTTTACCGCCGACACTGTTGTAGATATACGATTCCAACATCGTGTCGTGCTTGATACCTTTTAGCTCAATGTCGTAACGAGCGAGTACAGACGCATCATACTTTAAGTTTTGACCGACTTTTGCTTTCGCTGCATCTTCAAGAATTGGCTTCAGCTGTTCTAGTACCCAATCACGATCAAGCTGTTCAGGCGCATCTAAATAGTCATGTGCAACTGGCACATAAGCCGCAATACCTTCATCGACAGCGAATGACAAACCAACTAGATTCGCTAGCATGTAATCTAGGTTATCGGTCTCCGTATCAAATGCAAACAGCTCAGCCGTTTGAAGTTTATCTAGCCAAGCATTGAAGGTTTCTTTATCCAGAATTGTTTCATATTGGCTGCGGTCGATTGTTACCGCAGAAGTTTCCATCTCGGCTTGAGAAGAAGAAGCTTGTGAAGATCCTGCAAGCTCTACGGCCTCCACAGATCCAGAACCGCCTTCAAGTAGTTCATTCAACCAAGATTTAAACGTCAGTTGGCCATATAACTTCACTAATTCGTCTTTATTTGGTTCCGCTTTCAGCAATGATTCTGGCGTTTCCTCAAGCTCAACATCCAATTTTATGGTCGCTAGCTCATACGAAAGCATGGCATTTTCTTTGTTGTCGATGAGCTTTTTCGCCATGGTTTTAGAACCACGGAAACCAAGCCCTGCAATATCATCGAGGTTTTCATACAACTTCGTCAGACCACCAATGCCTTGCAGTAGTGCGGTCGCTGTTTTATCACCGACACCCGGTACACCAGGAATGTTATCTACTTTATCGCCCATCAGTGCTAAGTAGTCGATGATCAACTCAGGTGGAATGCCAAACTTTTCAACCACACCTTCACGATCCATTACGACGTTCGTCATGGTGTTGATCAAGGTAATGTTATCATCCACTAGCTGCGCCATGTCTTTATCACCAGTACTGATCAATACAGGCATGCCCTTTTGTGATGCTTGGTATGCTAACGTACCGATGACGTCATCCGCCTCGACGCCAGGAACACAGATCAGCGGCAAACCCATTGCACGAATAACATTGTGTAATGGTTCAATTTGACAACGCAGGTCATCCGGCATTGGCGGACGATTCGCTTTGTATTCTGCATACATATCATCACGAAAGGTTTTTCCCTTTGCATCGAAAACCACCGCGATGCGCTCAGACGCAAACTGACGCATCATGCTGCGTAACATGTTCACGACGCCGTAAACGGCATTAGTTGGAATTTCACCATTGCTCATGGTGCCCGGGTAGGCGTGAAAAGCGCGATATAGGTAAGAAGAGCCATCGATAAGGATCAACGGATTTTCAGGAATACTTGCCATAATTGTCTGTATCCAATTCAGTACTTGAGAGATCTGCCTAGGATGCCATGACTGCTGATCTGAATCTATCTTGTTCGCTCGATCTAGGTCGCGTAAATTTTTCCGACTTTATTCACGAAAACACCACTTCCTGTGGATAACTCTGTTTATAGAAATTATCCACTGGTTATCCAATAACAAAAAACACAAGAAAACACCAACCCAAACCATTGATTAATAACAACAAATTCGCATAACGGCGAGAAGATCAACGATCCTAAAATGATCATCGCATGTGGAAAAGATATTAATAGTGACGTCAAATAGAAATCGTAGAAAAGAAAAAAGCGACCCGAATGGGGTCGCCTAGCAGAAGTGGTAAAGCAAATTCTGTAAATAGAGCAGCTTAACCAAGAAGCTATAAATTACACTGGAAGCAATGTGAGCAATGTCGTGTCAAAAAGAATTCGTGCAAGTTCTCGGAAAAATGTTTCATCACTTCTCAACTTTCAGTTAATTAACTTCTGTTAATAAGTCACTCAACGTCCTTGTGAACTTTCCTCATTCCCTAAGACAGGTTTAATAATAATGATTCTCATTTCGCAGTCAACAGTTAAATGAGAAAAAATCTCATTTATTTTCACATTGCTTTAATGAAATGCACTCGAGACTCTCGAAGATTTACTTTTTCTTCAAACTTTTCAATGATATAGCCATTTCTCAATAACAAGCGAAGCATAGCCGGAAACTGGTTTCGAGATTTCACTTTTAATGTGTTGTAGCCTTGTTCTGCCACCCAATCCTCTTGAGCTTCCAAAAGCAGCTGTGCCACGCCTTCATTTCGAGCTTCAGGGACAACACCACCTAACCAGCTATAGAAAACACCATCCTCTAATTCGTAACCTATTTTGAAGCCGACAATCGTGCCATTTTTTTCTGCAACGAGGATTAAACTGTTTTTCTCTTCTAAACGTTGAGTCATGGAGTCTACCGTTTCTCCTTTCGAAAACTCGGTAACACGCGCCACAACTTGAAGTGCTTCTTCCAATGTGCCTTCACGAATCAGCATTGTCATTGTTCTCTTCTCCAAAATAAAAATACCCAAGCACCTTGGATTGTTACTGTTGTAATCCGCCTGAGGTTACTTGGGTATATACAGACGAACAACTCTTGTTGGTCTGGTATTTCTCACTGAGCGATAATTACTCTTCTGTCGCTTCCGGAGTACGATTTAGGTGTTGAGCAGTTTGTGCATTCTCTTCTGCCAACCACTCAGCAACGTCTTTCGCAAAGTACGTTAAGATGCCATCTGCACCTGCACGTTTGAAGCACAATAGTGATTCCATCACAATTTCACGCTCTTTGAGCCAGCCATTCATGATCGCCGCTTTATGCATCGCGTACTCGCCAGAGACTTGATAAGCAAATGTCGGTACTTGAAGTTCAGTTTTTACTCGGCGAACTACATCTAAGTATGGCATACCAGGTTTAACCATCACCATGTCCGCACCTTCATTGATGTCTAGCGCCACTTCGTGAATCGCTTCATCAATGTTTGCTGGGTCCATTTGGTAGTTTTTCTTGTTGCCGCCTTTTAGATTTGAAGAAGAGCCAACCGCATCACGGAATGGTCCGTAGTAGTTCGATGCGTACTTAGCCGAGTAAGCCATGATTTGAGTATGAATGTAGCCCGCGTTTTCTAATGCTTCGCGGATCTTACCAATTCGGCCATCCATCATGTCTGAAGGCGCGACTACGTCAGCACCCGCTTCTGCATGAGACAAAGCCTGCTTAACCAATACTTCTGTGGTTTCATCATTCATTACGTAGCCATCTTCATCGATGATGCCGTCTTGGCCATGTGTCGTGAATGGGTCGAGTGCCACGTCTGTGATTACACCAATTTGAGGAATGTGTTCTTTAAGCGCTCGTACTGCTCGCTGAACCAAACCTTCTGGGTTGTAGGCTTCAGTAGCACATAAGCTTTTAGCGTCTTGGTTTACGACAGGGAAAAGCGCGATTGCTGGAACGCCTAGATTTGCAAGGTATTGTGCTTCTTCTAGCATTAAATCAATCGACAAACGCTCTACACCCGGCATGGACTCCACGCTCTCACGACGATCTTTACCCATAAGAATGAACATTGGGTAAATCAGATCATTAACAGAAAGTTGGTTCTCAGCCATCAAACGACGACTAAAATCGTGCTTACGTAAACGACGCATACGGCGTGCAGGGAATGGACCTTGAATTGATACAGACACCATTTTCTCCTTGTCTGGACGGTTATGATGATCAAATCATCTGGTGAACAAAATCATATCACTCTTGATGCATGTTGCGAGTGACAATCTGGAAAAAGGTAATGAAAAAAACTGAAAATGACCCAGCACTCACACTCAAGTATACTTCGAATACGAAACCAACCATGAAGCACAGAGAGTAACGATGATCGATACCCACGCGCACATCTATGCCAGCGAATTTGATAACGACCGCGATGAAGTAGTACAACGCGCCTTAACGCAAGGCATTAATAAAATCCTGTTGCCAAACATCGATCTGGACTCAATTGAGCCCATGCTAAAAACCGAAGCGACATATCCTGACGTATGCCACTCAATGATGGGGCTGCACCCTTGTTATGTGGATAACAACGTTGAGCAAACGTTGGAGATCATCCGCGGCTGGTTTGAGAAACACAAGTTTATTGCGGTGGGCGAAATCGGTATCGACCTGTATTGGGACAAAACCTATCGTGCTGAGCAAGAAATGGCGTTCGTAGCTCAACTTAACTGGGCAAAAGAGATGGATTTACCGGTCGTTATCCACACTCGCGATTCGATTGAAGAAACACTCACTTTGCTACGACAAGAGCAAGATGGTCGTCTGCGTGGTGTATTCCACTGTTTTGGAGGCAGCTTAGAAGAAGCACAAGCAATCAATGAGCTAGGCTTCCACTTAGGCTTGGGTGGCGTATCAACCTTTAAGAATGGCGGGATGGATAAAGTCATTCCACATTTGGATATGCAGTGGGTCATTTTAGAAACCGACTGTCCATATTTAGCGCCGGTGCCACACCGTGGTAAACGTAATGAACCAGCCTACACTTCTCTCGTTGCACAACGTGTTGCCGACTTGCGTGATGTCGACATCGCAACCATCGATGCCATAACGACTGAGAATGCCAAAAAGCTGTTTAATATTTAATTCACGAGAATTGAAAAAGCGACGAAATCAACGTCGCTTTTTTATCACCTAAACTATTGAATGAACGATTCAACCCGTTGAAATAGTAGAACAATCCATACAAAATTATTGATAAACATAATAATTAACTAGCAACTCTACTTACTTCTCATATCGTCACTTTACTTCGTCCGCTTTGCAAAACTGTCGACAACTCGACACATTATTTTTCTATACTGATTTACGCCCATTAATTAGCACAAATGTAAAACAGCATAAATATGGAAGTTGAAGTGTGTACACATGGTGCTTACTTACAACGCGTACCGCGCAGTTTTTTTCAAAAGCTGCTGGGCATCAAGGAAGTATACGTATGCACAAAATGTGGTTACGTCATGAAAGTTAAGTAATTAGCCCAAGAAAAAACCAACCGCAAAAAAAAGCGGCTCAATTGAGCCGCTTTTCACATCTAGATTAGCCTTATTCTTCGGTTTCCGCTTCTACTTCTTCGCTTCGACGAGTATAAAAACGCGCGAAGAACAAACCGACTTCAAACAGTAAACACATCGGAATAGCGAGTAAGGTTTGCGAGATCATGTCTGGTGGCGTTAACACCATACCTACGACAAACGCAGCCACTATAATATAAGGACGTTTCTGTCTTAAATCTTCTGGTGTAGTGGCCCCAGTCCAACACAACAAAATAATCGCAACAGGCACCTCGAATGCGATACCAAACGCCATAAATAGCGCCAGCACAAAGTCGAGATAACTCGAGATATCAGTTGCAAACTCTACTCCACCAAGAGAGATGGCGGTAAAGAAGCCAAACACCAATGGAAATACCACGAAGTAGGCAAATGCCACTCCACAGTAGAACAATAGCGAACTAGAGAACAGCAGTGGCATGATCAATCGACGTTCATGCTTGTACAAACCTGGCGCTACAAATGCCCACACTTGATACAAGATAAACGGCACCGCAATAAATACCGAAGCAATTAACGTCAGCTTAAGTGGCGTAAAAAAAGGTGACGCTACATCCGTAGCAATCATGGTCGCGCCTTCAGGTAGACGTTCTACTAAAGGTGCGGAAACAAACTCGTAAATGTGGTTAGAGAAATAAATTAGTCCGACAAACACGACCAACACTGCGAGGATTGAACGCAGTAGTCGGTTGCGAAGCTCCAACAAATGACTAATTAAAGGTTGTGTCTGCTCGACGGTAGACATGGCAAACCTCTTATTAAAAACCAGATCAAAAAGGAGCTACCAATCACTAGTAGCTCCTCCTAATGAGACTATTCGGCTTTCTTATCTGCCGCTGTAACCTTGCTCTCTTGCGCTTTCACGGCCTCTTCGACTGCTGGCTCTGTTTTTACAGGCTCAGCCTCTGAATCGGTGTTCTTTGCGTAAGGACGATTTACAGATTGCGCTGCCTTCTTCAACTCTTCAACTGAAGATTTCAACTCAGGGGACAAATCATCCATCCCCATTTGTTCTGCTTTGCGCAAGTTTTCTTGCAGCTCTTGGACTTTCAGCTCGTGTGACAATTCGTCTTTGACGCTATTTGCCATACTCTTAGCGGCACCGATAAAGCGAGACACGCTGCGAATAGCATGAGGCAAACGCTCCGGCCCAAGAACGACCAGACCAACAACAGATATTAATACCAGTTCCCAAAAACCGATATCAAACACGTTTTACGCCTGCTCTTTGTCTTTTTTCGTTTCAGGAGCAGCTTCTTTTTTCTGCTGCTCTTCTAGACTTTTTGGTTCGAAGTCTGCGTCTTTGTCATTTTTCGCAGGTTCATCTTCGCTCATCGCTTTTTTGAAGCCCTTAACGGCACCACCCAGATCGCCACCGATACCGCGTAGTTTCTTTGTTCCGAATAGCAATACAACAATTACAGCAATGATTAGAAGTTGCCAAACACTGATACCACCCATTCTCTTTACCTCGGGTCTTTAAACAAACAAAAATATTTCAAGAGTTTAACGTCTATTGACGATAAGCTCGCCAACTAAGCAGCCAAAATGTGACACCTGCGATACCGCAGGCCAACGAAAGCTGCTCAAAAGCATCGTTCACCAATATTGCCGAGCATACGACTAAAGTCGCGCCAACGCCAAACAAAAACTTTCCTGTCGCCTGCTGGCGCTTGCTCTGGCGATACCCTTGATAAAGCTGATCCATACGTTGATTCATCGCTTTACCTTGTTTCAGGCTATCGTAAAGTAGCTCTGGCAGTTCAGGTAATTTCTCTGCCCAAAATGGTGCGCGGTCTTTAATCGCATTCACTAGAGCTTGCGGCCCAACTTGATTCATCATCCATTCCTCCAGGAACGGTTTTGCGGTCTCCCACAAATCGAGTTGAGGATATAGCTGCCTACCAAGCCCTTCCACGTACAATAGCGTTTTTTGCAACAGTACAAGCTGTGGCTGAACCTCCATATTGAATCGACGTGCCGTGTTGAACAAATTCAACAACACATGACCAAAGGAGATTTCGCACAATGGCTTAGCAAAAATAGGCTCACACACAATGCGAATCGCGAACTCAAACTCATCGACATTGGTATCCGCAGGCACCCACCCTGAATCCACATGTAACTCCGCCACTCGGCGGTAGTCACGATTGAAAAACGCCAGGAAGTTTTCCGCCAGATAACGCTTGTCTTCGCTATTAAGTGTACCAACGATTCCGCAATCTAGCCCTATCCACATTGGGTTCTCTGGATGTTCGGGTTTGACGAACACATTACCCGGATGCATATCGGCATGAAAAAAGCTGTCTCGGAACACCTGAGTGAAGAACACACTCACACCGCGTTCCGCGAGCAATTTCATATTGGTGCCATTTGCTTTCAAGCCTTCAATATCAGAGGCTTGAATGCCATATATTCGCTCAGAAACCATGACAGTTTCATTACTGAAGTCGGGAAAAACTTCAGGAACATATAATTCTTCGCTGCCTTCAAAGTTGCGGCGCAACTGAATGGCATTCGCCGCCTCACGTCGCAAGTCGAGTTCATCAAGCAGGGTTTTCTCGTATTCACGCACGACTTCAACTGGTTTTAAACGACGTGCTTCAGGCATCGCTCCGGCGACTATACGCGCCATTCGGTGCATCAGTTTTAGATCTGAATCAATGACTGGGCGAATATCTGGGCGGATAACCTTTAATACCACTTCTTGGTTAGTGTCTTTTATGCGCGCAGTATGTACCTGAGCAATCGACGCAGACGCCAGTGGTTTGATATCAAACTCGGTAAACCATTTTTCTAACGGACCACCTAATGCTTGCTCCATCTGCTTTTTTGCCAACTCGCCATCAAAAGGCGCGACTTGGTCTTGAAGTAAAGCTAGGGGATCAGCGATATGCGGAGGAAATAAGTCACGGCGCGTCGACATCATCTGACCGAACTTAATCCAAACCGGCCCCAGCTCTTGCAGTGCTAAACGCAGACGTTCACCGAGTGGTTTTTCTGGGTGCTTGTTCTTAATCCAAAACAAGCTTTTGCGCAGTAAAAGCGGCGCTTTGGTCAGTTGGTGATCGGGAAGCAGCTCATCTAAGCCGTATTCCAGTTGTACTTTGGCGATGTGGTATAAGCGCTTTAGTTCTGCTGGCGTCATGGTTTCTCCAATGCGGGCTTATCTGCATCCAGCTTATTCAGCAAAGCCGTTAAACGAGCTTCAATGCGAGAAGCCTGGCTGCGAACCTCATCAACTTGGTCACAGAAATAGGCCACTTCTAACGGAGCGGGAGCCAGTTTCCATTCTTCAGTCACTACTTGCGCCAGATGACGCTGGTGTTTTTCTGCTTGAGACGCAAGAAAGTTGCCGATGTTTTTTGAACCTTGCACAAAGGTATGTGCGGCGACATCGCCAGTCACGCGAGACAACCACTCTTCAACATCTGGTTTGCAATCCACCATCAACTGAGAGAATTTCTGCGCCAATTGAATATCGCCTTCGAGTTCAAGTTTATCTTGTTTAATAAGACGAGTGATGTTGGCCTGATCGCGCAGCTCTGGTAACACACTCAAGTTGAGCGATAGATAGCAGTTAGGCTGCCCTTCGTAATGACCAAGCACATCAATTTGCTGACTAAAAACGAATGTCAGTGTTTTATTGATCTCTTTCAGGTGAACTTGAATAACTTGACCTTTTAGACGCGCTAAACGACGGCCCAATGCAGGGTCGTCTTTGATCAGTGTATTCAGTGACGTTTCAATCACAGCGGTGATAAGTGGTTCAAATGGCATGCCGTTAACCCTTAGAATTTATAACCGCGATGCAAAGCCACAATACCACCAGTTAAGTTGTAGTATTTGGTGTTTTCAAAACCTGCGTCTTGCATCATGCCTTCCAGCGTTTCTTGGTCTGGATGCATACGGATTGACTCCGCTAGGTAGCGGTAACTCTCTGAGTCATTCGCAACTAGCTCACCGATTCTCGGCAACAAGTGGAATGAATATGCATCGTATACTTTAGATAACGGCTCTAGCACTGGTTTTGAAAATTCCAACACCAATAGGCGGCCGCCTGGCTTCAGTACGCGGAACATTGAACGAAGCGCTTTGTCTTTGTCAGTCACATTACGCAAACAAAAACTGATGGTGATGACATCAAAATAATCATCTGGGAACGGCAGTTCTTCTGCGTTGGCTTGAACGTAATGCACGTTACCCACAATACCGTTATCACGCAGTTTATCGCGACCAACGTTAAGCATTGAGTTATTGATATCGGCAAGGATGACATGGCCTTCATCGCCAACAATGCGCGAGAATTTCGCCGTCAAATCCCCCGTACCACCACCTAGGTCAAGAATACGTTGGCCAGGGCGAGCGCCACTACAATCGATAGTGAAGCGCTTCCAAAGGCGGTGAATACCACCTGACATCAGGTCATTCATGATGTCGTATTTTGTTGCCACGGAGTGGAATACTTCGGCAACCTTAGTCACTTTTTCGTCTTTTGCCACTGTAGAGAAACCAAAGTGAGTGGTTTCATTCTCTAACGCTGTATTGGATTGCAAACTTGTGTCCGTCATTCTAATTCCTCTTAGGCAGCGCTTTCCTCTACGGGGCGTTTGTTGACAAATAAAATCGCCCACTGCACTGCGGGCGATTAGTTTACTTTATCCTCAGCCGGATGTCTTTCTACTAACGGGTCATTTTCTGAAAATGCATCACTCTGCGCTAACTGCGCGAGGTCGGAAGAAATCGGTCGTTTAATTTCAACTCCCAAGTGTTTAAAGCTTTCGGCTTGGCGAATCACATTTCCGCGCCCTGTGGCAAGCTTGTTCATCGCACCTTGATAGCTTTGATTCGCCTTATCCAGCGCACCGCCGAGCCCCTCCATGTCGTCTACAAACAATCGTAATTTGTCGTAGAGTTTTGTCGCACGCTGCGCAATCATTTTGGCGTTTTCATTTTGGCGTTCATTGCGCCATAGATTATCAATGGTGCGCAATGCCACCAGCAACGTTGTTGGGCTCACCAAAATGATGTTTTGCTCCATCGCGTCTTTAATCAAGCTCGGATCGGCTTGAATCGCGACTTGGAACGCCGGCTCAACCGGGATAAACATCAGAACATAGTCCAAACTCTGAATACCTTTGAGTTTGTGGTAGTCCTTCATGCTTAACCCTTTGATATGTGCACGTAGAGCAGCTAAGTGCGCATTCAAAGCCTGATCGCGCTCAGCATCAGTTTCGGCGTTGAAGTAGCGCTCATAGGCAACCAGCGCCATTTTAGAATCCACAACCACTTGTTTGTTTTGTGGGAGATGAACAATGACATCAGGTTGGTAACGCTTGCCTGCTTCATTTTGTAAGTTCACCTGAGTCTGATATTCGTGCCCTTCACGCAAGCCAGATTCGGCAAGTACCCTAGCGAGCACCACTTCGCCCCAGTTACCTTGTTGTTTGTTGTCCCCTTTCAACGCTTGGGTCAAATTAACCGCTTCGCGCGTCATTTGCTCGTTCAAACGTTGCAGGTTTTTCAGCTCATGCACTAGGGTATGGCGCTCTTTAGCTTCTTGGCTAAAGCTGTCATTAACGTGCTTTTTGAACCCTTCTAACTGTTCTCTAAGCGGTGACAACAAGCCTTCTAAACTCTGACGGTTTTGCAAATCGACCTTCGCGGTTTTTTCTTCAAACAGTTGATTGGCCAAGTGCTCAAATTGTTGTTTCAAGCGTGCTTCTGCTTGTTCTAAAATTTGCAGTTTTTCGGCATTAGCTTGGTTAATTTGCTCATGGCGAGCTTGCTGTTCACGCAGCTGCGTTTCTAGACGTGATTTGTGTTCACGCATTTGGCCAAGCTCATCAAAGTATTGCTGGCGCTCTTGCTTTACAGCCTCGAAGTAACGCAGTTTTTCCATTGCTGCCATCAGCTTTCCATGTGTTTGGCGTACTTCAAACGCGGCTTTATCGCGCTCATCATCTAATTCATCCAACTCTTGCTGAGCATCGGCAAGGCTTTGCTTGACCTGTTCAAGTTGCTGTTGATGAAGCTGTTTTTCTGAAACAAGTTGTTGCTCGAGAAGCTGAGTTTGGGTGATAAAACGCTGTTTCACCCACCAACCGGCAGCGACACCACTAAGCGTGGCAGCACAAAGAGAAGAGAGAATGAGAGATTGGTACTCAAGAATCCATTGCATAATAGCGAGTTAGCCTGTGTTTTGTATCTATAACAATGGTATTTAGATACTGGATAAATGTCCAGTTTGTTGGATGAAAAATCCTCGCATACACTAGGCCTTCCTATAATATTCTTTCTTCCGCTCAAATTATCCAAACCGAGCGGCACATCATCACGCAGAGGCATCATGAACGAGCGTCGCGCCCTAGGATTTGGGCTCTCAGCAGTATTACTTTGGTCTACCGTTGCAACCGCATTTAAACTCACGTTGGCAGAATTTACGCCTATTCAAATGCTATGCATTGCCAGCATCGTCTCTGCGATTGCGCTAACAGTAATCTGTGGTGTGCAAGGTAAATTGGGCCAGTTAAGTGCTACATTTTTCTCAAACCCTTGGTATTACCTACTGCTTGGGTTGATTAACCCTTTGGCGTATTACGTTATTCTGTTCAAAGCATATGACTTGCTGCCCGCATCTCAGGCTCAAGCGATCAACTACAGCTGGGCCATCACCTTAACGCTAATGGCCGCTGTTTTCTTAGGACAAAAGATCCGTGGTAAGGACTGGCTGGCTTGCGGTTTTAGTTATGTCGGCGTGATAGTGATTGCCACACAAGGCAATCTTTTAGGCATGGAATTTGAGAGCCCGTTGGGTGTTGGTCTTGCGCTGCTATCAACGCTGCTGTGGGCCGGTTACTGGATTTTAAATACCAAAAATAAGGCCGACCCTGTGGTTGGCGTTCTGCTCGGCTTTTTGGTCGCTATTCCATTCGCCATTGGTTTAAGTCTTTATGAAGGTGCTGACTGGCAGGCAATCTCAGCTAAAGGCTGGGCAGCGGTGACGTATGTCGGACTGTTTGAAATGGGGATCACTTTCGTTTTGTGGCTGAGCGCACTCAAATCAACGCAAAACACCGCGCGTATCAGTAATCTGATCTTTGCTTCTCCATTTATCTCACTCATGTTGTTAGCTACCATCATCGGCGAAGAAATTCACCCTTCAACCTTGATTGGCCTGGTATTGATCATCAGTGGCTTAGTCATTCAGCAAGTCTCATGGGGCAAGAAAACCAAAGCGGTAAACGCTTCTTAATCACCTATCAAAAGCCCTAAAAAACGATGCAATAAGTTGGATAAAAAAGAGATATAGATAACATTTTAATGATAGAAAGCACTTTACGCTGCTAGGATTTAGCTACGCGTTGGATACGATACTCACAAAGCCCAATAGCTTACGCTAGATTCTAATATAATTACCTTTGGGCGATTTAGGACTCGTTATTAATTATGTTTCGCTTCGCTATTCCTTCGCCTTTGATGGCAGACTGGCAACACGTTCTGCGACAATGCTGTAATGTAACTCAAGCTCAGGGACAGCTTTATACTCTGAGCGATACTCAGCAGTGGCTATCGACTGAGGTGTCCACCTCAACCCAAAATCATCGTGCTATCGTCGATGTGATAACGCAAGTTGTCGATCACTTTACGCCGACAGATTTTACAGTTAGCCATACCCCCTTTAAAGAGCAAACCTTGAGCATTGGACCGATTTGGCTACCTAATGGCGAATTGCTTGCCGTACTGACACTGACTCACCCTAATGATCAATCAACGGTTGTTTCGGCATGGCTAAGCGCAATCGCGGGGCGGATCAGCTTTGATATCAACTTGCACTGTCAGCAAGAACAAACGCGACATCAAAGCGCCGAAATAAAGCCAACACCAACACTACAAGAGTTTATCGACTGCCTTGAAGACCACGTATGGATAAAAGGCATGGATGGCCTTTATTCGATGACCAACCGAAGCGTAGAAAACGCGTGGCAAAAAACCAACAGTGAAATCATTGGAAAAGACGATTTTGCCCTGTTTAGCCATGAACGTGCGGAAAAATTCATTGATGCCGATAAATTGGTGGTAGCCACTGGCACGCAAAATATTGTTGAAGAATGCCGTCAAATTGATGAAAACAATAACCCCACTTGGCTAGAAACCATTAAGTCTCCTGTCCGTGATCATGCGGGAAACTTAATCGGCATTCTGGGGATGACACGTAACATCACCCGCCGAAAAATGGTAGAAACGCAGCTCTCCTTAGCGTCCCAAATTTTCAACAATTCGCAAGAAGGCATGGTCATTACAGACCGCAATGCCAACATCATTGATGTAAACACGGCTTTTACCCAAATTACAGGTTACCGCTCTGAAGAGGTGATAGGAAAAAACCCACGAATTCTGCGCTCAGGTCATCATGATCAAGGTTTCTATCAACAGTTGTGGCATCAACTCGAAAACAAAGGCCAATGGAAAGGCGAATTCATCAACAGAAAGAAAGATGGCAGCATTTATCCGCAATTAGCGACCATTAGCGCCGTAATGGACGATAAAAACCACCTTATTAACTACATTTGTGTGTTTGAAGATATCTCTGTGCGTAAGGCACACGAAGAAAAGCTGCAGCGCATGGCTTTTTACGATCCATTAACCAATCTACCTAATCGCACCCATTTACTCAGCTTACTCGAACAACACATCGAAACCGGACACAAAAACCAGCAGACGTTTGCCACCCTATTCTTAGATATCGACCATTTCAAACACATCAACGATAGCATGGGCCACTTCTGTGGTGACCAACTGCTGTCTAAGTTAGCGATTCGTCTGCAAGATGTTCTTCACCTCAATGCGCATGTGGCTCGCATTGGCGGCGATGAATTTGTGATTATTTTGCCAGACATCCATAGTGATGTTGCCTTACTGGAAACCGTCGGCGATATTCTAAGCGTATTCCAGCAACCATTCGACTTGGCAAACCACGACTCACTTCGTGTCTCGACCAGTATTGGTATTGCCTTGTACCCAAGAGACGGTCAAGACAGTGAAACCTTACTGAAAAACGCAGACACCGCGATGTACTTAGCGAAGAAAAATGGACGCAACGGCTACGCGTTTTACTCACCGGATTTGACCGATAAATCCGTATCCCATGTACGCATTCAATCCGCTTTGCATCAAGCAATAGAAAAACAACAACTCCGGTTAGAATTCCAACCGCAATACAACTTGGAACAAAATTCGATTGTCGGCGTGGAAGCTTTATTACGCTGGCAGCATCCAGAGTTTGGCCTTGTACCACCAGCAGACTTTATTCCAATTGCAGAAAAAACAGGGCTGATTCAAAGTATTGGTGAGTGGGTGTTACAACAAGCTTGTTTGCAAGGTAATGCTTGGCTGGACCAAGGCGTCGAGTTTGGCAAAATCGCCGTCAATGTTTCTGCGTTGCAGCTTCAGCAGTCAAATTTCATTCAGCGATTAAGTACTATCCTCGATAACACCGGATACCCTGCCCAACGGTTAGATTTGGAGATCACAGAGAGCTTTTTACTGATCGACCCTCAACAAGCCATTGCATCGTTAAATCAATTACGAGAGCTGGGTATTGAGATTTCTCTGGATGACTTTGGAACTGGCTATTCGTCTTTGTCTTACTTGAAAGGTTTGCCAATCAACAAACTGAAAATTGACCGCTCATTTGTCAGTGATGTCCCAAGTAATAGCGACAGCAACGCGATTGTGAATGCCATTATTGCCATGGGAAAAACGCTGTCGTTGAAAGTCGTCGCGGAAGGGATAGAAACTCGGGAACAAGCCGATTATTTATTCGAAAAAGGCTGTATTTATGGTCAGGGATATTTATTTAGTCAGCCAGTGAGCGCTGAAAAACTGTTTCGTTGAACCAGCTTGCTCCTCAAGTCACTCTCGCGGTGCCACGTCCGCGGAGGTGATTTGTTTTGCTTGATTTTGGGTTGATTGGCATAGCTCTAGACGATCAACCAAAATATTGATACAAACCAGCAACGGCACACCGATCAATAGTCCCATTCCGCCCCAAAGCCAGCCCCAAAAAACAAGCCAAACAAAAATCACTAACGGGTTTAAGTTAAACCTTTTCCCCAATAGTGTTGGTGTAACAAACTGACTTTCAATCAAATTGAGCAGTAAATAGATAGACACCACCGTCAGCATAAAACTGACCGACTCCAACTGAAGATAAGCAACAAAGCCAAAGCTCACCATGGATATGACAGGGCCGAGGTACGGCGCAAAATTCATCACGCCTGCAAATGCGCCCCATAGAAATGGATCTTCAAGGCCTAGAACAAAAAACACGGCCCCGACACTCAACCCCAGCCCAGCATTCACTAAAGTGATGGTGCCAATGTATCGAGATAGGTCTTTCTGTAGCGCTTTGACCAACTCAATCGCTTGGCGCTGTTTGGCGAACCCATGTAAGTAAGACACTGACTTTCGAAATAAGCTTCGTCCATGATTGAGCATAAAGTAAACCATAAACAGCACGATCATCGCTTGTGTCAAAATCGTCGGCGTAGTGGTCGCGAGCGTTTTTACCAAAGAAAATACGGTGTTGTTCCCGACCTCATCCATACTCATATCGTTGGCGATATTCAATGGAGTATTAAGGTGATCAGCCGAAGCTTTAGTAACTTCGCTTACTTCTTGCGACACATTTTTCACGATACTGGGCAGCTCAGACCACCATTGCTTGGCGGGCTCCGACATGGCGGCAAGACCAATAATTGAGGCGCCAACGAGGAATGACAGCGTCAACACGACGGTAATAGCACGTGGTAAACCTTTGTCTTCAAGATAATTAATGAAAGGACTGCACAGCAGAGAAATAAAGGTGCTAAGCACAATAGGTAACAATATTGGCTTGGCAAAATACAGCCCTGGGACGAGTAACAGGACGAGAAGCGTTGCACCAATCGCAGTGTTGGCAGGAATGTTCAATTTCGCTGTCATAATAAGCTCAGAATCGGTAAGAAAATTTTGCGGTGAAATCCGCTATTAGAGTGGTTCGCCCTCTGTCGTCGCAGCGTTGCTTACTTGTGTTGCTGCATTTCCATTTTGCTCCGCATCTGACTCATCCAGAGAAGCTGCCGCGACCGGCTTTGTGAGCGAATCGGTAATATCAGACACGCTGCTAACCAATAGCCCCATTGACGAAATAGAAGAAGTCAGTCGAGACAATCGACCTGCTTTTGCAGCGGTAACGGCAACGACAGCACTAATGCCTAATGTCGTCCAAGGGTTTTCTCTCACAAACTTCTTGGTGGTAAACGTGAACATTTCCATCGACAAACAGCATTGCTCTAGAGACGCTTTACCTTCCATCCGCTTGATCCGCATGGCTCGATTGAGCTTTTGTAGCGAGCGCATCCCACCCCTCCTGTAATTGTTCTGTCGTATTTTTGAATCCAAGAAATCCAACTAAACGCTTCTGCCACCAGGCTAAAGCAAATAATGCCAAGCCTAATGATGTGATAAATACACCCACGGCAACATACACGTTGGCAGTTAACTGATAAGCCACCACCCCAGAGGCAAGGCACAAACTGAATACGAACAATACCGACAATAGAGTAAAAACAACGGTACACAGCAAAATCTGACGCACTGCGGACACGTTAACTTTCATCTCCAAGAGGAACAAATCCAACGTTGAACCTGACCATACTTTTAGCGATTTCGTCAGTTGGTCCAATTGCGCAAGAATGCTGCTCAAACCATTAATGGTTTGTTGGATATCCTGTTCTTCTGCCCCATCAGGGGCTCGGCCGCTGTCTGAAGCCGCCGAGCCTGATTGCTGATTGGTAACTTGCCCTGAGTTATTCATGTGAAGCCTCGCCTTTCTGTTGTGTGGCTTAATCCTTGGTGACCACTATTATTTGATCAGCTTCGAAACCGCCCAACCAGCAAGGAAGGCACAGCCTATGCTCAGCAATGGGCGCTCCTTGATTACATTTTCTGCCGACTTGGTCGCCTGCTGAACTTGCTGTGCACCGACATCCAGCTTCTCTTTGGCTTGGTCTTTCATCGCGCCAACAGCTTCCGTCGTGGCTTGCTCCGCTAAGTGATATGCTTCTTCTAACTGCTCTTGAGGTTTTACTGTGCTTTCTTTTGTAGTAGCCATAACTAGCCTCCATTAATGAGTTGAGTAGTGAATCAAGTGAAACAATGTTTGACCTCACTTACTCCCTACAAAGCCATATCCATGCCAGAATTTTAAGGTATTGTTTTTTATTGGTTTTATTTTTGTTTCGATAAAAAGCCGTATCTGTACGTGTAATTCTTTCCAGGCTTTCCCCACCATTCTTGTAATTTTTTCTTAGCGCCTTACCGACTGTTAGCAAGTTATTGCAAAACAAGATATTAAGCCACTGATTAATAAGACTTAAAGTTCATTGGCATACAACCTGCAACTGAAGACGAAACATCGTGTTTGTATTCCATACGCTCAAACACCCCTATCACCAGTAAATAAGGAGTGGCATATGAAAAATGAAAACATCGCCTCAATCATTGAGCTTATCGAAAGCGGAAATGAAATTTACAACAAGGCCATCGAGAACATCGACAACACTTCTTTGAATAATGTGTTGGTAGAACTGCTCAGAGTACGTGAGCGTGCAGTCATTGAGCTCACTCCCTACTCTCTAGCAAGTAACAATGAAGAATCTGCCGACGACACTCCGGTTTCCTACACCATCAAGGCGCGTGAGGTTTACAGCGACGTGATGAAGGAAGTGTCCTCTGACAAAGAGTCAATGTATTTAGAACAGCTTGAAGGTGTCGAAAGCAAGGTACTCAAAGAGATTGAGAATTTGATTACTTCCCACCCAGAGCAGGCGGATAACTCGGTTCTGCTGAAAGTTCGTAGCGATATAAAAAGCTGCAAAGAAAAACTCAGCAGCATCAGCCTTATTAGCTAAAACCTGGTGGTCGCCTTTGCAACAAAGCTCGGTATTGAGCAAAGAAATGGCCAACTTGCTTTGGCCATTTCTGACAAGCCCACAGGCGCATTAGCATAACCATCACGAGAAATGTCCCACGACAATAGTCATAAATAAAGAGGTCACTATGACATTGGATAACAATCGAGTAAGGGAGCTACTCGTAAAAATGACACACCATCGCCAAACGTGTTTGCCTCTCGTTAACCCGCAATCACATATGACACTCGCAAGAGCGGCATATCGATTCGTGAAAATAGAAAAAGTGATGATCAAAAAGATGGCGAAGCTGTTCTTCGATCAAGACGGTGAACAATTCATTGCAGAAAATGCCACCGAATACGGCGTTGCCGAGCTAGGTAATTACAAAGAAATGCATTTTATGAATAAATTACTGTTAGATGATTTAAAAGCCCTGCTTAGAGCCATTGACGACACCAACTTAACCGCACTTGTTTCTTATTGGTTAGCTGCTTTACAAGTTGAAAACGATGAAATTGAAAAGCACTTACCTCAGGGTGAGTAATTATACTCGCCCTTCTTTCTTCACTTTGTTTAAACCACATCCCCAATCAACCTAGTAAAAGGTGCAGATAGAAAAAAAGCCGCTGCATCTACTACGCAGCGACCTTGATAGCCTTTTTACGACGCACACCAAATCATCAAACAACACAGAAAAAGCGCCATGTAGAATACGAAGCAAATGGCGCGTTATCCGCGGATTACAGTGTTAAAGCGAAGCTGATTTACGTCTCTGGCTTGGAACAAATACGTTCAATGACTTTGGACGCAGCTTGATTGCCAGTTGCTCATCAGAATACAGTTCACCATCAATCACATACTCAATCGGCTTATTCGCAGAAATAGTGACACTCTGAGCCGTCGCGTATTGAAAATGTGTCGATTCTTCCTGTGCGCCTACGCTCGTTAATGTCAGATCCGACAAGGCGATAAGACGTCCGCCTAAAGACTCGGTGTTATCTAAATATGTAATATGCAGCTTGCCATCATCAGGCTGCGGCGCATCACCACCTTGGGCAAGCAACGTACTAAATGGAGCGATATTCGCAACGACAAAACTATGGATTTCAAGCGTTTGTGTATTCTTGTCGTGGTTTCCATCTTCAGTTGGAGCGTCTAACGATACGGTTAAAGCTTGCGTTTCTTCCGCCACTACAGCATTAAAAAAGCCGGCGAGGTAAGCGAGTTGTCCAAAAACATTTTTCTCTTCTCGCTGAGCGTGCTCGATCATTTTCTGTTCTAGCCCAATGCCTAAGACCAACAAAATAAGCCGCTGATTACATTCCGCAGTATCAATACGTTGGCAGTGTCCGCCAAGCAACGCTTCACACGCTTTTTCGACCGGTGAGAATTTGGCGCCAACGCCATAGAGCACATGACATAACGCATTGGCAGTTCCGAGCGGAACAATACCGAGTTTTAGGTCGGTATCCACCAATTGGCTAGCCACCTCTGTTACTGTGCCATCGCCACCAGCTACGATGATTTGCTTAGCTCCACTTTCTTTTGCCTGTTGTGTTAGCTGCTCGGCGCTGAGGTTTGTGGTGGTTTGATGAATACTCAAGCGATATTTTTTGGTTAGCTCACGAATCAAGTGCTGTTCGTTTTCCTCCCATTTGCCGCCACCTGCAACAGGGTTAACCACCATCCAAGTGGATTGATCCAGCCCCAGTACGCCTTTTTCACTGATCGCTCGTAACGTCCTAATCTGTAATTTATTCAATCTCGCGGTACTACGTACGTCATTGATTTTTTTCATCACGGATTCAACCGTCAGTGACGGGTCTTTGCTCAGTAAATACGCCGCCACAACAAACACTGAACGACCACGCCCTAACGCACAATGCACAACCACGGCCCGCGAGCACGAGATTTGAGTATCAATCCAGTTAATCGCATGGCGAAGGCGCTCTAGCGTTGGGGCTTTGTGGTCGAGTACCGGAATCGAAAGGTAATGAAACTGCTTGTCGGTCATCGCACTTTCAAGGCCTGCAAATTCTGCGGTGACATCGACAATACAAGAGATTTCATTGGATTCGAGAAAATCTAAGTCACTCTGAAACAAACGGCGAGATAGGTATAAATTGTCGCTGACTTTTTGGATTGGAGGCACTGTATCACGCCGTCTTTCCCAGGCGTTATACGCTCTAGCCCCCAATAGAAATGGGATGAATGCCCAGCGAATCCACCTGACAATCTTGCCATCTTGGTTTTTTCTAAAAATAGAGGGAATGTCGAATACGTAGGCTACGCTGACCAACGCTAAAGAAAGCGATATCCATAAGAACAGCAAACTAACGATAATTTGAGGCGTATAGATAGCGGCCAATAAACTGATCAGAGCGCCAAGAATATAATATTTGATGATAAACATTCGCTCTCCTTGCCTTCAGCGAGTGCACTTTTTAGTGGAAGTTAGAATACGCGGGGGATTGAGCTTGGATACATGAACTTTAGTAAACGCCTTGATTGAGTGCCTTCCCGTGCCGAAATGGCACGAAAAGGTCCAACACTCTACCTAGCTTACCATCTCTTCAACATAACCATCCGCTAGTTTCATTTTCTGCTTATCGGTCATTACCTTACCGGCTAACTGGAAGAAACGCTGCTCTTCTTCCTCAAGATGGTGCAACACTTTGTGACGCAAGGTTTTCATTAGGTTGAGCCACGCTGGCGAGCTCATATCGGTTGCATCAAGCTGTGCAATCACTTTATCAATTTCATGATGCTCTGCGATGCCATGGCGAGTGAGATCAATGGTCTTATCACTATCTATTAAAGGCGCGTAGAAAAACCGCTCTTCTGCCGCTGCGTGCTGTTCGAGTTCCTCTTTAAGGTTGTGATAAAACTCTTCACGAGCGGGGGAATCTCCAGACGTTTCCATCAGAGCATCGAGTAAAAGGCGTTGCTTTTCATGACTCTCTTTCAGTACATCAAATATGTTTTTCATCTTTGACTCCTTATCTGATTGTAAACAATTGGGACAAAAGGAAGGGCGGTTATTGACCGCCCCTCTCTTACATAGCTATGCGTAAAAAACCTAACCTGATTCGGCTAACAGTCTTGGTCTTCAGCGTTTAGATTTTCTTTAATGTTTTCACATTCATCTTCAATCGCATTTTGGGTTTCTTCGGCGGCTTCATCTATCTTTTTGCCGGCCTGTTCCATTGGCCCTTCTTCACTACAAGCTGCCAACGCAAACACCAAACCGAATACTGCGGCGATACGGTAAACAAATGACGTAAGTCGCATGGAATCTCCTATCTATTTACGTTTTTTCTTCCCAGCAGAACAATCACTATTGATACAATTAATGACAATAGGAATAGGTAAAATATCACTTGCGCGATAGAGGCAGCAGCTCCTGCAATACCGGTAAAGCCTAATAGTGCAGAAATTAGTGCCAGTGCCAGAAAAATAAACATCCAACGAACCATAGTGTTACCTCCTAATAAAAGTGGGTTAAATCACTCGGCTCGCTATTATTGAACCACTTCTAGCTTATCAATCACCTTATTTACGTCATTGGTGTTATTTGCAATTGAAATTGCAAGATCATGCTCCGCATCTGAATTAACTTTACCTGCCAACGTTACCGTTTTGCGTTCTGTCGTTACATCAATATCCGTACCACTCACATTGGTATCCATTAGTAGGCGCGTTTTAACTATAGTCGTGATTTTAGAATCGGTCAGTGTAGCTAAAGCTTCTGAATCAGTTTCTTTCTTGCCTTCATTCACTACTGACAATTCGTTGTTTACTTTTTTCACACCATCAAGACCAGTAACAAGCTCTTCGGCAAGTGATTTTTCAAGATCATTGTTTACCGAACCAGAAAGGGTAACGACCTGATTCTCTACATCGGTATTGATATCAAAAGAGTTGAGATTGCTGTTTAGCAGTAGTGTGGTTTCAGCTTTACCATCTAGCCAAGCGTCCATGGATTCTTTTTCCCATTTATCACTCGCTAAGACTGCTGTAGATGAAGTAGCAAGAACTGACGTAAGTACAATTTTAGCTGCGATGTTATTCATGGTAATTCTCCTTTATTGACGTTGCACTTCCCTAGGAGCAAACCATGTGCCAACTTTATAACTCATTGTTTTTAATTGACTAATAAAGGAAAGAGGTAAAAATGAGATGAGCAATAAAGTATAAGCATGAATTATTTACACGTAAAAAATGTAATTTTTAATCGGTGATAAAGCCTCCGTCACTTGTGCCTAAATAACCTGATAAAACAGAAAGGCTATTTCTCCAGAATCAATTAATAGCAAAATTATTATTTAAAAAATAAAAATCTGAACAAAAGGAAATATCTACTGATGGCTCTCACCGATATATATCAAAAAGGGGCTAACAACATAAAAATACCGAACAAATCCTTAAATCTATGCTGACAATATTTTGTCTTGTGAAGTGAGAATAATCCACGTACATTGTTTCTGTCATAGTAAAGAGGACATTTCTATGTCGATGCCAAGCCTGTTTCTAAGAATACAAGATCCATCACTTAAAAATGCCATCGCTTCTTGCCAGGAACTGAACAAATTTCGTCTGCATGACATCGATGCCGCAGACCAATGGATTGAAGATTTCCTACAACTCAAACCGGAAGTTGCGATTGTTGAAGTCGCCCACTTTACTAGTGCAGATTATCAACGTCTTTCTAATATCGAAGACATCTACGATATGGACTTGATCATCATTAGCTCAGGCGCTCCAAACGAGAACTTGGATAAGCTGATGAACTTGGGTGCTATTTTTCACTACAGAAAGCCCGTTGATATTGCCATTCTGACGGACACCCTGAGCGAAGTCAGCCAGTACTATCAACACAAACAAGATCAAGGGCGTAAAGTGTCCACCAGCGATCTTGACCAATTTGGTCTTTTGGTCGGCTCTTCCTCTCCGATGCATCAGCTCTATCGTATGATCAGGCGCGTTGCTAAAACAGAAGCCAACGTCCTTATTGTCGGTGAAAGTGGATCAGGCAAAGAACTGGTGGCGCAGACCATCCACTTAGCGAGTGAGCGTAAACAACAGCCCTTTATAGCGATTAACTGTGGTGCCATTAGCCCTGAATTGGTTGATAGTGAACTGTTTGGCCATGAGAAAGGCGCTTTTACCGGAGCAAATAAAACTCACCAAGGTGTATTTAAGCAGGCAGAGGGCGGCACCCTATTTTTAGATGAAATCACCGAGATGCCTATCGAGCATCAAGTGAAGCTATTACGGGTGCTAGAAACCGGAGAGTATCGCCCAGTTGGCAGTAATACGGTTCATATCGCTAATACTCGCATCATTGCTGCTACAAACCGTGATCCTAAAATCGCCATTGAGGAGCAGTTCCTGCGTGAAGATCTGTTTTTCCGCTTATCGCATTTCCCATTAACGATACCGCCACTGCGAGAACGAGGCGGTGATATCGTCGGTCTGGCCAAGCACTTTATCGCGCACCGCAACGCCAATGAGGCAAAAACCAAAACGATTCTTGACTCTGCGATCCAAAAAATCGCTGCACACGACTGGCCAGGTAATGTCCGTGAGCTCAAACACACGATCGAGCGTGCATTTATTTTGGCTGATGACACCATCCGAGATGAACACCTTATCTTCGACACACCACCATTGGAAACAGGCACCAGCATCGAAGACCTTGTTCCGGCGGGCGTTTCGCTAGAAGAGCTAGAAAAAGCCGCCATTCTCAATACCCTTGAAGAGAATCAAGGCAATAAAACGGAATCAGCGCAGGAGTTAGGCATTAGCGTGAAAACGCTCTATAACAAACTCGAAAAGTATCAAGACGAGTAACTCGCTATGGGAATACAAAAAGAGCACTGACTTTTATTCAGTGCTCTTTTTGTATCTTATCTTTTATGCAGTTAGGCTGCGTTTGGTGTTTGATTAAACCCACTGCCCCGCAACAAAGCCGCTCGACCAGCACCACTGAAAATTGTAGCCCCCTAGCCAACCAGTCACATCCATCACCTCACCAATAAAATAAAGCCCTTTAATGTCTTTGCATTCCATGGTTTTCGAGGATAAGTGATCAGTATCGACACCGCCGAGTGTCACTTCCGCAGTTCGGTAGCCTTCAGTGCCATTCGGGGCGATATCCCAATGCTCTAGGCGCTCCACAATCGCCGCAAGCTCCTTTTGATTGAACTGTTTTAGCGGTTTATCGACTAGCTCTTTACGTTCAATTAAGACTTCAACCAGACGCTTAGGCAGCACTTTGGCAAGCGTATTCTTGAGTGACTGATTTGGATGCTTCTCACGACTGCGTTCTAATAACTCAGCAACATCATCGTTTGGCACAAGATTGATCAACACCTTTTGTCCGGCCCGCCAGAATGAAGAAATCTGTAACACTGCTGGACCAGATAACCCACGATGTGTGAACAACAGGGCTTCTTTGAACATGGTGCCATCTTCAGCCGTAATTTCCGCAGGTACCGCGATACCGGATAACTCAGCAAAGTCTTCTTTGTCTTCTTTATGCAGAGTAAATGGTACAAGCCCTGCCGTGGTTGGAATAACTCGAAGACCAAATTGTTCCGCGACTTTATAACCAAATGGTGTCGCTCCCAGTTTTGGCATCGACAAGCCACCTGTTGCGATAACTAAAGACTCACATTCGACAATCTCAGTACCAGCATGCAAACGAAAGCCTTCATCAATTTTTTCAATCGAATGAACATCGCATTGGTAACGCTGCTCGATGTTCGGCATGTCACACTCAGCTAACAACATCTTCACGATATCTTTGGCCGTAAATGCATCGACACAAAACAACTGGCCGTGATCACGCTCTTCGAACTCAATGCCATGTTTACACACCATCGAGATGAAATCCCAGTTAGTGTATTGGGAGAGCGCCGACTTAACAAAGTGCGGGTTTTGACACAAATAGTGATTAGCTGAAACGTCGTAGTTAGTGAAGTTACAACGACCACCGCCCGAGATAAGGATTTTACGTCCTGGCTTTTTAGCATGATCGAGCACCAAAACACGGCGGCCTCGCTTGCCTGCTTCTGCAGCACACATTAAACCTGCTGCGCCTGCGCCAATTACAACAACATCAAATTTCTTACTCATCGGTAGCTCTTAGACTGATTGGTATCGAATCAAAATAAAAAAGGATGTGCACATTGCACATCCTTGCTTTCTAGGCGCGACATTCTACCGACAAATACCGAAAGG
This sequence comes from Vibrio sp. Vb1026, assembly GCF_033338745.1. Lineage (NCBI taxonomy): Bacteria > Pseudomonadati > Pseudomonadota > Gammaproteobacteria > Vibrionales > Vibrionaceae > Vibrio > Vibrio sp. Vb1026. Next base: position 280,943 of record NZ_JAWOTH010000005.1, read on the forward strand.
GAAAAGCGCTTAAACTCTAAGCGCTCTGTATGTCCGCAAAATCTCAGACAGAACAACTTCTGGATTATTGACTCTTAGAGAATGAAGGCCGCAAGTAGCGTCACGCCGAGCAACGCGGTCGATAGAACAAACAATTCACGCACTCTTTCACACTTACCAGTAAAAATTTCATCGTGGTGATGATGATATTCTTTACTTTTAATGTAGTGATACAACCTCACCTGCTTGGTGACATTTCCATGAGTAGTAAAAAAACCATTACCATCAACTTGCTGATATAACAGCGGATGCGCTTCACGCATGATATAAATTAGAGAACGAAGAGCGGTGAGATACCGGACCATATTAACTCCAGTTACCACCATTAGCGCAAATAAGATTGTGTCTCCACTGATCATCTTTTCCTCCCTACATCTTCAACAATGCTCAAGAGAAAAAGACGATCAACACTTCGTCTTTACCCGCTACTTACAACGTCCCAAAACGCGTTTACGCAGCTGGAGCATCCATGATTGAAGATGAACCTTCTTTCGCCATTTGTGCTAGATCTTTGTCAATGAAGAACAACGCTTTACCGTCTTCACCTACCAGTTCGATCTTATCTAAAATCCCTTTAAACAACTTCTCTTCTTCGTGCTGTTCTGACACGTACCACTGTAGGAAGTTAAACGTTGAGTAGTCTTGGCTAGTAAATGCAACGTGCGCCAGTTTGTTGATTTTTTCCGTGATCATTTGCTCATGTTCAAATGTCTCGCGGAAAACGTCACCTAGGCTCGCAAAGTCATGCTTTGGCGCATCAATAGCGCCTAAGATTGGCATTGAGCCAGTTTCACTCACGTAAGTGAATAGGCGTTGCATGTGCTCCATTTCTTCTACGGCGTGAGCGCGTAAAAATTCAGCCGCACCTTCAAAACCTTTGTCTTCACACCAAGCACTCATTTGTAAGTATAGATTGGATGAGAAAAATTCTAGGTTAATTTGCTCATTCAATTGTTCGACCATAGTTTGAGACAGCATGTTAACTCCTATTATTGTGCATGCAATATACCCAAGTAACCTCGAAATAAATGACGCTGCGAGAATAGCTTGGTCTGGCAGACACGGCGAAGTTTCACTTCAACTCTAGTCAGTAACACTACGCTTATTTCAGCATATCAAAGTCACTTGGGTATAACGCCACTATAACATGATTACTGAGACAAGACTTTGTACCTACGGCACCGATATGAGATCACTTCAGCAAATTTTTTTTGGGGTTGGTGCTAATCTAAAACTATGACCTTACAAGGAGATAGCAATATGAGTTACAAACACATACTTGTGGCAGTCGACCTTTCAGACGACAGTAAAGTGTTGATTAAGAAAGCCGTATCACTGGCTAAACCTCTGGATGCGAAAGTCTCTTTTATTCACATCGACGTGAACTACGCAGAACTCTACACCGGGCTTATCGATATCAATATGGCAGAAGCGCAACATCAAGCAATGGAAGCATCGCGCACACAATTGGCAAACTTCGCTGAATATGCGCAATACCCAATTGCCCATACTTTAGTCGGTAGTGGCGATTTGAGTAATGAGCTGTGCGATACCATTCAAGACTACAGTATCGATTTGGTGGTTTGTGGTCATCACCAAGATTTCTGGAGCAAGATTCTATCTTCGACTCGACAGCTGATTAACTGCTCACCAGTCGATATGCTGGTCGTACCGCTAAAAGACTGATTGGCGCAGCGATAAAACTTGGTTAGACTGCGGGCACATTTGTTGTTGATAAAGATTCTCATCCATGGCTTATCTATCCGCAGTTACCCT